>NZ_JACCDE010000023.1 GCF_013415125.1 Vreelandella glaciei | reverse complement strand
GGTCAGCTTTTCAGGTACCATTTTGGAAGCGGCTGTTGGTGTTGGTTTTTGGTGTAAGGCCCTGAAACGTTAACACTTTCAGCCGCTTTCTTTTATACCCTGTGAGAAATCCGGGCTAGGGTGATGGGTTGTATCGAGTTTATAGGGGCATCATAAGCGGAAGTCAATGGTTATCTATAGCGCACTCGCTACCTGCGCAGAGCTGAACTCAAGCACGCAGCGGCAGAGCAGCCCCGATAGCAACAAAGATACCGCCACAGGTGCGGTTGAACCCGCGGCCAACGCGTTTTAACCAGTGGCGAATGCGGTTGGCCATATTGGCGAGCAGGCCTTCCACGATGCATTCGATAGCCACAAAGGTGCCTGCAAGCACGAAGAATTGCAGCATCAAACTGCCTTGGGGGTCGATAAACTGAGGTAGGAAGGCGCTAAAGAACAGCAGTACTTTGGGGTTGGTAATCGATGCCAATACGCCTTGGCGATACAGGTGCCACCCGCTCGCTCGGCTTGCATTAATATCAATGTCGCCCGTAATCGGCGGCGAGCGCCATACCTGAATACCCAACCAAATAAGATAGGCCCCGCCGACCCATTTCAGCACGGTCAGCCATACCACCGATGATTTAAGCAATGCACCAATCCCAAACATGCACAGGGCAATAATCAGCATAAACCCTGTCGCACCGCCAACAATGGTAAACAAGGTTTTACGGCTGCCATGCATGGCGCCGTGGGTTAGCGCCAACAGGCCGTTTGGCCCTGGCGAGAGCGAAAGGCCAATGCAGGCGATTAGGTATAAAAGCCAAGTGTCTAACAGCATGTCGAAGCCTCACCGGTGGAAAATGCGCGCATTGTGCCAGCATGTCATCGTTGGTTAGCCTTTTCATCCGTTAAATACCCTAGCTATAAAAACGCCTCCTGGGTAATTGATCCCCAGGAGGCGTTTGGCTTACAACATACGTGCTGTTAGGTAAAAGCTTAACCGAACACTTCAGTCCACTCGTTGCGCTTGGCCAGAAGGTTGCGGGCCAGTTCCTGGGCGCCTTCCAGGCTGTGGCTGGCGGCCCAGCCGCACTGCATTTCGTTGCAGGCGGGAACTTCAGTGGCTTCTAGCACATCGTTCAAGGTTTGTTCGATGATAGTGATCACGCCGTCGTAGTCGTCGTGATTGATCATCGCGATGTAGAAGCCGGTTTGGCAGCCCATAGGGCTGATATCGACGACTTTATCGGTGTGATTGCGCGACAGCTCAGCCATCAAGTGCTCAAGGGAGTGCAGCGCGGGCATCTCCATGTGATCTTTATTGGGCTGGCAGATCCGCAGGTCATACTTGTGGATACGGTCGCCGTTCTGGCCTTCTTTGATGTCGGCTAAACGCACGTACGGGGCTTTTACCTTGGTGTGATCCAGGTTAAAGCTTTCGACGTTCATCTTTTTATCGGTCATGTTGGCTCCTTTTTGCTTAAACCTTTTCGCTTACACCTTTGGCGCGTCAAAATTCCATGGCTCATCGGTGTATACGCACACGTTGGCATCTTCAATATCACCATCGGGCGACTCAACGTGCTTGGCGAAGAAGTCTTGAATCTCTTTACGTTGGCAGTGCGCTTCAAACTCTTCACGACTGGCCCAAATTTCATGAAACACGATCGGGTAACCGGTGCCCTGGGCAAAGGGATTATCAATCTGGCGCGTTACTGTGTAGTGAATGCAAGCATCTTCCCGGTGCGTATTCGGCTCTAAGGTCTGAAGTGCTTTAAATACCGCTTCTTCCTTGCCTGGTTTGGGTTTAAAGCCGGCAACACAGTAAATTTTTTCTGACATGCTCATATCCTAATTCGTTAAGCGTGCGTCATTATGCGGCTTGTCTACGCAGGTTCACAACCTAGCGAATAATGCGTTCGGCCAATGCGCCTAAATCGGTGACCGTCATATCGGGCTCAATGCCCCAGGGGTCAAACGGCGCATCCGAATTACGCCGTATCCAGGCGCTGCGCAAGCCTGCATGAGTGGCGCCAATCACATCAAAGGGATTGCTGGAAATTAGCCAGGTGTGTTCTGGGCGGGTTTCCAGGCGGCTACGCAGATGGGAATACACGGCGGGGTCTGGCTTGAAGCGCTTTACTTCATCCGCGCTAATGACGTCATCCATATGGCTCTCAACGCCCGCACGCGTCAGTAGCGTTGAGACGGTATCGGCAGTGCCATTTGAAAACGCCACACAGCGGATGCCCGCATCGCGCAATTGATCCAAGGCGGGCACGACATCGTCAAACGCAGGTAGCTCACCATACACCGCCATCAAGTGATCGTGATCGTTATCGGAAAGGCCGGTTTGTAGTGCCCGGTCGATAAAGACCAGCGCTTCGCGGGTACATTCAGAAAAGGGCACATAGGCGCCCATCAGGCCGTGGCGGAAGCTGTATTCAAGCTGTTTCTCGCGCCAGCGGCGGGCAAATTCGCCTGCTTTGGAGGCATCGGCCAAGCGTCGTTCCAGCTCAACGGTCACTCCCTGGGTATCAATCAGCGTGCCATAAACATCGAAGGCTAATACCGGCTGCATCGTGGGCCTCTCTTTTACTATCAATTGGCTAACAACTGTATTCAGCATAGTCGTGGCTTACAAAAACAAAAGCGCCGCTGCACAGGCAGCGGCGCTCAACAGGCTAAGTCAGGTGATTAAACCGTAAAGGCAGCCTCCTGCTGGCCGGTTTTAAGGTCACCGGAGCGCACTAGTTCATCAGTCACGCGGTCAATGGCGCGTTTGGCGCGGCCAATCATTTCGTCCACTTCACCGCGGTTAATGGTCAGCGGTGGTGCAAAGCCGAGAATGTCGCCTTGGGGCATGGCGCGGGCAATCAGGTTCTCTTCCATCGCGGCTGCCGCAACACGGGGGCCGACTTTCAGCGCTGGGTCGAAGTGCAGGCGCTGCTTGGCGTCTGGCGAGAACTCCAGCGCCGCCATCAGGCCTACACCGCGCACGTCGCCCAATAGCGGATGACCTTCAAAGTTAGCTTTTAGCTGCTGCTGGAAGTAAGCACCGGTTTCTGACGCGTTACCCACCAGGTTTTCACGCTCGATGATATCCAGGTTAGCGAGCCCTGCCGCACAGCCCAGCGCGTGGCCCGAGTAAGTCCAGCCGTGGCCGATGGGGCCGTATTCGCCGGTGCCTTGCTCAAGCACTTGCCAGACTTTCTCACCAACGATAACGCCGGAAAGTGGTTGGTAGGCGCTGGTGAGGCCTTTGGCGATGGTGACCAGGTCAGGCTTCATGTTGTAGTGGTGGCTGCCGAAATCAGAACCGGTACGGCCAAAACCGCACACCACTTCATCAGCGATCAGCAGCACGTCGTACTTGTCCAGTACCGCCTGAATCGCTTCCCAGTAACCTTCCGGCGGCGGCACGATACCACCCGTACCCAGCACGGGCTCGCCGATAAAGGCGGCGACGGTATCCGGGCCTTCTTCCAAAATCATCGCTTCGAGTTTCTCGGCGCAATAGGCAGAGAACTCAAGCTCAGTCATGCCGTGCTGCTCAGCGGCGCGCAGGTAATAGTGCGGCGCTTCGGTATGGCGAATGGTATCGATCGGCAGATCGAAGTGGTCGTGGAACGCTTTCAGACCGGTCAGCGAACCAGAGGCGATGCCGGAACCGTGGTAACCACGCATGCGCGAGATGACCTTTTTCTTCTGCGGGCGGCCCAGCACGTTGTTGTAGTAGCGCACGATCTTGAGCTGGGTTTCGTTGGCGTCTGAGCCGGACATACCGTAGTAGACCTTGGACATGTTCATGCCCGCGATCTTCAGAATCCGCTCGGAAAGCTCGATCTGCGGCTCGTTAGAGTGACCCACATAGGTATGGTAGTAAGAGAGTTCGAGCGCCTGCTTATAGATCGCCTCAGCCACCTCGGTGCGACCGTAGCCGATGTTGACACAGTAAAGCCCGGCAAAGCCGTCGATAAATTCACGGCCATCCTTGTCCACAATGTTGATGCCTTTACCGCCGGTAATCACGCGGCCCGGCAGGTCGCCGTGGGCGAAATCGCGCAGGTGGGTAGAAGCGTGAAAAGTGACTTTGCGGTCACGTTCGATCAGATCCTGATGCAAGCTCATAGCGTTCTCTCTATACGGTAAACCTCCCCGTATTGCGGGGAGGGTGTTTTAAAATTATTTTCAACTTAGCGACTAGCTGCCAGAGACTGAACCCAGCGCACCTAGGCAGTAATACTTCGTTTCCAGGTATTCATCGATACCCGTGGCGCCACCTTCACGACCAAGGCCGGACTGCTTCACGCCGCCGAAGGGCACCGGCGGGCCGGTCATTTTGACGGAGTTGACGCTGACCATGCCGTACTCCAGGGCGCGCATTAGCTTCCAGATGCGGCGAATATCGTGGGTGTAGATGTACGCAGCCAGGCCATACTCGGTGTCGTTGGCCATTTCGATCACTTCATCATCGGTGCTGTAAGCGGTAATCCCGGCTACCGGAGCGAAGTTCTCTTCCCGCCATACCTTCATTTTTGGCGTCACGCCGGTCAGCATCACCGGCATAAAGAAGTTTTCACCCGGTGCCTGGCTTTGGTCACCCCCAATCATCTTGGCACCTTTGGAAATGGCGTCATCGACAATCGCCGCCGCTTTTTCCACCGCCTGACGGTGAATCAGCGGGCCCAGGTCAATTTCACCCTGAAGGCCATTCCCCACGGTGAGTGCCGCCATGCGCTCGGCGAACTGCTCGACGAACTCATCATGAATGGATTCGTGTACCAGAATGCGGTTGGCGGCCAGGCAGTCCTGCCCGGCGGTTTGGAACTTGGCATCGACTGCTGCGTAGGCGGCCTGCTTCGGGTCCATATCCGGCCCAACGATAAACGGCGCGTTGCCGCCCAGCTCCAGAGAGAGTCTCTTGACGGTGTTGGCGCTCTGTTCGATCAGCAGACGGCCCACGCGGGTGGAACCGGTGAAAGAGAGCGCACGAATACGCGACTCGCCGCAAAGGATTTTCGAAACTTCCGCCGGGTCGCCCAGCACGACGTTGAAAATCCCTGCCGGAATCCCCGCCCGCTCGGCAAGCTCCGCCAGCGCCAGCGCCGAGAATGGCGTTTCGTTGGCAGGCTTCACAATCACCGGGCAACCCGCTGCCAGCGCCGCAGCGGCTTTACGGGTAATCATCGCCAATGGAAAATTCCACGGCGTAATCATCGCGGCAATGCCGACCGGCTCTTTAATGGTACCGAGCGATGCATTCGGGATATGGCTGGGAATAGTTTCGCCGTAGGTACGCTTGCCCTCTTCCGCGAACCAGCGCACGAAGCTGGCACCGTACTCGACTTCGCCGCGAGCATCGGGCAGCGGCTTGCCCTGCTCCAGCGTCATGATGGTGGCGAGGTCTTCACGGTTGGCTTGAATCAGGTCGTACCAGGCCAGCAACCGCTCGCAGCGCTCATCGGCGCGCAGCGCCCGCCAGTGTACAAACGCCGCTTCTGCAGCATCCACGGCGGCAGTGATCTGCTCGGCTTCCAGCAACGGGATATGGCCAATGGCTTCATTGGTGGCGGGGTCATACACCGCTTCTTCGCGACCGCCTTCCCCATGGGTCCATTTACCGTTCACGTAGGCGTACTGCCGGAACAGACGCGGATCTTCCAGGCGCTTGGCAAGCGTGGTCGATAGTGTGGTCATGGAAACCTCTCTCAAATGCAGTCTGGCTTGCAGAAACTGTGTGGCATTACCAGCAAGCGCTCATTAGCCTTGCCGTCGAATGCACATAGGTTAACGGAGAGGCGCCACGAAGTGTTTTTGAAAACCGAGGCTTATCACGCGACTTTTTTTGTCAGCGGACGTTTGGCAGTGGATTTTTTTTGTTGTCCTGGCAATAAGCTTTGGTGGGCTAGCCAGAATGCTGAACGAAGTGATTTAAAACACATCGTCGGTATCGATGCCGATAGGAACCCGCTTAACGGTTTTGGTCACGATATAGGTGAAGTAGCGCTCGATACCGGCTTCGGACACCAGCCACTTATCCATCAGGCGCTGGTAGCTATCAATGGTGCGCGCTTCAAACTTCACCAAATAATCCACGCCGCCCCCTACCGCCACGCACTCGGTGACCTCAGGGGTCTGCATCACTAAGGCCTCAAAACGGGAGAAGCTTTCGGCATTGTGCTGTTTGAGTTCAATCTGCACCCAGACAGGGTTGCGGGGCACCAGCACGTCCGCATTGATACGGGCGGTGTACCCTTCGATAACCCCCGCTTTTTCCAGCCGTTTTACCCGCTCCCAGCAGGGGCTGACCGAGAGGTTGATCGCCTCGGCCAGTTTCGACTTGGTTATACGCCCATCACGGGAGAGGATATCGAGAATTTTCAGATCGTAGCGGTCAAGTTTCATCATGCCGGGGGCTACGCCTCCAGGCGTTCAACAACATCGGCAATCACCGCCAGGGTGTCCCCCATATTGATGAGCGAGGGCGCGCGGCGAGCCATCAAAATACCGTCGCGCTCCGCTTTATAGGCGACCGGGTCGGTGCCGCTGCGGGTCATGTCGTACACGTAGGCGATGGTTTGGCCCTTTTTGACTTCGTCGCCCAGCGCTACTAATAGCTCTAACACGCCGGAGTGCTGGCTCTGCACGTAGCAGCTGGCGTCGGGCATATCGAGATAGATTTGCCCGCCTGCGGGCATTTCCACTTCGCCTTCTACCAGGCCATAGTGAATCAGGAAATTGCGTACGCCGCGCTCGGCAATGGCAATGCTTTGTGGGGTGGAAGTGCCCCCGCCGCCGAGCTCGGTGGCCACAAATACTTTGCCCTGGCGCTCGCAGGCGGTATCGAAGAGTTTTTCTGCATCCAATTCAAACATCACCATGGCGTAGGGGGCGCCGAACGCTTTGGCGCCTTCCAGAGCGGACTGCTGCTGCGCTTTGCTATCCAGTACGTGAGACGCACCAAACGGCAGAATATCCAGCGTACGGCCGCCAGAGTGTAGATCAAGTACCACATCACTCATCGGCACCAGCACACGGGTAAAGTAGTCGGCAATCTGCGGCGTAACGCTGCCGTTAGGGTTGCCGGGAAAGCTGCGATTGAGGTTGCCCTTATCCATCGGCGAGGTGCGCTTGCCCGCCATAACGGCTGGCGTGTTCATGCACGGCACGATAATCACCCGCCCTGTTACGTCTTCCGCTTTAAGCATTGAAGAGAGCTTCAGCAGCGAGGTAATGCCTTCGTACTCATCGCCATGGTTGCCGCCGGTCAATAGTGCCGTGGGGCCGTCGCCGTTTTTAACCACGGTCACCGGAATCATCACCGCGCCCCAGGCAGATTCGTCAGTGGAGATGGGCAGTTTTAAAAAGCCGTGCTGCACGCCATCGGCATCAAAATCGACGGTGGCGGAAATGGGGCTTGGCCGCAATTGGTTCGCTTGATCGGTCATTGGTATATTCCTTTTTTTACAAACCACTACTTAACAAACAGCTGACGCGGAAAATTGGCCAGGGTTTCGCAGCCGTCTTCGGTAATCAAGATGCTTTCGGTAATTTCCAAGCCCCAGTTTTCTTCCCAGAGCCCCGGCATAAAGTGGAACGTCATGCCCGGTTCCAGAATAGTGTCATCCGAGGGGCGCAGACTCATGGTGCGCTCGCCCCAGTCTGGGGGGTAAGAAAGCCCGATGGAATAGCCACAGCGGGCGCCGCCACGGTCAAAGCCATATTTATCCATCGCTGCGCCCAGCGCCATGGCGATATCTGCCGTTCGGTTACCGGGTTTGGCCACTGCCAAGCCGTTTTCGATGCCTTCGAGCAGGGCTGATTCCGCACGAATAAAATCCCTCGGCGGTGTGCCCAGAAACACGGTGCGCGACATCGGTGCGTGGTAGCGCTTAAACACCCCGGCAATCTCAAAGAAAGTGCCTTCACCTTCTCGAAATGGCGTGTCGTCCCAGGTCAGGTGCGGTGCGGCGGCGTCTTTACCGGTGGGCAACATGGGCACAATGGCGGGATAGTCACCGCCAAATACTTTGCCGTTCTCATCCACAAAGCCTTCAATGCCAACGCGGTAAATCTCTGACACCAACTTGCTCTTTGGCAAGCCTGGCTCAATTACTTCCAGAATACGCGTATGCATGCCTTCCACTATTTTGGCGGCAATGCGCATATAGGCCACTTCTTGCGGCGATTTGATCGCCCGGCACCAGTTCACCAGGGCGTTGGCATCCATAAAACGCGCATGGGGCAGCTCGCGCAGAAGGCTTAGATAGGCCTTGGCGGAAAAGTAGTAGTTATCCATCTCCATACCCACGACACCTAAATGCCAGCCGCGATCGGGCATGATCGACTGCGCCAGATACTCCATTGGGTGCATATCCGGATTTTGCACATAGTAATCCGGGTAGTAGGTAATGTTATCGGGATCAATCCAGCAGGTGCGCAGAGCACCGTTGGCATCCATGCGCCGCCCGAACCATACCGGCTCGCCTTCGAGGCCCACCAGGACACACTGATGCACATAAAACGACCAACCGTCGTAACCGGTTAGCCAAGCCATATTGGAAGGGTCACTGACGATTAATACGTCAATGCCACGACTGGCCATTTCAGCACGCACTTTCCACAGGCGGTTAGCATACTCTTCGCGCGTGAAAGGTAGGGAAACCTGAGTCATCGGGCAACTCGCCATTAAGGATCACCAAGAACCAACGTGCTGCCTACTGTACTGTTAGGCACACAACGCTGGGCCACAGGATCGACCTGGCCACCACCGATCAGGCGTCGGGGTTGCATCTGCTGCGGTTGCAGCAGGCCCGCCAATGTCGTCTTAAGGCGATACTAGCACCGACCCTTGGTTAGCGGTCAAAGGCTTTATGACAAAAAGTGTATAGAGCATCATTATTTAGGCTGAGCGAGCTTGCAACAGCCCCCATCGCTCACCATGATAACGGCAGTGAAGGCACTTTTAACAAGAGGAGGCGAGATGAAAATTATTGTCCATATTGACGAAGCTACACAATGGCAGGAGGCGCTTTCACAGGCACTGCCCCAGGCAACCGTGCTGACTAGCGAAGCACCCGCAGAAGAGCGCCAACAGGCTGACTACCTCGCCATTTGGAAAGCGCCTGCACATTTACTGCAAGAGCAGACTCAGTTAAAAGGCATTATCAACTTAGGCGCCGGGGTGGATTATCTCCTGAAAACGCCAGGGCTGCCTAGTGATGTACCGATTGTGAAGTTACGCGATGCCGGCATGGGCGAGTTAATGGCCGATTACGCCCTGTATGGCGTACTGCATTTTTACCGCAGCATGGACCGTTACCGGGAACAACAGCAAAACGCCTCCTGGCAACCACAGGCCGTGGTAGAGAAATCGCAGTGGTCGGTGGGTGTGCTAGGCCTGGGGGCTATTGGTGGTTTTGTGGCCAGCGCTTTACAGCAAGCTGGTTTTCAGGTGCTGGGCTGGAGCCGCTCGCCCAAACAGATTAGCGGCGTACACTGTTTTCACGGCGATGGCGGGTTAACCGAACTGTTAGGCCAAGTGCAAAGCTTAATCACTATTTTGCCTGACACAGAAGCGACCAAACACATTCTCAACGCCGAGCGGCTGGCCCAATTACCCAAAGGCGCCAGCGTGATCAACCCAGGCCGGGGTAGCTTGATTGATGAACAGGCATTGCTGGACGCGCTGGGCAACGCTGAACAGCCGGGCCATTTGCGAGGGGCACTACTGGATGTCTTTCAGGAAGAGCCGCTGCCAACAAACAGTCCGCTATGGCAGCATCCCAATGTGATCGTAACGCCGCATATGGCAGCCCCTACGCCGCTGAATGATGCCATCGACCAAGTAATTTCCTACTTACATGCCTTTGAATCGGGTGAAAAACTATCCACCGTCAACCCGGACGCAGGCTACTGACGACCTCCTCCACCGCGGTTATACTAGCGCGCTGGGAACCAAGCGCTGGCTAAAGGCTCTTAGGATGACACTATTTTTGGAGGAACTGCCTTGGCCAATGTTTTCGCACGAAAACCTAACCGTACGCTTGCGGGGATAGGGTTGAGTCTTGCCGCCTTCTGGTTAAGCGGCATGACGTTAGCAGCAGATACACTCAAAGACCCACGCCCCTTTGAGGCCCAATACCGACTTGAAGTGCGCGGCTGGCCAGGGGCCACCATCACCCACCGGCTCACTAACGAAGGTAACCACTGGTTAAGCGACATGCGTTTTTCCATTACCGTGGCACGCGGCCAGGAATTCAGCCGTTTTGCTGTCAACGGCGATGAGACCCAGGCACTGCTTTTTAATAGCAGCTACTCAGTGTTAGGCATCGGTGATAGCTACAAATTGAACGAGAACGATATTCCCAGCCTAGATCGGCAAACGGCGCTGTTTGATTTATCGCGCCGGGCGGGGCACGAAAACTGCACTGAAAGTTCCCCCTGCGAGATTGAGTTCGTCGATCAAAAAGGCCGGGACGAACACTTCCAATACTATGTTAATGACACGGTTAACAACACGAATGCCAACGCACCTGAAACCATTCACGTGCCTGCCGGTGAGTTTGAAGCGCTGCAGGTGTCGTTGATTGATATTGAGAAGCCTGATCGCCTGCTACAACTCCACTTTCATCCCGACTGGCCCGGCTTGATTCTGTCTGCGGTGTACCAAAAAGAGGGCAACCGCGAAACGCAGCTGACGTTAACCAACTTCAACCCAGGCGGGGGCATGACGCCCTAAATGTTTTCAGGCTTATTGATTGTTTTGTTACCACTGGTTCTTGGCTACTTGGTACCGGTGCATTCCACCCGCATTCAGCAGTTAATAAACCGAGCCGTTAGCGGCTCGGTTTATTTGATTTTACTGTTCATGGGCATCAGTTTGGCGGGGCTAGAAAACCTGGCCAGCCAATTTTCACGCTTAGGGGGCAACGCCCTACTGCTATTTAGCATTACCACCGCCTTTAACTTAGCAGCTCTTTGGTGGTTATCATGCCGTTTGCCCCTTAAGGCAGGCAACTCGCCGGTGGTAAAGAATGCACCTACCAGTAAATTGGCCGCCATGCAGGGCTCACTGTTGCTCGTTGCTGTGGTGACAGGCGGCGTTATCGCCGGCCTGTTGTTAGGGCCTCTTGTAGGCGAAGGGCTTTTCAGCACCGCCGATTTACTCGCCGAATGGGTGCTTTACCTACTATTGGCACTGATTGGCTGCCAACTGCGCAATTCAGGCATGCCTCTTAGACAAATCCTGCTTAACCGTATGGGGTTGGCAATTGCAGTTACCCTAGCAATCAGCTCATTACTGGCAGGCCTGGTTGCCGCCCCGCTGCTTTCACTTAGCTGGAACGAAGGATTGGCGATGGCATCAGGCTTCGGCTGGTATTCGCTGTCCGCTATCTTGATTGGTGATCAGCTAGGCCCGCTGATGGGTGGCGTGGCGTTTTTCAACGACCTCACCCGCGAGCTACTGGCGTTTATCCTGATTCCGTTGGTGATCCATCGCCATACCGCACTGGCGATTGGCTACGGCGGGGCGACCTCCATGGATTTCACCTTGCCCGTCATTCAGCAACATGGCGGCGTGGCCTGCGTCCCTATCGCCGTGGTCAGCGGGTTTATTCTTTCACTGCTATCCCCCCCGCTGATCCTGTTTTTTCTTTCGCTATCGGCTTAAATGCTGAGAGGCCATGCTTTTTTTCGCAATGGCCCTCGCCCCTGCCCTAAGCGATTAATAAGCAAGCCAAAGTTATCATTTACTTTTGTTAAAAAGACAGCCCAGCTCACTAAAGGCAAAGGGGAATTCAATAAATAAAAATAGAAAAAAATCTCTTATCTTTTATTAAATTTTAAACACAACCCTTTAAAGCCAAAGCATTTAACGAACTTAACCGCTCTTCCATTGCGCCTCTTTAGCTCTTCCAATACTTATTTAACACGCATATTGATGTAGGTTATGGTCGCCCCCCATTTAGCTAACCTATGATTTCTCAACTATAGTTTTTAAGTAGCGCCTGTTCTTAAGTAGCGACTTCCGATGCAACGCCTAGAGGCATGGTAGCCGAGGGTGAGGAAAGGAAGTCATTAGGGAGTAGTGAACTAGGTAGTCAAATACTAGATACCTAAATATTAGATACCTAAATACTGTCTGACTTAAGGCGATCTAGTTAAAAGCTATCAGTTAAACAGTATTGACCATGGTAATCCAGGGAGGTAGAGCATGGGCGATGTGGCTTTGAGTGAGGTTGCTAACGTTAAAAGCATGTCGGACGAGAGCATGGTAGAAAATGACGAAAAAGAGGGGCCTAGACTGAAGGATGCTCCTTTCACCGATAACCAAGTAATCCCCCGGCACCATTTAAATCAAACTGTTACCGATCGCCGTTACGACATTATTGATCGACGCCATAACGATAAACTCGACTCTCCACAACGCATTCTATTTGTTACCACTGAAATTACCGATTTTGTTAAGGTCGGCGGTCTGGGCGACGTCTCTTCAGCGCTTCCCCGCGCACTGGCAGCGCATCACGATGTACGGGTATTAATCCCCGCTTATCGGGAAATGGTTCAGTCCGATTATGACATCGTGACGGTTGGCCATTTGCCCGCTTTTGCGGGATTGCCAGCCTGTGATATTGGCCAGCTAACCTGCCGCGATGGGCTGATCGTTTACGTGCTGCTCTGCCCAGAGCTTTATGAGCGTGAAGGCACTCCCTATGGCACCGGCTCAAGCGGTTATGGCGATGGTCAGGATATAGGCTGGAACGATAACGATATTCGCTTTGCTAGGCTGTCACGGGCGGCGGCTGATATCGCCCTGGGCAAAGCGAATTTGGATTGGCAGCCCCAACTACTACATCTCAATGACTGGGCGTGCGGATTGGCGCCCGCCTACGTGCATTGGCAAGGGCACTCAATTCCAACCATTTTCACCATCCACAACTTGGCTTACCAAGGCGTATTTGATGCCTCGCGCCTAGCGTTACTTGGCATTCCCTACGACGCATTTAACATTCATGGCGTCGAATATTATGGCGACCTTTCCTTCATGAAAGCGGGAATTGTCTATGCCTCGCAAGTCACCACCGTCAGCGCCACCTACGCCCAAGAGATCACCACCCCTAAATTCGGATGTGGGCTGGACGGGCTGCTTCGCTGCAAAGCCGAACAGGGTCGCTTGAGCGGTATTCCCAATGGTATTGACGACTCCTGGGACCCACGTACCGATAGCCATTTGATTCAGGCTTTCTCTTCTAATGATTGGCGCGGCAAACGGGCCAATGCGGATTATGTGCGCCGCCATTTTGGACTCACCCCCAGCCAGGGCCCGTTATTTGCCGTGATCTCACGCATGGTGCATCAGAAAGGGCTTGATCTGACCATCGAGGCCGCGAAGGCCATTGTCCATGCGGGCGGCCAAATCGTTTTTATGGGCTGCGGAGAACATCACGTCGAGGAAGCCCTGCGTAAGCTGGCCATTCGTTTTCCTGGTGCCATTACAGCCTATATCGGTTTCGATGAGTATCAGGCTCGCTGCCTTTTCGCGGGGAGTGATTTCCTGCTAATGCCTTCACGCTTCGAGCCCTGCGGGCTGAGCCAGATGTATGCCCAGCGTTTTGGGTCACTGCCGATCGCTCACCGCACTGGCGGCCTGGCCGATACCATCGAAGACGGCGTGACCGGTTTTCTGTTCGATGACATGCAGTTCGGCAGCTATATGCATGCCATTCAGCGTGCCTTCGCAGTCTACAAGTCGACCGACCTGTTCAATGCCATGCGGGGGGCGGCGATGACAGGACGCTACCACTGGAAACAGTCAATTGTTCCCTATAGCAAGCTGTACCTGCAGGCCCTTGAACAGGCAGGTAACGAGGCGGCACTGGCCCAATGATGGAGGTGACAAGCGATGTTTGAAAGGCCTCAGCTCCAGACCACCAGATTGAAGAAAAACAAGCTACATACGAGCCGTTTTCACCCCACCTTTGGCGCTCAGGTTTTGGGCGAGGGACGGACTCGTTTTGTGCTGTGGGCGCCGGGCGCTCACCGGGTCGATGTAGAGGTCGAGGGCCTGCCCAGTGTCACCATGGATCAGGCCGATGACGGCCGCGTAACGGCCGAAGTGGCCTGTGAGCACGGTGCTCGCTACCGCTACCGAGTGTTCGATAAGGACGACGAGCAGGGCAGCCTAGTGCCCGACCCCGCCGCCCGTGCTCAGGCCGGTGATATCGACGGCCCCAGTGTGGTGATCGACCCCAATAACTACCAGTGGAAAAACGCCGATTGGCAGGGGCGCCCGTGGCACGAAACCGTGCTTTACGAACTGCATGTCGGCACCCTGGGTGGCTTTAAAGGCGTGCGCCAACACCTGCCCTACCTGGCCGAACTAGGGGTCAATGCCATTGAGTTGATGCCGGTCTCGGAATTTCCCGGTGCGCGTAACTGGGGCTACGACGGCGTACTGCCCTACGCGGTGGAAGCCTCCTACGGCAGCCCTGATGACATGAAAGCACTGATCGACGAGGCTCACTCCTACGGCCTGATGGTGTTTCTTGATGTGGTCTACAACCACTTCGGCCCCGACGGTAACTATTTGGCCAACTACGCTGGCGCCTTCTTCCGTGAGGATTTGGTCACACCCTGGGGGCCTTCCATCGACTTCCGCCAACCGATGGTACGTCGTTACTTCATCGATAACGCCTTGATGTGGTTGGAGGAGTATCACCTGGATGGCTTGCGTTTCGATGCTGTCCACGCCATTAGCGAGCAGGACTTCCTGGTCGAGTTGGCCGGCACAATACGCACCCAAATGGCTCCCGAGCGGCATATTCATCTGGTGCTAGAGAACGAAGGCAATACCGCCAGCCTGCTCAACCAACAGCAGTTTACCGCTCAATGGAATGACGACTGGCACAACGTGATGCATGTCTTGCTGACCGGCGAGCAGGAAGGCTATTACAGCGATTTTGTCGATAACGCTACGCCTAGGTTGGCCCGCTGCCTCAGTGAAGGCTTTATATTTCAGGGCCATACATCGCGTCATGGACATTCCCGCGGAGAGCCCAGCGCCCATCTGCCGCCAACAGCCTTCGTCGCGTTTCTCCAGAACCATGATCAGACCGGTAACCGCGCCCTTGGCGAACGATTGAGCATGCTCGCCGATGCCGATTCACTGGCAGCCGCTGAGGTTTTACTGCTGCTGTCACCCATGATTCCACTACTGTTCATGGGCGAAGAGTGGGGTTCCACCCGACCCTTTCTATTCTTCACTGAACATAATGAGGAGCTCGCCCAAGCGGTTCGCGAAGGGCGGCGGGCAGAGTTTGCCGACTTTAGCGCTTTTTTTGACGAGAAGAGCCGCGAACGCATACCCGACCCTAATGCGCTGACCACCTTCGAAGCCTCCATCCCCGACTTCGCCGCGAGGGAAACATCTCCCTTTGCCGCCTGTTTGCACCGCTATCGCACGCTATTAGCGCTGCGTCACCAGCATATTGTGCCGCGCCTGCCTGGCGCAGAAGCACTGGGGGCAAAAGTGCTCGGCGACAAGGCCGTACTGGCCCGCTGGCGAATGAGTGACGACACCCAACTGGTAATAGCACTCAATCTTGGGCAGCAGGCGGCAGCCACGCCGGGGTTGGGAGTAGGTCAACTGCTTTATGAAACTACCGAAGGCGCCGCAAAGGCCACCGAGAGCGGCCGGATGCCACCCCGTGCCGCGGCTGCCTGGTTGCGCCACACCCCCGGTGACGAGGAGGTCAGTGCATGAAAGCGTCGTTGAGGGAACTCGCCGAAGCGGCCGGTTTACTACTTGAGTGGGAAAATAGCGACGGCGAGCACTGCCAATTGTCTGAGCAGGCTCAGCGTAACCTACTGGAAGCACTCGGCTATTCAACGTCGAGTAAGTCTGCCATGAAGGAAGGCTTGCAACGCCTGAAACGCCTGCATGCGCCGCGAAGCCCTGCAGAATGGCCACCGCTGCTTACCGCCGACTGTGACACGCCGATACCGCTGCCCTCGCCGTTGCCTCCCGGCACCGCGTTTACATTGCAGCTTGAGCAAGGCGGTTCTAAACAAGGTTACCTTGACGATGGCGGTGCGGTGCCCAGCATTACCGAGATCGGCTATCACCAGTTGCAGGTAGCCGATACCGAACTGACCCTGGCCGTTGCGCCACACCAGTGTTACTCACTGAGTGACGCCAGCGGTGAGATTACACCACGACTATGGGGCTTGGCAGCGCAGCTTTACGCATTGCGGCGTCCCGGGGACGGCGGCATCGGCGACACCTTGGCACTGGAACAGTGCGTTTTGCATGCCGCCGAGCAAGGCGCGGATGCCCTGGCAATTAGCCCGACCCATGCCATGTTTAGCGCCGACCCTGAGCGCTACAGCCCCTACTCCCCCTCCACCCGCCTACTCTATAACGTGCTTTACAGCGCTGCAGAAACCCTGCTGGGCGACGCCAGTGTTCATGACGCCCAGGCACGTAATGGGCTGCATGCTGAGCTGCGCCGCCTGGAAGCCGATGACTACCTCGATTGGCCCGAGGCAGCACGCGCCAAGCTCTCCTGGCTGCGTTATCTCTACGATGACTTCATGGCGCGTGAAGATGATGAAGCCCAAACCCTCCACCGGGAAATGCAGGCATTTCGCCGTGCGGGTGGCGCCTTGCTGGAAGATCATTGCCGCTTCGAAGCCCTGCAAAGAGAACTCGGCCCCGGCGACTGGCGAGAGTGGCCCGAAGAACTACGCGACCCAGCCAGCCCTAAGCTTGCTCACTTCGCCGAAACCCGTGCCGATGAAATCGGTTTTCATGCTTTCTTGCAGTGGATAACCGCCGATGGACTGTCCCGTGCTCAGCGAGTCGCCCGTGAGAGCGGTATGGCGATTGGCTTGATCGCAGATCTGGCGGTGGGGGCGGATGCCGGTGGCAGCCAAACCTGGAGCCGCCCAACGGATATGCTGGAAGGCGTCTCAATTGGCGCCCCACCCGACCTGTTTAATGCCCATGGTCAAAACTGGGGCCTCGCCGCCTTTTCGCCCGACGGTCTGAAGCGTTCAGGCTTTCGAAGTTTCATTGACATGCTGCGCAGTGCCTTTGCCCATGCTGGCGGGGTGCGCATCGATCATATCCTCGGCTTGTTGCGACTATGGCTCATTCCCCGTGGCGCACCGCCCACTGAAGGCGGTTATCTCCGCTACCCGCTAGACGACATGCTCCGCCTGGTGGCGCTGGAGTCGTGGCGACACCGCGGCATCGTGATTGGTGAAGACCTGGGCACCGTCGCCCCCGGCTTTCGCGAACGCCTTACCGCCCGCGGCATATTGGGCATGCAGGTGCTGTGGTTCGAGCAGGACGAGGCGCATCACTACCTTACCGCCAGCGATTGGAACCCCAATGCCATGGCCACCTCTTCAACCCATGACCTGCCCACCGTGGCGGGCTGGTGGGCGGGGCGCGATATTGAATGGCGCAGCCGCTTGGGGCTGCTCAAGGAAACGCAAAGTGCTGAAAGCGAACGGCTAGCCAGGCGCAAGGAGCGTGCCAAACTCGCCGCGACGCTGGGCTTACTGGGTGTAAAGCCAACGACCGAGACGCTAGAAGCGGCCGATATACCCGCCTCGCAGGTACTTGATGCGTGTGCGCGTCACTTAGCCGCCACGCCCGCGCCGTTACTCTTGCTCCCGGTTGAAGACGCCTTAGGGCTTGAGGAGCAAGCCAACTTACCGAACACGGTGGATGAGCACCCTAATTGGCGTCGGCGCTGGGCATCCGATGCCTATGATTTACTGACATCGGATGAGGTTCGTCAACGGCTCGCGGCGCTGACGCGTGCACGTAAAGACTCCTCCTCTGGCAAACCATCACGATCCGCCCTATCTGGGAAATCGACTCATGAATGAAATCCTCGCGACTGTGCGGTTGCAGTTTCACCGCGACTTTACCTTAGAGGATGCCGAACACTGGGTAGACTATTACGCCAGCCTGGGTATTAGTCATATCTATGCCTCACCGCTACAGGCATCACGTGCCGGTTCGCCCCATGGTTACGATGGCATCGACCCAACACGCATCAACCCTGAGTTAGGCGGCGAGGCGGCGCTGGAGCGCTTAGTGTCGCGGCTTCGCTCGCGCGGCATGGGGCTAATCCTGGATATTGTCCCCAACCACCTAGCGGTGGGGGGCTCCCAAAACCGCTGGTGGCAGGATGTGCTGACCTGGGGGAAAGATAGCCCCTATGCCAACTTCTTCGATATTGACTGGCACGCTGCTGATATTAATAACGCCGCCCCCTCGCTTGCCGGAAAGCTGCTTGTGCCGTTCTTGGGTGATCCTTATGCCGAAACCCTGCATTCGGGTGAATTAGAACTGAGCTACGACGCCGATACGGCGGGCTTCCATGTGGATTATCACGAGCACCGTTTTCCCATCGACCCTCGTCATTACGGCGACATACTACGCTTTGCTGAGCACAACGTGCTGCACGAACAGGCGGCTTTTTTCGATGCCCTGCAGCAACGCGAAGACGCCTATACCGCCGCTGACGAGGCGCGTTATCAACTAAGCAAGGTGATGGAATCCCCCGCTGCCCGGCAGTCGCTCGACGCTGTTCTGCCCCTGTTCGACGGTGCAAATCCCAACGGCGCCATTCGCCTGCATAACTTACTTGAACACCAGCATTACCGCCTGGCGTGGTGGCGCACCGCTTCTGATGAGATCAACTGGCGGCGTTTCTTCGATGTCACCGAACTGGGTGGACTACGCGTTGAAGTGCCGGAAGTGTTCGAAGCCGTTCATGCCCTGCCGTTACGTTTGGTCGAAGCGGGCTGGGTCGATGGCTTACGGGTCGACCACGTTGATGGGCTTGCCGACCCACGCGGTTATTGCCTAAAGCTTCGCCAGCGCCTGGATGCCTTGCAAGCCAAGCGACCAGCCGATGTGCCTCCCCACGTCGCTCTCTATGTAGAAAAGATTTTGGGTGATGGCGAAACACTACATGACGACTGGGGCGTGGACGGCACCAGCGGTTATGAGTTTATGAACGAGGTCTCAGGCATACAGCACAACCCGGCCAGTGCCGCACCATTGCGAACGCTTTGGCAGGAAATCAGTGGCCGAGACGTTGATTTTTTAGCTGAGGTACGGCTGGCCAGGCGCGAGATACTGACCTCACTACTGGCCAGCGAATTCAATGCCTGTGCCAACGCCCTGCATGCCGTTGCTCGCACCCAGCTGGCCAGCCGTGATATTACCCTGGCGGCCATCAGCCGGGCGCTGGAAGCATTAATCGTTCACTTCCCCATCTATCGCAGCTATGCCGACGAAGCCGGGCGCCCCGAAGCCGATGCCCCCTTCTTCACTCAGGCGATGCGAGGGGCTCGGCAAGCGCTAAATCCACCCGACGCTGCCGTTCTTGAAACCATGGAGCGCTGGCTGGGGGGAGAAGCTCCCCAAGACATCGCTAATGCTGAAGAGCGCCGACTGCGTCAGCGCGCCATAGTGCGTTTCCAGCAGCTCACCTCGCCGGTGGCGGCCAAGGCAGTGGAAGATACCGCGGGATATCGCAGCGCCGTGTTGATCTCGCGAAACGATGTGGGCTTCGATGGCGAGCACTTCAGCCATTCGCCCAGGCACTTTCATGAGGCGAATGCCCGGCGTGCCCGCCAATTCCCTCGCACCATGGTGACCACCGCCACCCACGACCACAAGCGTGGCGAAGATGTTCGCGCTCGATTAGCAGCACTCAGTGAACACGCCACTCACTTTGCGACACACATTGAGCATTGGCGGCGGTTAGCCGCCCCGCTGCGCCGATCGTTGCCCAACGGGGTTGCTCCCTCACCGGGCGATGAACTGATTCTCTATCAGGTTCTTCTAGGGGCTTGGGCGCCAACGCTTGACCCGCTGGACAACGACGAGATGCAAACGTTTACCCAGCGGCTCGCTCAGTGGCAGCAAAAAGCCCTGCGCGAAGCCAAGTTACGCAGCCATTGGCTATGGCCAGATGATACTTATGAGTCAGCTTCTCAAGCGTTCCTTGAAGACTTACTGATCACACCGCCCTTGCGCGATTCCATTGCAGCGGCGGCACGCACTATCGATCTACCAGGCGCCCTCAATGGCCTCGTACAGACGGTACTGCGCTTGACCGTACCCGGCGTGCCTGATCTTTACCAAGGTGGCGAATTCTGGGATTACAGCTTGGTCGATCCTGATAACCGCCGCCCCGTCGACCATGCCGCGCGTCAAGCAGCGCTTGAAGCGGCCCTCACGCCTACAGAGGCACTATTAACGTGGCGGGATGGACGAATAAAGCAAGCGCTCATCGCCCGGTTACTGGCGCTGCGCCATCGTCATCCGCGGCTATTTACCCACGGTGATTATCATCCTATCTCGGCAACCGGTGAGCATGCCGACCACGTGGTGGCATTTACCCGGCGTTACGCTGGCTACCGATTGTTGGTGGTAGTACCGCGGCTGACAACTGCCCTGCTAGGCAACGCCGAGCTACCGCATATTCCCCCGTCACACTGGGGAGATACTTTGCTACAGCCAGATGCTGGTGTTTGGCAGAGGGTGTTGACCGCGTCTTCGCTGGAGATAGGCGACCACGGACTTCCTATTGCCTCCTTGCTGGCGGAACTACCCGTCGGTGTCTACCTGCGCGATGACAACACGGAGAGCAGTGGCGCTTGGGTTACTTCTTAATGACTTCAACACCCTGTCACATCGTAAACGAGCGTCGAAAACGAATTGTGAAATAGGACATAGGATGAGCTGACATGACTGACGAAGAACGCGTACGTCAACTGGCCTACAGCATCTGGGAAGCTGAAGGACGACCCGAAGGCCAACAGCAACGCCATTGGGACAGAGCGTTAAAGATCGTTGCCACTGAGCAAGCAGCCGGTAACGACGCCGATTTGGAAGAAGTCGGTGAGCCTCTGGACGAAACACCTATTTTGGAGGAGGACTTGCCGCTAGAGGATGACGAGGTGGGCATCCAGGAGAACCGTTTACCGCTGGAAGACCCCGACGGCGACCCCGCCTTTGATGAAGCTCCCTTTCGCGACGACACCGTAGTCGGGCAGGACCTGCCGGTGCAGGATCGTGGCCATCCGCCCCAGGCACCCACCGATCCCGACGCTACAGCGAGTTTGATGGAGCCACTGCCTGAGGACTCCGCCACGGTGGCGCGTACCCGCCGCCCGCGGCGTAGCAGCGACCCGCTGGCCGCTAGTAAAGAGACGAACACAGCTAAGACAGCCAACACACCTAAAAAAGCGGGTAAGGCGGCAACGGCTAAAAAGACAGATGCCAAGACAGCGAAAAAAGCGACGCCAAAGGCGAAGAAAACCAACACGCCTAAGACAAGCGACCCCGAGAGTTAAAAGTACTAGTTAAAAGCTGTTGTTAACAATGTCGTTAAAAACGCTCGTTAAAAAACAGACGTTAAAACGTTAGCTAACTCCCAAGTGCCCGAATGGCCCAAGGATGAATGCAATGAATACAAGCCACGCCTCGCGGGACAGCGATAAGTCCGTTGCCGCCGACGAAACCCCAAGCGTTATGCGGCACGCACGTGTTCACGAAGGGTCATCGTTTCCTTTAGGAGCGACCTGGGATGGCCTAGGCGTTAATTTCGCGCTGTTCTCCGCGAATGCCACCCGAGTTGAACTATGCCTGTTTGATGAAACCGGCGAACAGGAAGTGGCGCGTGTTGAGCTGCCCGAATACACCGACGAAGTTTGGCATGGCTACTTACCCGACGCCCGCCCCGGCCAGCTTTACGGTTACCGTGTGCATGGGCCTTACGCACCCGAGGAAGGCCACCGCTTCAACCCCAATAAACTGCTACTCGACCCTTACGCCAAGCAGATTGTGGGTGACCTGCAATGGGATGAAGCGCTGTTTGGTTACACCATTGGCCATCCCGATGGTGATCTAAGTTTCGATGAGCGGGACAGTGCAGCATTTATGCCCCGCTGCCGCGTGATCGACCCGGCCTTCACCTGGGGGCGCTCACGAGGCGTGCAGCTGCCTTGGGATCACACCATTGTTTATGAGACCCATGTGCGTGGCTACACCATGCGTCATCCGTCGGTGCCGGAAGCGCTGCGCGGTACCTTTGCCGGGCTGATGGTCAACGATGTGGTTGACTACATCCGCTCGCTTGGCGTGTCGTCGGTTGAGTTACTGCCGATCCACGCCTTCGTTGATGATCAGCGTCTGTTAGAGCAAGGGCTGCGCAATTACTGGGGCTACAACACGCTCGGTTTTTTCGCCCCCCATTCGCGCTATATCTCTGGCGACAGCATTAATGAATTTAAGGAATTGGTGGCGCGCTATCATGCCGCCGATCTCGAGGTCATTCTCGACGTGGTTTACAACCACACCGCCGAGGGCAACGAACTAGGCCCCACCCTTTCCCTTAAGGGGATCGACAACGCTTCTTACTACCGGCTGATGCCCGACGAACTGCGCTACTACATCGACGATACCGGCACGGGTAACACCCTTAACCTGAGCCATCAGCGTGTGTTGCAAATGGTCACTGACTCGCTGCGCTACTGGGCCACCGAGATGCGCGTTGATGGTTTCCGCTTTGACTTGGCGACCATTCTTGGCCGCGAACCCCACGGCTTCGATGAGGGCGGCGGTTTTCTCGACTCTTGCCGACAGGATCCCGTTCTAAGCCAGGTCAAGCTAATTGCCGAACCCTGGGACTGCGGCCCCGGCGGCTACCAAGTCGGTGGCTTTCCGCCGGGCTGGGCGGAGTGGAATGACCGCTACCGGGATACGGTGCGCGCTTTCTGGCGCGGCGATGAAGGGCAGTTACCGGAGCTTGCTACCCGGCTAATGGCGTCGGCGGATTTCTTCAAGCGGCGAGGCCGGCGGCCTTTCGCCTCGGTCAACTTCGTGACGGCCCACGATGGCTATACCCTTTTTGATCTGGTGGCCTACAACGATAAGCATAACGAGGCGAACGGCGAGGATAACAAGGATGGCCATGGTCACAATTTATCGTGGAACCATGGCGTGGAGGGCCCTACTGACGATGAGGATATCCAGTCATTACGGCTGCGTCAGATCCGTAACTTCATCGCCACCACGCTGTTCTCACAAGGCACGCCGATGCTGCTGGCGGGCGATGAACTATTGCGCACCCAGCAAGGCAACAATAACGCCTACTGCCAGGATAACGAGATCAGTTGGGTGGATTGGAACTTAGACGGTGACGCCCACGCCATGATCGAGTACCTGCGACGGGTGATCGCACTGCGGTTGCGCTACCCCATCCTGCGTCGAGGTCGCTTCCTTTCCGGTGAGTACAACGAGGAAATGGGGCTCAAGGAAGTGGCATGGCTGGCCCCGGATGGTGCCGAAATGGATGTTGAGCGCTGGGAAGATACCGAGGCGCGCACACTCGGCCTATTACTCGATGGTCGCGCCCAGCCTTCCGGTATACGCCGTGCGGGGGCCGATGTCACCTTGCTGCTAATTTTCAATGCGCACCATGAGGCCGTCGCTTTTCAACTACCGGCCGCACCGAGTGGTAGCGGATGGTTATGCCGCCTCGACACCAGCCAAACCATTGAGGAAGCCCCCTTCCAGCGCGCCTTTGGAGAGGAACACAGGATGGAAGGTCGTTCACTGGCCCTGCTAGAGCTAGTACAGCACGGCGAAGGCGCCGTTACCTAGATATAAGGCGGCGCGGATACCTTCGCTGTCGTTTTCGCGCTGCAAGGAGAAGCATGCGATGAGTTCACCTGTCTATCCCACGTCCGGGGCTCTCCCGGCACAGAGTCAACACCAGGACCATGGCCTAGCGGCCACCCAAGCCCCGCGCATTGCCATTGAAGCCGTCACCCCTTCCCTGGATCAGGGGCGCTTTGCGACCAAGGCCATCGTTAACGAAACGGTAGTGGTGAAAGCCACCATCTTCGCGGACGGTCACGATGTGCTGGCAGCGGCTATCTGCTGGCATGACGATGAGGGGCAGCAACAGCGCGCGCCCATGAGCCAGATCGAGCCCCTCGGCCTGGATGTATGGGAAGGGAGTTTCACGCCTCTCCGGGTGGGCCGCCATGGTTTTATTATTGAAGCCTGGTGGGATGTGTATGCCACTTATCACTACGAACTCGCCAAGAAACACCAGGCGGGGGTTCCCATCGGGCTCGAACTGGAAGAAGGCAGACAACTGGTGGAACAAACCGCCGAGCGTAGCGAGGGAGCGCTGTATAAATCACTGGCTGACCTCCTTGAGCAATTCCGGCTGGCGCAGAATGATGCTGACCGCGTCGCGCTGCTATTAGATGATATAACCACTAGATTGATGCACGAAGCGGATACTCGTCCGCATTTAACTAGGAGCGACGCCCTCTATCCGCTCGAAGTCGAACGGCTTAAAGCGCGTTTTGCCAGCTGGTACGAACTGTTCCCCCGCTCGGAAACCGACGATCCCAATCGCCACGGCACGTTCAAGGATGTGCACAGGCGGCTACCGTTAATCCGCGACATGGGCTTTGACGTGCTCTATTTCCCGCCTATCCATCCTGTCGGTCGGGCGTATCGCAAAGGGCCTAACAATAGCCTTGAAGCCGGGCCGAACGACCCAGGCAGCCCTTACGCCATTGGCAGTGAAGAAGGCGGACATGAAGCCATCCATCCTGAGCTTGGCACCCGCGAAGACTTCCGCGAGCTGGTCCGTGTCGCGGCCGACCACGGCCTTGAGATAGCGCTCGATTTTGCCATTCAGTGTTCACCGGATCACCCCTGGCTCAAGGAGCACCCCGGCTGGTTCTCCTGGCGCCCCGACGGCTCGATTCGCTATGCCGAGAATCCGCCCAAAAAATATCAGGATATTGTTAACGTCGATTTCTACGCCGAAGAGGCGATTCCCTCGCTGTGGAGCGAGCTTCGAAATGTGGTGCAAGGCTGGGTCGATGAAGGGGTGAAGATATTTCGGGTTGATAACCCGCACACCAAACCGCTGCCCTTTTGGGAATGGCTAATTGCCGATATTCGCCAACGTGACCCCGACGTGATTTTCCTGGCCGAAGCGTTTACCCGCCCGGCCATGATGCTGCGCCTGGGCAAGCTGGGTTTCACGCAGAGCTATACCTATTTCACTTGGCGCCATACCAAGGCGGCGTTAACCGAATACTTCACGCAACTCAATGAATCGCCCCTGCGCGACGGCTATCGGCCCAACTTTTTCGTCAATACGCCGGATATCAACCCCTACTTTCTGCAATCGTCTGGGCGGGCGGGATTCCTGATTCGCGCGGCGCTGGCCACCATGGGTTCAGGATTGTGGGGCATGTACTCAGGGTTTGAGCTCTGCGAAGGCGCCCCGGTGCCCGGCAAGGAGGAGTACCTCGATTCAGAGAAGTATCAGATTCGCCTGCGCGACTATAGCGCCCCTGGCAACATCATCTATGAGATCGCCCAGCTCAACCGCATCCGGCGCGAGAATCCGGCGTTGCATAGCCATCTTGGGCTGACCTTCCATGCGGTACACAACGACCGTTTATTGCTCTTCGCCAAACGCACCGAACTAAGCGACGAGGCCATCTTGGTCGCCGTCAACCTTGACCCGTTTGAGCCTCAGGAGGGCGCCTTTGAGTTGCCCATGGCGCTATTCGAACTTCCCGATGAGGCGGCACTGCATGTGGAGGACCTCATGAGTGGCCGTCAATGGACTTGGCATGGCAAATGGCAATCGATGCGCTTAGACCCCAGCGTTATGCCGTTCGCCATTTGGCGACTTCGCCCGGTTCACTAGCTTCCGGTTTATTAGCTACCGGCTTACTAGCTCCCGGTTTATTAACAACGGTATTGGCTTGGAAGCCGCTAGTTCATGTCAATTGTTATCTAATGATCAAAGCAGAGAGGGTAAGCCAATGATGGATGCCAGCAGCGAAACACACGCCGTCGAGGCGATGGATTTCCTCGATGACCCACTCTGGTATAAGGATGCGGTGATTTACCAGGTACACGTGAAGGCCTTCTTCGATGCCAATGACGACGGTATCGGCGATTTCGAAGGTTTGATTCAGAAGCTGGACTATATCGTCAGCCTGGGCGTTAACACGATTTGGATTTTACCGTTCTACCCCTCGCCGCGTCGCGACGATGGTTACGATATCGCTGAATACACTAGCGTTAGCCCCGATTACGGCACGCTAGAGGATGCCCAGCGCTTTATCAACGAGGCCCACCGGCGCGGCCTGCGCGTATTGACCGAACTGGTCATCAACCATACGTCTGACCAGCACGAGTGGTTTCAGCGCGCCAGACAGGCGCCAGCAGGATCACCAGAACGCGACTTCTATGTGTGGTCAGACACCGATCAAAAGTATCCCGGCACACGCATCATCTTTCTCGACACCGAATCCTCCAACTGGACCTGGGACCCAGTGGCCGGCGCCTACTTCTGGCATCGTTTCTACTCCCACCAGCCGGATCTCAACTTCGACAACCCCGTGGTACTCGACGAGATTCTCAAGGTCATGGCGTACTGGCTCGATATGGGGGTCGATGGCCTGCGCCTGGACGCCATTCCCTATTTGGTCGAGCGCGAAGGCACCAACAACGAAAACCTGCCGGAAACTCATGTGGTGCTCAAAAAGATCCGCGCCGTGCTCGACGAGCGTTATCCCGACCGCATGCTGCTCGCCGAGGCCAACCAGTGGCCCGAGGACACCCGGCCCTATTTCGGCGACGGCGATGAGTGTCACATGGCGTTCCATTTCCCTTTAATGCCGCGCATGTACATGGCCCTGGCTCAGGAAGACCGCTTCCCAATTACCGATATTCTGCGTCAGACGCCTGAAATACCGGCCACCTGCCAGTGGGCAATCTTTTTGCGCAACCACGATGAGCTGACCCTGGAGATGGTCACCGACAAGGAGCGTGACTATCTCTGGAACCATTACGCCGCCGACCGTCGGGCTCGTATTAATTTGGGCATTCGTCGTCGGTTAGCGCCGCTGCTTGAACGCGACCGGCGGCGTATTGAGCTGCTTAACAGCCTGCTGCTCTCCATGCCGGGCACGCCGGTGCTCTATTACGGTGACGAGATTGGTATGGGTGACAATATCTATCTCGGCGACCGTGACGGCGTGCGCACGCCCATGCAGTGGTCGGTGGATCGCAACGGCGGCTTCTCCCGCGCCGACCCGGCCAAGCTGGTGCTGCCACCCATCATGGACCCGCTTTATGGCTACCAGACGGTGAATGTGGAAGCGCAAATTCGCGATTCGCATTCGCTGCTTAGCAACATGCGGCGGCTACTGGCGGTACGCAGCCAGCACCGCGCTTTCAGCCGCGGCACCATGCGGCCACTCTACCCCTCCAACCGGCATATTCTCGCCTACCTACGCGAGATGACGCTCGATAACGGTGAGACAGAAACACTGCTGTGCGTGGCCAATGTGGCCAGCACTGCCCAGGCGGTGGAGCTCGATCTTTCCGCCTTTGCCGGTCAGGTGCCGGTAGAAATGGTTGGCGGAAGCGCTTTTCCACCGGTGGGTAAACTGGCGTACTTGCTGACGCTTCCTCCCTACGGTTTTTTCTGGTTCTTGCTGGCCCCGGCTACCGCCATGCCGGAGTGGCATGTGCCTGTACCAGAGCCCATGCCGGATTTCGTTACGCTGATTATCAAAAAGCGCCTTAACGAGATTTTTGAGGAGACACCCAGGCGACTACTCGAACGCGAGACGCTGCCCAGCTACCTGCCCAAGCGACGTTGGTTCGCCGCCAAGCAGGCGCGTATTGAGGAAGTCCACTTACACGCCACTGCCAGCCTTGAGCACAGCGGCCATACGCTGCTGTTTAGCGAAGTGGAGGTCAAACATGGCCAAGGCAGCGAGCGCTACCAACTGCCGCTGGCTTTCCTGGGCGAAGATGAACAGAGCAATCCGCTACCCCAACAGCTCGCCATGGCCCGTGTTCGTCGCTTCCACGAAGTGGGGCTACTCACCGATGCGGTCACCCTGGATGCCTTTACACTGGCGGTACTAGAAAACATGCGCCTAGGCACCGTGCTGCCTTATGAGAAAGGAGAAATTCATTTCTTGCCAACCGCCGCCTTCGCCGAACTGACACTTCCCGAGCACCTCGAGGTGGTGCAGCAGAGTGCCGAGCAATCCAATAGCTCGGTGATCATCAATCATCAATTAGTGCTCAAGCTGTTCCGACGCTTGGAGCCAGGCATTCATCCCGAAGCGGAAATCGGCAGTTACCTGACTGAGCGGGGCTTTACGCATACCGTGCCTTTGTACGGCGTGGTCACCCGGCTCGAAGAGGGAGCCACGCAAACGCTCATGATTCTGCAAGGCTTCATCGACAACCAGGGCGATGCCTGGTCATGGACGCGCAATAAGCTGGAACGTGCCATTCGTGAAGCGGTGGCGGACGACGAACGGGCAAGCGAGCCAAAAGCCGAAGCCCGCTACGGCGCCTTCGAGGAGTTGGCAGAGTTTGCCACTACCTTAGGGCGTCGATTGGGTGAGCTGCATATGGTGCTGGCGACGCCCAACGACGACCCAGCATTCACGCCCGAAGTCGCTGGTCTCTCCCATGTGCAGCACTGGACACAACGCGTGACGCAGCGTGTTGAGGAAGCGCTAAACGTGCTGGAGCAACACAAGAACACTGCCAACGGAGCCGAACAGCGGCTTGCCGACATTATTTTGGCTCGCCGCGCCACGTTGATGGATGCCATCAAAAAGATGGCGGAACTTGCCCAAGGCAGCCTACTCACCCGTATTCATGGTGATCTACATCTTGGCCAAGTTCTGGTGGCTCATGATGATGCTTACATCATCGATTTTGAAGGCGAACCGGCCAGGCCCTTGGAAGAGCGTCGCGCGAAGGATAGCCCGCTGCGCGATGTGGCTGGCATGTTGCGCTCCTTCGACTACGCCTATGCCAAGGTGGAGGAAGCCCGGCCCGGCGACAATGAAGGCGCCGATACGCATACCGGCACCAGCCATGCGGTGGTGGAGCAGTATCTGCTTAAAGGTCGCCAAGCCTTTCTCAACGCTTATTGGCTGGCCACCATGGAAATACCCCACGAATGGAAGCAAGCCAGCGGAGCCGCTGCGGCGGTGGATCTGTTCGTGCTCGAAAAGACGGCTTACGAAATCGCCTACGAAGCCGCCAACCGCCCCGAATGGTTGGGTGTGCCGCTGCACGGCTTAGCTGCCCTCATCGAACAACTTAGCCCAGGAGAGCCACATGAATAATGTTATTCACACCCGACCCCTTCTGGATCGCAGCTTGTGGTTGACTGAGGAAGACGCCAGCGCTCTAGCGCAAGGAACCCATCGCGATCCCTTCGCCATCCTCGGTATTCACAGTGATGGCAAAGGGCAGTTTTTGCGCGTATTCCTACCCGGCGCGGTAGGGGTTGATGTACTCGACCGCGACGGCGGCAGTGTGCGTTGCTGCCTGACGGGCATGCAAATCCCTGGTCTGTTCGCTGCCCGGCTGCCGCATGCGGCTCCCTATCTGCTGCGTATTCGCTGGCCCCAAGGCGAACAGCTAACCGAGGACCCGTATAGCTTCGGCCTGCTGCTGGGCGAAATGGATCTCTACCTGCTAGGCGAAGGCAACCATCGGCAGCTGGGGCACTGCCTAGGTGCCCAGCCCATGACAGTGGATGGCGTCAACGGCGTGCGCTTCGCCGTTTGGGCGCCGAATGCCCAGCGTGTGTCCGTCGTGGGTAATTTCAATAGCTGGGACGGCAGACGACACATAATGCGCCTGCGCATTGCTGCCGGGGTGTGGGAGATATTCGTACCGCGCCTTGGGCCTGGGGAGGCGTACAAATATGAGGTGGTCGAGGCCTACGGTGCGATTGGCCTGCGTGCCGACCCAGTTGCTTTAGCCACCGAAGCACCGCCCTCTACCGCCTCGGTGGTAGCCGACATCACGCCCTTTACCTGGCATGACGACGCATGGATCGCCCAGCGGCAAAAACTCCATGACCCGACCCATCCAATAAGCATTTATGAAGTGCACGCTGCCTCCTGGCGCAAACATGGCGGCGACAACGGCGAACTCTATAGTTGGCGTGATCTGGCCGAGCAATTAATACCTTATGTGCTGGACATGGGGTTCACCCACGTTGAACTCTTGCCCATCATGGAGCACCCGTTCGGCGGCTCCTGGGGTTATCAGCCATTGAGCCAGTTTGCGCCTAGCGCCCGCTTCGGTAAGCCTGTCGACTTTGCCTACTTCGTTGATGAGTGCCATCGCGCAGGGCTGGGCGTCATTCTCGACTGGGTGCCGGCCCACTTTCCCACCGACCCCCACGGCTTGGCACGCTTTGATGGCACCGCTCTGTACGAATATGAGCATCCTTTTGAGGGGTTCCATCAGGATTGGGACACCTATATCTATAATCTGGGAAGGCGTGAAGTGCATGGCTTTATGCTCGCCTCGGCACTGCACTGGCTGCGGCATTTCCATGTCGATGCATTGCGTGTCGATGCCGTTGCCTCAATGCTCTATCGCAACTACTCCCGTAACGAAGGCGAATGGATTCCCAACCGCTTTGGTGGTCACGAAAACCTGGAAACCATCGACTTCCTGCGCCACCTCAATGACGTCATCAGCGAGGAAGCCCCCGGCACCATCGTTATTGCCGAGGAGTCAACCGCTTGGCCGGGTGTCACCCAGCCGACCAAGGAGGGCGGGCTGGGCTTTGCCTATAAATGGAACATGGGTTGGATGCACGACACGCTGGAATACATCGCCAAGGATCCGGTGTATCGCACCTATTCGCATCACGATATGACCTTTCCTATGGTCTACGCTTTCTCTGAGCACTACGTCTTGCCGATTTCTCACGACGAAGTAGTCCACGGCAAGGGCTCGCTGATCGGTAAGATGCCCGGCGATGAGTGGCAGAAGTTCGCCAATCTCCGCGCCTATCTCGCCATCATGTGGTCGCAACCCGGTAAGAAGCTGCTGTTTATGGGCTGCGAGTTCGGTCAGTGGCGGGAGTGGAGCCACGACCGTGAGCTGGATTGGTCGCTGCTCGCCGAAGCCCGGCATACCGGTGTCCACCGATTGCTTAGCGACCTTAACCGCTGCTACGTCGAGCTACCTGCTCTGCACCAATGCGATAGTGAACCCCGAGGGTTTACCTGGGTGGTGGGCAATGACAATACCAATAGCGTTTTTGCCTGGCTACGCTGGAGCGCCACCGGTGAGCCGTTGCTGGTGGTTGCCAATATGACGCCAATCCCACGCATAGGCTATCGTCTGGGCGTGCCGCTTGCCGGTGGTTGGGAAGAACGCCTTAACAGTGACGCGGAGTGTTATGGTGGTTCCAACATGGGCAACCTAGGTCGGCTAACCGCCGAAGACTCCCCACTTCATGGGCAAATCGCCAGCCTTGAATTGACGCTACCGCCACTCGCGGTACTGCTGCTGCGCCCGGCCGACATGCAATGACCAAGTAAAAAGCCGAAATACTTTCCGGGAGCACGTTAAAGTGAAAGCGGCCCTGACTCGATACTGAGCCAGGGTCTGCACGGTTTTAAACAGCGCCACCTATTCTTTTTCTGTCGGGTTAGCGAGAGCGGGCATTCATTGGTTAGGATAAGCGGCATTGTCTGTTTAACTACCCATCGCTTCACTGCTTAGGATGCCCTTCCTTCATGCTCAACGGAATCTGGTTAAGCTTTTTTATTGCTGCTTTCGCGGCTTCCTTATGGCAGTGGTTAGTCGGCGGCGACAGCGAAGTATTCGCCCGTTTGGTGCAGTCGCTGTTCGATATGGCGGAAGTCAGCGTCGATATTATTTTGGTGCTGTTGGGCACTATGACCTTATGGTTGGGTTTTCTTTCGATTGCTGAAAAGGCGGGGTTGATACGCCTGCTGGGGCGAGTACTCGACCCGCTCTTCTGCCGCTTGATGCCGGAAGTGCCTCGCGGCCACCCCGCTATGGGGCTTATCAGCATGAACTTCGCGGCGAACATTCTGGGATTGGATAACGCTGCCACGCCGATCGGTATCAAGGCCATGCACTCACTGCAAACTCTCAACCCCAGCAGTGAAACTGCCAGCAATGCACAAATTCTGTTTCTAGTTCTCAATACTTCTTCACTGACACTCTTGCCGGTAACGATTTTTATGTACCGTGCCCAGCAAGGTGCCGCCGACCCGACGCTGGTGTTTTTACCGATCTTGCTCGCTACCAGCGCCTCTAGTCTGGCAGGACTTTTGGCGGTAGCGGTGATGCAGCGATTAAAGCTCTGGCATCCCGTCGTGTTGGCCTATTTGGTGGCGGCCGTCTTAGCGTTGGGACTCTTGATCACCACGCTGGCGGGTATGTCTGCCCAAGCGCTGGCGGCGGCCTCTACGCTAGTCGGCAACCTGACGCTATTTAGCATCGTAATGATGTTTTTAATCGTAGCGGCATTGCGTGGAGTGAAGGTCTATGACGCCTTTATCAAAGGTGCAAAAGAGGGCCTGAGCTTCACCATTACGCTGCTGCCCTATTTGATTGCCATGCTAGTGGCGGTGGGCGTACTGCGCGCCAGCGGTGTGCTGGACGCCGGTCTTAGCGGCATTCGCTGGTTGGTTGAAGGCGTTGGGTGGGATACTCGTTTTGTAGATGCCCTGCCAACGGCGTTTGTTAAGCCGCTTTCTGGCAGCGGTGCCCGTGCCATGATGATCGAAACCATGGACACCTTTGGCGTCGACAGCTTTCCAGGCCTACTGGCTGCCACCATGCAAGGCAGCACCGAAACCACCTTTTATGTATTAGCTGTTTACTTCGGCGCGGTGGGCATCACCCGTATTCGTCATGGCTTAGGCTGCGCGCTGGTGGCTGATTTAGCAGGTGTTACCACCGCCATTGCAGTGTGCTACTGGTTCTTTGGGTAAGTGCTGAAACGCTCGATTTTCATAGAATGTCTGCCACACTTATGAGCGACGTACGCTTTAGACGCCAACTGGGATTGGAGGCTTGAGCCCTTAACACTATTATAGAAACAGCTTCGCATGGATTGCGCAGCCTTATTGAGGCTACAAGGAGAGTAAATAATGGGTGTCAGTACAGTGTTTGTGGCGCTAGCCGCATTTTTCTGGGGTGTGTCCGGCGGGATTGGTAGCATCCTTATTGAGAGTGGCTGGGCACCGTCAGTCGTTTCCTTTTACCGTGGGTTTATTGGGCTTCTTTTCGTACTTGTCTGGTTGCTAATTCGTCCCCGTAGCAGCGGGCTCTCGAATCGACAGTTATGGCTTTGGTCTACTATCGCGGGCCTGGGTGTTGCAGGCAATTTCTCCTTCTATTTCATAAGCATTGAGCACGGTAGCGTGGCCGTTGCAGCTACATTGATGTATTGCGCCCCGGTATTTGTATATCTAATATCATTCGCGCTAAAGCTTGAAAGACCCACGGTATCAAAATGGGCGGCAATCGCCTTGGTGATGATTGGTATTGTGCTTTTGACAAAGCTTTACGAGATTGGCGCAAGCGACTTATCGCTGATCGGTGTGGTTGCTGGGCTACTTGCAGGGCTCTCATACGCCGTTTTTATTTTCGGTTTTAAATACGCAGCTCCCCATGGCAGCCCCCAGGCAGTCCTTTCGATTGCCTTTGCAGTGCTTTCCATCGTGCTGATATTGCCGAGCGATATTGATCAAACCGTGAGCGTTGTAAGGTCTTCAGAATGGCCGATGTTTTTAACCCTGGGCGTACTGGGGGCGGGCCTCTCCTTTGTGCTTTACATTGTCGGTCTAAAACACACCGCGCCCGCGTTAGCTTCGATGATAGCCATGGTAGAGCCCGTCACCGCAACACTATTTGGCTTCTTACTCTTAGATGGAAGCCTCGACGTTATTCAGATTATCGGCATGGGGTTAATATTAATCACTGTAACAACGCTAAGCGTTACTTCCAGTAAGTCCAGTCAGGCATAACTAGCCAGACAGTTAGATCTTCTCGGCAATGCGGTGTGCTAATTTATGAATAAAGGGGCCGCTGACAAACGCGATGATTCCCGCGGCTGGCCACGCCAAGAACCAAGCATGCATCCAGAGGCTAAAGAAGTTGGGAGGTGCCCCAACATTAACGAACGTGATCCAAGCAGACATGATCAGCGTTAGCGTAAACGACATAAGAATAGCGAAGATAATTCTATGCTTCATGGGAAGTCCTTAACTACCGTTTTACGTACCTTAAACCTACCCTGTTGGTGCCGTCGCGCCAGCAGAGAGGTTTAACTATCATTGCTTGTAGCTGATGCTTAAATTTCCGCTTTCGCCGCCCGAGCCGCGTGGAGCTTCTTGTAGCTATCGATCAAGCGCTGGTGGCGCTCAAGGCCCGCTAACTGCATGTTCGTCGACGTTAGGCCATAGAAGCGTTCCTCGCCACTTACCGAGCCCACGACGGCCGCCATGGTTTCCTCGCCAAACATGCGCTGGAAGCTATGTAGATAATCGTTTAGCTCCAGCTCGTCATCCAGCACAATTTCCAGCACCGCGTTCACTGCTTGATAGAACAGGCCGCGCTCGACGGTGTTGTCATTGTACTGCAGGAATATCTGTACACAGTCCAGCGCCTCTTCATGACGCTGCAGCGCCAGGTAGACCAACAGCTTCAGTTCCAGAATCGTCAGCTGACCCCAAACGGTGTTCTCGTCAAACTCAATGCCGATCAGGGTAATAATGTCGGCATGGTCATCCATCTGGCTCTCTTCCAGCCGCTCGACCAGATCAGTGAGCTGATCGTCGTCGAGACGGTGCAGGTTGAGAATATCTTCGCGGTAATCCAACGCCTTATTGGTGTTATCCCAGATCAGATCTTCGATGGGATATACCTCAGAGTAACCCGGCACCAGAATGCGGCAGACCGGCGCACCCAGGTCCTCGTGAACCGTCATATAGACTTCCGCACCCAACTCTTCAAAGATGCCGAACAGCGTCTCGGCTTCTTCATCATTGCTGCCAGAGAAGTCCCACTCGCTAAACTCGAAGTCGGGCTTGGCACTAAAGAAACGCCAGGAGACCACGCCGACCGAGTCGATGAAGTGCTCCACGAAGTTGTTCGGCTCAGAGACTGTCTGCGAATTGAAGGTGGGCAGCGGCAGGTCGTTCAGGCCTTCGAAGCTGCGGCCTTGCAGCAACTCGGTCAAGCTGCGCTCCAGTGCCACTTCAAAGCTCGGGTGGGCACCAAAGGAGGCAAACACGCCGCCGGTGCGCGGGTTCATCAAGGTGACACACATCACCGGGAACTGCCCGCCCATGGAGGCATCTTTTACCAGCACCGGGAAGCCCTGTGCTTCCAGGGCGTTAATGCCTTCGACAATACTTGGGTACTTGGCTAACACTTCCTGCGGTACATTCGGCAGGGTTAGCTCCTGCTCAAGGATTTCACGTTTCACCGCCCGCTCGAAAATTTCCGACAGGCACTGCACCTGGGCTTCTACCAACGTATTGCCCGCGCTCATACCGTTGCTGAGGAACAGGTTTTCAATCAGGTTGGAGGGGAAGTAGACCGTCTCGCCATCGCTTTGACGTACAAACGGCAGCGATACAATACCTCGGTCTTCACGACCCGAGTTGGTATCAATCAGGTTGGAGCCGCACAGTTCGCCTTCCGGGTTGTAAATAGCCAGGCAGTGCTCGTCGAGAATTTCTGCGGGCAGCTCGTCGTTCGGGCCCGGCTTGAACCACTTCTCATTGGGATAGTGAACAAACGCGCTATTGGCAATCTCTTCACCCAAAAACTGATCGTTATAGAAGAAGTTGCAGCTCAGGCGTTCGATAAACTCGCCCAGCGCCGAACACAGCGCACTCTCTTTGGTCGCGCCTTTGCCGTTGGTAAAGCACATCGGTGAGGCCGCATCGCGAATATGCAGCGACCATACGTGGGGCACAATATTGCGCCAGGAGGCGATCTCGATTTTCATGCCCAGATCAGCCAGGATCGCGCTCATATTGGCGATGGTCTGCTCCAGCGGCAGGTCTTTGCCCTCAATATAGGTACTGCCGCCTTCCGGCGCGCCCATCAACAGCGCTTGGGCGTCCTCGTCTATGTTCTCTACCGTCTCGATTTGAAAGTCGGGGCCAGTTTGCACCACTTTCTTGACCGTGCAGCGGTCAATGGAGCGCAGAATGCCCTGGCGATCTTTTTCAGAAATATCTTCCGGCAACTCGACCTGAATTTTGAAGATCTGCTTATAGCGGTCTTCCGGGTCAACGATATTGTTCTGGGAAAGACGGATATTCTCAGTGGGAATGTCTCGAGCGTTGCAGTAAACCTTTACGAAGTAGGCCGCGCACATGGCAGACGACGCCAGGAAGTAGTCAAACGGTCCTGGTGCCGAGCCGTCGCCTTTGTAGCGAATCGGCTGGTCGGAGATAACCGTAAAATCGTCGAACTTGGCCTCCAGGCGGAGGTTGTCGAGATAGTTAACTTTGATTTCCATGAGCGGGCGTCCGGAGTAATGAGTGTGCCTGGGCTTTTGCAAAAACAAGCCAACAGGCGAATTGCGGCCCATTATCCAGTTTTTTACCCGCTTCGTCTTGGTCAGTCGCCTCCCGAATCGCCTATCCAGCGTCAAGAAGAAACGGCAGCGCTTCATCCAGCAGTATTTCGGGAATTTCTTCGGCGATGTAGTGGCCACAAGGGAGCGCTTTGCCTTTTACATCGGTGGCGACTTTTTGCCATTCACTGAGTGCATCAAAGCAAGCTTCAATGGCGCCTTCAGCGCCCCACATCACTTTTAATGGGCAGGTGAGCTTTACGCCTGCGTCGATATCGGCTTGATCATGCTCCAAATCGATGGTGGCGCTGGCGCGGTAGTCTCCGCAAATACCGGTAGCGGTGCCGGGGAGCGCAAGGCAGCGCTGGTATTCGGCCAGCGCTTCTGGGGAGAAAGGCGCCATGCCGGCACTGCGGGCACCCATCACGCTTTTGAGGTATTGGGGGGGATTACTCTGGATCAGCATTTCCGGCAGCGGCTGGGGGCGAATTAGGAAGAACCAGTGCCAGTAGCTGCGCGCAAAGGCCTCGTTGGTGCCGCGATACATGGCCAGCGTCGGGGCAATATCCAGAAGCACCATACGCTCTACTCGCTCTGCGTGGTCAACGCCTAAACGATGGGCGACTCGCGCCCCACGATCATGGGCCAGCACTTTAAAACGCTCAAAGCCCAGCGCACTCATCAGCTCTGCCATATCGGCAGCCATGGCGCGCTTGGCGTAATTTAGGTGCTCAGGATCGTCGTCGGGTTTACTGCTGTCGCCGTAACCGCGCAGGTCGGCTGCGATAACGGTGAAATGCTGGGCAAGCTCTTCTGCCACTTTGTGCCAAATTATGTGGGTCTGTGGGTGGCCGTGGAGCAGAAGAAGTGCCGGGCCGCTGCCGCCCATTCTAAACGTAATGTCGATACCGTTAACGTGACGTGTCTGTTTTTCAAACCCTTCAAACATGGTGAGCTCCTGACTTAGGACATGGCGATTCAATTCAGCCTGCGCTGATATTACGCAGCAGAGTTCTTTTTAATAAAACAACATCGGGGCATGATGGTGCCACTTATCGTTAACGAGAGAACTACTATGAAGGCGTTCGCCTTTACCCAAAGTCTGCCCATCGACCATCCTGACGCGCTGCAAGCCATTGAGCTCCCCCTACCCACGCCTGACGCCCACGACATTCGTGTCGCGGTAAGCGCGGTTTCGGTTAATCCTGTGGATGCCAAAGTGCGCAGTAGCGCCCTGCCTGAAAGCGGCGAGCCGCGCGTGCTGGGTTACGACGCCGTGGGCGTGGTCAATGCCATCGGCAGCGCGGTCACCCGCTTTCAGCCGGGTGACCGGGTGTGGTACGCAGGCAATATTGCTCGGCAGGGCTCTAATGCTGAATATCAGCTTGTCGATGAGCGTATCGCCAGCCTAGCGCCGAAAAGCCTTTCTGACACGGAGGCCGCTGCGCTTCCGCTGACCGCGATTACGGCTTGGGAGCTACTATTTGACCGGCTAGAACTAGGCATGCGCGATACCCAAGGCAAAAGCCTGTTGGTGATTGGTGCAGCAGGGGGCGTGGGCTCAATCCTGGTGCAACTTGCCAAACAGCTCACCGATATTACCGTCATTGGCACAGCGTCCCGGCCCGCAAGCCAAGCCTGGGTGAAGTCACTAGGCGCCGACGCGGTGATTAATCACCACCAGCCACTTGATCAAGAACTTAAGGCGGCGGGCTTTGACGGTGTGGATATGGTGATTAGCCTTAACCAGACCGACCACCACTTTGAGGCCATTCTTGAAGCCCTCAAGCCCCAGGGAAAACTGGCGCTTATTGATGACCCGGAGCTGATCGATGTGCGTAAGCTCAAAATGAAAAGTCTGTCCCTGCATTGGGAGCTGATGTTTACCCGCCCGCTGTTCGCGACGGACGATCTCGCCAAGCAGCACGACCTGCTCACAGAAATATCGACCATGGTCGATGACGGACGCCTAAAAACGACTCTAGGCGAGGTATTGGGCCCGATTAACGCCGAGAATTTAAAGCGCGCGCACGCTCTGATTGAGAGCAACAGCACGATTGGCAAACTGGTCTTGGAAGGCTTTTAATACGCGCTCAACGTCACGTCCATCGCTGGCTATGGCGATGGGCGTACCAGTACTTGCTGAAACAGGATCGTTTCAAACTGCTCCATCGGCTCGACGGATTTAAGCGTTTTGGCACGCAGAATGGCACCTTCCCAACCGGTGAGAATAAAGCTGGCGAGCGCCTCGGGTGCGGTGTGGCTGGCAATATCACCCCGCGCCTGTGCATCCTGCAGGCAGCGCACGAAGCGCTGTTCCCAGCGCTGTAGCACGAGGTTTAACGCATCGCGGAAGGTGTCGCTCTGGCCCGAAAGCTCTTGGCCAAGGTTGCCAATCAAGCAGCCCGTGGCATGATCGCACTCGTGCATATGGTCACGGCCTGCTGCGAAGTACCGTTTCAGGCGCTCAAGTGGTGCCGTCTCACCGTCTTCCAGCAGTGCCACCAGCGTTTCGTCATAAGTAGCCGCAAAGCGCTCAATCACCGCCAGCCCGAAATCCTCTTTGCTGGAGAAGTAGTGATAGAAGGAGCCCTTGGGTACACCGCAGGCCTTTAAAACGGCATTAATACCCGTCGCGTTGTAGCCTTGCTGACTAATCAGCTCGGCGCCACTATCAATTAATTTGTCGCGGGTTACATTGTTTTTCATATACTTAAAGTAGACCAGTCAGTCTATTACTATCAAATGAGTGAAAGCCAAGTAAGTAAAAGCCAAATGATTGAGTGCCAAGTAAATGTTAATTACATGTTATTTGCACATTGTTTGACTAATCGCTGCTTAACAATGCGTGATGCTAGCATCATACGCTTATTTTTCTGGGATTTTCGCCCTAGCCAACGGATGACGCGCGGTAATGACACCAAAACGCTCCCTCTCTTCCCCTCACTCGTCTTATCAACGAGGCCGCGTTCGGTTAGGTGCCGTAGCTGCGCTGTTGATTCTTGTCGGCACCCTTGTGCTCGCTTGGTGGATTATATCTCAGCCACCCCGCATTGCGCGCACAGCGCCGCCGGAACCTCTACCTACCATGGTAGACGTAATGACCGTGTCCGCGAGCACTCAGGCCCCTAATCTTTATGGCTTTGGTCGCGTTGAGGCAGAGCAGGAGACAATGCTGGCAAGCCGCGTAGCAGGGCAGCTTGAGCGTTTCGCTGATGGCGTTGTTCCCGGCCAGGTCGTCGAGCAAGACGCCGCCGTGGCGTTTATCGATCAAGCCGATCTGGCGCTTACGCTTGAAGATGCTCAAGCGCAGCTGGCTAATGCCCAGGCGCTACTTGCTTTAGAGCAGGCAGAGCAGCAGCGCGCCCGTAGTGAATACGAATCCTTTGGTCGCCAACTCTCCGCCGAACGCCAAGCCCTGGTTTTGCGTGAACCACAGCTGCGCCAAGCACAAGCTGAACTCACCCAAGCACGCGTGGCCCGCGACCAGGCAGCACTGAATGTTGAGCGCGCAACCCTCACCGCTCCCTGGCGGGCCATAGTACAGGAGCGCTTGGTCGGCGCTGGCAGTCTGCTCAGTCAAGGCACCGAGGTATTGCACCTGGTGGGCGTCGAGCAGTTTTGGGTGCGCGCCTCACTACCCGGTGAGTGGATGGAGTGGCTGGAAGCGGGCAGTAGCGTGACGTTAACCAGCCGCGGCTGGCCCGAAGGCGCCACACGTGAAGGCACGCTGGTGTCGATGTTGCCCAGCCTGGAAGAGAATGGCCTGCAGGCACAGCTACTCATCGCAGTGAGCGACCCCTTGGCGCTAGAGAGCGACGGCCCGGCCCTGCGTCTGGGCGATGTGCTACGTGCGTCCTTTCAACCCGCTATTCAAGAGCAGCTGATATCACTGCCCTCTGCCGCGCTTCGCCCAGGGGATGTTACGTGGCGAGTCGACGAGGAGAATCGCCTGCGCCGAACGCCGGTCACGCTGGCTTATCGCGGGGAAGATGACGCCTTGATTCGTAGCGGTCTGGAAACCGGCCAGCAGGTCGTCACCGCGGGCTTGGCCCAGCCTCGAGAAGGCCAACTCGTGCGCATTCGTCGGCCCAACGACACCCCGGCCCAAGCGGGAGATGAACCGGGAGATGAATCATGAAGACGCCACGTGGCCCACTGGCATGGATGGTCGACCACGGGGTAGCGCCTAACTTATTGATGGTGCTGTTTATCGTCGGTGGCTTAATGGCATCGCTGGCGATTAAAAAGGAAGTATTCCCCGAATTCGACACCGAAGTCGTCCAAGTCACGATTAGCTATCCCGGCGCCACGCCGGAAGATGTTGAACAGAGCCTGCTGCTACCGGTGGAAGCCGCAATTGCCGATGTCGAAGGCATTGATGAGCTCACCGCGACGGCCAGCGAAGGCAGCGCCAACGTCAGCGCTACGCTGATTGACGGCATTGATGTCATGCGCGCCTATCAGGATATTCAGCAGGCAGTGAACGCTATCACCACGCTGCCCAGCGCCGCCGATCCACCGCGTTTCACCCTGGCGGGACGCTCTCGCAGTGTGCTCAGCCTGCAAGTTTATGGCCAGGTCGGCCTAGAGGCACTCCACGATGCGGCTGAAGATGTACGCGGCGAGTTGCAAGCCACATCGGGCATTTCCCGCGCTGAGCTTTCCGGCAACCGCGAGCGGGAGATTCAAGTCCATCTGGATGAAGAGGCCATCGAGCGCTTTGGTCTCGACCATCAGGCGTTGGCCAGCCGCATCGCCGAAGAGGCGCTTGACCTTGCCAGTGGTCAGCTAACAACGGCCGAAGGCGAGTGGCTAACTCGCTATCAAGGGCGGCGCAACAGCGCTGAAGCCTTTGCAGAGCTGCCGATACTCACCAGCACTCAGGGCGCTCCGATTACACTCGGTGAGATCGCCAGGGTCAGTGACGGTTTTGCCGAGACCGATCGCGAGGAGTTCTATAACGGTCAGCCCGGCCTCTCTGTGGATGTTTACCAGATTGGCGACCAGACCCCGACCAGTATCTCTGAAGCGGTCAACGGAGAGCTTGAGCGCTTGCGGGAAGGTATGCCGGAAGGCGTCAGCCTGGATATTTCCCGCGACAGCTCAGAAGTTTACGAAGACCGTCTTAGCCTGCTGTTAAAAAATGCCTGGATGGGCTTAGCGCTGGTATTGGTACTCATGGCGCTGTTTCTGGAAGCACGGTTAGCCTTCTGGGTCACCCTGGGCATTCCGACGGCGTTTCTGGGCGCCATGCTGTTTCTGCCCTGGATCGGCGTCTCGCTCAACATGATGTCGATGTTCGCCTTTATTATCGCCCTAGGGATCGTGGTGGATGACGCCATTATCGTTGGCGAAAATATCTACAGCTACCGGGAAGAGGGCTACTCGCTGCGCGATGCAGCGGTGAAAGGCGCCAGCGAGATCGCCACGCCGCTCACGTTTGCGATTCTGTCCAATATCGTCGCTTTCCTGCCGCTGCTGTTTTTACCCGGCTTTTTAGGGCTAATTTTTGCCACGGTCCCGGTGGTGGTGGTGACCGTCTTTCTGATCTCCTGGCTAGAAGCGCTCGTCATACTGCCTGCCCACTTAGCGCATAGCCGAAAACCGCGCCAAACCCCGGCGTGGCAGCGTCCGCTTGAGTCACTTCGCCAGCGCCTCCAGGGTGGCTTGCACCACTTCACCTATCGTCAGTTCGAGCCGTTTCTGCAACGCGCGCTAAACCAGCGCCTGCTAAGCATTTCGCTGGGCATCGCCATTCTATTGATCGCCCTCTCCTGGGCAATGAGCGGGCGTTTGGGCTTTTCCCTGATGCCACGGGTCGAATCGGATCAGGTGCAGGCAACGGTAACGCTGCCCATTGGCAGCAATATCAGCGTCAGCCGTGAGCTTAGCCAACAGCTGCTCGACGCCGCCGATGTCCTCAGCGAGCGCGAAGAAACACTCAGCTTTAGTAGCTCGCGCAGTCGCCTGGACGGCGAAAGCCTGGAAGTGCGTTTGGATATTGCCAGCGAGAGTTTAGAGGCTTGGCCACCGTCGCGCATTGCCCGGGAGTGGCGCGACTTAACCGGCGATTTACTCGGTGCCCAGTCAGTGCGTTTTGAGGCTGATGTCGGCGGCCCCGGCAGCGGCGCGGCGCTCAGCCTTCGCCTTTCCCACCCGGACACGCAGGTATTGGAAGCCGCCGCCGAACGCTTGGCGGAAACATTGGGCGGCTATGGACTCACCGATATCGACAGCGGCCTGGGCGACGGTAAACCGCAGTTAGAGATGCGTCTCTCTGCCGAAGGCCGCGCGCTGGGGCTCACAGGCAGCAATTTAGCCGAAGCGCTACGCGGGCCTCTTCAAGGTGCCACGGCACTTGAACAGTACGTCGGGCGCAGCGAAATCAGCGTTGAGGTTCGTCTGCCCAACGACAACCGAGACAGCCTGAATGAGCTCTACCGCATGCCGGTGCGCACGCCTGATGACCTCAGCGTGCCACTTTCACGGGTAGCCGACATCACCATCAGTCAGGCCTCTAGCAGTCTTGAGCGCATTAACGGGCGACGCATTATTACCGTGACCGCCGACTCAGAAAGCGATCTGGCCATTAACCAGGTACTGGCAACGCTGCAGGAAGAGGTGTTCCCCAACCTTGAAGCAACCTGGCCAGGGCTTGAGGTCAGCATGGGCGGTCGTCAGCAGGACACCGCCGACAACTTGGCCACGCTCAAGACCTCCATGTGGTTAATGATTGCCGCTCTTTACGCCCTGCTCGCCATTCCGTTCCGTAGCTATTTGCAGCCGCTGCTGGTGTTGGCCGCCATTCCCTTCGGCATTGTCGGTGCAGTGGCCGGCCATATGATTATGGGTTTCGGGCTTTCGATTATCAGTTTGCTGGGCATGCTCGCGCTCTCTGGCGTGGTGATCAACGATGCGCTGGTGCTGATTGACTACGCCAACCGTAAACGCCGCGAAGGCATGGATGCCCGGGGCGCCATCGTGGCGGCGGCTACTCGCCGTTTACGGCCGATTATGATGACCACGCTGACGACCTTCTTGGGCTTGGCACCCATGATCTTGGAAACCTCGCGGCAAGCACGCTTTATGATTCCTATGGCGATTTCGCTAGGTTTTGGCATGCTGTTCGCAACGGCTATTCTGTTAATTCTGGTGCCCTGCCTCTATCTGGGCATGGAGAATGTTCGCGAACGGCTTAGTGCCCCGCGTCAGCCCTCACCCAGCAACAAATCGAGCGACAACAAATCGAGTCAAGAAGAGGGAGCTCATTAATGGCAGTGCTCACCGCGATACGCCAATGGCGGCCCTCTCGGCTGGGCCTGAAGCTGTTTGTGATTATCCTAAGCGTCAATGTGGCCATCTCAGCCAGTATGTTTCTGGCCGTCTCCTACAGTATTGACCGTGGCTTTCTCGACTATCTCAACCAAGCCCAAGAGCGCCGCGCCACGCTGCTAGCAGACGGTCTTGTCACACGCTGGGAAACCCAGCAGAGCTGGGAGTGGCTGGAGCAGTCACCGGAACGCTGGCCGTTTATTGTTCGTTTTGAGCTTGGCCAGGAGCATCGCGACCGCCCCTCACCGCTTGGCGAAGCGCGGGATTTTAGCCTTCGCGCAGCGGATGGACGCTTTGTCGTGCCGCCCCACAGCGGGCGCGAAAACTCGGGCAACTGGCATTGGCTAACGCTGCAAAGCGGTGAAACCACTATCGGTTCGCTGGGTTTCCGGCCGCCTCGGGAAATGATGGAGCGCATGGAGAGCCGCTTTCTGGAGCGTCAGCAGCGTAATCTGGTGCTTATCGTCATATCACTCTGCGTTGCTTCATTGCTACTGGCGGGCGGGCTTTCCTGGTGGCTGGGGCGTCGTACCCGGGCATTGGCCGGCGCCACGCTGCGCCTTACCGAAGGCGACTACCACACCCGGCTACCGGAACGCGGCCGCGACGAGCTCTCGCGCCTGGCGCGGGATTTCAATGTGCTTGCTGCCACGCTGGAAGCCAGCCGTGATGCCCGCGCCCGCTGGGTGTCCGATACGGCCCATGAGCTGCGCACGCCGCTGGCGGTGCTGCGCGGAGAGATCGAAGCCATGCAGGATGGCATTCGACCCCTGAATCAAGAGAACCTCGGCTCGCTCGCCCAAGAGGTGGGTCAACTAGAGCGTTTGGTGGCAGATTTACGCCTGCTTTCCCAAAGCGACGCGGGCGCGTTGGATATACAGCTGGCCCCGATGGATCTTAGCGACTGTCTCGCTAGCCGTCTGGCTGACGCTGACCGCTGGTTAATGGACAGCGGTTTAACGCTGACCGAACAGATCGAGCCTGGCATTATGATTCGTGGCGATGCCCAGCGTCTGCGCCAGCTGTGGAACAACCTGTTGGATAACAGCTGCGCTTACACTCAGCCGCCGGGAGAGCTGCGTGTTACGCTCACGACTCAACAAGGGGAAGCGGTGGTCACTTGGGAAGATAGTGCGCCGGGGGTACCGGAAGGTGAGCTGGCCCGTTTGACCGAGCGACTCTATCGAGTGGAAGGATCACGCAGCCGTGCTAGTGGCGGCAGCGGTCTAGGGCTCTCTATTGCGAGCGCCTTGGTAAATGCCCATGGTGCAACGCTGACGCCCTCTACCTCAACGCTAGGTGGGCTGCGCTGGACGCTGCGCTTTCCTCTGTTGGCCGCTAATTAATGTTTTTCAGAGTTCGTGTTTAAAAACTGTTTTAAGCCATGCTTTCCCGTTCACTGCTAAGCGAGTCTACCGCTATGTCTCATGCTGCCTCTTTGCTCGTTGTCGAGGATGAACCGAAAATTGCCCGCCTGATGGCGGACTACTTAACCACCCATGGCTTCGAGGTGACGACCCTGGGCCACGGGGATGAAGTGATGCCGTGGCTGGAGCAGCACTCCCCTGCCCTGGTACTGCTCGATATTATGCTGCCGGGTAAAGATGGCCTCACTCTGAGCCGGGAAATTCGCCAGCTGTGGCCCTCCATTGCACTTATAATGGTCACCGCCAAGGTAGAAGAGGTCGACCGCCTGCTGGGACTGGAGCTAGGTGCCGATGACTATATCTGCAAGCCGTTTAGCCCTCGTGAAGTCGTCGCTCGGGTCAAAGCCGTACTGCGCCGCAGCCAAGCGGCAGCCGAGGCGTCGAGTGAAGTACAAAACGCCCCGGTGGTTTTAAACGAAGACGGCTGGCAAGCCCTCGCCCACGGTCAGGACCTGGGCCTGACCGCGGTGGAGTTTCAGTTATTGCGCGTAATGATGCAGGCGCCGGGGCGCATCTTCAGCCGCGAACAGCTGATGGATCACATGTACCGCGATAACCGCATCGTCTCAGAGCGCACCGTGGACAGCCACATCAAAAAACTGCGCAAAAAGATCCACGAAGCGCTCCCTGAACTCGAAATCATTCGCTCGGTATATGGTGTCGGCTATAAGTATCAGCCGGAGGGTTAAGGATTTACCTGCCGATTGAGAAAGGCGATGCCTGCATCGATAGCGCCGCCCCGTAGCAGGAAGCTCGTAATGTGGCCGCGCCAGCGCTGCAGGTAGAGTTCACTTTCGATGCGGTTGTCCTGCAGGGCTTGATAGAAGTCCGTGGCGTGATCCACCGGCACCAGTTTGTCCCATTTGCCGTGAAACAGAAAAAACGGCGGTGCCTGTGGGGTAATTTGCCAAGCAGGCGAGGCTGACCGGTACGCCTCGGTCTTTTCTGCGCGGGTGCCGCCGATAAAATCAACCACTAGCGGCCCATCCTCAAACTTGAGCAAATCACTGGGAAGACCCCCGGCCAGCACCGCGGCCAGACGGCTCTGCTCACCGCCGTATGGCTCCGCCAATGGCCCTTCGACGCCCGCTAGCGCCAACAAACTTACCAGGTGGGCACCGGATGAAAAACCTACACCCACAATGCGATCGGTATCCACCTGCCACTCATCGGCATTGGCGTGAATCCAGGTCATGGCCTGCTGCAAATCGTTTAGCTGATTGGGAAAGCGGTATTCCGGTGCAAAACGGTACTCAACATTCACCGCCACATAGCCCTGCCCTGCTAGCTGTTCGGCAATACTCTGCATATCTTGCGGTGTGCGATTGCGCCAGCCGCCGCCATGTACCACTAATGCCGCGGGTCGCCGCGTATCCGTTGATCCATTGGGCAGATAAACACTCGCCTTTAACGCCTGAGGCCATGCCTCGGGTGTGTAACTAGCTGGGGCTAAGCGCTCAAAAGGCTGGGGGGCATGCAACGGGTTACTCTCAACAGCAGTTTCGCCCTGGCTAATATGTTGGGAAGCGCTACAGCCATTCAATAGCAAGGCAAGCGCCCCCAGGCCAGTAACACGGCGTAGGGTGGTAAACGCATAACGCTGCTGAAACACGCGAAAGTATTCGATTCGCGACATTAATTTGCTCCTTGATAACGAGGTGACCCCTCACCTACCGACTACGACCTGCAACGAGCTAATAAGATCATGATTGTTGCACACTATCTGCAAACGGTTTGCACGTCTCCTAGCGATACTGGCATCGTCAACTCACCAGGAGAGAACTTATGAAAATTTCAAGTGCTAAGAAACTGTCAATTCGCCAACTGTTTGCCCCCGCCCTACTGGCTATTGCTATTGCTCCGCTAGCGCTTACCGCTCAAGCGGATAGCCACGGTGATCATGAAGGTAAAGGTCCTGATCGTGAGCGTATGGAAGAGCGCATGGAGGAGCGTCGCCAAGAGGTATATCAGCGCGCAGAAATTTCTGAAGAGAAGCAGGCTGAGCTGAACGAAGCTCACGCTGAACACCGTGAAGCCATGCACGCTCTGCGTGAAGAGCACCACGAGCGGGTCGCCGAGATCCTCTCTGAGGAAGAGCAAGAAGCGCTGCGCAATGCCATGCACGAAGCCCATGAAGAGTATCGTGGTAAGCACGGCAAACGCGGCCACTACGGCGATAACGACGACAGCGCCGATAGTGAATAAGCATTGATCACTTTTTAAATGTTAGCGTTAACGCCCGGCTTGCCGGGCGTTTTTGCGTCTGCCTTTGCATTTTTCTCACCGCTCACTCCACGCTTATTCATCCCACACAAGGGAGGTTAACTTGAAGGAAAAGGCTTAATCGCGTATTTTATTTGAACGTTCATTTAAAATAAAATCTTCCCTTCCTCTTTCAACAACAGGAGCCCGCCTGCATGGCGAAAGACAACCTTAACCTTCCCTCCCGCGACCGCCTCAATCCCGTGGTTTTCCACGGCAGTGTAGCCGGTATCCTTATCTTTTTAGTGCTTACCATGCTGTTCACCGAGCAAGCAGGCGCCTTTTTTGATGCTGGCCTCGCCTGGGTGAGCAAAACCTTTGGCTGGTACTACATGCTCGCCATCGTGGCTTACTTGGTTTTCGTCGTCGCCATTGGTATGTCGCGGTTTGGCAGTATTCGCCTGGGTCCCGATCACTCTCGGCCCGAGTTCTCGCTGCTCTCCTGGTCGGCCATGCTGTTTGCCGCAGGTATCGGCATCGACCTGCTCTTCTTCAGCGTTGCCGAACCGGTTGCCCACTATTTGGCACCGCCGGATTTAACCCCGGAGAGCCAGGCAGCGATGCGTAACGCCGTCGTTCAAACCTATCTGCACTGGGGGCTCTCCGGTTGGGGGCTGTATGTGTTGATGGGTATGGCGCTGGCTTACTTCAGCTACCGTCACCGTTTGCCGCTAGCTATTCGTAGCGCGCTCTACCCAATCCTCGGTAAACGTATCCACGGCCCGATTGGCAACGCGGTGGATATCACGGCGGTCATCTCCACCGTGTTCGGCATTGCGACCAGCCTTGGCATTGGGGTGATGCAGTTGAACTACGGCCTAACCTATATGTTCGGTGTGCCGGAAACCCTTACCGTGCAGGTGATCCTGATTGTCCTGGTAGTGATACTAGCGACGATTTCGGTGGTCACTGGGGTTGAGAAAGGCATTCGCCGCTTATCAGAGTTCAACATGCTGCTGGCGCTGGCGTTAATGCTGTTTGTACTCTTTTCAGGCGACACCCTGGTCCTGCTAGACAAAGTGGTCAATAACGCTGGTGATTACCTTTCCGGTTTTGTCGGTGCAAGCTTTGATACCTATGCCTTTGCCGATGAGGGCGCCCAAGAGTGGAAGATGTGGTGGACAATCTTCTTCTGGGGCTGGTGGATTGCTTGGACGCCCTTTGTGGGGCTGTTCCTGGCACGTATCTCCCGAGGCCGTACCATTCGTGAATTCGTCGCCGGTGCACTGTTTATTCCGCTGGCCTTTATGATGGTGTGGATGTCAGTCTTCGGTAACAGCGGTATTGAATTGGTCGCTAATCAAGGCGTTGTGGAGCTAGGCGAACAGGCCCTTAACACCCCGCAAACGACGCTCTACACGCTGCTTGAGTACTACCCTTACGTTGGCCTTACCGCTGCGGTCGTTACCGTACTGGGTATTGTGTTCTTTATTACCTCAGCGGACTCCGGTGCGCTGGTACTGGCCAACTTTACCTCTATTTTGAGCGATGTGAACCACGATGCGCCGGTAAAGCTGCGTATCTTCTGGTCAGTGATGATCGGCTTGATCACCATTGCCCTGCTAATGGCCGGTGGCTTGAATGCCCTGCAGAGTGCTGTGGTCATCACCGCACTGCCCTTCTCGCTAGTAATTTTCGCGGTCATGGTGGGTATGTATAAAGCCCTGAAAATGGAAGGCAGCAAGGCCGATGCGCGCCGCATGATTGCCGGTAGCGCCCCAGGCGGCGACTGGAAAGAGCGTTTGGATCGTGCCCTGGATACCTCTAACCGCGCGGGTGCGGCGGCAACCATCGAGCATGCGATTCGCCCTGCAATGACGCAGTTCGCCCAGGAGCTTGAAAGCCGAGGCCAAACCGCCAACGTGACCGAAGAGCACGTTGAGGGTGAAACGCTAGCCAACCTGACACTACAGGTCGATTTTGGTGAAGCCACCAGCTTTGTTTACCAAGTGTGTCCGCACCGCATGCGTACGCCAAGCTTTATCCCGGCGGACGATGACTTCTATGTACGCTTGGATGTGTATTTGGCTGAAGGTGGGCAAGATAAGGACCTTAACGGCTACACCCGGGGTCAGGTGATTGGTGATTTGGTCTGCGAATATGAGCGCCACCTGCACTTCCTCACCCTGGCGGGTCAGCAGATGGGCCATGTACAGGCGATGCCCGGCACGATTGGGGAGCCGCCTGAAGATTCCCAAATGTAACGGCATTATTTGTTTAACCCCACAGACAATCCCGGCCTGCGCGCCGGGATTTTTTTGTGCGCGAACGGCTCTGAAAAAACGCTTTGTTGTGGGAACTCCAGGGTAGGCGTAGCGTAGTAGCCTGTTTTCCCTAACACTTAGGAGGCTGGCCACATGTCCCGCGCACATCGACCCTCGGGGTACGTTTTCCCGATGCCTGGCAGTGCGTTACTCAACGCCTGGCGTGAAGGTTATTCGCTGGGTAAATTAAAGCGCGACGTGATGGCGGGGCTGACGATTGGCGTCGTCGCCGTGCCGCTTTCCATGGCACTGGCGATTGCCACTGGGGTACCGCCCCAACACGGGCTCTATACGGCCATTGTGGCAGGGGCGGTGATCGCGCTAACCGGTGGTTCGCGGTTTAACATCTCCGGCCCCACCGCTGCGTTTGTGGTTATTCTTTTCCCGATTGTTGCCAACCATGGCTTGGGGGGGCTGCTGATTGCCACCTTTATGGCGGGCGCTATTTTGGTCGCGCTGGGGCTTTCGCGATTGGGCAGTCTCATTCAGTACGTGCCTTACCCGGTCATTCTTGGCTTTACGGCGGGCATCGGCGTGGTGATTGCCCTGTTACAGCTGCCTGACTTTTTGGGTTTGGCGGGGGTCGAGCTGGGCGATAGCACTCTGGATAACCTAATGCTGATCGGCCAAGCGCTGCCCACGCTGTCGCTGGCGGAGATCAGCGTCGGGCTTGTCACCTTAGCAACGCTGTTAGTTTGGCCGCGCTTAAATACCCCAATACCTGCCCCGCTGGTAGGGTTAGCGGTGGGTACGCTGGCAGCCTCGCTACTGCTGATGAGTGGCGTTGAGGTCGATACGATCGCCTCGCGGTTTAGCTGGGAGTTTCAGGGTGAAAGCGGCAGCGGCATTCCGCCCTTTGCGCCCAGCTTTGTAGCCCCCTGGCACCTCCCGGGTGCAGATGGCACGCCGCTTGAAATCGACTTTGCGTTGATTCAAGCGCTGCTAGGCCCTGCGCTGGCGATCGCTTTACTCGCTGCGATTGAATCGTTGCTGTGCGCCGTTGTCGCAGACGGCCTAACCCGCACCCGCCATGACCCCAATGCAGAACTGATTGGCCAAGGGCTCGGCAACCTGGTGGTGCCCTTCTTTGGCGGCATTACTGCTACGGCGGCCCTTGCCCGCACCGCGACCAATATCAAAAGTGGTGCCTTTTCACCTGTCGCGGCACTGGTGCACTCGGTAGTGGTGCTTCTGGCCGTCGTCGCACTGGCGGGCGTGCTGGGGTATGTACCGATGGCTGCGCTGGCTGCGCTGCTGTTTATTATTGCCTGGAACATGAGTGAAGCGCGGCATTTTATGCACACGCTAAAAAGCGCGCCTGCCAGCGATGTATGGGTATTGGTAATCTGTTTCGCATTGACGGTTATTTTCGACATGGTGATCGCCGTGGCCGTCGGTATTGGCCTAGCCGCCGCGCTATTTATTCGCAGAATGGCGCAGCTAACCAATACTCAGCGCCTTGAGTCGCACAACACCGGCGAACATTTCCCGCCAGAAGTAGCGCTCTACAAAATTAGCGGTCCGCTGTTTTTTGGCGCCGCAGAAAAAGCCATCGCCACGCTACGGATCATTGATCACAGCGTGAGAATCGTCGTGTTGGATATGCGTGATGTGTCTAGCCTAGATACCACCGCGATGGTGGCGCTGGAGTCACTGCGCCGTGAGCTAGGTGAGCAAGGCGTGGGGGTGATGTTTGTTGGGCTGCCGCCGCGCATGGCGCTGAAAATAAAGCGTGCAGGCATTCGACGCGAAGCGGGGAAGCTAGCGGTCGTCAGCAACCTTGCCCATGCCGAGCGCATGGCGCGCCGTTGGCTGAGCTTACTGGAGAGCGGAAAGGATTAAATATCGACTGTTCAAGTGGCAAGTTCGACATTAAAAAGGGGGAGTCTTCTCCCCCTGGTGCGATACCCACTGGCTGGCTGTTAGCTCGCCATGTCCAACACGATGCGGCCTTCGATCTTGCCGTCAATCATGCGCTGGAAGACATCGTTGATATTATCCAGCGTATCGGTCGCTACCGTGGCCTTAACCTTGCCTTCGGCAGCGAAATCCAACGCTTCCTGCAGGTCACTGCGCGTGCCGACGATAGAGCCACGAATGGTAATACCGTTGAGCACCGTGCTGAAGATCGGCAGCGGAAAGTCGCCGGGCGGTAAGCCATTGAGCACCAACGTCCCGCCGCGGCGTAGCATATTCTGCGCCTGATCAAACGCCTTCGGCGACACCGCTGTCACCAAGGCCCCGTGAGCACCACCAATGGTTTTCTTCAAGTACGCCGCTGGGTCGGTTTTCATGGCGTTAACGGTGACCGTGGCGCCTAAACGCTCAGCCAGGGCTAGCTTGCCGTCATCGATATCGACAGCCGCCACGTTCAGCCCCATCGCTTTGGCGTACTGCACCGCCATATGGCCCAGGCCACCAATGCCCGAAATCACCACCCACTGGCCGGGCCGGGTATCAGTCATCTTCAAGCCTTTATAAACCGTCACCCCCGCACACAGCACAGGAGCTATTTCAATGAAGTCGATGGCATCCGGCAGGCGCCCAACATAGCCCGCATCCGCTAAGGTGTAGTCGGCAAACCCACCGTTAACGCTGTAACCGGTATTTTGCTGAGACTCACACAGGGTTTCCCAACCGCCTAAACAGTGCTCGCAGTAGCCGCAGGCCGAGTAGAGCCAGGGCACACCAATACGATCACCCTCTTTGACATGGGTAACGCCTTCACCCACCGCCACGATATGCCCAACACCTTCGTGCCCTGGAATAAATGGCGGCGAGGGTTTCACCGGCCAATCGCCGTGGGCGGCGTGTAAATCGGTATGGCAAACCCCAGAGGCCGCCACTTTCATCAATACTTCGCCCTGCTTAGGGCGAGGTACGTCAACTTCTTCTATGGCCAACGGCTGGCCAAACTCACGAACGACCGCCGCGCGCATTGTGCTATCCATGATGCAACTCCTAATAGTTTTCGATACGGCAGTTTAAGTACTGCTCTTATCGGTAGAGTCAGCGTCAGGGGACTGACAATACCGCCCGGCTAATGCCGGGCGGTGTGGCTAGCAGAAGGGGTTAGAAGAAGCCCAACGGGTTGATGTCGTAGCTGACCAGCAGATTTTTGGTTTGCTGGTAGTGTTCGAGGGCGACTTTGTGAGTTTCCCGGCCAACACCAGATTTCTTATAGCCACCAAAGGCTGCGTGGGCGGGATACTGGTGGTAACAGTTGGTCCACACGCGCCCGGCTTGAATGCCTCGGCCCATGCGGAAAGCGACGTTGATATCGCGGCTCCAAACGCCTGCGCCCAAGCCAAACTCGGTGTCGTTGGCAATCGCGAGGGCTTCTTCTTCATCCTTGAAGGTAGTGACGGCTACCACCGGGCCAAAGATCTCTTCCTGGAAGACGCGCATCTGGTTGTTACCCTTCAGCAGCGTGGGCTGAATGTAGTAACCGCTGTTGATACTGTCATCCATGGTCTCTTTATTGCCGCCGGTGAGGAATTCAGCCCCTTCATCCCGGGCGATATCCATGTAGGACATGATCTTGTCGAACTGCTCTTGGGATGCCTGGGCGCCTACCTGTACATCGGTATCTAGCGGGTTACCGCGCTTGATGGTTTTGGTGCGCTCGATGACCTTGGCCATGAACTCGTCGTACATGCTCTCTTGAATCAGCGCCCGCGAAGGGCAGGTACACACTTCGCCCTGGTTAAAGAACGCCAGCACCAAGCCCTCTACCGCTTTATCAATAAACGTCGGTTCGGCATTCATGATGTCGGCAAAGTAGATGTTGGGGGATTTGCCGCCTAGCTCCACGGTAGAGGGAATAATGTTTTCCGCCGCACATTTCAAAATATGCGAACCGACAGGCGTGGAGCCGGTAAAAGCAATCTTGGCGATACGCTTGCTGCTGGCCAGTGCTTGGCCCGCTTCAGCACCAAAGCCATTGACGATATTGAGAACGCCGGGCGGCAGCAGATCGCCAATCACTTCCATCACTTTCAGAATCGAGGCGGGGGTTTGTTCCGCGGGCTTCAATACCACACAGTTACCCGCTGCCAGCGCAGGCGCCAGTTTCCAGGCGGCCATCAGGATCGGGAAGTTCCAGGGGATGATCTGGCCCACCACGCCTAGCGGCTCGTGGAAGTGATAGGAGACCGTGTTGGCATCAATATCCGCTGCGGTGCCTTCTTGCGAACGCAGACAGCCTGCAAAGTAGCGGAAGTGATCGACAGCCAATGGAATATCGGCATTGATGGTTTCGCGTACCGCTTTACCATTATCCCAGGTTTCGGCGACGGCGAGCATTTCCAGGTTTTGCTCAATGCGGTCGGCAATTTTTAAGAGAATATTGCTGCGCTCTTGAACCGAGGTTTTCCCCCAGGCAGGTGCCGCTTTGTGGGCCGCATCTAGTGCTTTATCGATATCTTCTGCCGTCGAGCGGGGGATTTCGCAAAAAACATGACCATTAACAGGACTGATGTTGTCAAAGTACTGGCCTTTGACCGGGGCAACGAATTCGCCGTCGATATAGTTGCCATAGCGCTTTTCAAATGACACCAGTGAACCGGTATCACCAGGGTTGGCGTAGATCATTGTCATGCTCCTGAGTATTATGATTGTTAAAGGTGCTTTTTTAAGATGCTTAGACAGTGTTGTTCACTAAAGCAAATGGCGATATAGCCCGATGGCAGGATTAGCCCTCATCCCTTGGTAGGAGACGCCATGTATTCCCTGTTAGTGGCCGATGACCACCCGCTGTTCCGTGATGCGCTGCAAACCGTGATTAGCGGGGGCTTGGCAGGCAGCCAACTGGTGGAAGCAGAGAGTCTCGCTGATGCGATGACGTTGGTGGAACAGCATGCGGAGTTAGATTTGCTGCTACTGGATTTAAGCCTGCCGGATGCCGAGGGGCTAGAGGGGCTAACCCGACTGCGCGAGGTGTTTCCATGGCTGCCAGTAGCGATTGTGTCTGCGCATCAAGAGCGCCAACTGGTGCTGGATGCCATTACCCTGGGCGCGGTGGGCTATATCCCCAAATCTACGCCCCGGGAAGCAATGCTAGCAGCCTTAACACAGATTCTTGAAGGTCAGCTCTACCTGCCGCCCGACATCATGCGTCGGCCTGCGCCGCGCACGTCTTTGCCCCCCACCACCGTCACCGCCACAACGCCCAGCGAGCGCTTGGCGCGCCTGACCGAAAAGCAGTTGATGGTCTTGGGCTGTATGGCCAAAGGGATGTCCAATAAACATATTGCGCGAGAATTGTTGATTGCCGAAACCACTGTTAAAACCCATGTCTCGGCAATCTTGCGTAAATTAAATGCAACCAGTCGGGTGCATGCGATCGTCATTGCCGGGGAGGAGGATTTAAGTTTTTACCGCGCCAACCGGGCTCACTAATATTTATGCAACAGCGAGCCAAGCAGCATGCGCAGCCGCAGCGGCTTGAGCGGTTTTAGTAAGCAGTGCATGCCCGCTTCACGGGTGGCTCGCTTAATCTCTGCCTCGTGATTCGCCGTTATAACCACGGCGGCCAATCCAGGATAGCGCCGCTGCAAGCGCGCGGCCAGATCGATACCGGTTTCACGATGTTCCCCCAAGTGGTAATCAACCAGCAGCACCGCAGGGCGCTCACCATCGCTGGCGGCCTCAAGGGCACTCACCGTGGCTGCCGCGCGTACCCGACAGCCCCAACTGCTTAGCAGTGCCTGCATGCCCTCAATAATGGCCAAGTCATCATCGATCACCCAGACGATACAACCCTGCAACGGATCATCTATCTCACCTGAAGGCGAGGCATAGCGCATGGGCAGAGCCGATGTCGCGACCGCCGCGTAAGGCACGGTGATAGAGAAAAGAGCCCCCACGCCGGGGCGAGAAGCGAGGGATACCGGCTGCTCCAGCATGCTGCTGATCCGGTCAACGATGGCTAGCCCCAGCCCTAAGCCACGGCTATTAGCACTATGGGGCTGGTTAACCCGCCGGAACTCCAGAAAGATCGCTTCGCGCTGCTGCTCTGGAATGCCGGGGCCGGTATCGCCCACCATAATTTCCAACCCATGAGGGCGTCGTCGGCAGCCCAGCAGCACGCGGCCATGTTCGGTATAGCGCACCGCATTACTAAGAAAGTTGCGTATGACCCGTGCCAGCAGCGCCAAGTCTGATTCAATCATCATACTGGAGGGCACGTAATGCAACGCCAAGCCACGCACGCCAGCCACTTGCCGGTACTCCTCCGCCAAGGTATCGAGCAGCGTGCTCACCGCAAACGGCGCTTTATCGGCACGCAGTACCCCCGCATCCAGGCGTGAGATATCCACCAGCGTTCCTATCAGCCCTTCCACATCTTTTAGCGAGCGGCCAATATGGCCCACCAGCATTTGCGAGGTTTCAGGTAAAGAGTGAGTTTCTAACGCACTGGCAAACAGCCGGGCGGCGTTGAGAGGCTGTAGCAGGTCGTGGCTGACCGCCGCGAGGAATTTTGTTTTGGAAAGGTTGGCCGCTTCAGCCTCGGCTTTGGCCGCCAATAATCGCGTATTGACCTGGCCCAGTTCGTCCAGGGTGCGGTGTAAGGCATCGGTGCGTTCTCGCACCTGCTCAGCAAGCAGCACTGAACGTTCAAATGCGGCGTAAGGGGCGCCCTCGGCACTGCCATCCCCTTCCACCCTTTCCATTAGCGCTTGGCAAACTTTACGCAGACGACGGTTCTCTTCGCCCAGTTCTGCGACATTAAGCTCGTCATTGCTACTGGTATCGTCAGTGGTTGTCGTCAGCTGAAAGAGATCCAAACGCCACCCCCGTAAACGTTTGATTCACATGCATGCCGTGGTGTTGCTCGCCGTAAGTATTGAATCCCACCACTCGCGATTGGCGTAGCAGTTGCGACGCCTGCTCTAAATGATCGAGCGCTTCCAGTTCCATGCGGCGTAAAAAACAGTCACAGGCAATGATCACACTAGGCGCCCCAAGCCTAGCGCTCACCCCGGCAAGCATCACTTGAAGATCATCGAGTAGCGGTGCTGGTTGCATGGCCGTGAGCACGATGCCATTTTCAACCGCACAGTAAAAACTCAGGCTATTGTCGCTATTAACACTCTGGATGGAGCGCACATAGTGCTGCCCCCCGATACGCACCGCTAAAGGGTGGCGAGCAAATATCGCTGCGTTGAGTTGAGTAGGCGCAAGCCCAACCAAATCCGCGTATACCCGTGCGGCGGGTAAACCATTCAGCTCAATCACCCGTCGTTGCTCTCGGTTTGCCTCCGTCACGACCAGTTTGTGAGCTAGCGGCGTTAAATGGTGGGTCGAAAACACTTCAAAGGGCAAGCGGGTATTGATCATGATAACGACCGCGGCTTGGGTATAGAAGCGCCCGGCGCTGTACACGTGGGTGTGGCTAAGGTGGTTATCGTCGCCTGCTGAGCCGCCAAAGCTGGGTATTCGACCTAGCGCTGCATCTAAGGTGGCAAGCACCTGCTCTTCACGGCTCGATAGGCCATCCAATAACGTCAGAGCGAAGCTGTGTTCGTTGATGGGTGCAATGGCCTGTCGCCGGCAACGCTCAAGTAACGTATCAACTAGCGGTTGCGCATTGGTTAACTCAAAATGATCCAGGTCATCGATCAGCGCTGTTTCGATGGCAAACCAACGACGATCAAAGCCCATTGCTACAATCGAGCCACGGTCATAGCCAAGCGGGGTAATTTCCCCTGCGGTGGTGCAGCCACTTAGTGGCATGGAGGGAAAGCTTCGCTCTAATGCAGCCGCCAGCCCCGCTAAATCATACTCCGCACTGCAGAAGAACAGCACGAAGCTCAAATGCTCGTGACATAGGGCGCAAGCTAGCTCGGCTGCAGCGTAGGAAGCGTCGGGATGCTGGCTAGCCGCAGTAATGATGCCCTTTTCAACGGGATAAGTGGTCACGACACCATCTCTCCAGTGCGGCATGGGTATGCGCAGCGGCAAGCTTTAACGTGCTGAACACATCATTGAGTTGGCTTGTAGTGGCTTGCTCTGTCTTGGCCAATATCTCCAACTGCTTCGCCAATTCGGCAAGCTGGTCGGCGCCCATGCTCACTGACTCGCCGCGCAGCTGGTGCGCCAAACGCATAACTTGATGGTGCTGTTCTGGAGTCAGTGGTGTTGCCACCAGGCAAGCAGCCAGTTGCTCGGTGTAATTGCTGACTTGCTGATGGTAAAGCATCGCCAGTTGGATCAGGCTCGATTCTCCCAGTGACGCTTTCAGCATGGCGAGAGTGTCGGCATTCAGTAACGGCGGCTCCCCGGTTGGCGTTTGTGTTCCCGCTAATGCTTGTATAGGAGCAGTGTCGGGAGTGGCAAAAAGCTGTAACGCCAGCACGTTACTTAACGCCGAAAGTGACAGCGGCTTGGTAATGTAATCGTTCATGCCCGCAGCTAGGCAGCGTTGGCGATCATCTTCAGCGCCGCCTGCCGTCATGGCGACGATAGGAACACTCGCCAGCCAGCCACCCTGTTCGCGTAAGCGCTGAGTGACTAACAAGCCATCCATATCGGGCAACTGGATATCCATAAAGATGAGTTGTACCTGCTGTGACTGGGCCATTGCCAAGGCGTCACGACCGTTCTCGGCCCAGATCACACCGCAGCCTAGGCGCGATAACAAGCCAATGGCGACTTTGCGGTTGACCGCATTGTCCTCCACCAGCAGCAGCGTTGTGCCGGAAAAATCGTGTTTAGGCATTACGGGCAGTGACGCTGAAACAGGGTCAGCTTCAACCAAGGGCAACTGGCACCAGAAGGTACTTCCCTGGCCTAATTGGCTCTTGACCCCTAACCGCCCTTGCATGGCTTCGCTTAACCGCTTGCAGATCGCAAGCCCCAGCCCCGTTCCACCAAAGCGGCGGGCCACTGACTCATCCGCCTGCTGAAAAGGCTCAAAAAGCCGCTTTTGCTGCTGCTCACTCAAGCCACAACCGGTGTCGATCACCTCAAATAATAGCTGCTCTACCGTAGAGGAGACCTTGACGCTTACCTCGCCATGGTCAGTGAACTTGATCGCATTGGCGATCAGGTTTAGCAGTATCTGCCGCAGGCGGGCAGCATCGACCAACACCCACGCAGGCACCAGTGGGTCGACGTTAATCGTAAGCGTCAATCCTTTAACTTTTGCCCTGGGTGCAAGCAGCACCACCACACTATCGATAAGTGGTTTTAGCGCAGTAGGCGATGTTTCCAGGGTTAAGTGACCGGCTTCGATTTTAGAAAAATCGAGGATCTCATTAATCATTGCCAGCAGTTGATTGGCACTATCGTGAATCGTGTTAGCGTAATCCTCTACCTGAGCGGGACTCGCCGATTCGCGTAATAACTCACTCATACCAATCACGCCGTTCAGCGGGGTACGAATTTCGTGACTGACCATTGCAAGGAAGTCTGACTTAGCTTGATTCGCCGTCTGCGCCTGTTTGGCAGTAACTTCCAATTGCTGGCCTAATTGCTCCTGCTCGCGCCTGACCGCCGCACTTTCGCGCATTTCGCGCACCAGGAAAGCAATCACCAGAAAAGCCGCTAAGCTCATTCCGACGATTAGTGACATGAGGAGCTTGTAGAGCAGGCTGAGCTGGGCGCGCTCTTCGGTCGCCGACTCGGCCAAATAGCCATTAATCGCAATAACCAGGCGCTCTGTTAACTGCGTTAGCGCCTGCAATTCCTCTTCCAGCACCGTCACCGGTAATTGACCAATTCCCCCATCGGTTACAGGCCCACCATAGGGATAAAACATCCTATCCAGCACATCCAGCTGTTGCTGGATTTGGCCCAATAATTCCCGAGCCGTACCGATCTGTTGCAATAACGTGCTGACCTCACCCTCATTGAGCAATGTAATACGACTATATAACAGCTCAAAGCGTAGGTTTAGCTCATCATGCGTCTCGGACGTAAGCGGCTCACGCGTCACTGCCAATAAATGGTTCAAGAGCTGTACCGCATCGCGATCCAGCTTATAAATCACCCAGGCGGTATCTTCACGCAGGCTTTGAGTGAGATTTTCCTGCCGCCAGGCAGCCAGGATAGCGACGACCAACGCCGCGGCAAATAGCGATACCGCAACGATGGCAACGAGCTTAAAACGGCGAGGATAACGCAGCAAGCTGGAAGCCTGAGCGGTTGAAGCGCTAGCGAACATCAATATGCATAACCTGCCATACCGCCCTGAAGCGTATTTTTTCGCTTAACAGCGCTTCATCCTGATCAAAGGGATAAAGCACCCATAACGGACCGTACTCACGAATGGGGATTGCTTTTTCATCCTTTTCAAGGGCTAAGATAACGTCATACTCTTCAAAATCACTCACCGGTATTTCCGCTTCGTAGCCATTCAGGGCGGCGACGTGTACCGTATCGCTTTCCGCGTTTAAACGCGCCAGTAGGTCGCGCATTAAAGGCCCACGATAGTGGTTACTACCTTCTGTCCAGGGTGTGGTGGTATCGAACTCGTGCTGTGGTAACGCCTCTAACATGGCGCGGTCAAACTGCGCTTCACTACCAATGTTCGTAAGGCCAACATTACCGCTAACGGTCAAAATAACCGGCCCGCTGGGTTCCTCTAAGTTATCGGCTGTTTCAGCGAGTCCCGCTAGGGGAATGCTGAATATCAGCACAACCCACCCCATTAATAACGCTTTCACAGTAAACACCTCACGCCAAAAGACCCGTTGGTTTAAACGCCCAGAAATAAAAGGAGACAGCATAAAGATTACGCTATCTCCTTAAATAGGTCAGTCTCAATACTGTTTTTTTGGTAATGTTTTTTCGTAATGGAAGCGTTATTCGCTATTCACAGTCGAGTTACGAGCTAATTTTCTCAAGGGAGTTGAAGCGCACTAACTCTTCGTAGGCATGCCAACTGGCGTGACCTAATACCGGCAAGATGAGCGCCAAGCCAATATAGAATGTCATCACACCCACCAACACACACAGCGTTAAAATCACCGCCCACAACAGCATCACGCGAAAGTTCCGGGCAACACAGCGTACGCTGGCTTCAATCCCTTCCATAAAGGTTAAGTCTTGATCCATCAATGTGGGTATCGCCACGACGCTAATAGCAAACGCGCCGAATGCTAAAATACCACCAGCGACCGTACCGACAGCGAGCATGCCCAACCCTTCAGACGTCGTCAGTAGCGCAGTATACAGTGTAGCGGGGCTAGGAACTTCAAACCCAAAAAACAGGGCAAACAACAGGGTTGCTAAACGAATCCAGGCCAGAAAGAAGATCATCATCATGACCCCCATCATCGCCAACTGACCGGCATGGGGTCGCCAGCTTCCGAATGCATCTCCCAGGTTTGGTACTTGCCCACGCTCTAACGCACGGCTAATGCCATACGAACCAACCGCGACCAAGGGCCCGATAAACATAAAGCCGGCAATCATGGGCAGCAGCCAATACCAATACCCCAGCGTAAATGCGCCAAGGGTGATAGCGATACTCAAGCCCACCCAAAACATGCCATACGAAAGACTGACCACCGTTGCGCGGCGAAAATCTTCTACACCCGCGGCCAACCACGCTCTAGGCCGATCCAGTCCGACCTTATTAATAGTAATTTTAACGCTGGGCTGATCTGAATGGTGGTTTGTTTTTGTTGTAGCCGCATTCATGGCATCACTCCTGTTGTACCTGATACTAGGTCCTGAATTCAGGATTTACCTCAAAACATCACCGCTTGTTAGCGCTGGTGGTATTAATGCCAACTTAATGGCTTAACACTATTTTTCAGTGCTTTCTCTCAGTGCTTTCTTAATGCTCTCTTAATGTAGCTGACCTGAAGACCTGAGGCGTTGACTGAAAGGTTATGCGTACAAAAAATCCATGAGAAGGCTTTAAAGCGCCAATTTAATTGCTGCGTTAGCAAAAGCGTATGTAGCCAAATTGAGGTACCAATCATAAAAAACTCCGGGCTATCTGCCCGGAGTTTTTGGTTTTTCGACGTAACGCTTTGAATGTCTAGCGCACAATCATTACCGACATTTTGGCATGGTGCACAACGTGCTCTGCATTAGGGCCAAGCACATAATCGACAAACTTACGCTTATTGTGAGAGGCCATGACGATCAGATCCACATCCAGTTTCTTAGCGGCTTTGATAATGGCCTCCCAAGGCGAACCATCCACAATGACACTCTGCACCTGAATGTCATCGGGCACATTCGTCTTGATAAACGCGTGAAGCGCATCGGTGATCGCGACATGCGCTTTTTTGGCGAAGTCCTTGGGGAAATAAGACCCCACCATGGGCATGCGATAGTCCGGCAGTACCGTGACCACATGAAGCGAGGCCCCGAAAGTTCGGCATAGCGTCAGGGCGGTAGGCAACGCCTTCGACCAGGAAGACTCCTCGTTCAAATCCACCGGCAACATGATCTTACTGTACATGGCACTCTCCTTCATGCGGTGGCTGTCGCTTGCGTGTTATCACGACGCCGACGCTGCATCAATACAATCAACCCAAAGAGCAAGAAGGCAGGAATCCACATTAGCTCTTTCGTCCAGCGATCAACGGGGGCCAGAATCTCGACAATTTCTTGATCGAAGTCGAAACCGAGTTCAGCCGCTTGGCTGCCGTAGGTCACCATATCAACGGTCGCCGTGCCATCCTCGATAAAGAGCTCCATACCCAAGTTATCAAGCCGCTCTTGGCCTGTTTCACCTTCAGGTACCGGCAGGGTCATGTAAGTGGTCATGGGATCACCATAATCATCGAGACCGGCAATCTGCAAGCGCAGTGTGGAGTCTTCATCGACACCACCCAATGCTTCGACGAATTGCGCGGGCGGGATGGATTCGTAGGGATCATGAATCATGTCCATCCAGAAACCGGGGCGGAACAGCGTGAACGCAATCAGCAGCAGCACAATAGACTCATACCAACGGTTGCGCGTAATCATAAAGCCCTGGGTCGCCGCGGCGAAAATCAGCATCGCGATGGTCGACACCACAAAGATCAGCACCCCTTGAAGGAAGGTCACATCGATGAGCAGTAGGTCGGTATTAAAGATGAACAGAAACGGCAGCGCTGCGGTACGAAGGCTGTAATAGAACGCCTGGAAGCCGGTTCGAATAGGGTCACCACCGGATACTGCCGCCGCCGCAAAGGACGCCAGCCCCACCGGCGGGGTAACGTCGGCCATGATACCGAAGTAGAAAACGAACAGGTGTACTGCGATTAACGGCACCAGCAGGCCATTTTCGGCCCCCAGTTGCACGACGACCGGCGCCAACAACGCAGATACGACGATATAGTTGGCCGTTGTGGGTAAGCCCATGCCGAGAATTAAGCTGAGCACTGCGGTAAGCAGCAAGATCAGCATTAAGTTACCCATGGCCAGTGTTTCCACCACCTCGGCCAGCACCAGGCCCACCCCGGTCTGGGATACGGCACCGACGATGATACCGGCGGTGGCCGTGGCAATGCCGATGCCAATCATGTTGCGAGCACCAGTGACCAGGCCATCCCAAAGATCCATCGCGCCTTCACGCAGATCCGCCCGCATATCGCTGCGTCCGCGAAAGATTGACGTGATGGGGCGCTGGGTAAGAATGATAAAGATCATAAATACCGTGGCCCAAAAGGCGGAAAGCCCTGGCGACAACCGCTCCACCATCAGGCACCAAACCAACACAATAACCGGCAAAATGTACTGCAGGCCAACCAACACCGTTGGTTTGGTCTGGGGCAGTGAAAAGATCGGCTCGTTAGGATCATCGAGTTCAAGCTCTGGGTAACCGGCCGCCAGTTTGAGCAGAGCGATATAAATGACCGTAAGTCCAACAGCTACCACCCACGGGGTTGCATCGCCCAGTACCGGCTTGAGCCAACCAAGACCGTAATAAACCGCTAGGGCGGTGACCATCATGAGTAGCAAACCACCGAGAAATCCGATCACCTTATTGACCAGCGGCTTAGGTGGGTTACTGCTTTGCAGCCCCTTCATATTGGCCTTGAGGGCCTCAAGGTGAACGATGTAGACCAGCGCGATATAGGAGATCAGTGCGGGCAGGAAGGCATGCTTAATGACTTCAACATAAGAGATGCCCACATATTCGACCATCAAGAAAGCAGCAGCCCCCATCACCGGCGGCATAATCTGTCCATTGACCGATGACGCCACTTCGACAGCACCCGCCTTTTCCGCAGAAAACCCAACACGTTTCATCATCGGCACTGTAAAAGTACCGGTGGTGACCACGTTGGCAATCGAGGAGCCTGAAATTAGCCCGGTCATGGCCGACGCTACCACGGCGGCTTTCGCTGGCCCACCGCGATAGTGACCAAGCAGCGAAAACGCCACCTTGATAAAGTAATTGCCAGCGCCCGCCTTATCGAGCAGAGCACCGAACAACACAAACAGGAATACGAAGCTGGTTGAGACGCCCAGCGCGATACCGAAGACCCCCTGGGTCGTCAACCATTGGTGATTAATCAAGCCGAAGAGGCTCACCCCTCCATGGGAAAGAATCCCCGGCATCCAAGGGCCAGCCAGGCTATAGAGAAGAAAAACAGAGGCCACAATCATTAGCGGCGGGCCAAGCGCTCGACGTGTCGCTTCAAGCAGCAGCAGTATCCCAGCGATGCCAATGATGACGTCCTGCAGTATCGGGGCGCCGGGGCGCTGGGATAACTGCTCGTAAAACATAAACATGTAAGCGCCACAAAAGGCCGCCGCTGCTGCCAGCACCCAATCCTGAATCGGAACACGGTCGCGAGGCGAGCGCTTAAGTGCCGGATAGGCCATATACGCCAGGAACAGCGCAAAGGCTAAGTGAATAGAGCGGGCTTCTGTGGCGTTAAAGACACCAAAACCTAAAATGAAGGGCACTGGAGAGGCAATCCACAGCTGGAAAAGAGACCACACTGCCGCAATGGTTACCAATATCTTCCCGGGCATGCCGGCTGGCTTGCGGGCTCCCGTGTCGCTGGAGGCGACCATATCCTCCAAGTCTACTCCGGCTCCCGAAGGCCTGTTCTTATCGTCTGTCATCTGCCTGCCCCGCTCCGAGTCGATTGACGCATCATTGCCATATCGAAATGCCCTATCAACATTCTAAACGCCCTATTAACATTCTAAACCAAAATGCGCGGCACCCTGGGGTAACCGCGCATTTCTTACTAAGGTAGTATCACCTTAGGCTTCTGGATTACTCAATCCAGCCTTGTTCACGGTAGTAACGCGCTGCCCCATCGTGCAACGGCGCGGAAAGCCCTTCACTCACCATCTCTTCTGGATCAAGATTTTCGAAGGCCGGATGCAGCTGCTTGAAACGATCAAAATTATCAAAAACCGCTTTCACGGTCTGATAGATAACTTCTTCGTCAGCTTCAGCGGTGGTGACAAAGGTCGCTGCCACACCGAAAGTTTCGACATCTTCGTCATTGCCGCGATACAGACCACCCGGAATGACCGATGCGGAGTAGTACGGATATTCATCGATGATGCCCTGAATGTCTTCGTCATTCAGCGGAATCAAACGAGCATCAACCGTGGTGGTCGCTTCTTGGATGGAACCATTGGGGTGACCAACGACATACACCATGGCATCGACGTTATTATCGGAGAGCGCCGCTGCTTGCTCGGCCGCATCAAGCTGAGATGCCAAAGAGAAAGTATCTTCGGTCCAGCCCTTGGCGTCCATCACCACTTCCATGGTGTTGCGCTGGCCTGAGCCTGGGTTACCAATATTGACGCGCTTGCCTTCCAAATCATCGAGTGTCTCGATGCCTGAATCAGCACGTGCAAGCAGGGTCAATGGTTCACCGTGGACACGGAACACAGCCCGCAGGTCCTCATAGGCCTCACCTTCGAAATTCCCGGTACCATTGTAGGCTTGGTACTGGACATCCGATTGAGCGACACCCATGTCCAATTCGCCGGACTTGATGCCATTGATGTTGGCGACAGAACCACCGGTGGAAGGTGCGTTACACTTAATGTTGGTGTCTTCAAGACGATTCACCAAACGGCAGATCGACTGACCTACGACGTAGTAAACGCCGGTTTGGCCACCGGTGCCGATGGTGATGAATTGCTCGTCATCCTGTGCCATTGCCGGTGAGGCGAAGGCAGCGGCGGCAAGTAGCGCACCGGAGAAGGCTGTAGTGGAAAATACATGGCGTTTCATGAACACACCTCTTTGTATTGATGTTATGAGCGTATTTGATGTTACAAACATCGTGCGTTTTGGTCTCACCTAATGAACCGTTCCCTCAGGTGGGCTTGCTCCAAAACGTTTTCAAGACATTCTGTTTTTAAGACAAACTGTTACAGGCGTCCTGTTGGCTGCCTGCTAATACTACTTTAGCGAAAAACTAAGCCTTTAGCGAAAAATAAAACGCTCAGCAAGAAACATGCGCCCGCCCCAAGGTAGCAGCAGCTATTGCTGTTTCGGGCCTACTCTCCTCTGTTTCCAACCTACCCACGCCTCACGGGCATGCATTCCATGGCAATGAGTTTAGCCCTAGGTAACGTTTAGTAAGCGTTAACTCCTATACTGTTTTGACATAGGGAATCAGGAGTTTCGTTGTTTACTGGACGCAGGCGCTATCTTTTGCCTGGCAAGCTCACCGCGCAGCCTCCATCAAACGTTGTAACCCAACACGCTAGGTAGCCACAGCGCGATAGCCGGGAAGATTGCCACCAGTGCCAAAGCGCAGCCCATCGCAACGACAAATAGCAGCGCCCAGCCGAGAGTCTGCTCCAAACGAATTTTGGCCACTTCGGTGGTTACCATCAAATTCACGGCCACCGGCGGGGTAAACTGACCAATGGCTATGTTCATCGCCAATAGAATCCCAAACCACACCGGGTTCCATTCAAAGTGCTGCATGACGGGGATCAAAATCGGCATCATGATTAGATAAATCGAGATCGCATCCAATAGCATCCCTGCGACCAGCACTGCCAGCATCACCAGGATTAGCAGCAGCACGCCGTTATCGGTCAGGCTAATAATCCATTCAGCTAAGTGGCGGAAGGTGCCCAACATGGTGCCCGCCCAGGCAAAAATACCCGCCAGGGCGATAATCAGCATTACCACGCCCGAGATAATCGCCGCCTCCCCCAATAGCTCCCATAAATCGCGCAGCGACAGCTCGCGGGTTAAAAACAAACCGACAATAGCCCCATAAGCCACTGCCACCACGGCCGCTTCGGTGGGAGTAAACAGCCCTGACCGCAAACCGCCCAAAATCAGCACCGGGGCAAACAGCGCGGGTATCGCCTGTTTAAAGGTGGTACGTACACTTAGCCGTTCAGCGCTCTCTACCGGTGTGCCGCCCTCCCAACCGTAGCGCTTGGAAACGATCATGGCGGGTACCAGTAGCGCCAGCCCGGCCAAAATGCCGGGAAATAAGCCTGCCGCGAAAAGTGCGCGTAAATCGACGCCCGGCACCACAATGGAGTAAAGAATCAGCGCCACTGAAGGGGGAATGAGAATCGCCGTCGAGGCAGAGGCGGCAATCAGCGTGGCGGAAAACGGCTTGGGGTAGCCCGCTTTGGTCATACTGGGCAGCATGACCATCGCTACCGCCGCTGCATCGGCGGGGCCAGAGCCGCTCATACCGCCCATAATCATACATACCAGCACCGCCACTAACGCCAAGCCACCGTGGCGGGGGCCTATCAACGCCTGGGCAAAACGCACCAAGCGCAGCGCCACACCCGAGCGCTCGAAAATAAGCCCGGTTAAGATAAATAGCGGAATCGCAATCAAGGGGTACTTGGCGATGCTGTTATAGGTGTTGGTGCCCATCGTCGCGAGCATATCCGGTGACAAACCCAGCACGATGCCAACGGCTCCGGAGAGCGCCAGCGAGAACGCTACTGGCACTCCCGCTATCAGCAAGCCTGCAAAGGCCAGAATCATCCACACATCAGGGCTCATCGGTGAGCCTCCCCGTTAAACGGTCAGCGGTTTGCTGAAACAGGCGCCATAACATGGCCGCAGAAAGCACGGGTAACCAGACTAAATACCACCACTGAGGCAGGCCAAGTCCTGGTGATAGCGACTCCCATTGATACTCTTGCCAGGCTAACTTACCGCCGTACCAAGTGATCAAGCCCAGCACGGTGACGCCACACAGCGCTTGAAAAAGGATCAGTACGCGGCGGTACTTGGGCGGTAGCGCCCGTTCCAGAAAGCCAATACGAATATGGCGGTTACGCCGTAGCGCCACCGAGGCACCCGCAAAGGTCAGCACCACCAGCAGAAATACGGAAAACTCTTCAGTGAACGAAAATGAGCCGCCGGTTAAATAGCGGGTAATAACATTGCCCAAACTAATCAACGAAATAATGATTAATGCCAGCGCGCCCAGCCAGCGCTCAGGGCGCGCATCAGGAAAGCCTTTCATGGCAGCCTCACAGCAAAAAACTCCCAGCCATAAAGGCCGGGAGTTTGAACATCAAAGGTAATTAGCGCGCGTCGATAGCGGCTTGTGCGGCCTCTACCACCTCTTCACCAATTCGCGGCGCCCATTTTTCGTAAACAGACTGGGTGGCATCGACAAAGGCTTGGTACTGCTCATCAGTTAATTCAGTCACGGTCACACCGCGCTCTTGAATAGCCGCAAGACGCTCGCCCTCCTCTTCACGGGTCATGGCAATTTCCCACTCACCGGCCTCTACAGCGGTTTCGCGCAGCAGGGTTTGCTGCTCTTCGCTCAATGTTTGCCATACCTGCTGATTGACGGCAAAAATCAGCGGGTCATTCATGTAGTTCCAGAGCGTTAGATGCTCCTGGCCAACTTGATCGATGCGCGCGACGTCAAACACAGAGAGCGGATTTTCCTGGCCATCCACTGCGCCGGTGGTCAGCGCGGGCTGAGCGTCCGTCCAGCTCATTTGAGTGGGGTCAGCGTCCAGTGCTGAGAAGGTATCCTGGAACAGCGGCGAACCCACAACGCGGATTTTAAGACCGTCCAAGTCATCCGGCTGGCTAATCGGCCCACGAGAATTGGAAACCTGGCGGAAACCGTTTTCACCCCAGGCTAACGGGATAACGCCCCGAGACTCAATTGCTTCAAAGACCAACTCTCCTGCTTTACCACCGGTGACCGCATCAACGGCGGCTTCATCGGGAATGAAGAACGGTAAAGAGAACAGATTGAGCTCCGGTACCTGGGGCGACCAGTTGATGGTCGAACCCACAGCGGCGTCGATCAATCCAGAGCGCATTGCAGAAAACTCGCGGGTTTGATCGCCGGAAACCAGTTGTGAATTGGGGTAAACGCGCAGCGTTAACTCGCCATCGCTGCGCTCTTCCACTAGTTCTGCCCACTTCTCCGCTGCCTGCCCCCACGGGAAAGCATCAGACAAAACGGTGGAAACCGAGAGTTCGCGAGCTTGTGCAGAAAGGGAGGCAGAGAGCAGTGCCGCACCGGCCAAACCAGCGGTTAAACGAGCCATTGAGCGTGTCAGCGTCATGGTAGATCCTTTTTATCTATTTTTATGGTGTGCGCTTTGTGATCTGCGCAGATAGCAGTCATGAAGCTTTTCGATAAAGCCCCACTTATTGTATGCACTTAGCGCACGAAAGAAAGACGCCTAAGGTCGGCATGACTAACTCTCTTCTGGATCCCTTTGAGTCTTGGTCATAAATTTCTAGGTCATGCCGTTGAAGAGAGACCATCATCGAATAGCCCCTCCTGCAGCGACTCAGAGCACTGTTATTTTTGCCTTCACCCAAGCTGATACAATAGCCGTCTTTTTCATTTAACCATGGACCTCAACGTGCCACTACGCGATCTGCTGCTCGGCCTCTTTGTTATCGCCATTTGGGCGCTGAATATCATTGTTATCAAGGTCGGTGTAGCAGAGCTACCGCCGCTATTAATGACGACCCTACGTTTTATGCTGGTCGCAATTCTGCTGGTGCCCTTCTACCCGGTGGCGCGGGCGCAACTTCCTTTTTTGCTGCTGTTATCCATCACCTTCGGCAGCCTTCACTTCGCTCTGCTGTTTATTGGTTTAGAGCATGCAGAAGCGGGTACCGGCGCGCTTTTAGTGCAGATGGGAACGCCCTTTGCCACATTGTTAGCGGTGATCTTTCTAAAAGAGAAGCTGGGCCCCAAACGTATTGTCGGGTTGCTGCTCTCGTTTGCCGGGGTAATCGTATTGGCCGGTGGGCCAACGCTGCCCTCGCCTCTGCCGCTAAGTATTTTACTGATGAGTGCGCTAGGCTGGGCGGTGTCGCAGCTGTTGATCAAGCGTGGCCCGCCTATTGCACCAATGGCGTTGGCAGGCTGGGTGGCACTGTTCGCAGTGCCTCAGGTAGCGCTGGGGTCATGGCTATTTGAGAGTGGTCAGTGGCAGGCGATGCAGCAAGCAACTTGGTTAGGCTGGGGGGCGATGATTTACACCGCCGTAATGTCGTCGATCGTCGCTTACGGGATTTGGTACGCGCTTTTGCGCCGTCACCCGGTTAATCGCGTGGTCCCCATGACGCTACTTGTACCGGTACTAGCAGTCGGCCTAGGCGCACTGTTAATGGGCGACAGCCTAGGCGTGCATAAACTGGTAGGCGGTGGCTTAGTGATCGCGGGTATTGCCCTGATTGTGATCAGATTTCGCCGTCGTTATCGATTAAAGCAATAGCGTGGGGAACCAGCGTAACGACATTAGTAGCAGTGCCGTCATCGAAACGTCACATATCCACTCAGGCCAATCGGTTAGACTGAACAGTCACCAAGCCGGGAGTTCCCTATGCAGATGCTGGCGCTTTACAGTATCAAGGGTGGCGTGGGCAAGACCGCCTCCGCCGTCAATCTCGCCGCCGAAGCGGCACGCGACGGCAGGCGGGTATTGCTCTGGGATCTCGATCCGCAGGCCGCTACCACCTTCTACCTGCGTAGCAAACCCAAAGTGCGCGGTGGCGTCGACAAACTGGTCAAAGGCAAGGCGGACCTCGATCGAGCGATCCGCGAGACCGACATCGAGGGGCTCGACCTGCTGCCTGCGGCGCTGGGATCGCGCGACCTGGAAACGTCAATGGAAACCCGCAAGCCCAGTCGGCTGCGCAAGATCCTCAAGCCGGTGATGGCCAGTTACGACATAGTGATCCTCGACTGCCCGCCAAGCCTGTCCGCGTTCGCCGGGCAGATCTTCTCCAGCGTCGATGCCCTGCTGGTGCCGGTGGTACCGACTACCCTGTCGTTGCGCACCCTTGAGCAATTAGACGGTCATCTCGACGCGGTCGAACAGGCCTGCCCAATCTGGCCGTTCGTAACCCTTGCCGACCGCCGCAAGACCCTACACCGCGAGGTGATGGAGAGTCTCAGCGAACGCTGGCCGAGGCGCCTGTCAACGACCGTGCCCAACGCCAGTGCGGTCGAGCGCATGGGTGTCGAACGCGCGCCGGTTGGGCATTTCGCCCGCAGCAGTCCGGGCGGTCGCGCCTACGCCGCTCTATGGCGAGAGATCGCGCAGCGTCTGCAATGACAATGACCGTCTGCAATGACCGTCTGCATCTAACCGGCTCAAGACCGGGGCGGCGGCTTGATGGTCGCAGACATAAACCTAGTAGTGATCAGATTCCGCCTACGCCTGCTTAATTCCCAGGCTGGCAGAAGCCGGCTTCGTCTGGAATGGAAATGCAGTCGCCCACTTTGATACCACGCTCGGCAAAATAGCCACCGTTGACCTCTAGCGCCGAATGATACGCCGCACCCGCTGGGTAAGAGGGGCAGTTACTTGGTGACGAGGATTCACAGGGCGGCATGGTATTGATCGCCACGATACGGCCATCGCTATCGATAAAGGCAATATCGAGGGGAATCAGCGTGCGATACATCCAAAAAGCATTGCTAGCCGACTGCTCGTCCTCGAAGCGAAACAGCATCCCCTGCGCTTCGGGCAGGCTCTCGCGCTCCATCAAGCCACGCTGGCGCTGTGAAGCCGTTTCTGCCACATCGACCTCTAGCCGATGTGGGCCTCCTTCGCTGTGAATAGCCAGCGCCAACGTCTGCATTTCTTTCGCCGTCGCCTGCCCCCAGGCAAACGAGCTGAGTAGCGACATCGGCAGCAGCGCTGCCAGCGGTAACAGTAGCGATGCTTTAAGCAGCGTGCGACGCGTGAGATCCATGCTTACTTCCTTTTATCATGCGCATCTGCGCGAACTCGGTGGCCTGGCATCAGGTGAATGCCTGCCGCCAGCAACGAAACGTTCACCACTGCACCGCGGGTTAACTGGTTACGTCGTGCGGCATGGGTGGCGATATCGAAACGTAACATATCACCATGATTGACGCGCAGTGAAACTGATGTAATGCCGCCCAACACCACTACCTCACTGACCGTGGCAGCCAGCGGGTTTTCCCGCTCGCCTTGCGAAGGTCGGTCGCGGCGGTGAAGCACAATATCCGACGGTGGCAGATACCAGGCCACCGTTTCTCCCAGTGGCAGATTGGCAAGTCCTTCGGCGACTTCCAGGTAAGTTTCCCCCCACTGCAGGCGGCGCTGCCCTGCTACCTCTACGACGGTGCCTTCAAACAGATTATGGCGGTCCAGCAAGCGTGCCACTAACGGCGAAGCTGGGCGACTGAACAGTGCCTCGGGCGAATCCTGCTGAAGACTTACGCCGTTATGCAACACGCAGATTTGATCGGCCAGTGCAGTGGCTTCCTCCAGGTCATGCGTCACCAACACGATGGGAATCTCGATTTGCTGGCGAAGCAGTGCCAGTTCGCGCTGCAAACGCCGACGGGTCACTTGATCCACCGCTGAAAACGGCTCATCGAGTAACAGCACCTTCGGGTCACGGGCCAAGGCACGGGCCAGCGCCACCCGTTGGCGTTGCCCCCCCGAAAGCGCATTAGGATAACGCTTGCCCAGCCCGTCTAGACGCACCTTGGCGAGCCACTGCTCCGCCTGTGCTAGCCGCTGGGATTGGGGTAGATGGCCCAGCGGTAGTTGAATATTTTCTAACGCGGTTAAATGGGGAAACAGCGCATAGTCCTGAAACACCATACCGACTTGCCGACGCTGGGGCGGAAGTGAATGCTTACGCTTAGCATCAAACCAAACGTCACCAGCGCATTCCACATGCCCATTTTGAGGGCGATAGAGCCCGGCAATAGTCCGCAGCAGCGTGGTTTTTCCGCTACCCGATGGCCCTACCAGCGCCAGCAGTTCACCGGGTTGGCAAACAAACTCGGCGGCCAGTGGAATTGGCCCCGCTTGCTTCACCGCTACGCATAGCCCTGCACCTAGCTCTGCGACGGCCCCTGTAATGCGCGAATCAGCCACGTGCCCACCGCCTGCGCCCGGCCAGCCCATAGACGAGCCCCAAGGTAATAAACGACACCAGCAGCAGCAGCACCGACATCTGCGCCGCGCCCTGTTCATCGAAGGCTTGGACGCGATCATAGATAGCAATGGCAAGGGTGCGTGTTTCGCCATCGATAGCGCCACCCACCATCAAGATCACACCAAATTCGCCCAGCGTATGGGCAAACGTGAGCGCTGCCGCCGACATGATCCCTGGCCACACCAAGGGCAGTTCGATGCGCAGCAGCGTTTGCCAGGGGCTCAACCCGCTGCACCAGGCCGCTTCCCGCAGGTTGTGGGGCACGTGCTCAAAGGCGCGCTGAATGGGCTGCACGGCAAACGGAAGATTGGCGATCAGAGAGGCCAGCAATATACCCGTGAACGTGAAATTCAGCCCGCTGCCGGTTAAGTTTGCCCAAAGCGAGCCCACTGGCGCGTCGCGGCCAAAGCTCAACAGCAGATAAAAGCCCAGTACGGTAGGCGGCAATACCAGCGGTAGTGCGATCAGCGCTTCGCATAGTCCTTTGCCCCGGAAACGTGCGTAGGCCAGGGCGCGGCCTAGCCAAATAGCGATGGGTATGAGGATAAGACAGGTGGACGCCGCGAGACGTAACGAAACCGACAGCGCCGACCAATCCATTATGGCCGACCTATCATTCGACGCTAAACCCATAGGTACGCAAAATGGATTGCCCCTCGTCTTGCTGCAGCCATTGATAGAAGGCAGTGGCGACGTCTCCCGCCTGGTTGGTCAAGACCATGCGTTGGCGCAAAGGCTCATGCCAACTCTCAGGGATAAGTACGTACTCACTTCGCTCGCGTAAAGAAGGCGCCAGGGCCAGCGAGTAAGCCACTAACCCACCACGCGCATCGTCGGAAAGCGCAAACTGCGCTGCCTGAGAGACATTTTCGCCCAGCACGCGCAGCGGCTCGGTTTGCACCCAAAGCCCGTCGTGCTCAAGCGTCTGCTGCGCCGCCACGCCGTAGGGCGCGTGCTCAGGATTCGCCAGGGCGATTCGTTCAGTGGTACCGCTCTTTTGTGCTTCTAGGGCAGCCTTTACCCCAGCAAGCGGCTCATCGTCACTGGGTAAATCATCGCGCCCCGCTTGCTGCATCCACACTAATCGGCCAATAGCGTAGATGACGCCCTCGTCTTGGGTGTGCCCCTCTCCATAAAGCGCCTGAACGTAGCGCTCATCAGCGGAGAGATAGAGTTCAAAGGGCGCGCCCTGGGCAATTTGGCGGCGGAAGTTGCCGGAGGAGCCAAAGTTCAAGCGCAGGTCGTGACCGGTTTCCTGCTGAAACTGCTCGGCGGCCTCGGTTAGCGCAAACTGCAGATCAGAAGCGGCGGCTACAATTGGCGCCGCCGCTATGGCGGGGGCGCTTGTTGATAGCAAACAGGCAAGGAGAAACCCATGCGCTAATTTAGCTTTTAGCATGCTCATCAGTAATCTCCATCACCTTCATGGTATTGGTACCGCCATGAGCGTTCATATGGTCGCCGCGGGTAAGGATCACGTGATCCCCTGCTTTGGAGATACCGGTCTTCACCAGCAGTTCCAGCGCACGGTCGTTTAGCTCGGTGGGTGTCATATCAGAGGTATCGAACGGCAGCGAAACGACCCCACGGTAGAGTGCCATGCGGCGCTGAGCAATAGGGTTATGCGCCAAGCCCACAATCGGCAAGCCAGAGCGAATACGCGACGCGATTAGCGGCGTATAGCCCGACGAAGTCATGCAGGCAATCGCGGTGATGCCGGCCATGTGGTTAGCAGCATACATAGCGGAAAGCGCGATGGTTTCATCCGGACGAGTAAAACCTTCATGAATGCGGTGGCCGGATTCCTGGGCGGATTTCTCCCTCTCAGCGCCCAGGCAAACACGCGACATCGCTTCGACGGTTTCCAGCGGATAATCACCCGCGGCGGTTTCTGCCGAGAGCATGACCGCATCGCTGCCATCCAATACCGCGTTAGCGACGTCAAAGACTTCGGCACGCGTAGGTAGCGGCGCTGAAATCATGCTTTCCATCATCTGCGTGGCAGTAATGACGGCACGGTTGAGTGAACGCGCCCGCTTGATCATGCGTTTCTGAACGCCCACCAACTTGGCATCGCCAATTTCAACGCCTAAATCACCGCGTGCCACCATGACCGCTTCGGAAGCTTCGATAATACCGTCCAAGGTGGCGTCATCAGCGACTGCTTCAGCGCGCTCGACCTTGGCGACTAGACCAATTTCCTTACCCGCTTCGCCCAGTAAACGACGTGCTTCCAGCATGTCTTCGGCATGACGGGGAAAGGAAATGGCTAGATAGTCGACGCCAATCTCAACAGCAGTTTTAAGGTCTTCTTTGTCTTTCTCGGTCAACGCCGGGGCGGAGAGGCCGCCGCCCTGTTTGTTGATGCCTTTATGGTTGGAGAGCTTGCCGCCCACAACCACGGTGGTATGAACCTGTTGCCCTTCAACACGGGCCACATCCAGCACCAAACGTCCGTCATCTAACAGCAGACGATCTCCGGCGGCCACATCTTGTGACAAGGTTTTGTAGTCACAACCCACTTGGTGGATATCACCGGCATCGCCATCGAGTTCCATATCAAGAATGAACGGCTGGCCTTCTTTAAGCACCACTGAGCCATCTCTAAACCGTGCAATGCGGATCTTGGGGCCTTGGAGGTCGCCCAAGGCCGCTACGCTACGGCCCAGTTTGGCGGCAATCTCGCGTACCTCGGTTAACCGGCGCCGATGATCATCGGCGGTGCCGTGAGAGAAATTAAGACGCACCACATCGACACCCGCTTTGAGCATGGCTTCCAATACGCCTTCCCGGTCGCTGGCAGGCCCAAGGGTGGCGACAATTTTGGTACGACGAATCGAAGAGAAGTGCAGTGCGTTCATAATATTCCAACCATGCTAATGAGCGTGTAGTGACTTTGTTTAATAACACTAGCTTATCAGTTTAACGCGTTCTATATGACAGCCCTGCAACACGGAATGTACGTATTATTCCAACATAACGGTAATTGTCAGGGGAAACTCATCGCAGTTATTGCCATCGCCGCCCCGATCCACCACCAAGAACTCGCCCTCACGTTCTAGCACTGACTGAATGGCGTGCCAAGTGCCTGCGCGGTAATTCACGCCTTGGCGGCCATCGGTCACAAAAGCACGCACTTCGTCAGGATTGATATGTTCACCGGGCGGCGCCACTACAACGATAAAACGTTCCTGATGCAGCGGCATAAACGCTTGGCTGCCCTGGGGGTGGCGCTCTAGAAACGTGAGTTCCAGCGGCAGAGTGACCGGCTGGCTAACAAAGATGTTGATCAGCGTGTGAGCGTTTTCGCCCAGGGTTTCGACCTTCGCCAGATCATGGTGGCGCTGAGTGCGACCGGCGTTGATCGGAAACGAGGCGGAGGTACGCGCATCCATCACATCGCCAAAAGGGGCAAAGGCCTCTGCCGTCAGCGGCTCAGTGTTCAGTGTCAACATTACAGCTCCTTAGCGTGACGACAGTTTGAGAGAAGCGTGGCGATTAACATCTTTATACAACAAATAACGGAACGGCCCTGGGCCAGCGGCGTAGCAAGCCTGAGGGCAGAAGGCACGCAGCCACATGAAGTCCCCCGCTTCCACCTCAACCCAATTCTGATTCAAATGATAAACAGCCTTGCCTTCAAGCACGTATAAACCATGCTCCATGACATGGGTTTCATCAAAGGGAATTACGCCGCCGGGCTGAAAGGTGACGATATTGACGTGCATATCGTGGCGGACGTCCGCAGGGTCGACAAAGCGCGTGGTGGCCCAGCGCCCTTCGGTGCCCGGCATTTCGATCGGCGCAATATCCTGCTCGTTGGTCACAAACGCCTTTGGCACCTCAAGGCCTTCCACAAACTCATAGGCCTTGCGCACCCAGTGGAAACGCACCGGCGCGTTTGATTCGTTGCGCACCTGCCACGAACTGCCAGGGGGAATAAACGCATAGCCGCCGGGCTGCATAACGTGGCGCTCGCCCGATAAAGTAAGCGTTAACTCACCTTCAACAATAAACAGCACGCCTTCTGCCTGGGAGTCTGGTTCGGGCTTATCGCTACCGCCGTGGGGCTGAACTTCCATAATGTACTGGGAGAACGTCTCGGCAAAACCCGACAGCGGCCGCGCCAGCACCCATAACCGGGTGCCTTCCCAAAACGGCAGGTTGCTGGTGACGATATCGCGCATCACGCCTTTGGGAATCAGCACATAGGCTTCAGTGAATACAGCACGGTCAGCGGTTATTTGGGTTTGTGGCGGATGCCCGCCAGTGGGGGCATAGTAAGAAGTCGAGCGGCGTTTTGTTGGCATTGTTTCTCCCTTTTTAAAGTGAGCATGGCGTATTGGGCTGCTGTTTTTCCGAATTTTTCAACAGCTTTGTGTATTCATCCTTGTATACGATATTACGCTGAGCTATTTCAGACAAACCTTAGAGCACGGCAGAGATAAACTGCTTTAGCTCCGGCGTTTGTGGGTTGCTGAATAGCTCGCTGGGGGCGCCCTCTTCATGGATGCGCCCTTGGTGCATAAACACCACACGGTCGGCCACATCACGGGCAAAGCTCATTTCATGGGTGACCAGAATTAGCGTCATACCCTCGGCCGCCAGCGCTTCCAGTACGCGCAACACTTCCCCGACCAGCTCAGGGTCAAGCGCTGACGTCACCTCATCGCACAGCATCACTTTGGGGCGCATGGCCAGCGCCCGAGCGATGGCGACCCGCTGCTGCTGCCCCCCGGAAAGCTGCGCCGGGTAGGCACCGTATTTGTCGGAGAGCCCCACTTTCTCAAGCACTTCGCGGGCGACTTTCTCGACCTCGGCTTTCTCCTCACCACGCACCACCAGCGGCGCCAAACAGACGTTCTCACCCACGGTTTTATGGGGAAACAGGTTAAAGCTTTGGAATACCATGCCGACGTTTTCGCTCAGTTCTTTGGGCGACATTGACGCTGCATCGAGCTGCTTATCGGCAATGGTGATCTGGCCGCTGTCGTGTTTTTCCAGCTGATTCAGGCAGCGCAGCAGGGTGCTTTTACCCGAGCCGCTGCGACCAATAATCGCCACCACTTCGCCTTGCGCAACTGAAAGGTTAATACCTTTAAGCACTTTCAGGTCGCCAAAGGCTTTATGAACGTTATCAACGTAAACCAGCGTCATAGAGCTTTTTCTCCAGATAGCGCGCGTAGCAAGAAAGTGGGTAGCACAGCGCGAAGTAAAGCAGGGCCACAAGGGCAAAGATGGTGAAGGGTTCGAAGGTGGCGTTATTGAGCATGGTGCCCGCCTTGGTCAGCTCGACAAAGCCAATGATAGAGGCCAGCGCCGTACCTTTGATGACCTGTACCGAGAAACCCACCGTGGGCGGAATCGAAAGCCGCAGCGCCTGAGGCAGAATCACATGGCGCATGGTCTGAAAGTAGTTCATCCCCAGCACCCGCGACGCATGCCACTGCCCTTTGGCTACCGCCTCTAAACAGCCGCGCCAGATGTCACATAGGAAAGCACTGGTGAACAGCGTTAGTGCGATGGAAGCCGCAAGCCAGGCAGAAATAGGATGCCCCATGGCGGCAGCGCCGAAGAAGATCAAGAACAGCTGCATCAATAGCGGCGTGCCTTGGAACAGGTCGACATAAAGCGACGTTAAGCGCTGTAGCCAGCGGTTGCTGGAGAGACGCATAAAGGTCAACAGCAGCCCCACCGTCGCACCGCCCACAAAGGCAATCAGCGACAGTACAATGGTCCAGCGGGTTGCCAGCAGCAGGTTGCGCAGAATGTCCCAGAAGGTGAACTCAATCATCGTTGTTCTCCTTGCTGATAGGCGAATACGCGCTTGCCCACCAGCATAAAGCTGCGCCGCATGCCAAAGGCGAGGAGCAAATAGACCAGCGTGATCAGCAGGTAGACTTCAAAGCTGCGGAAGTTGCGGGACTGGATAAAGTTAGCGGCATAGGTCAGATCGAATACCGAAATCTGCGACACCACCGCCGATCCCAGCATCACAATGATCGACTGACTAATGAGCGCGGGGTACACGCGCGCAAAAGCAGGCACCAACACCACGTGGCGATAGCTTTGCAGCGTGGTCATGCCCAATGCCCGCCCGGCTTCCAACTGCCCTTTCGCCGTGGCGCTGATACCGGCGCGTAGAATCTCGGCGCTGTAAGCGGCCAGGTTGAGCGTCATGGCAATGAACGCCGCGGTAATGGCATCAATTTTAATGCCGAGCCCCGGTAGCCCGAAGAAGATAAAGAACAGTTGCACAATGAAGGGCGTGTTGCGGGTGACTTCGACGTAGCCGCCTAGCCCCCAGCGCACCCAAGGCTGCGCATTCACGCGTAAATAGGCTACCGCCACTGCCAGCGACAATCCCGTTAAGGTCGTCACCACGGTCAAAATGACCGTGGTGGTAAATCCTTTGAGAAGCTCACTGACGTAGGGCAACAGGGTAAGAAAATCGAGTGTTGGCCCCATGTCGACCCTCAGCTACCGAAGTTTTCAGGTAGGTCGGCACTGAACCAGCGCTGGGACATCTCATTCAGGGTGCCATCTTCCAAGCCTTGTGCAATCAGGCGGTTCACTTCTTCCATTAGCGCTGGCTCGTTTTTATTCATGCCCACGTAGCAGGGTGAATCTTTGAGCTGGTAAATCAGCGAGGGCGCACGGTCGCTGTTCCGCTCGGCAATCTCAGCGGCGACCACGTTACCGGTGGCGACGTAATCGACCTGGCCAGAAAGAAACGCAGAAATGGTGGTGGCGTTGTCTTCAAAGCGCTGGACCGTCGTGGAGTCTGGGGCAATTTCAGAAAGCTCCATATCTTCCACGGCGCCGCGGGTTACCCCGATGGTTTTATCGGCTAAGCCTTCCGGGCCATCTACGCTTTCATCTTCATCGGCACTGAACACGCCTAGAAAGAACGGCGCGTAGGCATCAGAGAAGTCGATCGCCGCTTCGCGCTCAGGATTTTTACCCAGGCTGGATATCACCAGATCCGCCTGACCGGTCTGTAAATAGGGAATACGGTTAGCGCTGGTGACGGGGATAATTTCCAGCTCCACACCCATTTCGTCAGCGAGGTATTGGGCCATATCAATATCGTAGCCGCGCGGCTGCAGGTCGGTACCTACTGAGCCAAACGGTGGGAAATCTTGCGGGACAGCTACCCGGATAGTGCCGCGTGATTCGATATCTTCTAGTGCATCCGCCTGAACGTTTGGGCTCGTGGTAATAGCGCCAAGGGCAACAGCGGCACTCAACCCTGTAGCTAAAATGCCGGACTGCAAGCGCTTAAAGCGGCTCGAAAAAGAGTGATTGAAGCGGTGGGATAACGATTTCATAAAGCTCTCCTGGCAGGTGCATGTTCTGCAAAATCTTGGTTTTGCTAGAGACAATTCGCTGAATAATTAGCAGTGGTGGTCTGGGCAATGGAAGCAAAGCGAATGAAAGCTTTGTTGCATAAAATCTAACAAAGAAACTTTCGTTTCACCTGATCACCTAAAAGCAATCGTGATACCAGAAGTCACTAAGATTTTTTATAACAGTAGCTTAGCGGGCATGCGTAGCCGCAACGCCATTGAAACCGCATCGGGAGGAGAGTTTGAATAAAAATAAGTGCAATGTCTTGGTGCAGTTTTCATCCATCGATAAGACTAGGTGCACCATTAAAGGAGATCGGGCCTACTGGGCGCTCCAATCTACGCTCATGGTGGGCGCTTCCAGCTCACTAAGCTCGGCGTAAACATCGCTGATCGCGCTGATCCGCTCTCGGCCTTCTGCAAGACGACGGTGCAGTATACCATTGGCAATCAAGCAGATCAGGCTATTGGCTGCGGCGTAGCTATCAAACGCCGAAAGGCTTTCCAGCGGCGTTTCAAAAAACCACGTTACCTGTGAGGCGAAATTGACCGCGGTGGGGTCAGCCAGCAAGGCTACCTTGGCCGGTGAGCGCTCAAGTGCATCGATAAGCGAAGCAAAGGCCGCTGGACGGCGGCGAAAACCAAACAGCACCACTACATCCTGCTCAGTGAGATCGACGATCTCTTCCGCTAACGATTGGTTTGGGTGAGGTACCACCCGCACCTGGGTGCGCGCCTGAATCAGCTGCTGGCGAAAATGCAGCGCTAGCGGGTAGCTGTTACGAAAACCGATCACGACCACATGACGCGCGCTATCCAACCGCTCTATCAGCGCCGCAAATTGATCCGCCGCAATGCCGTTTAAGCAGCGCTGTAGATTATCCTGCTCCCGCTGCAAATGACGTTGAAACGGCGCGCCGGCCTCTTCCTGCATGGCGTTAGCGTCGATTACCAACGGCACGCCCAGGTTACGTAGCTGGCGGGCGTGGTCTTTAACGGTGCGGTAGCTCTCGAACCCCAGCCGCTTGAATAGGCGGCTAACCGTCGACTTGGACACCCCGGTCAAGCGCGCCAAATCAGCAGCGCTGTATACTGCTAGATCATCAAAATGATCGAGGATAAAGCTCGCCACCCGCTGCTCCTGGGCAGTTAGCGCGTCAAACTGGGCGGTAATCCGCTGTCCGATATGCGGCGTCATAGCATCCTATTAAGCGACTTGATTAGCGAGATGGTGCCGGGTGATGCTCTGCCCAGTGACGGGCGATATCGACCCGGCGGGCCACCCAAACGCGGTCGTGGGTTTCGATATAATCCAAAAAGCGCTGCAGCGCGCGAAAACGCCCCGGGCGGCCCAATAAACGGCAGTGCATACCGATAGAGAGCATTTTAGGCGCTTCCTCCCCTTCCGCGTAAAGCACATCAAAGGCATCGCGCAGGTAGGTAAAGAAGTGATCCGCGGTGTTAAAGCCTTGCGGCGCGGCAAAGCGCATATCGTTGCTGTCCAGCGTGTAGGGCACGATCAGGTGGTTGTGATCACTGCCCTGACTATCGGTTACCTGCGTCCAGAAAGGCAAGTCGTCGCCGTAGTAGTCGCTATCGTAAAGGAAACCGCCCTCGTCCAGTACTAGCCGACGGGTATTGGGGCTATCGCGACCAGTGTACCAGCCTTGGGGTTTTTCGCCGTAGAGGCGCTGAAAAATCTCCATGGCCTGCTGTAGATGCTCCCGCTCAACGTGCTCAGGCACCTCCTGATAGTGAATCCAGCGGTAGCCGTGGCAGGCAATCTCGTGGCCCAGCTCTTTAAATGCCAGAGCCACCTCCGGGTTGCGCTCCAGCGCCATGGCAACGCCAAACACCGTGAGCGGCAAATCGCGTTTTTCAAACTCGCGCAGAATGCGCCACACCCCGGCACGGGAGCCGTACTCGTAGATCGACTCCATGCTCAAGTGGCGATCCGGATAAGCCGGTGCGCCGATGATTTCCGACAGGAACTGCTCAGAGCCTGAGTCACCGTGCAACACGCAGTTTTCGCCGCCCTCCTCGTAGTTGAGCACAAACTGAACGGCAATTTTGGCCTTGTTTGGCCAGTTGGCGTGGGGCGGGTTGCGTCCATAACCGATCAAATCGCGGGGATAGTGGCCCTTAGGTGACGACGACATAGCTAGCTCCTTGATTCATACAAACCATTCATACAAACCCGGGCAGATCATTGGCAAATAGCCGCCCAGCAATACAGAAAATTATTTGTATACAAAATAGCGACATTCATAACTAACCGCAACGCGGTCGAACGCTAATCCCCTGACGCCAATAGCGTTTCTCAGTTTAAAAGGCGTTAAGCCATTGAATCCTGAACAAATGGTCAAGTCTTATCAGCCGCTTTTTTATTGCCGATTGCTCTTTAGCCCCTTGCGCCCCTTAAAAAACCGCCCTATTTTTGTATACAAGAAATGCCATATTGTTTACACACGGAATACCTATCGTGCATATACGCATTATTAACCCCAACACCACGGTTTCCATGACCGCTGCTATGGGTCAGGCAGCACAGCAGCAGGCGGGGCCTGGCACCACGGTCAGCGCTTCCCAGCCTGACGCAGGCCCGGTTTCGATTGAAAGCCATTTTGACGAAGCGATCAGCGCGGTGGGGGTTGCCGAAGAGGTGCTTAAAGGCGAGCGCGAAGGCGGCATCGATGCCTACGTGGTGGCCTGTTTCGGCGACCCGGGCTTGCTCGCTGCCCGCGAACTCACCCGCGCACCCGTGATTGGCATTGCCGAAGCGGCGTTTCATCTTGCCACCCTGGTGAGCACCCGTTTTTCTATTGTGACCACCTTGGGTCGCACCGGCATTATTGCCGAGCACTTGCTACAGCAGTACGGCTTTAGCCACCACTGCCGCCGCATTCGCGCTGCGGAAATTCCGGTGTTGGATCTTGAGCACCACCCTGAAGCGGCGTTTACCCGCATTGTTGAAGAGTGCTGCCGCGCCCGGGATGAAGACGGCATTGGCGCCATCGTTCTAGGCTGCGGCGGCATGGCGAATTTGACCCAGGAGATCAGCCGCGAAGTCGGCCTACCGGTAGTGGAAGGTGTTAGCGCTGCGCTAAAACTGGCGGAATCGCTGGTCGGTTTAGGTCTGTATACCAGCAAGCACGGTGATCTCGCCTACCCACGGCCGAAAGCGTTCACCGGCAAGTTTGCTGGGCTTACTGACCTTGCGCTACCGCTTAAGCCATCAACGCTCTAAAAAAACAACGTCTCAAAAAACCATGACTCAAAAACATTTAATAACAATAGATTAAGAAACACGAACGTCCAATAGCACGCCACGCCGCAAGCGTTTCCCGATGTTAAATCGGGGATTAATAAAACCGATAATCTTGCGAGGACGACACCATGAGCGCTTCAACCTCGGCTCTTGCGTCAGAAGAACGATCCGATGCTGGATCAAAAGCACTTGGGGCGGAAAGCCTGGCCCCTCAACACACCCGGATTATGGGGCGCGGCTCCTACTTTCTGGCTTGGTTCGGCGGCTGCGTTTCCATCGGCACCTTTGCCATGGGCTCCAGCGTGGTCGGCACTCTGAACCTGTTACAAGCCACGCTGGCCATTGCCATCGGCTGCTTTGTGATCGGGATTGCCCTGGCCATTAACGGGGCCGCAGGCTACAAGTACGGCATTCCGTTTATGGTGCAGGCGCGCAGCGCATTTGGTTTTACGGGCACGCGCTTACCGGGCTTGGTACGCGCGGTACCGGCGGTGGTGTGGTACGGCTTTCAAAGCTGGATTGGTGCCGGGGCGCTCAATATGGTGTCGGCTACCCTGTTCGGTTTCGACAACCTTATCTTCTACTTCATTACCTTCCAGTTTCTGCAAATCGGCCTGTCAGTGATGGGCTTTCAGGGCATCAAGTGGTTAGAGAATATCGGCAGTGCCTTTATCCTCGCCTCGCTGGTGTATATGTTTTACGCCACGGTGCAGCGCTATGGCGATGAGCTTTCCGCCAGTCTGCTAACCATGGAAGGCTCCTGGGGCATGCCGTTCTGGGGCGCGACCATGCTGTTCCTGGGCATCTACAGCACCATGATGCTCAACGTCAGCGACTACTCCCGCGAGCATAAAAAGGGCACGGCCCAGAGCCTGCTGACCACCATCTACGCCATGTCGATTCTGCCCTGTACGCTGTTTATGGGCTTGATCGGCTATATGGTCTCCCAGGCTACTGGCACCGCCGATCCTATTCAGGTGTTTGCCAACGCCGTCGACAACACCCCGCTGCTGATGACCACCCTTCTATTCATCGCCTTTGCTCAGGTCACCACCAACGTCCTTAACAACGTGGTACCGCCGACCTATGTGTTAATGGACATCTTCAAGATCAAGTTCTCGGTCGCCACGGTGATCGTTGGCTTGCTGGCCTTCGCCACTTTCCCCTGGAAACTGGTTCAGCCGGGTTCTGCGGCAGGCCTCCAGCTGTTTGTACAAACGTACTCTGCTTTCCTGGGCCCCATCTTCGCCATTCTGGTGGTCGATTATTATGTGATTCGTCGTCGCACGCTGGATATCGACAAACTGTATGACGTTAACGGACCTTATCAGGGTATTAACTTGGCCGCTTTCATCGCCACGGCGGTGGGTATTGTGGCGGCGCTCTCTTTCTCGGCGATCTCGTGGTACGCCAGCCTGATACCCGCCGGTGTTACCTACTATCTGTTGATGAAGTACTGGGCTCCCTGCCAGCGCTTTAGTCAGTAACTCCCTTTGCCAACCGAAGAGCTAATAAGATGAAAGAGAGTAACGACGTTAGTGACCTGGATATTAAGCACATTGATCCCACGCTGTATAACGAGGATCTTGCGCCGCTTAAACCCCAGGATCGTAACTGGGGCGCCTTTGAGATATTTAACGTTTGGTCTAACGATATCCAGAGCCTGTTTGGTTACACACTCGCCGCATCACTGTTTTTAACCTACGGCCTGAACGGCTGGGCGGTAATGGCGGCGATTATTCTGGCGGGCGTGATCGTGATGTTTCTGGTCAACCTCACCGGTAAGCCCAGCGTTAAATACGGCATTCCTTTCCCCGTCATGGTGCGCGCCAGCATGGGCGTCCGCGGCGCGAACCTACCCGCGATGCTACGCGCCATCGTGGGAATATTTTGGTACGGCGTGCAGACCTACTTCGCCTCCACCGCCGTTACCCTACTCATTACCGCCTTTATAGGTGCGGGCAGCGGCAGCACCTTCCTGGGGCTTTCCGGCGTTGCCTGGGTGTCGTTTGTGATTGTGTGGCTGTTTCAGATCGCGATTTTCTGGCAGGGCATTGAGCGCATTAAGCACTTCCTGAACTGGGCGGGCCCGTTGGTTTACGTGGTGATGTTGGTGCTGATGATTATTGTCTGGTACCAGGCGGGAAGTGAGCTAATCCCCGCCATTGGCACCATTTTCAGCGGTGGCAGTGAGACCAGCGGCAGCTCGATCGCGGCCTTTATGGCGATTGTCGGTACCATGGTGGCGTATTTCGCGGCGGTGGTAATCAACTTCGGCGATTTCACCCGCTTTGTAAAAACCGAACGCCAGATGAAGCTAGGCAACCTGTTGGGCTTGCCGCTGAACGTGGCGTTCTTCTCGTTTATCGCGCTGATTATTACCGCGGGCACTTTGGTGCTGTTTGGCGAGGCCCTGACCAACCCCGCCGATATCGTTGAGCGTGTGGATTCACTGCCGCTCACGATTATCGCCGCGCTAACCTTCTTTGCCGCCACGGTGGGCATTAATCTGGTCGCCAACTTCATTCCCCCCGCCTACGACCTGGCCAACCTATTCCCCAGCAAAATCAGCTTCAAGATGGGCGGTCTGATTACCGCAATAATCGCGTTCTTTGTCGGCGCACTATGGCTTTCGGTGATCAGCCAGATTGGCGTTCCCGGTTTTGTGAATGCGCTAGGGGCCATTGTCGCGCCCTTCTACGGCATTATCGTAGTCGACTACTACCTGATTAAGCGCCAGCACTTAAACATGCAGGAGCTGTTTTCATCAGCACCGGGCAGCGCCTACTACTACGTAAACGGTTGGAACACCCGCGCCCTTATCGCCTTTGGCGTGGCGGCACTGTTCTCGCTCTCTACCGTGCTAGTACCCGCGCTCTCCGCGCTTGGCGGCTACGGCTGGCTGATCGGTGCAGGGTTAGGTGGGCTGTTCTACTACGGTTTGATGCGGCAGTTTAAGGCTGCGCCTGAGTTGGCGGCGCAGTAGACAAGTGGGTCGTAACTAGCTGATTAGAAGCTCATACAAGCGCCATCGGTTTTGCCGATGGCGCTTTTTTTGGTCGCGGGCTGGCGCGGTCAGTGGGGAACCTCCCTGAATCCTTCCATGGCCCTACCAAGCAGCATATTTTGCGGTATCAAAACTCAGCGAAATGAGATATTTTCGAGCTGTAATGCGCGTTTTTCTGGTAGGCCCAAGGGATGGCGGTCTCAAGTTCCAAGCGCAACGCTATTGAAGGGTGCTCGGGCCAGCGACCGATTTCTTGAGCACCTCGGCGTAAACTTCCAGCGGCGTGCGCCAGTCCAGTGTCTTGCGCGGCCG
>NZ_JACCDE010000022.1 GCF_013415125.1 Vreelandella glaciei | reverse complement strand
TCATTGCGATGGCTGAAAAAGCCTACGCCTCGTTGAGGAGAGAAGGTGCGCGACGTTCATCAGGGTCAGGGGATAGCGTCCCCATTAAGAGACCGACTATACGCACGCATCGGCTTATGTTTTTCCATCGTCGTCGCTTGCAACCGGGGAGGAGTCCCTATACGCAATGACATTCGGTTAATCTTTTCTCGCTATGCGTTGAAATTAAGCATGCGCTCAAGAGGTTTTAAGGCCTGCAGGCGTAATGCTTCATCGACCTGGATCTCTCCACTTCCCTCGCGCAACGCACCCGCCAGGTTATCCAGCGCGTTCATGGCCATCCAGGGGCAATGCGCGCAGCTGCGACAGGTAGCACCGTTACCGGCGGTGGGCGCTTCAAACAAGGTTTTATGGGGCACCGCCTGCTGCATCTTGAAGAAGATACCTCGGTCCGTCGCCACAATCAGCTTATCGTTAGGTAGCTCTTTAGCGGCCTTGATCAACTGCGAAGTGGAACCAGCTACGTCGGCCAGCTTCACCACCGGCTCAGGCGACTCGGGGTGCACCAAAACGGCGGCATCAGGGTAAATGCGCTTAAGGTCTTCAACGCCTTTAGCTTTGAACTCTTCATGGACGATACAGGCGCCGTCCCACATCAACATATCGGCGCCGGTTTTCTTCTGAATATAGCCGCCCAAATGCTTATCAGGCGCCCAGAGAATTTTCTCGCCTTTGGCCTGCAGGTGCTCAATCACCTCTACCGCAATCGATGAAGTCACCACCCAATCCGCTCGCGCCTTAACCGCCGCGGAGGTATTGGCATACACCACCACAGTGCGATCAGGGTGCGCATCGCAAAAAGCGCTGAATTCATCAGCAGGACAGCCAATATCCAGAGAACAGGTTGCTTCAAGGGTAGGCATGAGCACGCGCTTTTCCGGCGACAGTATCTTGGCGGTTTCGCCCATAAAGCGAACCCCGGCAACCACCAGCGTGGTCGCGTCGTGGCGAGCACCAAAGCGTGCCATTTCTAGCGAATCGGCGACGCAGCCGCCGGTCTCTTCGGCGAGCTGCTGAATAGCATCATCGGTGTAGTAATGCGCGACCAAAACAGCGTTATGCGTTTTCAATAGCTGCTTGATTTCTTCGACCCTTGCCAAATCTTCCGCCGGAATCCGGGTCGGACAGTATGCAACGGGCAACGGAGCACTCAGCTCTGCTTGAGTAGTCATAATAGTCATCGTGTCTACCACTGTGACGAACAGGGAATCCCCCTGCTAAACACTGGGTCACGGCACAGGCGCGTTTCGCTCTATTCCCGCACCGCTCGCGTGCGATCGGCCGCTACGTCTCTCGTGGTGGCCTATCGTCTGAATATCTATTCTAGCCCATTCTGATCGGAAATAGCTGCCCGCTGCAAACAGATTGTCACGTAGAGGCATTACCCAAAAGTACCTCTCACCCGCATAGCAAAACGCCCCTGGCAGCTATGCTGCCAGGGGCGTTGAATTTGGTGGGTCGTGCAGGATTCGAACCTGCGACCAATTGATTAAAAGTCAACTGCTCTACCAACTGAGCTAACGACCCAAACTTGCCTTGCTATTGAACTTCAATTTTTCAAGCTTCATTTTTTTGAAACTTTAATGTTCACACTTACCGTGTCTAGTTCCCGTCCCGAAAGAATAGCTGCCAAGCTGGTGGATAAAAACTTCCTGCCAAAACAGCGGCTAAATGGTGGGTCGTGCAGGATTCGAACCTGCGACCAATTGATTAAAAGTCAACTGCTCTACCAACTGAGCTAACGACCCGCCTGAACGGATGCATATCCTACGCTTACACCCTTTTGATAGCAAGTGTTTTTTAGCGTGAGATAACAGAAATGGACCATAAAACGCGCCTGACTGGTCAATACAAACCGGTTCAGGCACGTTCGCGCACCTACTTAACGGGCTTTGTTAACGGGCTTTGCTTTTCGGCTTACGCATCACTTGAACCGGCTTACGCTTGTGCTTATCGCGGTTCCAGCGGTTCTTTTCATCGGGCGTCAGCGCAGGCACTTTACGGGTTTCTAAGTTAGCCAATGTCGCTAAGTCATCCACCTCATCCTGGTTAAGTTCAACCCATTCACCGGCTTTAGCGCGCTTATCGAGGAAGATGTTGCCGTAACGCACTCGTTTTAGGCGACTCACCGTTAGGGCTTGCGACTCCCAAAGGCGCCGCACTTCGCGGTTACGACCTTCCAAAATCACCACATGGAACCAGGTATTAATGCCTTCGCCGCCAAACTCCTGTACATCCGTGAAGCGCGCCGGGCCATCTTCCAGCATCACGCCATCGACCATCGCCAGGATATGTTCGCGCTTCACTTCACCCATGACCCGAACGGCGTATTCACGCTCCACCTGGGTAGAGGGATGCATCAAACGGTTGGCCAGCTCGCCATCCGTGGTAAACAGCAGCAAACCGCTGGTGTTGATATCCAGGCGACCAATCGCAATCCAGCGCTCGCCTTTCAAGCGCGGCAAGCGTTCAAATACGGTGCGCCGACCTTCCGGGTCTTTGCGTGTGCACAGCTCGCCTTCCGGCTTGTTGTACATGATCACCCGGCGCGGCACTTCTTCTTCCGGACGCAGCAATACCGGGCGGTCGTCAAAGCTGACTTTATCCCGCGCTTCAACACGGTCACCCAGCTTGGCCACCTGGCTATTCACCTTTACACGGCCATCGGAAATTGCCGTTTCCATCTCACGCCGTGAGCCAAGGCCTGCGCGGGCCAGGACTTTTTGCAGCTTTTCACTGATAGGGGGCGTGGTGCTATTACTCTGACTCATGGTCGTCTGACCTCACATCGGTAGTCTGCGTGCGCTCGCGCTCTTCTTCGTTCGCGCGCTGCGCACGTGCCGCCAGCCGTGCCTGTAAATCGGCAAAGCTCAGCGGCTGGGTTAACGCCGTCTCGGCGTGCGTATCGGCTGTTTCAGCCGACGTTATGTCTTCTTTCTGGGGTGGCGCATCCTGCACCGTTTTGATCGTTTCGTCTAGTGCTTCGTGGTCTGAACCGGTGTCTTGTTCTTCCTGAATGGCAGCATCATTGGTCATCCCTGTGTCTTCAGGTAGTTCGCTCTCGTCCCAGTTCGCCAGGGTGTGCATCGGCGGCAGCGCATCAAGCGTTTTTAATCCAAAGTCATCTAAAAAACTCCGCGTGGTGGCATATACTGCCGGGCGCCCCGGCACATCCCGGTGGCCCACTACGCGAATCCAACCGCGCTCCGCCAGGGTACGCATGATTGAACTGCTTACACTGACCCCACGCACCTCTTCGATATCGCCACGAGTAACCGGCTGGCGGTAGGCGATCAGCGCCAGCGTTTCCAGCAAGGCCCGTGAGTAGCGCTGGGGACGCTCGTCCCATAACCGCGACACCCATTGCGACAGACGCGGGCGAATGCGTAGCTGATAGCCTGAGACCGTTTCCAACAACTCTAACGCCCCAGCTGAATGGCGCAGCTGCAAGCGCTCAAGGACATCGCGAAACTCCTTGCGAGTCGGGCATTCGCCTTCAAGAAAAAGCGTTTCTAGGCGTTCAAGGGGTAACGGTTCACCAGCGGCCAGGAGCGCTGCTTCAATAATGTCATCTAACGCGTTGGCGGCGTTACTCATGGCGTCTCTTCTCCAGTTTCAAAGGCGGACTCACCATAGGCATCGTCTTCTATCTCGTTCTCCTCAAAAGCGCCCTCTTCGTCGTCGGCCAGGGCGGCACGCCGAGCACGTACGTGAATCGGCGAAAGCGGTGCATTCTGAACAATTTCAATCATGGCTTCTTTGGCCAGCTCTAGAATTGCCATAAAGGTCACGACCACGCCAGCCCGCCCTTCCTCTAAGGTGAACAGCGCTTCAAAGGGGGTATAACGTTGATGCGCATCATCGTGGCTGAGTAACTCCATAATCTTGAGCATGCGCTCGCGGGTAGATAGCACCTCGCGACTGATCTGGTGGGCCTGCACCAGCTCGGCGCGTTTGAGAATATCGGAGAGCGCGCTGAGCAATTCATCCAATTCCACCTCAGGGTGAATCACACGAGATTCCAGCGGAGGTAAGCCCGCCTGCACGCTGAACCAGTCACGCCCCATGCGCGGTAGCGTATCCAGTGTCTCGGCTGCTTCCTTGAGGCGTTCGTACTCCTGGAGGCGTCGGATAAGCTCTGCGCGAGGATCCTCCTCATCGTCGCCCTCGGCCTTCGGCGGGCGGGGTAACAAGGTGCGCGACTTGATCTCAGCGAGCATAGCAGCCATCAGCAGGTATTCACCCGCCAACTCAATCTCCATGGCCTTCATCAGTTCCACGTACTCGATGTACTGGTGGGTGATAGTGGCCACATTGATGGTCAGGATATCCAGGTTCTGACGCCGAATCAGGTAGAGCAGTAAATCCAGCGGGCCTTCAAAGGTCTCCAGAAAGACGCGTAGTGCCTCGGGAGGAATATACAAATCCTCCGGCATTTCCGTAATCTGCTCATTGAACAGACGCCCAAACGAAACCGCCACTGGGTCAGTGGTCGCAGCGTCAGGATTTTCTAACTCTGTCGTATCGCTTGGCGTCTCGCTCACGCGGGTCGGCTCTCCTGGTAAAAGGGGATCAATACAATCGCACAGTTTAGCAAAGTCGGCACCCTTGGCGACGCCCAAGTCGCGGGTAATGAAAGCGCATCATCCGGCCTCCACCGCTTTACGATAGCGTCCTTCGTAATCAAACAGCTTGTCGCGGATTTGGAAATGCCGGCCCACTTTACGGCCTACGACAAAATCAGGATGGCGCAGGCGGCGCTGCTCGGCGACTACCTCATCAGCGCTCAACGGCTGCCATTTGCCGCCAGGTGCGCGCAGGTGATAACGTAGAAACGCGGCATAGAAGGCGCGCCGTTGAGCAGACGTCTCTAGCGCGAACCACTCGGATAGATGCGTGCCATCTTCATCGTGATAAGTGACTTTTAAGCGCGGCAGGCCACGACCATTGGTCGTCGCTTCCAGTTGCATACCACTTACTCGCAATACCTTGGCATCTTTGAGCTTTAGGGCATCTTTTAGCTTGTCATCCGCGTCCACCAATAGCTTGTCGCAGCCGTGGCAGCGCCGGGCAGCGATATCATTTTCGGCACCGCACTCATCGCAAACTTTAAAGCGAAACCGGAAGTCGCATTGCTTTTTACAGGCGCCCGAAACCGCGCCACGCTGGCCGCTTGCTACTTTAGAATTTCGATCAGGGTCATCGACTAACCCCTGGCAGCGGCGGCCAAAGTGTTCAATGACGATGTCACCATCTCGCTTGCCCCAGTATAGATTGGCATGGCCACAGGCGGGGCACTCGACTTGAACCGGCTCGCTGTCGCTATCTGGCTTCGGCTCACCCACTTCCGGCGCGAAGATATCCCAGGGGTTACCGACATAGTCCAAAATCAGGCAGTCGCTTTTGCCCGGCGACAAACGCAGTCCTCTGCCCACCATCTGTTGATAAAGGCTAACCGACTCAGTGGGGCGTAAAATAGCGATCAAATCCACGTGAGGCGCATCGAAACCGGTGGTCAGAACCGCGACGTTAACCAGGTACTTCAGCCCGCGCGCTTTGAAGGCATCAATTAGCGCCGTACGCTCTCGGGAGGGGGTCGCACCGGTGATGAGCGCCGCTTCGGCTCGCGGCAAATAGCCGATAATTTCTTCAGCGTGGGCCACGGTGGCGGCAAAGATCATTATCCCTTGGCGATCAGCCGCGCGTTCGACGATTTGTCCGATAATACCCGGCGTTGCCCGGTTACCCGCCACTACGCGATTGAGCTCCTCCTCCTGGAAAAAACCACTTGAAGAGGGCTTGAGGGCAGAAAAGTCATAGCCCTCAATGGCCATATCCAGGCGTTTGGGTGCCGCCAGATAGCCCTGTTTCACCATCAGCCTCAGCGGCTGTTCAAAGACACAGTCGCGAAAAAAGCTCTCCTCGCTGCCCCTGACCATGCCGTGGTGATGGCGATAATAGATAAACCCCTGCCCCAAACGGTAAGGCGTAGCGGTGAGTCCGAGTATTTTAAGCTGAGCATTATGCTGTCGCAGGTGTTCAATCACCTGGCGGTAGCTGGCGTCCTCGTTAAGCGATACGCGGTGACTCTCATCGATGACCAGCAAGGTAAAGTTTGCGTCATTAAAGCGATCTAAATTGCGCACCACCGACTGCACCGAGCCAAACACCACTTGTCGGTTCGCCTCTTTACGCTTTAGTCCCGCGCTAAAAATATCGGCCTCAAGCCCATAAGCCTGATACTTGGCATGGTTCTGCTCCACTAGCTCGCGTACGTGGGCCAGCACTAACACTCGCCCCCGCGCCAGGCGCGCTAACTCAGCAATGACCAAGGATTTACCGCTGCCGGTAGGCAGCACCACCAACGCCGGCTCACTGGAAGCACGAAAATGCACGACCACCCGTTTTACCGCCTCCTGTTGATAGGGGCGCAATTGGGGCGTCTGGGCTATGGATGAGAAAGGCGGCCCAGAGGCCGCCTTGTCGTGTTGCGTCATCATTCACCTATGAGGGTGTCTCCGTTAACCCAACCAAACGCGAGCATTGCGGAATAGGCGCAGCCAGGCACCGTCTTCAACCCACTCCGCCGGACGCCAGGAGTTGGTGACCGCTCTAGCGACACGTTCAGGGTGCGGCATCATGATAGTCACCCGGCCATCGGGTGTGGTTAGCCCCGTAATACCCGACGGTGAGCCGTTAGGGTTCGCCGGATAGCGGGTCGTTACCTGGCCGTAGTTGTCGATGTAGCGCAGCGCTATTTGGCTGCTCGTCTGCATGCTACGCAGATGAGCGCTGTCACGAAACGCCGCCTGCCCCTCACCATGAGCAACCGCAATGGGCAGCTTGGAGCCTTCCATGCCGGCAAGCAGAATCGAAGGGCTCTTCTCAACCCGCACCATGGAGACTCGCGCTTCAAACTGCTCAGACTCATTGCGTACAAACGTCGGCCAATTTTCAGCGCCAGGAATCAACGATTTCAGCTGCGAGAGCATCTGGCAGCCGTTGCAGACACCCAGTGAGAAGCTATCTTCTCGGGCGAAAAACGCCGCAAACTGCTCCTGGGCGCGCTCGTTAAACAGCACTGATTTTGCCCAGCCGCCCCCGGCGCCAAGCACGTCACCGTAAGAGAAGCCGCCACAGGCGACCAGCCCTTTAAACTCATCAAGCGAGACGCGCCCTTCTAGAATATCGCTCATGTGCACATCGACCGCCTCAAACCCGGCTTTATCGAAGGCCCAAGCCATCTCCACTTGACCGTTAACCCCCTGCTCGCGCAGCACGGCCATGGCAGGTTTGGCGGTATTAACAAACGGTGCACTGATGTCGTCATTGATATCAAAAGTGGGCGTGGCGGAGAGCCCGGGATCACGACTATCGAGCAGATTATCGAACTCATTCTTGGCGCACTCAGGGTTATCCCTCAGCGCCTGCATGCGATAACTGGTTTCAGCCCAGGTGCGCTGAGTAAGCAGACGCGTGGTTTCCAGTAGCGGTTCTTCAAACAGCGTAACGCGAACTTGGTCGTCGTAACGGGGGCGAGCGATCACGCCGCACGTTTCGATACCGGCAACGGCAAACTGCGCCAGCACTTCTTCAGTATGTTGACGATTGACCTGAATGACCGCCCCCAGCTCTTCTGAGAACAGTGCATTCAATGCCTCGACCGGCTCGTCGATCATCCAGTCGAGCTTGATCTCAAGTCCGGCGTGGGCGGCGAAAGCCATTTCCAGCAGAGTGATCAACAGGCCGCCATCGCTGCGATCGTGGTAGGCCAGCAAAATACCGTCTCGGTTAAGCCCCTGAATCACTTCAAAAAAGGCTTTAATATCTTCCGGGTCATCCACATCGGGGCAATCGTTGCCCACTTGGCCGTAGACCTGCGCAAGAGCAGAGCCACCCAAGCGATTTTGGCCGCTGCCCAGATCGATCAGAATGAGATCCGACTCGTCTTGTTCCAGGTTGATCTGCGGCGTTAGCGTGGCCATTGCATTGGTAACGGGCGCAAAACCGGTCACGACCAAAGAAAGCGGCGACGTTACGCTCTTGTCTTCACTTTCACCTTGGTCATCCTCATCGACCCAGGCGGTGCGCATTGACATCGAATCCTTGCCCACCGGAATCGCAATGCCCAATGCCGGGCACATTTCCATGCCCACGGCGTAAACAGCATCATAAAGCGCCTGATTTTCACCGGGGTGATCAGCCGCGCTCATCCAGTTAGCGGAGAGCTTTATATCGCTCAACTTAGCAATCGGCGCTGCCGCCAGGTTGGTAATCGCTTCGGCAACGGCCAAGCGGGCGCTAGCGGCGGGGTTGATCAACGCCACCGGCGGACGCTCGCCCAGCGCCATGGCTTCACCGGCGAGGGTGTCATAGCTTGCCGTGGTAACCGCCACATCGGCCACCGGCACCTGCCAGGGGCCGACCATTTGATCACGGGCCACTTGGCCGGTAATCGAGCGATCACCAATGGTGATCAGGAAGCTTTTGGAGGCGACTGTCGGCAAACGCAGTACCCGATCCAGTGCTTCGCGAAGGTCAAGATTATCCAGCATCATGCCGGAAAGCTCGGGATCGTGGCGCTCAAACTCACGCTGCATTTTAGGTGCTTTGCCGAACAGCACACTCATCGGCAAATCGACCGGCTTGCTGCTGAAATGACCATCGCGCACTTCCAAATGGTGCGCTTCCAGCGCTTCACCGACCACTGCATAAGGGCAACGTTCGCGCTTACACAGTGCGTCAAAGGTATCCAAGTCTCCTGGCGCTACGGCGAGCACGTAGCGCTCTTGCGCTTCATTGCACCAAATTTCCAGCGGGCTCATGCCAGGCTCGGCATTCGGCACCGCGCGCAAGTCAAAACGGCCGCCACGGTTGCCGTCTTTGACCAGCTCCGGCAACGCGTTGGAAAGCCCGCCTGCGCCTACATCGTGAATAAAGCGAATGGGGTTGTGATCGCCCAGGGCCCAGCAACGGTCAATAACTTCCTGGGCACGACGCTCTATTTCCGGGTTTTCACGCTGCACCGAGGCAAAATCCAAATCGGCGCTGGAGGTGCCGGACGCCATACTGGATGCAGCGCCACCGCCCAAGCCAATCAGCATCGCCGGGCCGCCCATTACGATCAGTTTGCCGCCGACAGGGATATCGCCCTTTTGGACGTGGTGAGCACGAATATTGCCGTAACCACCGGCAAGCATGATCGGCTTGTGGAAACCACGCCGCTCTATACCACCTTCGTTTAGGGACTCCTGCTCGTAAGTGCGGAAATAGCCGGTTAGATTGGGGCGACCAAACTCATTGTTAAACGCCGCGCCGCCAATCGGGCCTTCGAGCATAATGTTGAGCGCCGACTCCATGCGCCCCGGCTTGCCGTAATCAAAGGCTTCCCAGGGCTGTACGAACTCAGGAATACGCAGATTAGAGACGGTATAGCCAGAAAGACCCGCTTTGGGTTTGCCACCGATACCCGTCGCACCCTCATCGCGAATTTCGCCCCCGGAACCTGTGGCTGCACCTGGGAAAGGGGCAATCGCGGTGGGATGATTGTGGGTCTCCACCTTCATCAGAATATGAATGGGCTCCTGATGGGTGCCATAAAGCGCCCGCTCGTCTTCCGCCCCGGTAAGTGGTGTCGCAAAGAAGCGGCCGCCCTGGCTGCCCTTGATGACAGCGGCATTATCACTGTAAGCGGACAGCACGTTGTCCGGCGACGACGCAAAGGTGTTCTTGATCATCTTAAACAGCGAGTGGCTTTGCGGCTCGCCGTCGATCACCCAGTCGGCATTAAATATCTTGTGACGGCAGTGCTCGGAGTTGGCCTGGGCAAACATCATCAATTCAACATCGCTGGGGTTACGCCCCAGTTCGTTGAAGGCGTCTACCAAGTAATCAATTTCATCTTCTGCCAGCGCCAGTCCCAGCGCTTGGTTGGCTGTCGCTAAGGCTTCCCGGCCCCCTTCTAGAATATCCACACTACCCAACGGCGCCGGGTCGTGCTGGGCAAACAGCTTGGCAGCGTCTGAAGCATCGGATAGCACGGTTTCAGTCATACGGTCATGCAGCAGTGCCGCTAGTGCGTTCAGGCTCTCTTCATCCGGCATGTCGGTAAAGCTGACCCGATAATCGATGCCGCGCTCAATACGGCTAATCTGGTTCAATCCGCAATTATGGGCGATATCCGTCGCTTTAGACGACCAGGGCGACTGGGTACCCAAACGCGGCACCACTAAAAACCGCTGGGCGCTTTTCGGAACCTCTACGCTCGAGTGAGTGCCATCGCCCGGCACATAGTCAAGTAACTGCACCAAACGCTCGTGGGCGGTATCGTCCAGCGTCTTGCTGTGGTTATGAGGGTTAAGGTCGATGAAATGAACATAGTGGGCAGACAGCGCTTCCACCTCGGGAACACGTTCACGCAGCACCGTTAACAGCCGAGCATAACGGAAGGCAGAAAGGGCGGGCGCGCCTCGCAGTTCGAGCATATCCTGAAGCCTCTAGAGCAGGGAAATTCGAGCAGGGAAATCACCGGGCCGCTAAGCGGCCGTGCTTTTATGATAGCGAAAAACGCCTATGATACTGGAAACCAGCCACCACACGAAATCAACAAGGTGACAGCGTAACCCGGGCTGGGTATCGTGGCAGCTTGTTTCATGCCAACAAGACGCCATGCTGACGTTGATTTGCCGACATTTTATAGCCCGTGCCAGCGCTTATTATGCGTTAATCACTATTACGCTTTTGACCATGGTACCCACTCTCTCTCTTGCTCCCCCAGGCGAGCATTTAACGCATATCAGCACAAAAGACTTTATTACCGTTCATACCCGCAACACCCCCACGACCTATTACGAAGGCCGCCAAGGCCCTACCGGCTTTGAATACGAACTGATGCACCGTTTTGCCGATTACTTGGGAGTGAGTCTTAACCTTGACGCCAGCCACCACCCAGAAAGCGTCCTGCCGGCGGTGCGTGAAAAAGGCGACCTGGGCGCGGCAGCGCTGCCATTACTGCCTGACAGCCCTGGCGTCCACTACACTCGGCCGATTATTCAAATGCAGCCGCTGGTGGTTTACCGCCGCGGCCTGAATGGCATTAAAGAGCCGAGTGACCTTGTCGGCTTAGAACTTGGCACGCTAAGCGAAGCCGGTACTGATGAAGCGCTGCGCGACCTTCAGCGGCGTCATCCTACCTTGAGCTGGAAAGAGTCTCACGAGCTTGAAGTCGCCGAACTGCTGGCACGCGTTGAAGACAGCACCCTGGACGCCGCGGTCATTTTCGAGCATCAGTTTCGTTTAAATCGGCTGTTTTTCCCCAATGTGGAACGTGGCTTTATACTCGGCGACCCGCTCTCCATGGCATGGGCGGTGCCTAGCGGTCGCGGCTTAGGGTTGCTTGAAGCCGCCAATCGGTTCCTACAAGACCTTCAAGAAAGCGGCACGCTTGATCGGCTGGTAAGCCGCTACTTCGGCCACGACGACTATTTAGAGTATGTCGGCACGCGCACCTTTCTTGATCACCTTGATGCACGCTTGCCCCGTTACACGGCACTGTTCCAGCAGGCTGCCCGCGAAACAGAGTTTGACTGGAAGTTATTGGCGGCAGTGGGGTATCAGGAATCCCACTGGGATCCAGACGCCGTCTCGCCAACGGGCGTGCGCGGCTTGATGATGCTGACCAACCCCACGGCGGGTGAAATGGGCGTGACGGATCGCACAAACCCCGCCCAGAGCATTGACGGCGGTGCCCGCTATTTACGCAGTATCAAAGACCGCTTGCCGGAAGGCATAACCGGCGATGATCGCCTGTTTATGGCCATGGCGGCCTACAACGTGGGCCTTGGCCACCTCTATGACGCACGTAAAATTGCGGAAATGCGCGGCGGCGACCCCGACAGCTGGCAAGATGTGCGCGCGGCGCTACCGCTATTACAGCAGCGTGAATGGCATAGCCAAACGCGTCACGGCTACGCCCGTGGCGGCGAGCCGGTAATATACGTACGCAATATCCGTCGTTATTACGAAATGATTCAATATGTAGAGCGTAGTCGTCAGCAATTTTTTCAACTAGAACAAATGCCTGTCAATGATGATCCACTGCTATTGTTCGAGCTTGTGCCACCGCTTAACTAACAGCGCCGTAGCATTTCCAATTCAGTATTACTGCTCGCGCCGAGCGGCGAAAAACCCCTTCAGCAGTTTTTGCGAGGCTGCGGCTAACACGCCACCGGTTACCGCGATCTGATGGTTGAACCACGGCTGTGACAGCAGGTTCGCTTTTGACTCCACCATGCCCGCACGAGGCTCAGCAGCGCCATAAACCAGGCGGGCCACGCGTGCATGAATCATCGTGCCCGCACACATCATGCAGGGTTCCAGGGTGACAAACAGCGTACAGCCTTCAAGGCGGTAGTTGCCCAGGTGCTTACCCGCCTCACGTAGGGCACGCACTTCCGCGTGGCCGCTGGGGTCGCAGCTGGCCATTGGCGCGTTGCACCCGACGCCAATAATGTTCCCCTGCGCATCAACTACCACCGCTCCTACGGGCACCTCGCCCGCCGCCGCGGCCAGGTGGGCTTGGTCGAGCGCCCGGTGCATGTAAAATTCATCGCTGCGCATAAACGTAAACTCCGCTAAGGTAGCTAAACGACCGTATGAAAGAGGTGCCCGGCGCCGTGGCAGCTTATTACTTTTAGCGATAGCATTCTTTCACCGACCGCATTCGATAGAGACAGCCGCAAGGATACCGAGAATGACAGACGCGCTGAACAAACTGGTAGCATTACTAGAGCTGGAAACACTGGAAGAGACGCTATTTCGTGGCCAGAGCCAGGATCTAGGTTTTCCTCAGCTCTACGGTGGTCAGGTTCTTGGCCAAGCGCTGGCGGCCGCCGCGCGCACCGTGCCAGACGAGCGTCGCCCGCACTCTCAACATGGCTACTTCCTGCGCCCCGGCGACCCCCATCGCCCCGTTGTCTATCAAGTGGATACCATTCGCGACGGCGGCAGCTTTACCACCCGCCGCGTCACCGCCATTCAAAAAGGCCGGCCGATCTTTTTCTGCAGCGCCTCTTTTCAGAGCGAGGAAGCGAGCTTTAGCCATCAGCGCGCCATGCCGAATGTCGCCACCCCCGAAGCGCTGCTAGAGAACGGCGATGCCAAACATGACCGCTTTCCCGGCCACCCCATTGAGTTTTTGCATCTCATGGGCAACCCCGACAACGGCACGCCTACAGGCCAGTGTTTGTGGTTTCGACTTTCAGGCACGCTGCCTGACGACCCGGCCCTGCACCGCCACCTGCTCTCGTACGCCTCTGACTTCAACCTGCTGACCACCAGCCTGATTCCCCACGGCATCGAGTACCGCGACCCCAAGCTGCGCATCGCCAGCCTAGACCACGCCTTATGGCTACACCAGGACACACGCCTGGACGATTGGCTGCTGTATGTTATCGATTCACCCTGGGCAGGCGGCGCTCGCGGGCTGGCGCGGGGGCATATTTACAGCCGTGATGGCCGCTTAGTGGCCTCTACCGCTCAAGAAGGGCTAACGCGTTATTCACAAGACTAAATAGACACTCTCTCAAACATTTACGCCCGCTTATTAGCGGGCGTAAATGTTTGAGAGAGTGCTGCGGTTTATTAGCCGCCGTAAACGTCGTTGATAGACGTAAGCGGATAGTGCGCAGGAAACGGTTTGCGCGCTACACCAGAATCAACCGCGGCTTGAGCAACCGCCGAGGTAACTCTCGCCAACAGGCGAATATCGACAGGCGTGGGAATGATGTACTCGCGGCCAAAACTCATCTCGGCACGCTCATAGGCATCCAGCACTTCCTGAGGAACCGGCTCTCGGGCCAGATCTTTCAGCGCATGCACGGCGGCCAGCTTCATCTCTTCGTTAATGCGTGTAGCACGAACATCCAGCGCACCACGGAAGATAAACGGGAAGCCCAGCACGTTGTTAACCTGGTTCGGGAAATCCGAACGGCCAGTGGCCATGATCACATCCGGGCGCGCTTCGCGAGCAACGTCAGGATGAATTTCCGGATCCGGATTAGTGCAGGCAAAAATCACTGGATCTGGCGCCATTTTCTTCACCTGTTCAGCGGAGAGCAGGCCCGGGCCCGAAAGGCCGATAAATACGTCAGCGTTGTCGATGGCATCATCCAAGGTGCGCATCTCGGTATCGCGGGCGAATTCAGCCTTGTATTCGTTGATGCCTTCGCGGTCCGTGTGAATGACACCACGGCGGTCAAGCATCACAAGATTGTCTTTACTTGCGCCACAGGAGACCAGCAGGCGCATGCAGGCAATCGCCGCCGCACCAGCGCCCATGCAAACAATTTTAACGTCTTCGATTTTTTTGCCAGCAATATCCAAAGCGTTCAGCATGCCTGCCGCCGTGACAATCGCGGTGCCATGCTGGTCATCATGGAAGACCGGAATACTGCAGCGCTCAATCAGGGCTTTTTCAATTTCAAAGCACTCCGGTGCCTTGATATCTTCTAAATTGATGCCACCCCAGGTATCGGCAATGCGCGCGACGGTATCGATAAATGCCTGAGGGCTTTCTGCATCGACTTCGATATCCACCGAGTTGATGCCAGCAAAGCACTTAAACAGCACGCCTTTGCCTTCCATGACTGGCTTACTCGCCAGTGGGCCCAGATTACCTAAGCCAAGAATAGCGCTGCCGTCGGTGATAACGGCAACCAGATTACCCTTGCCGGTATAGCGGTAGGCATTTTCCGCATCCCTGGCGATTTCAAGCACTGGCTCAGCCACGCCTGGGCTATACGCCAGCGCCAAATCCCGTGCCGTCGCGGTGGGTTTGGTCAACTCCACCGACAGCTTACCGGGAATCGGTTTTGCGTGATAATCCAAAGCAGCCTGCTTATTTGCATCCGTCATGGTCAGAGTCCAGTTAACATAAAGTAGATAAGTCGTTTCAGAATATAGAAAAAACCTATGCGCCTCAAGCGCGCCGTCAACTCATATCAAAACGCCCGTTTAACTGAATTTTACCTTCATATTCGCCACATTTCGCAGATATTTGCTGAAACTTATGTAAAACAGCGTTAGTCATAACGCTTTGCTTATTGCTGTACCGCAACATTAGCGCAGCATTTGTGAAAATTTTTTCCACAAAAAATATAGCTGGTTTTTTAGCGAGACAACAAAAAACCCACGCCGCGGCGTGGGTTTTGCGCAAGTACGACCTGTACTTGCGATATGGCTATCCGAGTTGGATTAGCCGCGCTTAACAGCAGCGCCGAAACGCTTGTTGAAGCGCTCTACGCGGCCACCAGTGGTCGCTTGCTTCTGCTTACCAGTATAGAACGGGTGGCAGTTGGAGCACACATCCAGAGAGAAGTCCTGACCTGAAGTAGAACCTACCTGGAAATTAGCACCGCAAGAACAGTTGGCGGTGACCGTGTTGTAATTCGGGTGGATACCTTGTCTCATCTCGAACCTCACGAAGCTATATGCCGCCACCTGATCTCGTGCCAGGCACCGCATACGGGTTTGGAAAAACTACTAACCGGTTGGCCGCTCTTTCGTTACGATAAGATCGCTAAGAGTGAGCGGTCGCATATTCTAGCAAAACTAACGCCGGAGGCCAATTGCCTGATTCTGTTTCTTCGCGGGTACCGTCTCAAGTGCTTAACCAAATACTTAAAATAGCGCTGCCCTCACCGCTGCGACGCCTGTTCGACTACTTACCGTCTAACGTGACGCCCGCCTGCGGTTGGCAGCCGGGGCTGAGGGTGCGGGTGCCTTTCGGGCGCCGCGAAGTCGTCGGTGTGGTCGTGGAACTTGCCGACCACAGCGACCTACCGCGCAGCCAATTGCGCGCAGTCAGCGAGACGCTGGACGACGCGCCGCTGCCAGCAGATTGGCTCTGGTTATGCCGTTTTGCCGCCCGCTACTATCAGCACAGCCTGGGCGACACCCTTCACCACGCCATGCCCGCGCGGCTACGCCAGGGACACGCGATGGCCGGTCGCACGCAAACACTCTGGATGGCCCAGGGTGACGGTGCGCAGGAAACCCTCAGCCGAGCGCCTAAGCAAGCAGAGCTGCATGCGCTTTTACGCCAGCATCCCCATGGCCTACCCGGTCGTGCGGTTAGCGCCCATGGCTTTGCTCGCGACCAGCTATTAGCGTTAGAGAAGAAAGGCTTGGCCACTAGCCAGGAACATATTCTCACCGCGCCTACTCCCCCCAGCGGAAACTTACTCGCGACTCCCGCGTTACCCCTAAACCGTGAACAGGCCACGGCGCTGGCCGCGCTGCATGAAAAGCTAGAGGGCTATCACCCCTGTTTGCTCGAAGGCGTCACCGGCAGTGGGAAAACGGAAGTCTATCTTCAGCTGATTGAAGCAGTGGCCGCCAAAGGTAACCAGTCGCTGGTGCTGGTGCCGGAAATTGGCTTAACGCCGCAAACGCTCGCCCGCTTTAGAAGCCGTTTTCGCGTGCCCGTGGTGGCGCTGCATTCGGGCCTTACCGACCCTGAGCGCTTAGACGTGTGGGAAGCCGCCGCCAGCGGCCGGGCGCTGATTATTATCGGCACCCGCTCGGCCATTTTCACGCCATTGGCTAACCCCGGTGCGATTATTGTCGATGAGGAGCATGATGGCTCCTACAAGCAGCACGACGGTTTGCGCTATCACGCTCGCGATCTTGCGGTTGCACGCGCGCATTACCATAAAATCCCGCTGCTGATGGGCAGTGCCACGCCGTCCTTAGAGAGCCTGCATCAGGCGCTTAGCGGCGCCTATCGCCACCTACGCCTGACCCAGCGCCCCAGCCAGCACCCCCCAGCCAAGCTGGAGCTGATTGACCTGCGCCACCAGCGCCGCCAGGGCGGCCTGCTACCCGGTGCCATCAAAGCGATTAAAAGCACCTTGAGCGCTGGCAAGCAGGTGCTAATTTTTATCAACCGGCGCGGCTTTGCACCGACCCTTGCCTGCCACGCTTGCGGCTGGATGGCCGAGTGTAGCCAGTGTGATGCACGCATGACGCTGCACCGCCAGCCCGCCCTACTGGCCTGTCACCACTGCGATAGCCGCCGCGCTCTGCCGGATGCCTGCCCCGAATGTGGTAGCGGCGACCTGCGCGCATTGGGTAGCGGCACTGAACGCACGGAAGAGACATTACAGACCCTGTTTCCCAAGACCACCATCCACCGCATTGACCGCGATAGCACACGGCGCAAGGATAGCTTCGAGCAAGTGCTAAAAGAGATCCATCGCGGTGAGCCGTGCGTATTAGTCGGCACTCAAATGCTCGCCAAAGGGCACCACCTGCCCCACGTTACCTTGGTGGTAGTCGTTAATGCCGACGGCGGACTGTACGCCGCTGATTTTCGCGCGCTGGAACATAGCGCTCAGCTGCTTGAGCAGGTGGCGGGCCGAGCGGGGCGGGCCGCTCATCCAGGCCGGGTGCTCGTGCAAACACTGCACCCCGATGATCCTCATCTGGGCCAGTTGGCTGAACACGGTTACGGGGCGCTCGCACGCAACATGCTGGAAGAGCGGCGTATTGCCCAGCTGCCCCCGTTCTGCTTTATGGCGCTACTTCGGATTGAAAGTCCTCAGGAGGAAGCCGCTTTGGCTATGGCGCAGCAGGCCGCCCAAGCCTTGCGCCAGTGGCTCAAAGAGTCCCGCGTGGCGACCCGCTGCCTGGGCCCGGTGCCCGCACCGATGGAAAGACGTCAAAACCGTTACCATTTACATGTCATGCTGGCGGCCAATAAGCGTAGCCAACTTCACCCTGCCGTCAGCTGGCTCGTGCAGTGGCTGGAAGCGAATCGCGAGGCGCGCAAGGTGCGCTGGTCGATAGATATCGACCCACAAACGCTCTCCTAAACGCTCTCCTAAAGAGGGGCTCACCATCACGCGGCTTTGAAACTGCGGCTCAATTGCTGATAATAGCCGCTTTATCGACGCACCTTTACAGTTGCGCGTTAGCACACGCCGCCACCGACGACACCCGGATACCTAAATGAAAGACACGATAGTTTCTCTGCTCGAAGGCGCGGTTACCGCGCTCAAGCACCAAGGCGTGCTGCCCAACGACCTTCAACCCACGATCAAAGTCGACCCCACCAAAGACAAGGCCCACGGCGATTACGCCACCAACTTGGCGTTGATGTTGGCCAAACCGGCGGGCAAAAATCCGCGTGAACTGGCCACTCTGCTGGTGGACGCGCTCCCTGAGAGCGACGCGATCCAACAAACGGACATTGCGGGCCCCGGCTTTATTAACTTTTTCGCTGCCGCCGATGCCGCGGCGCAAATCGTTGCCCAAGTCCTCGACTGCGGCGATACCTTTGGTCGCAGCCTGATCGGCAAAGGCGAAAAAGTGCAGGTAGAGTTCGTTTCCGCCAACCCCACCGGCCCGCTGCACGTTGGCCACGGCCGGGGCGCGGCGATTGGTGACTGTTTATGCCGCCTGCTCGAAGCCACCGGCTATGACGTGACCCGCGAGTTCTACTACAACGACGCAGGCGCCCAGATAGCCAACCTCGCGCGCTCGGTACAAGCGCGGGTAAAAGGCTTAGGCCCTGACGATGAAAGCTGGCCCGAAGACGGCTATCGCGGTGAGTATATTGTCGATGTGGCCAACGACTACCTGGCGGGTAAAACGGTCAGCGCTGACGATCGCGAAGTCACCGCCAAAAAAGACCCTGACGACTTAGACGCCATTCAAGAATTCGCCGTCGCATGGCTGCGGCGTGAGCAAGATCTCGACTTAAAAGCCTTTGGCGTAGAGTTCGATGTGTATTTCTTAGAGTCGTCGCTCTACGAAGATGGCAAGGTGGATGCCACCGTTGAGAAGCTGGTAAACGCTGGCCACACCTATGAAGAAGATGGTGCCATGTGGCTGCGCACCACTGATTTTGGTGATGACAAAGACCGCGTGATGCGCAAACAGGACGGTGGCTACACCTACTTCCTACCCGATGTAGCCTACCACCTTGACAAGTGGCAGCGCGGTTTCAAAACCGTGATTAACGAGCAGGGCGCCGACCACCACTCCACCGTCACCCGCGTGCGCGCTGGTTTACAGGCGCTGGAAGTGGGCATTCCCAAAGGCTGGCCCGACTACGTGCTCCACCAGATGGTGATGGTCACCCGCTCAGGCGTCGAGGTTAAACTCTCCAAGCGCGCCGGTAGCTATGTCACCGTGCGCGACCTGATCGACGAAGTGGGCCGCGATGCCACTCGCTTCTTCCTCGCCGCCCGCCGTGCTGACTCCCAGCTCACCTTTGATATCGATCTGGCGCGCTCGCAGTCGAACGACAACCCGGTATATTACATTCAATACGCGCATGCTCGGGTATGCAGCATGCTGCGCAAAGCAAAGGATGCCGACCAGCCGTTTGATCATGCATTAGCCATAGCCAATCTAGCCCTGCTGGACAGCGACCAGGAAAAAGCCGTTCTTAACCGCTTGGCACGCTTCCCTGAAGTGGTGGAGACCGCGGCTAGAAACCGCGAACCACAGCAGGTTGCCCAGTATTTGCTCGATCTTTCCGGCGACTTCCACACCTGCTACAACGCCGTCAAAGTGATGGTCGAAGACGACACCCTGCGCAATACGCGCCTGGCGCTGGGCCTCGCCACCCGTCAAGTGCTCCGCAACGGGCTTGATTTAATGGGGGTTAGCGCCCCAGAGGAGATGTAATCAATGGCTAGCCCGCGCAAAAAGCCCGCCCCCCGCCGCGGTGCCACCTCGCAGCGCAAGTCCAACCGCAGCTCAGGCGGCGGCTTTCGCCTACCCGGCTGGCTGTGGGGTCTTGCCGGCATGGCGGCAGGCTTCTTTTTAGCCCAGCACCAGCACGGCACTGCCCCCTGGCAAGAGCAGCCGAGTGAAACGCCCCAGGCCACGGTGATGCCCAAGCCCTCGGGTAGCGAAGAGCGCGCCGCCGCTCGGGAAACCAAGGAAGCCGCCGAGCCGTCAATGCCGACGTTTGAGTTTTATACGCTGCTGCCGGAAACCGAGGTCATTGCCCCTGGCGTCACGCTGCCGTCAAGCGTTGTGCGCCCGGAGGCTCCCGAACAGGCAGCCGATAGCGACGCGGCTTCTGGCGCCGCAGGTGACGACCCCATTGCCCAGGTTATTGCCGCCAATACCCGGCCTGAAGACCAGGTCTCGGCAGCCCAGGAGAATGAAGCGGCCACCAACACCCCAGGGCGCTATATGCTTCAGGCCGCCTCATTTCGTGAGGCAAGTGACGCCGAACAGCTGCGCGGCCGACTGCGCAACTTAAGCCTGTTGGCGGAAGTTAGCGAAGTCCAGGCGGATGGCAGTACCTGGCACCGTGTTCAAGTGGGGCCTTACGAGGATACCCGGGAGCTGAACCGCGCTCAGGATTTAATGAATACCCAGGGTATAGAACCACTACTTATCCAGCTGCAGAACTAATAATCCCATCTTGAATACCCTGCGGGCGGTTGATTTTTTATCAGCCGCCCGCATTTTGTTGTGAACGCTTACACAATGGTCGCTTCCATGAGCAATTTGCTAACAAGTAAGTGACCTGCCAGTCATCGGGAGCGCGCCTCCCACCAAGGAGTTATCTCCATGACCACTATTGTCTCCGTTCGTCGTGGTAACCAGGTCGCCCTCGCTGGCGACGGCCAAGTGTCGCTGGGCAATACCGTAATGAAGGGTAACGCCAGTAAAGTACGCCGCCTCTACCGCGGCAAAGTACTGGCCGGGTTTGCCGGTGGCACCGCGGATGCGTTCACTCTGTTTGAACGCTTTGAAGCACAGTTGGAAAAATACCAAGGCCATCTCACCAAAGCAGCGGTTGAGCTCGCCAAAGATTGGCGCACCGACCGGGCGCTGCGCCGTTTAGAAGCACTGCTGGCCGTGGCTGACCATAGCGCCTCATTAATCATTACCGGTAACGGTGATGTGGTCGAGCCTGAGCGCGGCATTATTGCGATTGGCTCTGGTGGCAACTTCGCCCAAGCCAGCGCCCGAGCGCTGTTAGAAAATACCGAGCTTTCGGCGCGTGAAATTACTGAGAAATCGCTGGCGATCGCTGGTGATATCTGTGTGTTTACCAATCATCACGTGACGCTCGAAGAGCTGTCGATTGACGGTCGCTAATCATTTTACGCGACTCGCAAACGCCGCTCATTGCCCACAAAGGTTACTTATATGACTCAGATGACACCCCGCGAAATTGTTCACGCTCTAGACCAGTACATTATTGGCCAGCAAGATGCTAAACGCGCCGTTGCAATCGCCCTGCGTAACCGCTGGCGCCGCATGCAGCTCGATGATGACTTGCGCCCAGAAGTCACGCCTAAGAACATTCTGATGATTGGCCCCACCGGTGTGGGTAAAACCGAGATTGCCCGCCGTTTGGCCAAGCTGGCCAAAGCACCGTTTATTAAAGTTGAAGCGACCAAGTTCACCGAAGTCGGCTATGTTGGCCGTGACGTTGAGTCGATTATTCGCGACTTGATGGAAGCCGCGATTAAGATGGTGCGCGAACAGGCGAAAGAAGAAGTTGGCAACCGTGCCGCGGATGCCGCCGAAGATCGGGTTCTGGATGCCCTTCTTCCGCCACCCCGTGGCCAGGAAGACAAACCACGTGAAGAAGGCAGCACTCGCCAGTCCTTCCGTAAGAAGCTACGTGAAGGCCAACTGGACGATAAAGAGATCGATATCGAAATCTCCTCTCACGGCCAAGGCATCGATATCATGACCCCGCCGGGCATGGAAGAGATGACCAACCAACTGCAGAGCATGTTCTCCAACATGGGTCAGCAGAAGCGTGAGAACCGCCGCGTAACGGTCAAAGAAGCGCTGGTTCTGCTGCGTGATGAAGAAGCTGGCAAGCTGGTCAACGAGGAAGAGATCAAGGCGCGCGCGGTCTATTCGGTTGAGCAACACGGTATCGTCTTCCTGGATGAGATCGACAAGGTGGCCAAGGGCAGCGGCCAGTCCAGTGGCGGCGAAGTCTCTCGCGAAGGCGTTCAGCGCGACCTGCTGCCGCTGATCGAAGGCTCTACTGTTTCGACCAAGTACGGCATGGTCAAAACCGATCACATTCTGTTTATTGCTTCTGGCGCCTTCCACCTATCGCGCCCTTCCGACCTTATTCCTGAGTTACAGGGCCGCCTGCCGATTCGTGTAGAGCTTGATGCACTGACGCCTAACGACTTCAAACGCATCCTCACCGAGCCCTCTGCCTCGCTGACCAAGCAGTATCAGGCGCTCCTGGCGACAGAAGGTCTTGATGTGGAGTTTACTCCCGACGGTATCGAGCGCATCGCGCAGATCTCCTGGCAGGTCAACGAAGGCACTGAAAACATCGGTGCCCGCCGTCTGCACACGGTCATGGAGCGGTTGTTGGAAGAAGCCTCTTTCAAAGGCGGCGATATGGAGAGCCCGCTGATCATCGACGGAGATTACGTCAATGCCCAGCTTGGCGAACTCGCGGTCGACGAAGACCTGTCACGGTATATTTTGTAAGCTGCGCCTGTCGTTATTATCAGCGTTGGTATCGTCAGCAACAGCAAGCCCGCTCTTCGCGGGCTTGCTGCTATGGCATTTAGCCATGGACACTTAGCCATGAGGTCTCATCATGAACGCCCCTACCCCTACCCGGGTTCACTACCATAAGCAGGCCCGCGAGCTGGAACTTGGTTACGCCACGGGCGAACATTTTCGCCTGCCGGTGGAGTTGTTACGCGTCTACTCACCTTCCGCCGAAGTACGCGGCCACGGTGGTGACACGGCAGTACTGCAAGTGGGGAAAAAAGATGTCGGCCTGCAAAATATTACTCAGGCAGGCAACTACGCACTGAAACTGCACTTTGACGATGGTCATGACAGTGGCCTGTTTAGCTGGAACTACTTATACGATCTTGCCACGCATCAAGAAGCCTATTGGAACAATTACTTGCAGCGCTTAAAGGATGCAGGCGCCTCGCGCGAGCCGGCCAGCATTCAATTCAAGCAACTGTGATGGCATGACTCACACCCCTGCAACCAACTAGGCAGACAAGCCAGGGCGGACAAGGCTACAATGACGCTAACTTTTTAATCGCGTCGGCCCTCAGTCAAAAGACCAAAGGTCGATCTGCCACCGCCTAAAATTCGGGAGCTACCGCCCCATGAGCCCCACAGAAAAACGCACGACTCATTTTGGTTACCAGGAAGTACCGGTTGACGAGAAAGCGTCACGAGTAGCTGACGTATTCCACTCGGTTGCCGCACGCTACGACGTAATGAACGACTTGATGTCGATGGGTATCCACCGGGTTTGGAAACGCATGACTATTGAGCGCGCCGGTGTGCGCCCTGGTCACCACGTGCTTGATATCGCTGGCGGCACGGGCGACTTAACCCTCAAGTTTTCCCGCCTGGTTGGCCCGCGTGGCAAAGTAGTGCTGGCGGATATCAACGCCTCAATGCTCAAAGTCGGCCGCGACAAGCTGATGGATAATGGCGTCGGCGGCAACGTAGAGTATGTTCAAGCCAATGCCGAAAGCCTGCCGTTTCCCGATAATAGCTTCGACTGCATTACGATCGCTTTTGGGCTGCGCAATGTCACCGACAAAGACGCTGCGCTGCGTTCCATGGCGCGCGTTCTTAAACCCGGTGGGCGCCTGTTGGTATTAGAGTTCTCCAAACCCAACAACCCTTTGCTGTCTAAGGCTTACGACGAGTACTCCTTCCGCCTGCTGCCCAAAATGGGCGAACTGGTGGCGGGGGACGGCGAAAGTTACCGCTATTTGGCGGAGTCGATTCGGATGCATCCCGACCAGGAAACGCTCAAAGCCATGATGGAAGAGGCGGGGCTTGAGCGGGTCGAGTACACCAATCTGACGGGCGGTATCGTTGCACTACACCGCGGCATTAAGCTATGAGACTTCAGACGCTACAGACCCAGAGGCCAGCATGCTGGTAACCCCGACCCTGCTGTTGGCCGGATGTGAACGCACGCTCAATGCCCTACTCGCCCGCGACCCGGCAGCCCCCGCACGGCTGGCAGCGCTGGCGGGCAGCCGTTTGCTGATACGCCTGGAGCAGCCGCATCTTGAACTTGTGATCCACTACCACCACGCAGGCTTAGACCTGATGCGTGGCGAAGGTATTGTTGAAACCGAGGTAGATGCGGTCGTCGAGCTGACTCCGGAAACATTGTCAGAGTGGATCAGCGGCGCCTCGATTGAGCGGCTAATGTTCGATGGCAAACTGGCCGTGCGTGGGCGTATCCATCTACTTGAAGCGACCCGCGAGCTGCTTTTCGATTTAGACATTGACTGGGAAAGCGAGCTGGCCCGCTGGCTTGGCGATATGCCCGCTCACTCGCTGGCCGAAGGGTTGCGTCGCGCCGCTCGCTGGGGACTGCGTGCCAAAGATGAACTGATGCAGGATGTTTCTGAATATGTCTTTGAAGAAGCCCGCCTGCTACCCGGTCAGCAACAGCGCAACGTGCTACGCGATCACTTAACCGAGCTGGAAATTGCCACCGATCGTCTGGAAGCGCGCTTTAACCGCTTGCAGCGCAAGCTGACGCAACCGCCGCAGAGCGCCTCTCAGGAGCCACGCCCATGAGCCTGCGCCTGCTACGGATCAGCTGGGTAATCACGCGCCACCGGCTAGACACGCTGCTGCCGCTGGAGCGCCTGCCCTGGTGGCTGCGGACGCTGCTGTGGTTTTCACCGTTACGCTTGGTGCCGATCAGCAAGCGATCGCGGGGCGAACGCCTGCGCTTGGCGTTAGAGGCGCTAGGACCAATTTTCATTAAATTCGGTCAGATGCTCTCGACCCGTCGCGACCTGCTACCTGCGGATATCGCCGATGAGCTAAAGCGCCTTCAGGATCAGGTGCCACCTTTCCCCGGCGATCTTGCCGCTGCCCGCGTCGAGAAAGAGCTGGAAATGACACTGGAAGTGGCCTTTGCTGAGTTTGACCGTGTGCCATTAGCCTCAGCGTCGATTGCCCAGGTGCATGCGGCAAGGCTCCACGGCGGTGAAGACGTAGTGGTAAAAATTATTCGCCCCGGCATTGATCGCGTGATGCGTCAGGACATGGCGCTGATGTACCAAGTCGCCAAGCTATTCTCCAAAATCCCCGAAGCGCGACGTTTGCGCCCGGTGGAAGTCATTCGCGACTACGAAGCCACGCTGTTTGACGAATTGGATCTCTATAAAGAAGCCGCCAACACCTCGCAGCTTAAACGTAACTTCAAAGACTCACCGCTGCTGTTTGTACCTACCATCTATTGGCCCTTCACCCGCCGCCACGTGATGGTTCAAGAGCGCATTCGCGGCATACCGGTCGCCGATTTAGATACGCTAATTGCCCGGGGCACGAACCTTAAAAAGCTCGCAGAACGCGGCGTTGAGCTTTTCTTTACTCAGGTATTTCGTGACAACTTCTTCCATGCCGACATGCACCCCGGAAATATCTTTGTTAACTGCGACAACCCCGAAGACCCGCAGTACATCGCCATCGACTGCGGCATTGTGGGCAGCTTGACCCGAGAAGATCAGGATTATTTGGCCCGCAATCTGCTGGCGTTTTTCCACCAGGACTATTACGAAGTAGCCGCGCTGCATATTGAGTCCGGCTGGGTGGGTGAAAATACTCGCGCCAATGAGTTCGCGGCAGCCATCCGCACCGTCTGCGAGCCCATTTTAGAGAAGCCGCTGAAAGACATCTCCTTTGGCCAAGTGCTCCTGGGTCTGTTTCAAACCGCGCGGCGTTTTAATATGGAAGTGCAGCCGCAGTTGGTTCTATTGCAGAAAACACTGCTCAATATTGAAGGCTTAGGGCGTCAGCTCTATCCTGACTTGGACCTTTGGAGCACCGCCAAGCCGTATTTAGAACAGTGGATGAAAGAGCGTGCGGGTGTCAGCGGTTTATGGGAATCATTCAAGCGGCAGGCACCGGAGCTTTCACACCAGCTACCTGAATTGCCTGTACTCGCGCACCAAGCGCTCAGCCGCATGGAGCATGAGCATCGTCAACGTCATCAGCAGGTGGACTCCATCAATGCCATGCGCGTGCAGATGGTACGGCAGGGAAAGCGGCTTTACCGCCTGCGCCTGGGTCTGATTCTGCTGGCACTAGCACTGGCTTGGCAGCCATTAAGCGGTTGGATTGAGCTCCAGGAGTGGCCAATACTGGCTGCCGCTGCGATTGGCCTCTTACTGCTGGTATGGCAATAGCGCAGTGCATTAAACGTTTATAAGGATTCCCATGGACAGCAACTCATTATCGCCTGACAATTTACCAACCAACGCTTTTTCGACAAATACTGCGTCTGTGCTGGATACTCTCAATGAGGTACTAAAGCAGCGGCGACACGCAGCAGCAGAAGATTCTTATGTAGCCTCCTTGCATCATAAGGGCTTGAACAAGATACTCGAAAAGATTGGCGAAGAAGCGACTGAAACAGTGCTTGCAGCAAAAGATGCGGAGCACGGTGGTGAGGCTGAGCGCCAAGCGTTGATTTCTGAAACGGCCGACCTGTGGTTTCATAGTATGGTGATGCTGTCGCACCTGGGGATGGATCATCAGGCTGTTTTAGATGAACTAGCACGACGCGTTGGCATTTCCGGGCACGAAGAAAAAGCGTCTCGTCAGCCATAGCGGTCACAGAAACTGTCGTATAGTGATAACCAAGCTGGACAAAAGATAGTCAACCTGCTCCCATGAGGAAACGCATATGTTAGGTGGTATTAGTATTTGGCAGTTGCTGATTGTTCTGGGCATCATCATCCTGGTTTTCGGCACCAAAAAACTGCGTAATGTGGGCACCGACCTAGGCGGGGCGGTCAAGGGCTTCAAGAAAGCCATGCACGATGAAGAGAAAAATAAAGAAGCGGATAAAGAAGACGCTGACCAACCGCATGCCAAAGTGAGCCATGAAGAACCTGGCAACACTTATGACGTTCAAGCCGAAGAGAAACAGGCCGCCAACGAACGTAACGAAGAGCGCAAATAAACCATGCTGGATATCGGCTTTCTTGAACTAATGCTCATTGGCATCGTCGGGCTGTTGGTGCTTGGCCCGGAGCGGCTGCCTAGGGCCGCCCGCACGACGGGTATGTGGATTGGCAAAATAAAGCGCACGGTATCCGGCATGCAGCGTGAAATTAGCGCTCAGCTTGAAGCAGAAGAGCTACGCCAAAAGCTTAACGAACAGCAGAAGAAGCTCGACGATAGCTTGAAAAAAGCCAAGCTGGACGTAGAGAGTATTGCCGATTCCCCTTCAACTCCTCGGTCAGCGCCAGCAACCAAGGCGACGCAGAGCGAGACAGAACAGCGCGTCGCCAAAGCGAGCTCCCGATTGGATGATGCCCTGCAAACGGTACGTGAAGAAACGCCTCCTTCATCGTCACCGCCTTCCTCGGTAGAGCCCGAAGACGCGCCAGAACCTGAGCCGACTGAATCACAAAAGGCTGTATCAAATAAGGATCGTAACCACCAATGAGTATGTCTGGCGATTCAAAGGAGCCGCGTGAAGAACAAAGCCAAGCCCCTCTTATTGAGCACCTGATTGAACTACGTTCACGGTTGATGCGCGCCGTGATCGTGATCCTGGTGGTCTTTTTGGGCCTTTATTCGTTTGCCAATGATATTTATACCTTCGTCGCCGAGCCGTTAATGGATCTGCTGCCCGAAGGCTCGCAAATGATCGCCACAGAAGTGGCCTCGCCATTCTTAGCGCCATTTAAACTTACCCTGGTCGTCGCGGTGTTTATCGCCATTCCCTTTGTGCTGCATCAGGCCTGGGCGTTTATCGCGCCGGGGCTTTACGACAATGAAAAAGCGCTGGCGATTCCGATTCTGGTCTCAAGCATTGCGCTGTTCTATGGCGGTGCGGCGTTTGCCTATTACGTGGTTTTTCCGCTGCTGTTTGAGTTTTTCACCCAAACCGGGCCGGACAACATCGCGATCATGACCGACATTAACCAGTATTTGAACTTCGTTCTTAAACTGTTTTTTGCGTTCGGGGTGGCGTTTGAAATTCCTATTGCGACCTTCTTGCTTATTCTCTCTGGCGCTACGACGGTGGAAAGTCTGTCTAAAAAACGTCCCTATATCCTTTTAGGCTGCTTTGTCGTCGGTATGCTGCTCACCCCGCCGGATGTGATTTCCCAAAGCCTGCTGGCAATCCCCATGTATCTGCTTTACGAAGTGGGGCTACTGTTTGGCCGTTTGGTGCGCAAACGCAAAGAAGCGAAAGAAGCTGCTGAAGAGCAAGAAGCCGATCTCTAAGCGGCTCATCGCAGCACGCAGATACTAAAAAGCCGTCGCCATTATCCATGGCGACGGCTTTTTAGTATCTGCAATACAACGTTATTCAATACAACGGCGCGCTTAATCCATCATTTCAGCGATACGATCTACCAATTTAAAAATACCAGTGGCCGCTTCACTAATGCGCGCTGCCAGCATATAAGCAGGCGTGGTCACCACACGGTGCTCAAGGTCGACGACAATATCTTCTACTGCACAGCTGCGGTGCAACCCGCCCATGGCACTAATCGCCCCGGAAACCGCCGGATCATTACCCACGGTCACTGCAATACCGTCACCCAATAGACGGGGCACCAGTACAGGAGAAATGCACATCAAGCCGATGGGTTTGGCCTCTTGACGAAAACCAACCAGCGACTCTTTTAGCGCTTCCAGCACCTGCATATTGTCGCTGGCACTGGCGAAATCCGACAGATTTTTGGCGACACCGAAACCACCGGGCACAATTACGGCATCGAAGTTATCAGCGTCTAGCTCGCTCAACGGGCGGATGTTTCCACGCGCCAAGCGGGCAGACTCCTGCAGCACATTACGCTGTTCACCTTCCGCCACCTCTTGCGTGAGGTGGTTGATAACGTGATGCTGTTCTATATCCGGGGCAAAACAGTGGTAACCAATACCCAACTGATCCAAGCGCAACAGCGTTAACGTCGTCTCATATATCTCTGAACCATCATAAACGCCGCAGCCAGCTAAAATCACCGCCACCTGTTTGGTCATGCCTATCTCCTTATCCCAGGGTCTGCCGATCGCAATACAGCAAAGCAATTGCTCACTTTAGTCAGTCTACCTTGTTGCCACAAGACGGCTTTCGCCGCAGGGTATGGCTGATATACTCACTTCAGGCCTTCGGGCACCCTCATATGCGATCCTAAATGGAGAGAACTTTTGAGCACACCCACTCCCCGCCACTTCCCGGCCACCCGTATGCGCCGTATGCGTCGCGATGATTTTTCACGCCGTTTGATGCAGGAGAACAGCCTAAGCCCTTCAGATCTCATCCTGCCGGTGTTCGTATTGGAAGGCGAAAACCAGCGTGAAGCCGTGGCGTCCATGCCTGGCGTTGAACGGCTCTCTATCGACCTGTTGATCGAGCAAGCCCGGGAGGCTTTTGAGCTTGGCATCCCAGCGTTAGCGCTGTTTCCCGTCGTTGGCGCCGAGCAAAAAACCGAGCTTGCCGAAGAGGCGTATAGCGCCAGCGGGCTGGTACAGCGGAGCGTGCGTGCCCTTAAGGCTGCCCTGCCCGAGCTAGGGATTATCACTGACGTGGCGCTGGACCCCTATACTAGCCACGGTCAGGATGGCATTCTTGATGAGAATGGCTACGTGCAGAATGATCGCACGGTAGATACGCTGCTCAAGCAGGCGCTCTCCCATGCTGAAGCAGGTGCCGATGTAGTTGCCCCTTCCGATATGATGGATGGCCGCATTGGCGCTATTCGCCAAGTGTTAGAGCAGGAACACCTGCATAACGTGCGTATCATGGCCTACAGCGCCAAGTATGCGTCTCACTATTATGGGCCTTTCCGCGATGCCGTTGGCTCAGCGACCAACTTGGGCAAAGCCGACAAGCGCACCTATCAAATGGACCCTGCCAACAGCGATGAAGCATTGCACGAAGTAGCCATGGACATCGCCGAAGGTGCCGACATGGTGATGGTCAAGCCGGGCATGCCTTACCTGGATGTCGTTCGCCGCGTCAAAGCTGAGCTCAAAGTCCCCACTTTCGCCTATCAAGTCAGCGGTGAGTACGCCATGCATCGCGCCGCTTTCGACAATGGCTGGCTGGAAGCGGAACCGGTGATTTTGGAATCATTGATGTGCTTCAAACGAGCAGGTGCCGATGGGATTTTGACCTATTTCGCTCTCGAAGCAGCACGTTTATTACAGCGCCACTAAACTACTGCGACAAAGATGACAACAAGGTGACACTTGTTTGTCATCTTCTCCCCGCATACTGCCTTCCTATACAAGTATCAGGCTATGATACCTTCGAGCCATCAACGCGGGGAGATCCACCATGGACGAGCAAGCGTCAGATTCTTTACCATCATCGTCTACTGATCAAACCAGCAGCGACGGCGATATGCCGCTACGAATTAACCGCACACCCACCGGGGTTCAAGCGCGTGACACGTTGCCTGAAACCGACCTTGACGACACTCAGCTTTACTTCAATCGCGAGCTGTCGCATCTACAGTTCAATATCCGCGTGCTGGAACAAGCGTTAGACGATGCCCACCCATTGCTCAACCGGTTGATGTTCTTGCTGATTTTCTCATCTAATATGGATGAGTTTTTCGAAATTCGCGTAGCGGGATTAAAGCACCAGATCGCCCTTGGCGACGACACCAACGCGGCTGATGGCCGACTGCCTAAAGCCGTATTGGCCGAGATTTCCCAGATCGCCCATACGCAAATTGATCGCCAGTATCAAATACTCAACGATACCTTGTTGCCCGCCCTGGAGACTCATGGGTTACGCTTTCGTCGTCGCGATCAGTGGACTGATCAACAAAAGGCCTGGACGCGGGCGTTTTTCGATAACGAAATTATGCCGGTTATTAGCCCCATCGGTCTTGACCCTTCGCATCCCTTCCCGCGTCTGGTCAATAAAAGTCTCAACTTTATTGTTGAGCTGGAAGGCAAAGATGCCTTTGGCCGCGCCGGAGGCATGGCTATTCTCCCCGCGCCACGCTCGCTGCCTCGCTTAATGGCGCTACCGAAGGAATTATGCGAAGAAGGTTTCTCCGAGTATGTGTTCCTGTCCTCGATGATTCATGCCCATGCCGATGAGCTATTTCCCGGCATGCGCGTGCGCGGCTGTTACCAATTCCGGCTAACCCGCAATGCGGACATGAGCGTTGACCCAGAGGAGGTTTCGGATCTCGCCTCAGCGCTGCGCGGTGAGCTGCTGGCGCGCCGCTACGGCAGCGGCGTGCGCCTGGAAGTCGCCGACAGCTGTCCTGATGACTTAATTGACTTTTTGTTGCGCCAGTTTGAACTGGAAAGCGGCGACTTATACCGCGTTAAAGGGCCGGTTAATTTGACTCGTATGATGTCAGTTCTGGGTGATGTGGATCGCCCGGAACTGCTCTATCGCCCGTTTACTCCCAGCATTCCGAAAGCGCTCAAAGCGGGCAGCTTGTTCGATGCTATCGCTAAGAGTGACATTCTGCTCCATCACCCTTTTCAATCATTTACACCGATTGAAGATCTGTTGCGCGAAGCCGCCCGCGACCCGCATGTATTGGCTATAAAGCAGACGCTATACCGTACGGGCTCAGACTCGCCTATCGTTAGCGCGCTGGTAGAAGCGGCTAGCCAGGGCAAAGAAGTCACCGTGGTCATTGAGCTACGTGCGCGTTTTGATGAAGCCGATAATCTACAGCTGGCTTCTCGTTTGCAGGAAGCGGGGGCAATCGTTGTCTACGGCATTATGGCCTACAAGACTCACGCCAAGATGCTGCATATAGTACGTCGCGAAAAAGGCGAGCTGTGCTACTACGCGCACCTCGGCACCGGTAATTACCACTCTAAAACCGCCAAACTGTATACCGATTACAGCCTACTGACTGCCAATAAAGCGCTGTGCGCCGATGTGCATAAAGTGTTTCAGCAACTGTCGGGGATGGGCCGCGCACGCAAAATTGACACGCTGTTGCATGCGCCGTTCACGCTGCACGAGCGGCTAGTGGAAATGATTGACCGTGAAGCGCAAATAGCGCGCAAGGGTAAACGCGCCCATATCATCATCAAGTGCAACTCGCTTACCGAACCCAAGCTAATTAAAGCACTTTACCGTGCTTCCCAGGCGGGGGTTGAGTGCGATTTAATTATTCGCGGTATGTGCTGTTTGAAGCCGGGCGTGCCGGGGGTTTCCGAGAATATTCGTGTGCGCTCAATTATTGGCCGTCTGCTTGAACACACCCGTGTATTCCACTTTCACAATGATGGTAAGTCGGAGACTTGGTGCTCAAGCGCCGACTTTATGTCGCGCAACATGTTTCACCGTGTTGAAACGTGCTTCCCGCTGCTGGATAAGAAGCTCGCCACCCGTGTGCGCAAGGATCTCGAAACCTACATGGTGGATAACTGCCAGAGCTGGCTGCTACAGACCGACGGCAGCTACCAGCTTCAGGATCCAGGTAAAAGCGATGCCATCAGCGCCCAGGAAACCCTGCTCTACGCCTATGCTTCGAAAAGCTAAGCGTCGACAAGCTAGTTTTCAAGCCAAAACCCCGCTTTTTAGCGGGGTTGATTCTGACTAGAAAAGCTTAATCAAAGTATTTACAACCATTTACGCATAGCGTTGGCGCAAGACTTTGGCAGCTTCGACCATATTAGCCAGCGCTGGCTCTACTTCCGCCCAGCCGCGCGTTTTCAGGCCACAGTCCGGATTTATCCATAACCGTTCTGCCGGGATCTTTTCCAAGGCTTTTTCCATCAAATCGACCATCCAGCTCACCTCGGGAATATTCGGGGTATGGATATCGTAAACGCCTGGGCCGATTTCGTTGGGATAAGCAAAGTCCTGGAAGGCGTCCAGCAAGTGCATATCCGAGCGCGATGTTTCGATGGTGATCACATCGGCATCCAGGGCGGCGATCGCCCCGATGATGTCGTTGAACTCCGAGTAACACATATGGGTGTGAATCTGAGTGGTATTGGCAACGCCTGCGGCACTTAGCTGAAAGCTCGCGACTGCCCAATCCAGGTATGCCTGCCACTCATGCTGGCGTAGCGGCAGCCCTTCGCGCAGCGCAGGCTCATCGATTTGAATGACATTAATCCCGGCTTTTTCCAGATCCAATACCTCATCGCGCAACGCTAAGGCAATCTGGCGGCAGGTGGTTTCCCGCGATTGGTCATCGCGGACAAACGACCACTGCAGAATCGTCACCGGCCCCGTCAACATCCCCTTCATGGGTTTGCTGGTCAGGGTTTGCGCATACTGGCTCCAGCGAACGGTCATGGGTGCAGGGCGTGAAACGTCGCCGAAAATAACCGGCGGCTTAACACAGCGTGAACCGTAGCTCTGCACCCAGCCAAAGCGGGTAAAGGCAAACCCTTCAAGCTGTTCGCCAAAGTACTCCACCATGTCGTTACGCTCGGCTTCGCCGTGCACTGGCACATCGATATCCAGCGCTTCCTGACGCTCCACCGCGTAAGCAATTTCATCCTGCATGCGGGCTTCGTAGTCAGCTGATGACAACTCGCCGGCTTTAAACGCGCGCCGTGCAGCACGAATCTCATCGGTTTGCGGGAAAGAGCCAATCGTCGTCGTCGGGAACAACGGTAGCTTAAGCGCTCGCCGTTGTGCGTCAGCACGCACGCTGTAGGGCGCCTGTCGTTGGCTATCAGCAGGGCTAATCGCGGCCAGCCGCTCACTAACCACTGTCTGGTGGATACGCGTTGATTCACGCCGGGCATCCAACGCCCGAGTTGCTTCATCCAAACGCTGCTCATCATCAGGCGTGGTTCGGTTATCAATCAACCGCGCTAGGGTGACCACTTCCGCCAGCTTTTGCTGCGCGAAAGCCAGCCAACTCACGAGCTCCTCACCGAGCTCTGTTTCCTGCGCCAAATCTACCGGCACATGCAGCAACGAGCAGCTCGGCGCCAACCAAAGCCGCTGCCCAAGACGCACTTTTAACGGCAGCAAGCGTTCACGCAATGCCGCTAAGTCGGCCCGCCAGATATTGCGGCCGTCAACAAAACCTATCGACAGCACCTGATTCGGGCCAAGTCGGTCAATCACGCTCTCGACTTGTTGCGGCGCGCGCACGGCATCAATGTGCAACCCAGCGACGGGCAAACGGGTGGCTAATGAAAGATTGTCGCCCAGGCCGCCGAAGTAAGTGGCTAACAGCAGCTTTAGCGGTGCTGACTGAAGACGGTGATAGGCACGCTCATAGGCCTGCTGCCAATTAAGCGGTAGATCCTGCACCAGCGCTGGCTCGTCCAGTTGCACCCACTCAATGCCTTGGGTAGCGAGCCGCGCTAATATTTCGCCATACACGTTGAGTACGCTGTCCAGCAGCGTTAGGCGATCGAAATCACCGCTCTTGGTTTTGCCCAGCCATAGCCACGTTAGCGGCCCGGTCAGCGTTACTTTCGGGGTAAAACCGGCGCGTAACGCTTCATCCACCTCGTCGAACAGGCGGTTCGATGCCAGGGTAAAGGTTTGCCCTTCGTGCAGTTCAGGGACGAGGTAGTGGTAGTTGGTATCAAAGTATTTGGTCATTTCACAGGCGGCGGCGGGTTCACCGCTAGGCGCGCGACCGCGGGCCATGCGAAAGGTGGTGTCGAGATCGATATCGCCACCAGCCACTTCATGCTGGGCATTAAAGCGGGTAGGTACGGCACCCAGCGCAACTGAAACGTTAAGCACTTGATCGTAAAAAGCAAAATCACCAACACTAACAAAATCTAGCCCAGCATCCTGCTGCGCCTGCCAATGGCGCAAGCGAAGCTCGCGACCAGTCCTTTCCAGTTCGCTACGCGTTGACTCCCCTTTCCAATACGCTTCAGTGGCTTTTTTAAGTTCGCGCTGGGCACCAATACGCGGATAGCCGAGAATATGAGAAACTGTCATGATAAAACCTGCCAACGTGAATGATGTTGAACAGTCTGGCCACGCCCAGCCAATGAATCAAACTAAAGTTTTTAATAGCAAAGATGAAAAATACTCACGATGATTGAACTACGCCATCTACGCACACTACTCGCCCTGCGCGAAACTGGCTCACTAGTTGATGCCGCTGAACGCGTGCATTTGACTCAATCGGCGCTCTCGCATCAGTTGAAAGATTTGGAGAGCCGCGTGGATAGCCCTCTATTCGTGCGCAAAACCCGCCCGGTGGAATTTACCCGCGCAGGCTTACGGCTGCTCGCCTTAGCCGATCAAGTATTGCCCGAGGTACGCAAAGCGGAGCGGGATTTGGCGCGCTTGGCAGGCACCGAGCAGGGGCGTTTGCATATGGCCATTGAGTGTCACAGTTGCTTTCAGTGGCTGATGCCGACGGTGGATTACTTTCGCGATCACTGGCCGGAGGTGGAAATCGATATTCCCAGTGGTCACCACTTCGACCCGCTTCCAGCGCTTGCCCGCGAGCAGTTGGATCTAGTGATCACCGCCGACCCCCAACCCCTTGACGGCATTCACTACGCCCCGCTGTTTCGCTATGAGGGATTATTAGCCGTCGCCCGCCAGCACGCTTTTGCAGGCCAGGGTTTTATAGAGCCCCAGGCGCTGGCGGATGAAACCTTAATTACGTACCCCGTTGAGCAGTCGCGGTTGGATATTTTCACTCAGTTTTTGCAACCGGCGAATGTACGCCCTCGGGAGATCCGTACCGCCGAATTGACGATTATGATGATGCAGCTAGTAGCCAGTGGGCGCGGCGTATGTGCGCTGCCCAACTGGGCGCTCACCGAGTATTTAGAGCGCGATTACGTCAGCGCGGTAAAACTGGGCGAGCATGGGGTATGGAGCACGCTGTTTGCAGCGATTCGCGAAGAGACCCGAGAAGCGCCATGGATGCAGGATTTTTTGCGCACCGCGCGGGAAACCTCCTTTGCGGTGCTAACGGGGGTTAAGCCAGCGGATCACGACGGGGAACCAGCAGTGTAAAGCGCGCACCGCACAGGGTGGGGCTGGTATCGATAGTCACACTGCCGCCGTGCCCAGCCATGATTTTCTGCACAATCGAAAGCCCTAACCCGTAGCCGCCGGAACTGCGGGCGCGGCTGTCATCCAGCCGGGCGAACGGTTTAAAGATATCTGCCCGCGCTTCGGGCGGAATACCCGGGCCGTCATCTTCGACATCGATACGCACCAAGTTAGGCTCGTCCCACAGCTGAATCACCACCTGAGACTTGGCATGCCGACAGGCATTACCGACTAAATTCTGCAGCGCTCGCTGAAGATAGCGTGGTTCCGCCAGCAGCTCAATTTCAGGGCCGGGCGCCAGCGTTAACGTTAACTCTTTATGCAGCGGTGAAAGGGTATCAATCACGCGTTCCGCCATGGCACGGCACTCCACCAGTGACGTTTCAAGTTCAGCGCCATTGACCGTTTCACCGCCTAAGCGTGCATAGGTGAGTATTTCATCGACTAATTCATCGAGTTCGGCAATATCCGCATCGATGCCCTGCAACTGACGGCGAATAGCGGGCTGGTCGGTCATATCTTCGACCATCTGTACGGCAAAACGAATACGGGCGACCGGGGTACGCAGCTCATGAGAAACCGCGCGAATCATCTCTTGCTGACCACGCAGCAGGCTCTGCACTTGATTGGCCATGCCGTTAAACGCCATGCCTAACCGCCCTAAAAAGTCACCGCTTTCCACTTTTACCCGCGTTTCCAAACGGCCGCTGGCGATCCTTGTCGCGGCCAGCTCTAGCCGCGCCATACGGGCCTCAATACTGCGCATAATTAAATAGATGATCAGGCTGAGCACAATCATCAGCCCCACCAGAAGCGGCAAGTGCAAATTAGATGGCAGTGTATCGCCACGAGAGATAGGCCCAGCTTGCAGCCATTGGGATTCGCCTGGCAGTTGATAAAGCAGTGTGATGGAGAGCTTATCAGAGACCAACTGAGTAATGACGCCGCCACTCGCCAGCTGGGCCTGCTGCTGGGGCGATAGCCCGGCTGGCAAAGTAGGCGATAGCTGAAGCGGCCAGCTGCCGGGGCGCAGCTGGGCGATGCGGTTTTTTCGCTCATTTTCGGGCGCAGCCGCAAGCCAGTCGCCCAATAGAGCAATGCTGCCGTGCCACTGATGCTCACTCCACTCTTCAAGCCTGGCTTGCAGCAACCATGTATCGCCTGGTAAGCGTTGCTGTAACAACCACGGCCTCTCGGCAACCAGTATCTTGCCCTGCTCTAGGCGTAATCGCTCAAAATAGCCAAGATCAGCTTCGTTGATAGGCTGCAGGGTCAACTGCAGTTCAAGTTGCTCGGAAAAACGCGCAAGCAAAGCGTTTCGCTGGCCTGTAGGCAGATCGGCTAATTGTTGCGTCATCAGCGACATAGGTAACGCAGCTAGCTGCTCGCGGTAATCTTCGCGGCGCACCTGCTCGATAAATGAACGCCCTACTAACGCAATCACAAACACCACCAACAACGCTACACCCAGCAACAAATAGAAGCGTAAAAACGAGCCGTTACTGAGCACCCGCCGCATGATGCCTTCCCTCTGCATGATCAACCGTCTTTAACGAAGAGATAACCTTTACTGCGCACGGTTTTAATCCGGTGAGGCTGATTAGGATCATCGCCAATTTTAGGCCGGATACGAGACACACGAACATCAATAGAGCGGTCCTGGCCGTCGTACTTAATTCCCCGTAGATTACTGAATATCTCCTCACGGGTAAGCACCCGACCGGCATTACGGCCCAACAGCCACAGCAGATCAAACTCAGCGCTGGTTAGGTCGATACGCTCCCCAGAGAGCCAGGCTTCGCGGGTCGCGTTATCGATCTCTAGGTTTTCAAAGCGTAACCGCATTTCACCATCCGGTGCAGGCCCGTCGGCACGGCGTAGCAGTGCTCGCATACGCGCCAGCAGTACCCGCGGTTGAACGGGTTTCGGCACATAGTCATCAGCGCCCATCTCAAGCCCCAAGACTTGATCCAGATCGTCGGTGCGCGCAGTTAGCATCATGATCGGGCCAGCAAAGTTAGGTCTAACGCGACGACAAATAGCCAAGCCATCTTCACCTGGCAGCATTAGATCTAAAATGACTAAATCAGGCTGCAGGGTTAAAATCCGGTCAACCCCTTTAGCCCCATCAGCTTCCAGCGTTACTCGAAAGCCATTCGCTTCCAAGTACTCGCGGGTAAGTTCGGCCAAGCGCTGATCATCTTCAATGATCAGGATATGATCTTGATCGGGATAGTCAGGCATGACAGGCTCTTGCGACTCAAGCGCCTGAAATTGCTGCTCCAAATGATCTACCATCCTCTTTTTGCACTCCGCTTAGGCTGTTTATTTTTTCACCTGCTCACCCAGTAACAACGCAGGTGACCTATTGTTGGCTCCCAGGATAACTCAAAACCATCGAAACACCCGCTTCTGTCGTTACCATTGCGCTTATTGATCGACACGGAAGGCCTGACACTTGATTCTCACAGCAACGGGAGCTAATGTAGAGACGTTAACTGTCGACAATTTGACAGAGGAAACTGCCATGGGAAGTAGCAAAACGAAAAGTGTTATTAAACGTGTTTACATTCCAACCCAAGTGCGTGACCTGCCCAACGGGGAGAAGTTAAAAATACCCGGGCATTATAAAGCACCACCCGGTGAAGGAAACGACACAATTGAGTAATGCTCTCTTGAGTAGTCCTTTATTCAGTGAGTAAGCCTCAAATTAACAAAAAGGCAGGCCATCACAGGCCTGCCTTTTTCATTTGATCGCACTCAGCTAGGCTGCTATCCCTTCGGACCAAACAAGAACCACGCAATCAAACCGATCAATGGGAAGAACAGCAATACTAGAATCCAGATCAGTTTAGCAAAACCACCTGCATCGCTTTTGGCCACTTTGACGATGGCCCAAATAACGATAACAAGCCAAATTAGTCCTAACAATCCACCTACTTCAATGCCCATAGCAACTCCTTAGCGTGTTGGCACTCTGTTTCTGAAACCTAGCTGTTTAACTCTTGCGATCAACTCCACCTTCACCAGCTGAACTCACTGCTCGGGAAGGCTCAACACCATCTCGCCTGCCTGTATTTCAATCGACAAGAGATTTAAAAAACTCATGCCGAGCAGGACAGTGTCGCGTTCCATGCCAGGGCTAATAGAACCCTGTACATTTTGCACTTTTAACCCGCCCAGGGAAACCTCATCCAGTTCGGTTAAGGTACCTTCTACTCGGCCATTGGCGGTATTAAACCAAGCGCTGCGCCCCGGTGCCAAGCCCAGTTCATCGGCCAAATCGGCCGATACCGCCACATAGGTGGCGCCCGTGTCGAGCAAAAAGGTGACGGGCTCACCATTAATACGGCCAGGCGCCTCGAAATGCCCAGCACGATTACGCTTTAAGGTAATCGGCTCACCTGCAGGCAAGGTATGCACGATATTGGCATTGGGGCGCATCATTTCTTCCAGGCCACCGTGTATCCACCACGTCCCAACGGCCATTAACAACACCCAAAACAACAGCATCATGACGATGCCACCACGCTGTGCTATTGGCGTTGCTGTCTGCGTCACCATCGTTCACCTCGCTGAGGTAAGGGCACCCAGCTATCCCTATTGTGTGTTTTCCCAGGCAAGCGCAGCCTCCCGGCCGCGGCGCTCGTTGACCTTAGCGCAAATCAGCATCGCGATAACGAACAAGGCCACACATAATAGAATAGACGCCTGCAAGCCAATGAGCGTTTGCAACACGCCCAGCATGACGATACCAAACACCCCCGCCAACTTATTGGCCAACCCCCAGAAACCGAAAAACTCAGCTGATTTTTCCAGCGGTGAAAATAGACCAACCAGTGCCCGGCTGGCAGATTGGCTAGAACCAAGGCTCAGACCCGCCAAGCAACCCACTACCAGGAAGACGTACTGGGCCTGCCACTGCACCTCAAACTGTTCGTTGATCCACTGGGTCAGTTCCGGGGTTGCCCAGATGGCAATAATCGCCAGCACCCAGAGCGCCAGCGTCATCTGGTAAGTGTGCTTGGCACCTAGCCGATCCTGTAACCAGCCAAATCCTAACGCCCCCGCCGCCGCGGTGACTTGAACAATGATAAACATGATATTGCGTACGCTCTCGTCCCAGCCAATCACTTGGGCACCATAGATGAATGCAAACGCGATAATGATGTAAACACCGGCCATCGAGAACAACAGCGATACTAAAAAGACGGTCAGGTCTTTGAAATAACGCAATTCGTGCAGCGTGGATGTCACCCGCTTCAAGGCAATATGACGATACGAGACGCCACGAGGCTGAGGCGTACCACGCTCTTTTAACCATAAAAAAGTGGGAATAGCCGTAACCAGAAAAAAACCAGCGGCAAAGGGACCAACCCAGCGGATACGTTCAAAGTTGTCAGCGCTTGCTTCACCTAGTACCACCAAGGTGAATCCGGCGGCAAATAACCCCCCGATATAGCCTAACGCCCAGCCAAAACCGGAAATTTTGCCCAGCGACTGCGGTGGCCCAAGCTCGGGTAAAAAGGCAGCAATAAATGACTCACCCATGGAATAGGCGTAGTTAGACAACACAATCAACAACAAACCAATAATGACGTAGCCAGGTTCAACAAAGTAGAGCATGGCCGTGGTGACCACGGTGGCAAGATAGCTGATGAGCAGAAAGCGCTTTTTCTCAGCCTGGTAGTCCATCACCGCGCCACACAAGGGTGCCGTGATCACTACCATCAGATAGCTGATGGCCAGACCAAGGCTCCATAAGAAGTTGGCAAGTCGGAAGTTATCACCCCGATCCCCGACGATGACCGTGGTAAATAGCTCGCCAAAGACCACGGTAATGATCAGAAGCGTGTAAGCCTGGTTGGCAAAATCAAACATCGCCCAGCCGAAAATCTCTCGACGCGATGCGTAGCCATTCATCGCCTTAGCAGTAGTAGCAGGCAGCATTCGTTTACTCTCACAGAGGAAGTCGTAAGCCTAGCAGGTGGAGCCAGCAATATGCCACGGCTTGCGTTGGCAGATTAGAGAAGGTGAAGATTAGCCTAGTTAGCTTACCAAACGCCGGGGCCGGAACCGGGTAGAGACACGCAAATGCCCGGCTTAAAAAAGCCGGGCGTTGTGATACGACCAGTGCGAAGAACTAACTTTGCAAAGAGCTAGCAGCGTTAGAGCAACCAGTGGGCAGCCACCGCGGTCAAGCCAATGACCATGGCCGTCAGTACGGCTACGGTCACCACCCGGTCGAGCCAACGATCAAAGGCAACCCCTTTGGGCTGCCTTCGCGTTGCGCCATGGCGTCCTTGCCGAGCCATTAGCCTGTTCGCTCCATGTATCGTGCTCCTGAAATAGCAAGCTCCCGCAACAAAAAAGCTTGCCTGTCCCTAGCGATGCTAGCTATTAATTCGCCGGTTGACCACATTGGGGGCACGACGAAGACGCTCTTCTTCCCCTAATAGCTCGGCTTCAAAGGCGTCAGCCCCCACTGGTGTTTCCCCATGGCGACGATAAAGCTGCGTCAGCATCGCCTTGCGGTCTGCGCGCAGTTCCTGCACTAAAACAAACACCATCATATACAGAATAAAGGTGAAAGGTAGTGCCGACAGCACCGATGCGGATTGCAGCCCCGTTAAACCACCGGATGCAATCAGTGTCAGGCAGATGGCGGCGATCAGCACACCCCAAATGACGCGCTTATACAGCGGCGGATTGATCGAACCATTATCGGTCATTTGCGCCACGATATACGAGGCCGAGTCAGCGGATGTGACCAAGAAAATAAAGATCAACAGCATCGCGACAAACGACAGCGCGCCCGTAAAGGGCATCAGCTCAAACATCTCAAACAGTGCGACCGTTATATTATCCTGAGTCGCGGCAGCTAAGCCGATATCCGTACCGTTCAACTCCATATGCAACGCCGCACCACCGAATACGCCTATCCACAAACAGGCGAGCAGCGGCGGTACGAACAGCACCCCAAACACATACTCTTGAATGGTACGTCCGCGGGATACACGAGCAATAAAAGTGCCCACAAATGGCGACCAGGCGATTACCCAAGCCCAGTAGAAAATCGTCCAGCTGCTTGCCCACTCATTGTCGCTGTAGGGAGAAATACGCAGACTCATACCGATAAAGTTCTGCAGATAATCGCCAATGCCCACTGTGATAGTTTCTAATATCGCCACGGTAGGGCCAGTGAACAATACATACAGCATCAACCCAATACACAAAATCATATTAAGGTTAGAGAGGCGTTTAATGCCTTTATCCAAGCCCGACCAGGTCGATGCCATATAAGCGCAGAACATGACGAAAAGAATCACAAACTGCCAAAAGCCGTTTTCCGGCAGGCCGAACACGGCGTTTAAGCCGCCGTTCATCTGCAGCACACCCAGCCCAAGTGACGTTGCGACCCCCATGACAGTGGCCACCACCGCAAAAACATCCAGCCAGGAAGCATAAGGGCGAATTTTAGGGTTCTTAGCCGTTATCGACGACAACACCGAAGACACCAGCCCGGCCTGCCCTTTGCGGAACTGAAAATAGGCAATGATCAACCCCACAATCGAGAAGGCTGCCCACTGATGAATGCCCCAGTTAAAGTAGCTGTATTGAATCGCGTAGCGGGCCGCTGCTTCAGTTTCTGCAGTTTTGTCGCCATAGGGCGGTTCAATAAAGTGAAACATGGGCTCTGCCATGCCATAGAACACCAACCCGACACCAAAACCTGCTGCCAGCAGCATGCTGATCCATGAGAAAAACGTATAGTTGGGTCGGCTGTCCTGAGGGCCTAAACGAACTTTGCCGTATTTACTCAGTGCCAAACCAAAAAGAAAAATCACAAAGCCAAAGACAGAAAATAGATAAAACCACCCAAATAGCTCGGTAACGGTCGTCAGCGCTCCCTCTGCCGCGTTGGCAAATCCTTCAGGAAATGACGCCCCGACAACTACCAAGCCAAAAATAATCACCACTGATGCGATGAATACCGACTTGCCTCCATGATTAGCCATATAACCGTCCTGTTAGATGAGCTCTGTTTAGATAAGCACTGCGTACTAAGCGCATGCTTGTACAGCCAAACTTGTTTTGTACAGCTTAATGGTAACAGTTGGAAAACCTAATCGCACTGCCAGTGGAGCATGCCCCGCCGACGACGCATTTCGTCCTATCGCCATGCAGTGAACTTGCTAGACCAACTGTGTTCCAATGGATGCGAATAACCGATGGAGGCTCTCATGCCACAGATGAATCGCGACCAACGCAACGCAGCATGGCAAGCGGCAAACCAATGGCGTGCCCGTGCAGCGCAAACCCAGCCCACCGGCCTAGTAGGTAGCTTAAAGCTGCTGTTTACATGGTTGGCCTTTGGCGCGTTGATGATAGTAGGTGTGGTACTCGGCCTATTTTTCTTATTGATTGGCTGGGCAATGATGCCGTTTATGCGTCATAAAATGAAAAAACGTATGGAGCAAATGCGTGCTCAGCAGGCGCAGGATATCGGCGGTGGTTATTCTCGCGGAAATACCTCTGCGAACAGCCATCCAGGTCATCAGGACGCATTAGAAGGTCACTATAAAGTTAAAGACAGTGAAGTTAAAAATGGTCGTTAAATAGGTAGTCACTGATCGCGCCGCCTGTTAAAGCGGTGCATGTATCCACGTGAATGTTGCCGCTAGCGTTAGCGGCATTACCACCAAACTCCCCAGGTTGCCAATCAGTACCAGCGACGCCACTTTTTGTGGCGCCAGCTGGTACTGCTCTGCCACCAAATAATTCAATACCGCGGGAGGTAGGGCTGCAAACACCAGCAGTACGGCCATTTGCATGTCATTAAGTGGCAGTAGCCACATTAATGGCAACGCAATCACTAACCCCGACAGCGGACAGAGCACCGCCCCCAGCATCCCCGTGCGCCAATCGCTAAAGTCAATTTCCAGCAGCCGCACCCCTAGCGCAAACAGCATTAAGGGGATACATACTTCGCCCAGCATACGCATAGCCTCCAGCAGCCAGCTTGGTAGCGGCAGTCCACTGGTGTTCACCCCCAGCCCCGCCAAGCTCGCCAACACGATAGGCATGCGCAGCATCCGCCATAGCGAAGTACGCGGGTTTAGCATATAAAGCCCTACCGAGAAGTGCAGCAGCATCTCAACAATAAACACCACTACAGCGGCAGGCAGCGCGTCAGGGCCGAATGCAAGTACCAGTAACGGCACCCCCATATTGCCTGAATTGTTGAACATCATAGGGGGAAGAAAGGTTTTAATATCCAGCTTAAGCCACTTAGCCACCGGCCACAGCACAACCCCCGACCCTAGCACCACCGCAACAGCCGCCGTAGCAAGCCAGGCGTATTCAGCAAGTGGCGCCTGGCGGTCGGCCAGCACGGCGAATACCAATAGGGGAACGAACAGCTCCATATTGAGCGTATTCAGGCTACGAATGTCGGGTCTCCGATAGCGTCCATAGGCAGCGCCACAACCGGTGATTAAAAAAACGGGCAATAGCGTGGCCAGAATATGTCCAATCATGCGGGCCACCCCGCCTGACTCCATGGCTTCATTGTTTCTTCCTAGTCAGAGTGACCCGTTTGCCGGGCTAGTTATTTTCAGTGGCGGGTGACTCAAGAAAGCGCTGCCAGAGCGCGGTGACTACATCGCGATGTTGCCTAAACTCTTCACCATCGGTGAGCGCTTTTTCACCGGTGAGCGCCGCTCGATGGGTAGCGCTGCGATAGGCCAGATAAGCTTCTCTCAGTCGCTCCGCTTCTTCATAAGGTAAGTGCCCACTCTCCGTCAGGCTCTCTAAAATACGGATATTGTCACTATACGTCAGTAGCGCGGGGGTTTGGTGAGCGAGCGCTAACACCGCGTATTGGCAGAGGAACTCAATATCCACCATACCGCCCGCATCTTGCTTAATGTTAAACGTATCACTGGTCGCTTTACTGCCCAGATGGTCGCGCATTTTCTGGCGCATTTTGACCACTTCTTCGCGCAGCGCGGCTTTATCACGCTCATTGCTTAAAATATCGCCGCGCAGCTGGGCGAATTTTTCGGCCAGCACATCGCTCCCCGCCACGACACGGGCGCGCACCAACGCTTGGTGTTCCCACGTCCAGGCGTTCTGCCGCTGATAGTCTGCAAAGGCTTTAAGCGATGTTACCAATAGCCCTGAATTCCCCGAAGGCCGTAGACGCATATCCACTTCATAAAGCGTGCCGGTGGGGGTTACCGCGGTAAGCAGGTGAATAATACGCTGGCCCAAGCGGGTGAAAAATACGGGTGTATCAATGGGCCGTGGGCCATCCGTCGCGCCTTGTCCATCACTATCATGCAGGAAAACAAGATCTAAATCGGAGCTGTAGCCCAGCTCGATGCCGCCCAGCTTGCCGTAGCCGACAATCAGAAAGGCTGCCTCGCGGGTATTCAGGCCCTCAGGAACGCCATGCTTGCGGGTAATATGTTTCCACGCCATGGCCAGTACGGCATCAAGGATGACTTCAGCGATAAACGTTAAGTAATCACTTACTTTCATCAGGTGCCGAGTGCCCATGATATCTGACGCCGCGACATGAAGCGTTTGCGCGTGCTTAAAGACACGCAGCGCCTCCAGTTGCGCCTCTTCGTCATCCTCTGGCAAGCGGTTCAGCGTTTGGCGCAGCTCATCGGCCAGGCGCGCTTTATCGGCCGGGGTGTAGAGCGTTTCCGGCGTCAGCAGCTCGTCGAGTAGGATGGGGTAACGCGCCAGCTGTTCGGCAATCCATGGGCTGGAAGCACACAAACGCATCAGGTGTTCAAGCGCCTGAGGGTTTTCGCGCAGCAGGGCAAGGTAAGCGGTACGCCGTAAGACGGACTCAATCAGTGGCTGCACCCGCGCCAGCGCGGTATCCGGCGCCTCGTTGTCGGCCACGGCATCCAGCAGTAGCGGCATCAACGCATCCAATCGTTCAAAGCCAATCCGCTGCATGCTTTGCACTTGCCGGGAGTGGTAAAGACTCTGCAGACGCTTTAAGGCTTTTTCCGGCGCACCGAAGCCCGCCTCGGCAAGGTGCGCAGTGGCCTCCTCCGCCTCTAGCTCGCCGCGCCAAATCAGTCGCCACTGGGCCAAGCCAAGCTGGCTGTCATCATTGGCCTCATCCACGTCCTCTTCAGGGTCCGCGATCACTGCATCAAAGTGCTGGCGCACGCGCTCGCGCACTTCATCAAGCTGGGCAATCAGCCCCGGCCAGTCTTCATGGCCCATGGCGAAGGCTACCCGCTCACGGTCGCTATCATCGCTGGGTAAGGTTTGCGTCTGGCGGTCTTCCAGCGCTTGAAGGGCGTGTTCGACGTCACGTAAAAAAGCGTAATCGGGCAGTAGCTCATCAACCACTTCTTGCGGCAACAGGCCTAGCTCGGGCAAGCGGTTGAGCGCGGTTTTCAGCGATGTCACTTGCAGTTCGGTATCACGGCCGCCGCGAATCAGTTGGAACGCCTGCACCACAAATTCAACCTCGCGAATGCCGCCGGGGCCGAGCTTGATATTGCTCTGCATTCCTTTGCGCTTCACTTCGCGGTTAATCATCGCTTTCAACTCACGCAGCGACTCAATCGCGCCGAAATCAAGATATTTGCGATACACAAAGGGGCGCAGCCCGGCCAGCAACTCATCACCTGCGTCTAAATCACCCGCCACAGGCCGCGCTTTCAGCATTGCGTAACGCTCCCACTCGCGGCCTTGATCCTGGTAGTAGCTGGAGAGCATGGAAAAACTGCCCACCAGCGGCCCGCCGTCGCCTAAAGGCCGCAAGCGCATATCAACGCGGAAGGCGAAACCGTCCGCCGTGATAGCATCTAGAGCACCGATGAGCTTTTGGCCAAGCTTGGTAAAGTACTCCTGGTGCGCTAATGGCTTGCGCCCGCCCTGGGTTTCGCCTTTTTCGGGGAAGGCAAAGATCAGATCAATATCGGAGGAAAGATTCAGCTCACCCGCGCCCAGCTTGCCCATACCCAGCACAACCAAGCGCTGGGGCGAGCCGTCTTTGCGTGGCGCGGGCTCACCCCAGCGCGGCGCATAAAATTGCTCAAGCCAACTCAACGCGGCTTCCAGGCAGATTTCGGCAAGCTCAGACACCGCCTTGGCGGTATCCCACATAACGTAGCCGGGGGCACGGTTAAGGTCACGCCAGATAATGCCGACCATCCGCTTGCGGCGAAAACGGCGAATCACCCGCTGCATGGCCTCTTCGTCATCGGCGCTCTCAAGCGACTCGTTCAACCAGCTAGCCAGTTCATCCCGCCCAGGATTTGCGTCCAATTCACCGGCAATATCCAACTCAGCCAACCACTGGGGGTAGCGGGCCAGGGTATCCAGCGCGAAGGTTGAAATGGCCAACACTTTAGCAAGCGCCTCGCGGCGCTGCTCAGAAAGCCCCTGCCAACTGCTTGAAGGCAGCTCTTGCTGGGTCATCTCAGCAATATTATCGGCTTGGGTCAGCGCCTCAATTAAGCGCTGCCAAGCGGCCTGGGTAGCTTTTTGTAACGACGCTGGCAGCGTCGACAACGGTAAAAAATCGTCGTTCACTTGCATAACTACCTCGCTGTCCAGCGTGTTAAAAATATTCAGCTCTTAAACCAGCTTAGCTATAAAACTTTTCCCAACCCAATAGCCCCCAGGTAAGGCCAGCCATCATCAGTGACAGCATAACAGCGGCGGAGCCAATATCCTTGGCCCGGCCAGAAAGCTCGTGGTGCTCAGTGCCAATGCGATCAACCACGTTTTCAATCGCACTGTTCAAGAGCTCGACGATCAATACGAAAAACAGGCTACTCACCAGCAGTAGCCAACTGATGATGCTGTCCCCTATCCACCAGGCGAAGGGGAGTAACAACGCAGTAATCACGACTTCTTGGCGAAAGGCTGCCTCGTTTCTAAACGCGGCCTTAAGCCCCTTCCACGAATAGCGCGTGGAGTGGACCAAATGGGTTAAACCGGTATGCCCTGGTTTCATGCAGGTCGCCTCACCTTGTGAGCGTAAAGGAAAATCAGTTCGCTAAAATCATGGCGTCCAAATCCAGTGATAATGGATCCAGCACCTCAGTCCAGCTTAAATACGGCGTACTGCCGCTACCATTGACCATGACACTAAATACTCCCCAGCGTCCTTGCGCGGTGCGAAAATAGCCCGCCGCGGCGCGCACAGCAAAGGGTTGATTCAGCGTACCGGTTTTTAACATGACATTGTTTTGAAACGTGGTTGAGCCACGCCGAATAAAGCGCATAACGCCGTTGGCTGGCGATTGGAAAGCGGCCACAAAGCTTGGAAACAGCGCGCTCTGCCGAAACATGTCTTCCAGCATCACGTTAATCCCCTGAGCCGATGTGCGGTTTTCCGTCGTCAGCCCGCTGCCGCTATACAACGTTAATGGCCCATGCCCAGGAAGACGCTGCACATAAGACTCAATGGCTTGGCCTGCCTGGCGTAACTGCGCCTGGGGCGTTTCGACCAGATCAAGCGCCAGTACATCGGCCATGTAGTTATTGGAGTAGTTCATGATGCGCAGCAATATTTCTTGCAGAGGCTGGCTATCGACGGCGGCCAAGCGCTGTGCCGTGCTGGGCGGCTGGGTCGAACTGACGCGCCATGAGTCGCTTACCTGAATCCCTGCCTGATTCAGCATACCCATCAGCACTTGTGCAGTTTTCTCGGCCGCATCGCCCGCGCCACGATAAACATCCCGGGCAGTGGCATTGGTCGAAATCTGTCCCGTCAGGCGCATCACGTCACCACGTTCATCGGTGATACGTTCAGCACTAATCTCGGTGCCGCTATTGGCTGGGCGAGTGACGACTTGATTATCAATGGTGATCAGCGAGGTCTGGCTATCGCACAGCCCCACCCGGGCTGGCTCACCTGCGCTAGCAGCGGGGGCGACATTGACACACCAACTGCCGAAATTAACGCCAGCTGACGAAAGCGGCGCGCTGTAGGCGTTGGTGACCCGAGTGAGGGCATCGCAGCGGTCGGTAGTAATACAGTCAACCGGCCCAAACCGCCACTGGCTGACCACCAAGGCGCCATCAATTTCACGCACCCCGGCTAAGTGCAAACGCTGCACCAAGCGCCATAGGTTTTCCGTGGTCAGGCCGGGGTCGCCACCGCCCTCAAACACTAAATCGCCACGCAGTACACCGCCTTCAGCTCTGTCTTCAACCCTGCCCGAGCTAACTAGCTGGCTGGTAAAACGATGCTGAGGACCAAAACGGATCAGCGCCGCCGCCGCCAGGTATGCCTTGGTAACAGACGCGGGCGATAACTGGCGCTCTGGATTAATGCTGCCCAGCAGCGCATTAGCGCCTGTGTCGGCGTCAAGCAGGCGCGCTTCAGCACTGATCGAGAAACCTTTGTTCTGCAGTTGGCTCAGGCGGTTGAAATCAGCGAACAGGCTGGCACTGGTGCACAGGGCCAGCGAGGCAATCCCGAACACCAGCGACCAGCGCCGCAGACGCTTAACAGTAAAAAAAGAACCCATTAAATTACCTCAATGCACGTTCATTTTGGAAAACACTTGCAGCAGAACCACACCCGCCACAATCAGGCTAATCCCCAGTACCGCCGGCAAGTCGGGCTTTTCACCAAACACCACAATGCCGACCAAGGTGACCAACACAATGCCCAGACCCGCCCAAATCGCATAGGCGACCCCCACCGGCAGCGTGCGCAGCACCAGGCTAAGCAGATAAAAGGCGAGCCCGTAGCCAACCACCACCACAACGCTCGGCAATGGACGTGTGAAGCCCATAGAAGCCTTTAATGCACTCGTAGCAATGACTTCGGCCACAATTGCCAATACCAAATAAACAAACGTCATATCCGCTCCAAATCAACCCATAACCACCACAGCGCTTGGCCACTTTGAGCATACTTCGCCTCAAACGGTGTTAAATAGTCACCTTCAGGTACAAATTCAGCCACTGCAGCCTGCTTGCCGGTTACCTGCGCCACCGCCAAGGCAAACTCTTCAACGTAAAGCGACCAATTTGAGCGCAGCTCAAGGTGCCCACCAAGCGCCAACAGTGTGGGTAAAACCGCATGGCCATGCCAGCGCATTTTGAGATGCCCTGCTTTGGGGTAAGGATTGGGGTAAAGCAAATAGTGATACTCGGGCGCCCAGCCTGCCTGATAGGCCAAACGCCAGAAATCGACCAGATCCGCGCGCACTAGCAGTGCATTATGTGGCAGTTCGCCGTGATCACGCCCCAAACGATCCTCACTGCGATCAATGCCAATCACGGCATGGCCGGGGAACTGCGCCGCTAGTTGGCGTGTCGATACCCCGACGCCACAGCCGGAATCAAGTATCAGCGGTGCCTGGCGGCTCGCCAGCCATTCGGCCGCCTGCGCAAAGTTGCGCTGCGTGTGCTCGGCGATCGGTTTACGTAATGGATGCGTGAGCGCTCGGTTGACCCGGCGCGCTAAATCCTGATGCGGGCCTGGCTGATTAGAGGTCACTGGTCGAGAATTATGCTGCATGCCATCTCTCGGCTGAAAAGCGTGATTCTAACAGTCTCGAGCGCTTGCGGCATGACGCCGTTGCGTGGCCGGTGCTATGATCACGCATTAGGTACTTATTAAGCGCATCGCTTTGGTCATAATAGAGCTAGTTATAATTGACTTAGCTATAATTTAATTAGCTATGACTGGCTTAGAGCGTTGTCAATAATTGTTATTACCACCACCGCATCACGAGGAACCCGGCTTGTCACACTTACCGGTGATTGTCGGCATGGGCGGCATCAACCCCGCTGGCAGAACCTCTGGCCATCAGGCCTTCCGCCGCACTGTGCTTGATGCCCTCCCTGCTGACCAGCAACGCCAGACACTGGAAGGCTTGGCGGCGCTTATGCGCCTAGTAGAGCACTCCGAAAAAGGGTGGCACGACAGTCAAGGCCACCCCATAGAGGCCCCGGCTCAGTCGCTGCGTGATCAGGTATTGAACCACACCCTGATCCGCCGCAATGAAGACCCGCGCTTTCTAGATCCCGGCATGCCGTCTAATCGGCACGCCAGCATGCAGTTGGCCGAGCCGCTACGTTTTACCCTGCGCCGCCGCCAACTGCCTGAAAATCTGCCCGCTGATTGGCAGGTACGCGATATTGATGCCCGCGAGGTAGAAGTCAGGGTGCCCGCCGGAGTGCTTGAAGTACTGCTGCCTGACGCCCAGCTACCCAAGGTTCGCGCGGCGGCTCAGCTACCCAGCGGCTTTGACCCGGCGAGCCTCTACCGCAGTGTGCACCACCCCCGCGGCCTATCGCTGGCGGTATTTGGCGCAAGCGACTGCCTGGGCGCCAGCGGCCTCTCATGGGAGACACTGCGTCAGCAGTTAAACCCGGATCATATTGCCGTGTACGCAGGTAACTCCATTGGCCAGTTAGACGATCAGGGCTGGGGCGGCTTACTGAAAAGCCTGGTGAGCGGCCAGCGTGCCACCTCCAAGCAGATGCCGCTGGGCTATGGTCAGATGCCCGCCGACTTTTTGAATGCCTATGTACTCGGCAGCGTGGGCGGCACCGGGGCGGCTCTTGGCGCTTGCGCTAGTTTTCTCTACAACCTGCGGCTGGGCATTGACGACATTCGGGCCGGACGCCGCCGTGTGGTGATGGTAGGCACCGCGGACGCCCCCATTACGCCGGAGATTATAGAGGGCTTCAGGGCCATGGGCGCGCTGGCCGACGACGCGGGCCTGAAAGCCCTGGATGCGCTGGAGCTGCTCACCGACAGCGATTACCAGCGCGCCTGCCGCCCCTTTGCGCGCAACTGCGGCTTTACCATGGCGGAAGCCAGCCAGTTTGTGCTGCTGATGGACGATGCGCTGGCAATGGAAGTCGGCGCGGATATTCTCGGCGCGGTGCCTGACGTATTCGTCAATGCTGACGGTTACAAGCGCTCGATTTCGGCGCCGGGGATTGGTAATTACATCACCCTGGGTAAAGCGACTGCGCTGGTGCGCGATATGCTGGGTGAAAAAGCCCTTAAAGAGCGCAGCTTTTTGCATGCGCACGGTACCAGCACCCCCAAAAACCGCATTACCGAATCCCATGTATTCGACGAAATCGCCCGCGCCAACGGCATTAACGACTGGCCGGTCGTGGCCATCAAAGCCTTTATCGGTCACTCCCAAGGCTCCGCGGCGGGAGACCAGTTGGCAAGCGCCCTGGGCAGCTTTGCCCACGACTTGCTGCCCGGCATCCCAACCCTGGATGCGGTGGCTGACGACGTCTATGCCGAGCGGTTACGTTTTTCAAAAACGGCGCAAACGTTTCGCGCGGACGCTGCCTTTATTAACGCCAAAGGCTTCGGCGGCAATAATGCCACCGGTGTTGTACTCTCACCTGCGGTGACCGAGCGCCTGCTGGCTCAGCGCCATGGAGCCGCCGCCGTAAGTGCCTGGAAAGAGCGTCGCGAGACTACCCGTGAAGCGGCAGCGGCCTACCTTGCTCAGGCAGACCATGGTCACTACGCACCGCGCTACCAGTTCGGTGAAGCAGTGCTGGAAGGCCCAGAGTTGGATATTCATGCCGACAGGATTCATATTCCCGGTTACGACCACGCGGTTTCGCTCACCAGTGACAATCCCTTTGGCCGTTTGGACGAGGAGACATCGTGATGAGCAGCGGCAAAATCAATATCGCCGTCTATCCAGGCACTTTCGACCCGATCACCAATGGCCACTTCGACCTCATTGAACGCGGCGCGCGCATGTTCGACAAAGTCGTTATCGCAGTGGCGGCAAGCCCCGGCAAAAGCCCCAATCTCGGCCTGGAAACGCGCATGGAACTGGTCAAAAAGGTCTGTGTGTCGTTACCCAACGTGGAAGTCATCGGCTTTTCCAACCTGCTCACCACCATGATGCATGAGCAGGAAGCGACGATTATTCTGCGTGGCCTACGCGCGGTCTCCGATTTTGAGTATGAGCTGCAGCTTGCCAACATGAATCGGGCGCAAAATCCAGAACTGGAAAGCGTCTTTTTAACCCCGGCGGTTGAAAATTCATATATTTCTTCGACCATCGTGCGCGAGATTGCCAAGCTGGGTGGCGATGTTTCTCGCTTGGTGCATCCACAGGTCGCCGAAGCGCTACGTAAGCACTACACTAGCTAGCCAACGCCATTGTTGAGTAAAACACTCGGGTATTGCGGTACAATCGCCCGAGTGTGAACGTATACGCGAGGTATGCCCATGGCCCTGATGATTACCGACGAGTGCATTAACTGCGACGTCTGCGAGCCCGAATGCCCTAATGATGCGATCTCTCCAGGCGAGGAGATTTATGTTATCGACCCCAACCTATGCACCGAATGCGTAGGTCACTATGACGAGCCTCAGTGTCAGCAGGTTTGTCCGGTGGACTGTATCCCCCTTGACCCAGAACGCCACGAAAGCCAAGAGCAGCTGATGAAGAAGTACCGCATCATCACGGCCGCTTAAGCCTAATGCGGATTTGGGCCCTCGCCTGGCCAATCATTCTTTCTAATATCACCGTTCCGCTACTTGGGTTGGTCGATACCGCCGTGGTTGGGCATCTGCCCGACTCTCGCTATCTGGCGGGCGTTACCCTGGGTGCGACTCTCTTCAGCTTTCTCTATTGGGGCTTTGGTTTCTTGCGCATGGGCACCACGGGATTAGTCGCACAAGCCATGGGCCGTGAGAGCGACACGGATGTGCGCAACCTGCTGGGACAGTCGCTGATCATGGCACTGGTGATCGGTACCCTGCTGATTGTGTTTGCCTCTCCGCTGATTACGTTAGGCTTGTGGCTATTGGATGGTAGTGAAGTAGCCACCGATTTAGCGCGTGAGTACGCCCACATCCGTCTCTGGTCAGCGCCAGCGGTACTTGCCAACTACGCCATTTTGGGCTGGTTTTTGGGGCAACAGAACTCACGCGTCACGCTGATGATTCTGCTGCTCACCAATAGCGTCAATATCGTGCTGGATTTATGGTTTGTGGTAGGCCTGGGGATGACCAGTAATGGCGTAGCGTGGGCCAGCGTGATCGCCGACTATAGTGCGCTAGCGTTTGGCAGCTATTTAGTACTGCGCCAATTAACGAGGCTAGAAGGACATTTTTTGCGCGAGCGTTTGCTTGCCCTAGCGGCTTATACAGCCCTATTCAACGTTAACGCTAACCTGTTTGTGCGCACGCTTGGCCTGCTGTTTGCCATGGCGTTCTTTACCGCCCAGGGCGCCCGCCAAGGCGACACGGTGCTCGCCGCCAATGCCGTGCTACTGCAATTTATCATGCTCACCAGCTATGCCCTGGATGGCTTTGCCCATGCGGCTGAATCCCTGATTGGGCGCGCCTATGGGCGCAAAGATTGGCGTGAGTTTGCCGCTACCGTGCGCGCCGCTGCGGTTTTTTCTTTCTGGACGGCTGGCGCTGCCGCTTTACTGTTCGCACTAGGCGGCAATGCGCTAATTGCGCTTCTCACTGGTCTTGAAGAGGTACGTACGACGGCAGCACACTACCTACCATGGATGGTGATCATGCCGCTGTTCGCCGTATGGAGCTATCTACTCGATGGCGTATTTATTGGCACCACCGCCGTTAGTGAAATGCGCAACAGTATCTTTATCGGTCTTGCCGCTTATCTACCCACTTGGTGGATCACTCAGGGACTGGGTAACCACGGTCTATGGCTTGCATTCATGCTCTTTACGCTGGTTCGCTCGGCAGTACTCATTCATTATTATCGACGCTACCGGCGCACACACTGGTGCTAAGATGGCCGCCATTAATGGCAGTTGCGTTAACGTGAGATGTAGCGGGCAGCTTCAACGTGAAAAACAGCGCGCTCGCCCGTATATTAGCTATGCACCTCCTAGACACTGACTAGGCACTTTCTAATAATGAATAAAGAGAGCATCCCATGCTTAAAATGATCTCAAAACCGGCCGTAAAGCTGGTGGAGCGCTATCTACCCGACCCGTACATTTTCGTTCTGCTGCTGACGTTAATTGCCGCGGTCGCCGCGATCGCCATTGAGCGCCAAACACCGCTAGCGGTTCTGCGCTTCTGGGGCGATGGCTTCTGGGGTTTACTGACATTCTCTATGCAGATGCTGCTGGTGTTGGTTACCGGTTTTATGCTGGCTAGCTCCCCGCCGGTAAAACGTATTCTGCAAAAAATCGCTGGTACGGCTAAAACACCCGGTGGCGCCATCATTCTGGTGACGCTGGTTTCCTTGGCGGCCAGCTGGATTAACTGGGGGTTTGGTCTTGTGGTCGGCGCGCTGTTTGCTAAAGAGCTGGCCCGGCTGATTCGCGTTGACTATCGGCTCCTCGTTGCCAGTGCCTACTCGGGTTTTGTGGTGTGGCACGGCGGCTTGGCAGGTTCGATCCCCTTGACCATCGCCACCGAAGGCCATTTTACCGCTGACCAGATTGGCGTCATTAGCACCGGCTCAACGATTTTCGCCTTCTTCAACCTCGCCATTGTGGTCTGCCTGTTTATCGCCATACCACTGGTGAACCGTATGATGCTGCCGGATGAGAAGGATAGCGTCTACGTCGACCCCAGCGTACTGAACGACAAGCCAGAGCCGGTAGGACGCATTACTCGTCCGGCAGAACGTCTTGAAAACAGCTTGACCCTTTCCCTACTTGTAGGGGTGCCTGGCGTGCTGTTCTTGCTTGATCACTTTTTGCTGCGCGGCGGCGGCTTGAACCTTAACGTCGTTAACTTCCTGTTTCTGTTCCTTGCTATTGTTCTGCATCGCACGCCACGCAACCTTCTCAACAGTTTGAATGAAGCGATCAAAGGCGGTGCGGGTATTGTTATTCAATTCCCCTTCTACGCTGGCATCATGGCCATCATGGTTCAATCAGGGCTGGCTGAAAGCATGTCTGAGTGGCTGATCTCATTTGCCACCGCCAGCTCACTCCCCTTCTGGTCATTTATCAGCGCTGGGATTGTGAACCTGTTTGTCCCTTCTGGCGGCGGCCAATGGGCCGTACAAGCACCAGTGATGCTCCCTGCGGCTCAAGCGTTAGGTGCCGACATTTCACGGGTGGCCATGGCAGTCGCTTGGGGTGATGCCTGGACCAACCTGCTGCAACCCTTCTGGGCGCTACCGGTACTCGCTATTGCCGGGCTGAAGGCAAAAGACATTATGGGCTTCTGCCTGATTCAGCTGTTTATTACCGGCATTATCATTTCAGTTGGCCTAATGTGGTTTTAAAAAACAGCCAATGACTGCCCGCCGCTCAGTTTGCCCGGCATTTGGGCGGCGGGCAGTGATAACAGAAGGAACACCGCATGTCCGAGACGGAAACCAGCGCGAGTACCGCTATCAATACTGCCCTGCCTGGGCAGCACGAACTCTCCATGACGGTATTAATGACACCTGACATGGCGAATTTCAGCGGCAAAGTGCATGGTGGCGCTATTCTTAAAAAGCTCGATGAAGTCGCGTTTGCTTGTGCTAGCCGTTATTCAGGTCACTATGTGGTGACACTGTCGGTAGACCAAGTCCTGTTTAAACAGCCGATCCATGTCGGTGAACTGGTCACGTTCTTAGCCTGCGTCAATCATGTGGGCCGCTCATCAATGGAAATTGGTATTAAGGTCGTGGCCGAAGATATTCGCAATAAGCTAATCCGCCATACCAACAGCTGCTACCTCACCATGGTCGCGATTGATGCTGAGGGCAAACCCGCCAGCGTACCGCCACTCACGTTGGCAACACCGCTGCAGAAACTACGCTTTGAAAAAGCAGCGCTGCGCAAAAAGTTACGCAAACAGGCGGAGCAAGAAGAGCTGTTGACCCAACAACAGCATCAGTCGCAGGCTCAGTAACAACCGTTGTAACGCCCCACCATAAGGAGTTCGCATGCCTGCCAGGGAACGCTACCCGCACCTGCCTAAAGCGGTCGAATATGCCCATATCGGTTGGGATTTTTTCATTCTGACGCTGGTGGTGATTAACCTCGCGCTACTGCTGTTTGATTCACTGTTTCTGCTCGGCCCTATTAACCAAGGCATCGCCAATCTCGCGCCCGGTTTTCATACTTTCTACGATGAGGTGATTCATAGCCGCTTCATCACCATCGACTTGGTATTTGTCAGCTTTTTTATCGCCGATGTACTGTTGGGCTGGTCAATTGCCATTGCCGAGCGGCGCTACCACCGCTGGTTTTTCTACCCCTTCGTGCACTGGTATGACGTGCTGGGCTGCATTCCCCTCGCAGGCTTCCGCCTGCTGCGTATTCTACGCGTGGTATCGTTAATCAATCGGCTGCATCGCCTCGGCCTTATTGATGTTACCCACTGGTATGTCTATCAATTTGTTGCCAAGTATTACGATATTCTGCTGGAGGAGCTTTCTGACCGTATCGCGCTACGGCTATTGGGCAATGTACAGCAGCAGATACGCGCCAGCGATTCGCTGACCGAGCGCGTGATTGAGCGTGTGATCATGCCCCGCAAGTCGCAGCTGATTCATGAGATTGCGCAGCGGTTGGAGAGCACTATCGGCAAAGCCTATCAGCACAACCGTCAGTCCATTATGGCGGCGATCAGCGATTTGGTTAGCCGTACGCTCCGGGAAAGCCCCGAGATTCAGCGCCTTAACCGCCTGCCCATGGGGCAGCAGGCCACCAGCGCTATGGAGGCATCACTCAGTGGCGTCGCCCAGCGACTAGTCGATGAGCTGCTGCTAGGTATTCATTCCGATGAGTTTAGGCAGTTAGTTGAGCGCACCGCCGACAGCGGCTTCGACACTTGGCTAACGGTTGACGAAGGCAGCAATCGCGTTACCGAGCAGGTGATGTATGACATTCTCGAAATGCTTAAAGACCAGATAAGCCATCAAGGCTGGAAAGACCGCTATGAATAATTCATAAGGTGGCGGGGGCTAACGGCCGCTCGCCCAAACAGGCGGCAACAATGCCCAATGCCTGAATGAGTTCGCTGCGATCCGCCGCGGCCCCAACACATAGACGAATGGCTTGGGGTGCGGGGGTGCTGCCCACACAAAAGGGCTCAGCGCTGCTTACCTTAACGCCCCGCTGCAGTAGCCGATCACACAGCTCTACGGCCCGGCTTCCCTCTGGCAGCGTCAACCATACATTACTGCTGTGGGAGCGCCCGCTTAGGGTAAACCCTTGCAGCCATTGGGCGGCCAACTGTTGACGCTCCGCTAACTCTTGAGTCTGCCAGGTAAGTAGTTTTTCCGCCGCGGCTTGGTTAATCCAGTGGCAGACCACGTCGACCATTAGCGGCGGCACCATCCAACTCTGGGCGCGCAGGCCAGTCGCTAACCGCTCGTGCAAACTTTTAGGCGCCCGCAGCACGCCAATTCGCAGCCCCCCCGCCAACACTTTAGCGGTGCTAAACACAAACAGTGTGCGTTCTGGCGCAAGCTTGTAAAGAGGCGTACCACGCTGCTCAGCGGGTAGATATTGCACGCCGTCTTCAATCAGCCAGATATCATGGCGCCTCGCCAGCGCCACCAGCTGTTCGCGACGCGGCGCGCTTAAACACGCGCCGGTGGGGTTGTTCTGCTCCGGCGTAAGATAAATCGCTCTCGGCGGCTGCCGGGCACACTGCGCCTCCAGCAGATCCATGCGCATCCCTTCGCTGTCTTGACCAATCCCTACCAACTTGAGATGACCTTGCTGCGCTGCGCTGATGGCACCGGGGTAGGTCAAGGCATCGGCAGCCAGCAGCTCGCCCGGCCGTAGCAAGGTGCTGAGCGCCAGACTAATGCCGTGCTGGCCACCTTGGGTGATCAGCAGTTCATCAGCCATCAGAGACATGCCTAAGGTATTTAACCAGCGAGCCAGCACCTCACGATGCTCGCGACGCCCCTGGGACTCTTGGTAGGTCACACCCCGCGCTAATGCTGCACCGGATTGGCTTAAGGCGAGCAGCGCTTCGCTCAACAGCGACTGTCGCAACGGGTGGGGCGGAGGCAGGCTAAGACTTAAATCGATCACACCGGCCGTTTCATCAGCGGGAAACGTCAGGCTAACAGCGTTGTCTTGCGTTTTGCTCCTCACATAGGTGCCGCTACCCACCCGTGCCGATACCCAACCGCTGCGCTCAGCTTCAGCGTAACCCCGGGTTACCGTGCCGATGGTCACCCCTAGCGCATCTGCCAAACGGCGCTGGGGCGGCAAGCGCTCCCCAGGCAGTAGTTCACCTGCCTGGATAGCGGCTTCAATGGCGCTGGCAATAGCGCGATAGCGTGAACCAGAAAACTCAGCGAGCGAAGGCACCCACATTGTCATGGTGACAATAAAACCTTTGACGTTAATTTAATCCCCATTATGCTAACAATAGGCGCTCTAAAGCAATCCTCAACCACAAATTGTATGGATACAATAAAATGAACAGCGAATGGGTAATCCTCGGTCCGGCCGCGCTCTATATGATGTCGATGACGCTTACCCCTGGGCCAAATAACGTTATGCTTACCGCTTCTGGCGCCAACTTCGGCTTTAAGCGCACATTGCCGCATATGTGGGGAATTTTAGGTGGCTGCTTTTTACTCTTTGCGGGCATAGCGCTGGGCTTGGGCGTGCTGTTTGAACGCTACCCTGCAATTCAAACCGCGTTGCGCTGGGTAGGCAGCGCGTATTTGCTCTATTTGGCTTGGAAAATTGCCAGCGCCCCGCCGCCCAATCTTAAGGCACAGGCTCATAGCGTACCGTTTACGTTTTGGCAGGCTGCGGCGTTTCAGTTCGCCAACCCTAAAGCATGGGTAATGGGACTGGCGCTGATGGCGGGTTTTCTACCCGAAAGCGGCCAACCGGTATTTAATGCATTGTTACTTGCTGGCTTTGCTGAGATGGTGGCGCTGCCCTGTATTGCGCTATGGGCTGGCTTTGGTAGTGCAATTGGGCAGTGGATCAAAACAGATGCCGCGTGGCGGGCGTTCAACATCACCATGGGCGTGTTGACCGCCGCCTGCGTCGTACTGATCTTAGGTTAGCCGCAGCGAAGTTCCTCGATGACATCTTGATCATCAAGATGAATATTCAAACGATCCGGGCGGTGGTCCATGGTGGCGGCCTCACCAGGGCGCAATACGCGCGCTTGACGAGTGCTGCTCTCACTTTGTAACTGCGACCCCATTGCTTCATCGAACGGTTCGCCGATGGCGTATTGGATAGCCTCAAGATCGCAGGCAGCTGCCTGCTCTTGATTAGATCCGTTGGGCGTTACCGTTGGCGGCGGTGGCGCAGCGTCTACGTCGTCGTTGGCTGGAGAAATCGGCATTTGCGAGCTAGCACAGGCCGTTAGCAGCATTGCACAAGCGCCAACAGCAGCGAGCTTAGCCAGAATAATACGGGGTTTCATCCTTGAATCTCCAAAAGTAGATTATGAGGGTAGGCTATAAATCCAACGGGCCAGGCGTTAGCCTAGCCCGTTGGATACCACTTGCTTTAAAACGCAGTCTTACTTATTCAGCTGCATCTTGGACGGCTTTACCGCCCTCTTGCACATCTTGGCCAGCGCCAGAGATGGTATTACAACCCGTTAGCACACCCGCTGTCATCAGCAGCATAAAGCTCATGGCCAATAATTTTTTCATTTTTCCGTTCTCCTTAACGAGTTATTCAACATCGGGAAACTCCGCTGGCAACTTAATTTGCCACTTGGGAGTTTTTTCAGGGTAACAGCGTTTTGGCAATCGCGCTCGTTTTCCCTACGTCACTGCGCGGCTGCTATGCTAACAATCATCTAACCGCTGTGTGGAGCCTATCATTTGATCAATTTCGAGCTAGATGAACGCCTTGCCGCCGACACCTTACCTATCGCCGACCTCCCATTAAGCCGCGTGCTGTTAATGAACGACGCGCGTTATCCCTGGGTGATCCTAGTACCGCGCCACGCTTCTATCAGTGAAGTGTTTGAGCTTTCTGCCAATGACCAGCAGCAGCTTTGGCGCGAGGCCACCCAGCTAGGCGATGCAATGAAAGAAGCGCTGGGTGGGGACAAAGTTAATATTGCCGCGCTCGGCAATGTGGTTAGCCAGCTGCATGTGCACGTTGTTATTCGTCGGCACAGCGATGCAACCTGGCCTGCCCCTGTTTGGGGCAACGGCTCACCTAAACCTTACGATCTGGATGAGCAAGCGCAGTTACGCGACCAACTGCTGGCGCTTATCAATGGACTGGATGTGTAGCCTACCCGTTACCCCGTTAATGGATGGCCTTGCCGCGCAGGTGGCTCGTTGAGAAGTGGCCCACTCGCAGGCTGGGCGATACCCGCAACGCTAAGTGAAATACCCAGTACGACAATCAGCGCTCCACCGGCCAGGGCCACCCAGCCGGTGGCTTTTTGCACGCTGCGCTGGCTGTGCTGCTGTTTAGACAATCGCCGCTGCGCCCAGCCACGGGCTAAAATACTGGCCAGTGCGAGTGCTGACACCGTGAGCCCCGTGCCCAGCGACATCGCCACAACAGACGCCACGCCGACTGCGAACTGGCCGAGCAGGCTAGCCGCCCCCAACATTAACACTGCCCCACTACATGGGCGCATCCCTATGGCACCGACCGTCATTATCGCCGTGCGCCAATCTAACGCCTGCTGCGGCTCAATATGGTGAGCACCGCCGCAACAGTGGCTATGATCATGGCTGTGGCTGTGGCTGTGGCCATGGCTATGTTCATGGTCTTGATGATGCTCGTGGCCTGGGCTGTGCGCATGAGCCCCTCGCTCAGGCTGATAGGCTCGCCGCAGTTGCTTGACGGCTCGCCAGCATAGCCACGCCCCTAGCGCCGCCACCAGCAGAAAGCTGGCCTGCTCCACCCAGGCAACGCTACCCATGGCCTGGCGAGTGATCCAGCCTAGGCCGTAAACCAGCACCACAACCAGCGCAATGGCGGTCACCCCTTGCAGCAAAGAGGCGGCAAACGACAGCCCCAGGGCGCGCTTTATCGCACCACCGTGGGTGGCTAAGTAGGTCGCCAGGACGGCTTTACCGTGCCCCGGACCGGCGGCATGAAAGACGCCATAGGCGAAGCTAACACTCAGCAAGCTCACCCACGTTGCCATACTGGGGGTGCGTGACAGTTCGGTAATCGCCAGCGTTAGCGAGCGGTGCAGATCACGCTGCCAGCCAAGTAGCTGATAGCTAACGCTCTGAAAACCGCCTTGCCAAACAATGATAAGCACTGCTGCGACTAGCAACAGGCCCAGCCTTAACCCTAAGTGACGTGTAAAGGGCCTTGTTAAGGGCATCTTAACGCTCCAACGCAAAAAATGTTACAAGATAACATAGCTATAAAGCAGCACGCCACTGCCTGTTTTCGAACAGCGCCTAGCGACAATCAACTTGGCCGGTTTCGGCAAAATAGCGCCCCAGGCCTGGCTCACCACTCTCATCCTTGTCGAGCAGCGCCGCTTGCATCACCAGTTCAGGATCCGGGTCCGCGGGGAGAATAGCCAACTCACAGGCAGGCTCGCCGTGCAGTATCAACGCATCATCCCGAGGCTGACCGCCCTCCTCCTCGTGCACCACTTCGATGTAGTAGGTGGGATCAAACACCTGGTAGCTAAGCAGGGCGTCTGTCAGCGGCTGCGGCGTTTCCAGCGGCAGGATAAACATAAAGGTCAGCCGCCCATCGCGCTCCATGGCGGTATACTCGCTTACCTCGCCCAATGCCTGGCGTTCACCGTTAATACGCACTTCAGTTAAGTAGTGCTGCGCGGCAAGGTTATCGCGAATCTCTTTGCCTAGCTGGTCGAGCCCCTGTTCGAGGCTGGCACCCTCTACCTGTTGGAGCTCTTCAAAAACCACCAGGCTATAAAAAGGATCCATACGCCAGGTTTGATGCAGGCCACTCACCACGCCCTGATCATCGGTGATGACCCGCACACTCAGATCGATCCAACCGTGAGGGTGGGCATGGGCATCGGGGCTGACCAGAACACTACTCATGCCAAAGCAAACGGCGACTACGCTACCTGCCCACTTCATGGCGCGACACCCAGTTTATGCTGCAAGGCGACCAGCCAAGGGTCGAGCAAATAGGGCGGCAGCGGCTGGTTGCCCCTCAACGCCGATACCCGCACACGGCTGCCACTGCCCTCTTCGCTCACCTGCAACTGCAGCCGATACTCCGGCCAGCGAGCAAGCGATGCCTCAGCCCGCCCCAGCGATAGATCCGCATGGCGAACCACATAGCCCTGCTCCACCATCAACTCGACGGCTTCGCGGAAGGTTTCTTCTGATGAAGTGCTATAAGCCAACTCACGGGGCTCCAAGGGCGTGGTCGTTGCACAGCCGACCAATCCACCCAATAGCCCAACTAACAACCAGTGGCGAAGCGTCATAACGGCCTCCCGGTGGCGGGGACGGTTTGCGTAAAGCGGGTTTGAAAACGCTGACAGAAATCGTCGTTGCTGGCACTGTAGGATTCGCGCAGATCACCCCAGTGATCAAAGCGGCGGATATCGCGGGATATGCGTATATGCGTATCGTCGACCAGTAGTGACACACGCTCAACCTCTAACGGCTGCTGGCCTACACCACCGCCAAAACTGCTCCCTATACCGAACCCGACACCGGAACCTCGTCCGATACCCAAGCCACCAAAGACCCGCATTCCGCGCCCATAGCCGTAGGCATCATCGTAAGGATCATAATAGCCGTGTAGCGCACGTTCCCGACTGGCGCTAATCAAACCCAAGGCGGTATCAGTAGAGTTCAGGATAAAGCCCCATTCGGTGAGCACCTCAACACTGGTTTCTAACGCCCGCTCATGATTGGCGGGAAAATAGCACGCAGCCGCAGGCGCTGGCTCCGCTTGCGGCAGGCGATCAGGAATCACTTGGCAGCCAGCCAGTGCTAGCAGACAGGTTAAGCTTATGGGTATCGACTTCATGTTAGATCCTCTAACGGACGAGGCCGCTGGTTTAGCTCGCCGAAGCTAGTCATGCTTAAATGAAATGACATTGTAGTGAAGACACTGTTTTGTGGAGAACGTGCTGATGAATGTTTTACTTTGCCCCGACAGCTTTAAAGATGCGCTGAGCGCCCAAGACGCCGCCGCGGCCATGGCGCGGGGCGTCAAGCGCGCCCTGCCAAGTGCCCAAGTGCAGGCCTGCCCGTTGGCTGACGGTGGCGAAGGAAGCCTAGATGCACTGATCGCCGCAACAGGTGCTGAGCGCCGCCAGCTGGATGTTCAGGATGCCCTGGGGCGCCCAAGAAAAGCCACCTGGGGCTGGCTTAGCGCCCAGCGTACCGCGTTTATTGAGCTGGCAGAAGCCAGCGGTTTACAGCACCTTACCGGCGATGAGCGCAACGCGCTGCATACCTCTACTTTCGGCGTGGGTGAACTGCTACTGGCAGCGTTGGATCAAGGCGCTGAAAAAGCGCTGCTACTACTCGGAGGCAGCGCTACCAATGACGGCGGTGCCGGTATGCTGCAGGCCTTGGGCACTCGCTTTTTGGATCAAAACGACGAACCATTACCTCCTGGCGGTGCGGCGCTTAGCCAACTGACCCGTTTAACACTGGATGGGCTAGACCCGCGGCTGGCTAGCCTCACCCTTGAGGCGGCCGTGGATGTTGATAACCCGTTGTTGGGGGTACGCGGTGCCAGCGCAGTATTTGGTCCTCAGAAAGGCGCCTCACCTGAGGAAGTCGAACAGCTAGACCGCGCGCTGGGCCACTTTGCTGACATTAGCGCTCAGATACTCGGCGAGGACTACCGGACGCTACCGGGCGCCGGGGCGGCAGGCGGCATAGGGTTTGCAGCCAAGGCCTTTTTAAACGCCACGTTAAAACCCGGTATCGAAATGATTATGCAACAGGCTGACATGGCAACGCTTTTGGCTAACGCGGATCTAGTGATTACCGGTGAAGGCCGCCTGGATGGCCAGAGCCTGGCGGGTAAAACGCCTATCGGCGTTTCCCGTGCCGCCAAGCGCCTTAACAAACCCGTTATCGTGCTGGCGGGCAGCCTCGGCGATGGCTGGCAAGCCTGTTTTGATGAAGGCGTCACGGCCGCCTTCGCGTTAGCCGATGGCCCCACGACGTTAGCTGATGCACTACCACGCACCGCCGAGCTACTCGAAGCGCACTGTGAAAATCTGCTGCGGCTGTGGGTGCATAAACTTTGAAATGCATAAACTTTGAAAAGCGTGCAGGCCTTGAAAAGAGCTCTCAGCGCCAGCATTTAAACTGTAGTAAAAGGGTAACGGCAGGCATCTAATGTCGTAGCGCTATGGCGGCGATGCAAAAAACCTGCTTTGCACTGAACCAAAGACGCCCTATTCTGAACAGATATTCTCAAGATTTGTGCTGAAAACGCATTAACCGCCGCACGTTGCGGCATAAAGAGGGAGCAGGATATGACTGACACTAATAGCATTGGCCTACACGAAGGTAGCGCTAGTCAACTCGCCGAAAAGCTCAACCACCTGCTAGCCAACTACCAAATTTTCTACATGAACGTGCGTGGCTACCACTGGAATGTACGCGGTAGCGACTTTTTCGAGCTGCACGCCAAGTTTGAAGAGTTCTACACCGACCTGTTAGCCAAAGTGGACGAAGTGGCCGAGCGTATCCTAACCCTGGGGCACAAACCGGTACACGCTTACAGCGACTACGTCACGCTATCGCGCATTCAGGAAGATAAAGACGTTCACGACGGCATCACCTGCGTTAAAGGCGTGCTGAAAGGCTATCAAACGATCATTGAGCTACAGCGCGAACTACTGGCGCTCGCCTCTGACGCTGATGATGAAGGCACCGCGGCACAAGCCGGTGACTACATCCGCGAGCAGGAAAAAACCGTTTGGATGCTTAATGCCTACTTGAGCAAGTAAGTGTTAAGCAGATAAAGGCGTTCGCTTAGCGTAAAAACGGCACCACTTGTTGGGTGCCGTTTTTTATGCGCGGCCATTCAAACGAGGAGGACTAGCGCTGATCGGCAAGATCCTTGATCAACGCCCGCAGCATCGCCCAAAACTCTTCAACCGATGCAAGCTCCACCCGCTCATCCGGGGAGTGAGCACCGCGAATTAGCGGGCCAAACGAGATCATGTCCAGGTGCGGATACTTGCTGCCCAGAATACCGCACTCCAGCCCGGCATGAACCACCTTCACCTCTGGCTCACGGCCCAACAGTGCCGCGTGGCGCGCTTTAAAGGTCGCCAATAACTCGCCATTGGGATTGGGCGCCCAACCTGGGTAGCTGTTTTCCACTTTTACCCGCGCGCCAATCAAGCCAAACAGCGCTTGAAAGCGATCCGCCATAGCGACCACGGCACTGTCGTGCAGCGAGCGAACCAATGCGCAGAGGTGCAGCCGCCCATTTTCCAGGCTTAATACGCCTAGATTATTGGACGTTTCCACCACGCCCGGCACATCGGCACTCATCCGTTCGACCCCACAAGGGGCCGCGTGAAGCGCGGCCAACAGCATGACACTGGCATCCAGCGTTAGCGGTTCTGCTTCGGGCACCTCAGTCAGTTGTTGGGCGTTGATTTTAAGGCCGCTATCGCCACTGCCCAGCTCTCTTAAAAGAATGGTTTCCAGCCCGGCGATGGCCACCAGCGCGGCGTCTACTTCATCGGCAGGTAGCGCCACCTGAGCAAAGGCTTCACGGGGGATTGCATTACGCAACGTGCCGCCGTGGTAGCTGATCAAGCGCGCATCAAAGGCTTCTAACGTCCTTAACACTCTAACCAGTAGCCGGTTGGCATTGCCCAGCGGCTTGTGGATATCGACACCCGAGTGACCGCCTTTCAGGCCAGTCAAGGCAATCTCAATGACCTGTTCGTGATCGCCAGCAGCGGCGCTCGGCAGTTGGGCATCAACTTCTACATCAGCCCCGCCCGCGCAGCCAATATAGACTTGCCCACGGTCTTCACTGTCCAGATTGAGCAGCAACGAGCCTTCCAGCCAATTCTCAGCCAGGTTCAGCGCGCCACCCATGGAGGTCTCTTCTTCCAGGGTAAACAGCGCTTCCAGCGGCCCATGGCGCAGCTCTGGGTCTTCCAACACGGCGAGAATAGCCGCCACACCCAAACCATTATCAGCGCCTAAGGTGGTGCCTTCGGCGTGCAGCCAGCCGTCGGCAACATAGGTGCTGATCGGGTCGCGAGTAAAATCGTGCGCATGATCGCTATTGGCCTGGGCTACCATGTCCAGGTGGCCCTGAAGCACCACGCCTGGGGCTTGTTCACAGCCCGCGGAAGCCGGTTTACGCAGCCGTAAATTGCCAAAAGCATCGCGGTCGTGCGTCAAGCCTTGGGCATCGGCCCACGCTTCGAGGATGGCGACGAGCGCCGCTTCATGCCCAGAGGGGCGTGGCGTATTACAAAGGGTTCGAAAGTGGCGCCAAACCAAGGAAGGCGCCAGCGCTTCAAGATGTGCGTTCATTAAAGACTCTTCGTTATCGGCAATCGGCCTACTTTACCTCAATGAGGTTATTCACGGCGAGGCGCAGGGCCTTCAACGCGTCATTGTGGGCCGTCGCCAGGGGTATATTTTGAAACGCCCACGCCGCAACTTGTCGATGTGACTGCTGTTGCGCTTCCGTTAAGGGGCAGTGGCTGGCTTGCCGGGCCAAGGCTTGCAAGGCCGGGCGAGCAAGAACAGGATCACGATGGGCGGTCGCCACATCTTCAATATCCTGCCAGTCGCGCGCACTAAGCGAAACCCTCGGCATCTGACCGAGCAACAGTACGACGACCGAGGCAGGCAACGCCTTCACTTCAAACGCCAACAGGCCCGCTAATGCCGCCTGAAAGCGCTCATTCAGGTCGGCAAGCACCACTTCACCCTGTGTGTTTAACGCTTTCGCCACCATCACAGCAAACTCACCGGTGGAGGCCTCACGGGTAATACCTAAACGTACTGGCGTAAACCCCAGTGCCAACCAAAACCGTAACAGCGACGCCTCCGCACCAAAGGTGGCGCCATAAAGCGCGATACCCTGCTGCTTGGCGGCGGCCATATCATCATGCAGCAGCGCTTCCCCCAAGCCTTCGCGGCGCCGCTCTGGGTGCGTCGCGATCCTCACCACCCGCCGCCAGCGGGCGGTCAACGCCTCACGGCTGCCGGCGTGAGTGGCCAGCGACTGCGCCAACAAATGCCCCTGAGGCCGACGTTCACCGCGGGCGACTTGATGGGCAAGGGTGGCCTCAAAACCGCCCTCTTCCCGTGTCACCAGCACCGCCTGAGGCTCACTCGCCTGCTCGATCACGCGCAATGCCGTGCCGGGGCCGTCAAGCAATTGGCGCAGGTCGTTAGGGGAAGTACGGTAGTGCGACTGCACCAGCAGTCCAAACAGCTTTTCCAGTGCCGCGTCTTGCTCGGCAAGCCAGGCACGATCAACCACTTTTGTTATCACGGCCCTGTCATTCGGTTGAGCAGTAGGCAGCACTGCTTTTAACAGCAGCAGTTGATTGACCAGCGCTTCCAGCGGGTCGCCACCATGCCAGCGAATGGGCGACTCAAGCGCCAGCGCTTTCCAATGGGGCGTCAGCCGGTCAAGTGTGTCGCGAAAGCGCAGCGCGAATCCACGCCCGGAGCCCTCATAACCATGCACCGTCGTGGCAAAGGCAATGCGCGGAAAAGCCACCAGCCATTGCCCCAAAAGCGCAGCGGGAATTGCCGCCGCCTCATCCACCAATAAATAACTGCCATCGCCGCCCTGCGCCTGCGCATTGACCTGTTCGGTCAAGTCATCCGGGGATAAAAAAATCAGCTCGCGGCCCTCGGCCAGCACAAAGTGATCCTGGGCGACCCGACGACCTGCCGGACAAAGCGCAGACAGCCGTTCAAAAACGCTCTCCACCGCACTTAGGTGCGGCGCGGTCAGCACCACGCGCTGGGCTTTGTCCATTAACAGCCGGGCGCAAGCGATACCCAAGGCGGCGCTTTTGCCGCGCCCACGGTCGGCGGTTATTACCAGCGGGCGACGCCGCTTTAGGCCCACCAATCGCTTTACGGCGACTGCTTGATCTGAGGTTAGGCAGTCGCTATCACCACCGCTGGGATCGCCTGCTTCACGCGAAGCTAATTGAGACAATTGAGGCAACTGCAACGCCTGACCTGCACGCCAGCGCACTACCTGAGTTGACTCTTGCAGTTGACGCGCCAAGCGCGCCAGGTAATGGCAGCTCAGTTGCGACCAATGCCAGGGGTGATCAGCAAAACGCGCGTAGTCCGGATCAGGTGCTTCACCCCACGGCTGCGGTGTGAGCAATATCAGTAAACCACCCGCCGTGATCGTTCCCGCCAGCGCCCCTAACGCTTCAGGATCAAAGCCTGTGCTGTGTGTATCGATCACGACCAGTTGATGCTCAGCCCCCAGGCGTGCCCGTGCCTTGCGCGGTGAGAGAATAGGCGCGGAAAACAGCAGTGCAGTGTTCTCATTGGCCACCCACAAAGGCGCCTGCCAGGAGAAGGCTTGCCATACGTCCTGGGCGATTGAGCGACACTGCTCTGCCTCACCGCTTAACCATACCAACTGGCGCCAGCCGCGGCGATTGAGACGCTGCGCGAGATGAACTAACGCTGCCACCCTTCGCGGTGGGTGTTGGCTTTCTGACAGCTGATTATTTAGCAAATAATTGCCTACTCCGGCGCGCCTGTTTCCCATCACGTTACCCTATAAAGTGTTCCGCTGAGCCTCTTATGGCGTGCCTTCTGCTTACAACTTTGGTTGAATAATTTAACTACTTTCAACGTTTCTGCACTACATTAACACCTCATTTCGACATTAAAAAAACTATAACTCTCTGTTTTATTTAAATATATAGAATTTACTTAAAAAACGATGGAAGAGCTTTCTTACATTACTGATATTGCGCTGCAGCGGGGTTGGTGTGCTAGTTTAGCTCTGTAGCGCTTAAATTCCCTTGTTTACGTAAACGTAACCCTGTAGCGCTGCACTTTCCTGACTCCAGGTATCCAACACTAACAACGTCACACGCCAAACCAGGAAACACACCATGAAAAAAACGACCAAATTTTCCCTCACCGGCCTTGCCGCTGGTATTGCTTTCACAGCCTTCACGACCACCGCTCAAGCACAAGAAGAATGGACGATGACCTCTACCTGGCCAGAGAATCTTGATCTTATCAAGATCGACCAGCACTGGGTGGAGCTGGTCAATAAGCTGGCGGGCGAAGAACTACAAATTAATTTCCGCGCGGGCGGCACGCTAATGCCCGGCACTGAAGTCTTTGACGCCACAGAAACGGGCAGCATCGAAGCCGCAGGCGACTGGCCGGGCTACTGGGCCGGCTTGAACCCCGCCTTTTCACCGCTAGCCACCACAACGAGCCTGTTTAATGGTGTTGACTACCTCAACTGGATTCAACAGTGGGGCGGCCGCGAGCTGTACGAAGAGATCTATGGCCAGTTCAACATGGTCTATCTCCCCTACGGCATTACCAACAATGAATCGGGCTTTATGGGCCGCACCCCTATTGAGAGCATTGCCGATTTAGAAGGCAAACGTCTGCGCCTTTCGGGCCGTGACCAGGGCCGCGTGCTTGAAGAGCTGGGCGGCTCCCAGGTCACGCTAGCGGGCGGTGAAGTCTACCAAGCCATAGAGCGCGGTGTTATCGACGCGGGTGAGTTTTCGACCCCTGGCGTTGATTTTAACGCCGGTTTTGCCGAAGTGGCTGACTACTGGGCCACGCCGGGCTGGCATCAATCGGCCAGTGTCTTTGGGGTAATGATCAATAAAGATGCTTGGGATGCGCTCTCAGAAGAGACTCAAGAAACCCTACGTATCGCGGCGGACGCCACCATGGCATGGTCGCTAGCCTGGTCTGAACGCCAGTCTACCGAAGCTACGCAGAAGTTTATTGACGCAGGGGTCACGATCAACCAATTCTCTGAAGAGGACTTGGCGCGCATTCAGGAAGTTACCAACGAGGTGATTCTGCGCGGTGCTTGCGAAGATACTGACCACGCCAAGGTCTACCAGTCTATGATTGCCTACCTTGAGCACTACGCGACGTGGCGTGATGTTTCCGCACCTTACAACATGAGCCGCGTGATGGATAATCTGCCCTCACTGGAAGAGATCGAAGCCTGCCTGTAAGGCGCTTCTGTGCCGCCTCGGTTTTACCGGGGCGGTTTTTTTGTGCTGACCGCGGAGATCTTCCATGAATGCGATTGCCAAGGCGATCGATGCTATCAATGAAGCTTTTGGGCGCGTCATCGCGCCATTGATTGCCATCATTACCCTGATTGTTCTATACGACATTGCGTCACGCTTTCTGTTTGGGCGCCCTAGCGACTGGGCGTTTGACGTTACCAAGATGCTGTTTGGCGCCCATTTTATGCTGATGGCGGCTTACGGACTCCGCCACCATGCCCACGTGGAAGTCGACGTATTGAAACGGCTGCTATCACGTAGGAAGCAAGCCGTGCTTGAAGTGCTCGGTTACCTAATTTTCTTTGTCCCCTTTATCTGGATGCTGATCACCCTGGGCTGGAGCTTCTTTGAACGCGCGTGGAGCCGCGGTGAAACCACTTATGGCATGGTCTCAATCCCGGTCTACCCGATTAAAGGGGTGATTGTGGTCGCCGCCATCCTGATTCTGCTGCAGGCAATTGCTATTGTGCTGCGTGCCATCATGCAGCTTCGCGAGGAGACATCAGCATGAACCTAAGTCCTGAAATGCTCACGCTGGTGATGTTTGGTGGCCTGATGGTGGGCCTGTTTATGGGCCATCCGCTGGCATTTGTGCTGGGTGGTGTCGCGGTTATCGGCGCTTTTCTCGGCCCTGGCGAGCGTATCCTCGGCACCCTGATTAATAATATTTTCGGTAACGCCATGGACAACTATGTGCTGGTGGCGATACCGCTGTTCATTTTGATGGCGAGGTTCCTGAACGACTCCGGCGTCACCGAGAAGATGTTTGATGCCATGCGGCTGTTGCTGGCTAACCTGCGCGGTGGCCTAGCCCTTACCGTGGTTATCGTGTCGGTGCTGCTGGCCGCCACCACTGGTATTGTCGGTGCCTCGATTGCCGTCATGGGCATGATCGCCCTGGTGCCGATGCTCAAGTATGGCTACAACAAAGAACTGAGCGCGGGCGTCATTATGGCCAGCGGTTGTCTGGGCATTTTGATACCGCCCAGCATCATGTTAATTCTGATGGCCAGCTACTCACCGGTTTCCGTGGGCGCACTGTTTGCTGGCGCACTGATTCCGGGCCTGCTGCTCGGCGTTATGTACGCCCTTTACGTGTTGATCATCTGCTATATCAAACCCAGCTACGGCCCCAAGGTACCGGTAGAAGAACGGGCCGAAGTCAGCACCAAACAACTGCTGATCATGCTGGCCAAGTATGTGGTTCCCCCCATGTCGTTGATTCTGGGTGTGCTGGGTGCGCTGTTTACCGGTATCGCTACGGCGACCGAGGCCTCGGCCATCGGCGTGTTTATCGCGTTCATTCTGTTTTTGATTTTTGGTGATCGCAAAATAAGCACCTGCTTCTGGACGATGATAGAAGCGGGTAAGACCACCACCATGGTCATGCTGGTATTAGTCGGCGCCACTGCCTTTACCGGCGTGTTCTCCCGCGGCGGCGGCATGACCGTGATCAGCGAGTTAGTGATGGCAATGCCTGGTGGCACGGTGGGCGCGCTGATCCTAATGCTGTTCCTGGTGTTCGTGCTGGGTATGTTCCTGGATTGGACCGGCATCGTGCTGCTGAGCTTTCCGATCATGCTGCCCATCGTCGAAACCATGGGCGTCGATATGCTCTGGTTCGTCGTGATGGTGGCGGTAGTGCTACAAACCTCGTTCCTGACCCCGCCCTTTGGCTATGCGCTGTTCTACTTAAAAGGCGTGGCACCGCCAGGGGTAGAAATCGTCGATCTGTATAAAGCAGTAGTGCCTTTCGTCGCCTTGATTCTGCTGGCGTGTACGTTGATGGCGTTCTTCCCATGGCTGATCACCGGTCTGCCAAGCATGATGCTGGATTACTAGGCCTTTCCCAAAGCTTATCGTCCAACCATTATGGCCCGCTCCGGCGGGCTTTTTTTTGTATTAACGAAGAGTCTGCAAAGCTGCAGTAGAACAGCGCCAATGCTACTATTCACGCCCGTCACTATTTCGCATTCAGTGCGCTGCGCCACTTTCCGGCTTTCCTCGACTGTTTTCCGTCAATCCAAGGAGTGTTCGCTTGTTCAGATCCAGCTATCGCGGGCTATCCGCCGCCACCTCTGCGCTTGGCCGTCGTGCCAGCCCCTGGTCGATAGCCTTGATCGCGGTGGCGTTCGTGGTTGCTCTGCCAGTGCTGGTGGTGTTTGCCCATATCGCGATGCCCACCGATGGCGTATGGCAGCATTTGGCTAGCACGGTCCTGGGTCGCTACTTGAATAATACGTTCTGGCTGGTGGTGATCGTGGGCCTCGGCACGTTGGTCATCGGCACCGGCACCGCCTGGCTGGTGGTGATGTGTCGCTTCCCCGGTAAACGGATATTCGAGTGGGGGCTGCTGCTTCCACTGGCGGTGCCTACCTATGTCATCGCCTACGCCTATACCGACTTCCTCCAATTCGCTGGCCCGTTACAGAGTCTGCTACGCGAGACGTTTGGCTGGGAGTATGGCGACTACTACTTTCCCAATGTGCGCTCGCTGGGCGGCGCGGCAACGGTGATTACCCTGGTGCTTTACCCCTACGTCTACCTGCTGGCTCGCGCCTCATTCCTGGAACAGTCGGTGTGTGTGCTGGATGTGGGCCGCACGCTTGGGCGCGGCCCTTGGCGGCTGTTCGCCAGCGTCGCCGTACCGCTGGCTCGTCCGGCGCTGGTGGGCGGGGTATCACTGGTATTGATGGAGACGCTAAACGAGTTCGGCGCTGTGCAGTTCTTTGGTGTCGATACCTTTACTACCGGCATTTACCGCACCTGGTTCGGCATGGGCGAACAAGTCGCGGCGGCGCAGTTGGCAGCGTGCCTGCTTACCTTCGTGATTGTTTTAGTGCTGCTGGAGCGCTGGTCGCGGGGCAAGCGCCGCTATTTCCATACCACCAACCGCTATCAGCAACTGCCTGAATACGCGCTGCACGGCTGGCGTGCCACCGCAGCGATGCTGGCCTGCCTTTTCCCCGTGCTGGTGGGTTTTCTACTCCCCAGCGGCATCCTGCTTAATTTAGCGCTGCAGGGGGGCGATTCGCTGTGGGGCTCGCGCTTTATCGGCTATGCCTGGAACAGCCTGGGATTGGCAACCGTCGCGGCGCTAATCGCCGTGGGCCTGGCGGTAGTGCTGAGCTATGGCGTGCGCATGCACGACACGACGTTTGCGCGGGTGGCTGCCAGGGTCGCTTCCATGGGCTACGCGATTCCCGGCTCGGTCGTCGCAGTGGGTATTCTAATTCCGTTTACCTGGCTGGATAACGCACTGAATACCTGGCTGAATAATCATTATGGCTACATTATCGGCCTGGTGTTCAGTGGCTCGGCGTTTATTCTGCTGTACGCCTATGTGGTGCGCTTTTTGGCTGTCTCGTTCAATGCGGTAGAAGCCAGCTTAGGCAAGGTGACGCCCAGTATGGATGCCGCCTCGCGCACCCTGGGCCAAACCGCAGGCGGCACGCTACGCCATATTCATACGCCGATGATGCGTAGCAGTTTGTTAGCGGCGGGGATTTTAGTCTTCGTTGATGTGATGAAGGAGCTACCGGCGACGATTATTCTGCGCCCCTTCAACTTCGACACGCTGGCGGTGCGGGCGCACAACTTGGCCTCTGACGAGCGGCTGGCCGAGGCATCCACATCGTCACTGGCAATTGTAGTCGTTGGCATTCTGCCGGTGATTCTGCTCAGCATGGCCATGCGCCGCTCGCGTCCCGGCGCTAAGTCGTGAGGAAATCCTAGGACGAGAGCGGAAAAACAAACACCTGGGAAAGGTCGAGATGGATATCCACCGGCTGCCCCTCCGCGGGTAGAAAAACCCCCGGTACGCGCGCGTGTAGGTGAGCCTCAAGGCCGTTTTCGCTATGGGCACACAGGTGTAGCAGGCTGGTGCGTCCGAGTAGCTTCGCCATTACCAAATGGCTATGGCGATGGGCATCAGCAGGCAGATCTCGCTCAACAATACGCAGCGCCTCGGGGCGTATCATGATTTGCGCGTCGCTACCCTCCGCTAATCCGGGGGCAGGCACCCGCCCAACAGGCGTGCTCACAGCGCCATTATGCACTTTGCCCTTTAGCTCATTGACGTCGCCGAAAAAGGTCACCACAAAGGGGTCTTGCGGCGCGCAGTAAAGCTCTCGCGGCGTTCCCGTCTGCACAATTCGCCCATCGCGCATGAGCGCGATGCGATCAGCCATAAACATGGCTTCTTCAGGGTCATGGGTCACCAGTAGGGTCGCCGCCCCGACCTTTTTCAATACGTGCAGCGTATCGTCGCGGATACGGTCGCGGAGGCGCGCATCCAGGCTTGAGAAGGGTTCATCCAACAGCATCAGACGCGGTGACGGCGCCAACGCCCGTGCCAGAGCTACCCGCTGCTGTTGTCCGCCCGAGAGCATGTGGGGGTAGACATCGACATAATCAGCCATGCCCAGTTGTTCGAGCAGCTGTTTGGCCCGCTCGCGGCGCTGACCGGAGGCCAAGTGCTTGAGCCCAAAGGTGACATTTTCCAGCACGGTGAGATGGGGGAACAGCGCCGAGTCTTGAAACGCTAGCCCTACATTGCGCTTTTCCGGCGGCAGGTGGCGCTGGCCCGGCGCAGCAATCGTAATATCGTCCAGCGCTACGCTGCCCTCTTGCAGTACTTCCAGCCCCGCTGCAATGCGCAGCAGCGTGGTCTTGCCGCACCCGGAGGGGCCCAGCAGGCAAACCACTTCACCCGGTGCAACGCTTAAATCCACCCCTTTGACAACCGCATGGCCGTCATAGGCATGGCACACATTGTGAAGGGACAACGCCGTTGTACTGGGCACCAACGGGGCGACCTTGAGGGTTGCTGTCATATATCACCACTGTTAATTAACACGGTTCAGGTACGCAAACCGCGACTGTCAAAACCTAAACGCGGATTCAATACGTTTGAAAGTTGTTTGCATTCTATTTTTTATTCACTGGTTATGCACGTAACACCTTTTACGTAGACGCTAAGCCTTGACGTCAGGCAGTCAAAACGCTTCAATAAAGATGTTAATAATGCAACTTATTATCATTCAATAAATAAGGATGTGCTCGATGAAAACTGTACGCTTTGTTGCTCCAATGGCAGCGATGATGGTGGGCGCTACGTTTGCTGGTCAGGTCGCTGCAGATGAACTCAACCTCTACTCTGCTCGCCACTATGACTCTGACGAACGCCTCTACGATGCGTTCACCGAAGAGACCGGCATCGAAGTCAACATCCTTGAAGGCGACTCCGACCAGTTGATCGAGCGCATTCAGCGCGAAGGCGTGGCAAGCCCCGCAGACGTGATGCTTACCGTCGATGCAGGCCGTCTGTGGCGCGCGGAAGACGAAGGCATCTTCCAAAGCGTTGAATCGGATGTCCTCAACGAGCGGCTACCTGAATCCATGCGCCACCCTGACGGCCTGTGGTTTGGTTTTAGTCAGCGCGCCCGGGCGATTTACTATAACCGTGAAAACTTCGACCCGAGCCAGATCACTAGCTACGAAGATCTTGCCGACCCGCAGTTCGAAGGCAAAGTATGCATTCGCTCTTCCAACAATATTTATAACCAGTCGCTGCTGGCCTCAATGATTGAGCACCACGGCGAAGAGGGTGCCGAAGAGTGGGCCCAGGGCGTTGTGAATAACATGGCGCGGGATCCGGAAGGTGGCGATACCGACCAGATTCTCGGCGTTGCCAGCGGCGAGTGCGATATTGCCGTGGCCAACCACTACTACTATGTTCGCCTGCTGAAATCTGACGACGATGCCGAGCGTGAAGCGGCGCGTAAAGTGGGTATTATTTTTCCCAACCAGGATGACCGCGGCACCCACGTGAACGTAGGCGGCGCCGGGGTTGTGGAAGGCGCACCTAACCGCGAAAACGCCGTCCGCTTCCTTGAGTACCTGGCTTCCGACACCGCCCAGGAGATCTTTGCCTCTGGCAACAACGAGTTCCCGGTGGTTGAAGGCATCAAGAAAGACCCAGTCCTGGAATCCTGGGGCAACTTCAAAACAGATGACGTCAACATCAGCGTACTAGGTGAGAACAACCCTGAAGCGATCCGCATTTTTGATCGCGTCGGCTGGCGTTAAGTGATTTAACGCGTACTAAAAACCCCCGCAGCTACGCTGCGGGGGTTTTGCGTTATAGCGCGTCTAAACAGGCGAGCACGAGGGACTGCAGGGGGCGGCCATCTTCCTGGATATAGAGGCTACGAACCCGGCTTGCTGGCAGCTCTAAGGGCACGTGGCTGACAATAACCACGATCCCATCCCTTGTACGGCGCGCAAGGCTAGCAAGTACTTGCTGTCGTGTAATGGCATCCAGCCCGGCTAATGGCTCGTCAAGCAGTAGAATCGGCCGTCGCGCCAGCAGCACACGCCCCAGGGCGATACGCCGCGCCTGCCCGCCGGAAACGGCGGCACCATACTCACCCAAAGGCGTCTCCAGGCCCTGGGGCAAGTCGCGTGCCCACGCGCCCAGCGCCAGATCGTCGAGAATGCTCCATAGCTCGCTATCGCTGGCATCGCGGTCACCGAGGCGTAGGTTTTCCGCCAGGCTCATATCAAACAAGTCCCACTGCTGGGGCAGGTAACCGACGATACGGTGAAACGACCACTGCTCAATAGAGTGGCCGTTAAGACAACACTCCCCGCCAAGCGGCAGCAGCTCGCCGGCCAACACCTGCAACAGGGTCGATTTCCCGCAACCTGAGGGGCCATGCACACAAAGTATTTCACCGCTCTGCAACGCCAGACTAATACGCTGCGGCCCCACCAGTGCACCGGGCAGGCTGGCGGTTAATTGGTTGACGTTGAGATGCCAAGCAGGCGGTGCGGTGTCAGCGAACTCAATGCCAGCTTGCCCCCTTGGCGCTACCTCCACCAGGGCATTGAGACGATCCCGTGCGGCAAGGCTCGCCCCCAAGGCTAGAAAACTGTTGGCCAGCGGCGCCAAAATCTCCCCTAATGCCAGGATCGCCAATACCGCGGCTAACAGCATCGGCACCGTCAAATGGCTAGTCGCCAATAGCCCTTCTGCCTGCCATAACACGCCCACAATGGCGCCTCCCAACGCTACCTGCTGCAACGCGGTGGTCAGGCTAGCCAGCAACTGCTGCCGCTCCTGGTGGGCCAGATAGTCGGCATCGTGATTTTTCACTCGTTGCGCCATATCCGCCCAACGCCCCCACAACACCAACGAGGTAATCGCTGCCAAAGGCTCAATCAGTGCCACCCGACGATGCTCGGCAAACTCAGCCCTCTGGCGGGCCTGACCCATACCGCGCCATAACGCCAGTAACGGCAGCCCCAGCCAGGCTAACATTAACCCCGGCGCGGCGGCCCAAAGTAGGGTTTCACTCAACCAGTAAAGGCCAGCCATAACGACCATCACCATTAGCCCGGCCCAGCCCCAGGGCAGCAGTGCTCGCAAAACTACCTGATCAAGCTGGTCGATATCACTGACCAGCCGATGCATGGTACTGGCCGTGCCGTAGTGCGATGAACGGGAAGCCGGCTGTAAAGGCGTTTGTCCCAATGCCATAAAAAGCCGACAACGCAGGTCTTTTAGCAACCCCAGGGCGGCATCGTGGGAGGCTAGGCGCTCACCATAGCGCCCGGCCGTGCGAACGATGGCACACAGACGAATCAAAGCCGCGGGACGAAAATAGTCGAAGCCGAAGGCGCTCGCTGTCACCGTTCCGGCCACCGCCGCGGCGGTAATAAACCAACCTGAAATGGCCAGCAAGCCGATAACGGCCAGCAGCGTGGCGGCGCCCAGCAAGAACGCCAGCGACCAACCGCCGCGCCTAAGCAACAGCAAATCACGCAGCCGGATGGTGGGGGTAGGCATCCCGGACGGTGTCTTGTTTAGCCGCAACATGCCATAGCCTCTTGCAATGACAGCTCTACTCGCCGGTCAACCCACCCCAGCCCCGCCGACTCGTGGCTGACAATCATCACGCTACGCCCGCGGCTAAGCTGCCCGATCAGTGTGTTGAGTTGCCAGGCGGCATCCGGATCTAGATGGGCCGTGGGCTCATCGAATAGCCATAGCGCTGCATCGCGAAGCAGCAGCTGCGCCAACCCCAAGCGTTGCAGCTGGCCGCCGGAAACCCCCTGCCCGCGTTCACCCAACTGCGTGGCAAGCCCATTGCCACGAACCAGAATTGGCCAAAGTCCGACCTGGGTGAGCACTTCAATAAGCTCTGCATCAGATTTGTCTGGGGCCGCCAAACGCAGATTCTCCGCAATGCTGCCAGACTGTATCGGCGGTTGCTGACTAAGGTAGCCAAGCTGGCGTTGCCAGGCGTCGCGAGGCCATTGGGAAAGCTCACAACCCTTCGCCTTGAGGCTGCCCTGGTAGGCGGTAAACCCCAGCAGCGCTTGTAAAAGACTCGACTTGCCCGCCCCACTCTCGCCCTGCACCAACAGCCGTTCGCCCGCGGCCAGCGTCAGATTAAGCGGCGCCAGCCGAAGCCGCCCGCCCTCACCGCTAACGCTTAACTCGCGGCATTCAACAGCAAGAGACTCACCGCTTACCGCTGTTGGAGAGAGCGGCAACCCTTGGGGCTGCCAAGTATCCGCTTCCAGCAGCGGCGACAACGCCTGCATGGCGCCCAGCGCTTCGGCACGGGCATGATAATCGCTGCCCAATTGGCGTAGCGGCGCATAGAACTCGGGCGCCAGCAGCAAAATAAACAGCGCTCCCTGATACGGCACCGGAACGTCTGCTTTCGCCCAGGGCAATAGGCCAAGCAAGCCCAAGCCAAGATAGAGCGCCACCAGGGCAATCGCCAGCGCGGCAAAAAACTCCAGCACCGCGCTGGATAGAAAGGCCAGTCTAAGCACCCGCATGGTACGCCCACGGTAGGCGTCACTTGCCTGGGCGACCTTGGCCTCCGCCTGGTCGGTCGCCCCCATGCGCTGCAGCGTCGCCATCCCTCGAACCAGGTCGAGAAAGCGGCCACCCATACGCGCCAGCGCCGTGAACTGCTGCTGACTGGCACCCGCAGCGGCACGGCCCACAAGGATCATAAACAGCGGCACCAAGGGTGCGGTCATCAGCATTAATCCCGCGGCCAACGGGCTATGCAACGCCACCACCGCCGCGATCAGGCAGGGAACGACAACGGCCAGCAGACTCTGTACCCGATAGCGACTAATGTAGCCGTCCAGGGCGTCCACCTGCTCCAGCACCTGAGTGGCCAAGGCACCATCGCTGCCAAATTGGCGCCTCACCGGCCCAAGACGGCCAAGCTGCGTTAATAACTGGCTGCGTAAGGCGACACGGGCATGCCGACTGGCTTGGCGAGATACCCCTTCACGGCCGGCGTGGAGCAAAGGGCGGAGCACCATGCACACTGCCAGCCCTGCTAACCATGCCGACGGGTGGCCCAGCGACTCCCGGCCCTGCCAGAGCAGTAACCAGTGATGGAACAGTGCCGCCAGCAGCCAACTCTGGGTAATCAGCAGTACCACGCCGATCAGCGCAAGCAGTGTGGCGCCCCGCAACCACCAGCGTTGCGGGGCCAGGCAGCGGTTCAGCCGCTGCCCCGGGTCAATAACGTCAGTCGCTCCGCTCATGCTCGGCTTCGCCTTCATAACCATTCACTTCAAGCCGCATGGCGATAAGAACAGTGACGACAGCTGCCAGCGTGACACCCAAAATCCAGGCGAAATACCACATAGGATCATCTCCTCAGTAAAGTGCTTTGTCGTTATCACGAATAAACTGCTCATTTAGGCGACCGCGCATGACCCAATAACTCCAGGCGGTATAGAGCAATATCAACGGCACGAAGATACACACCACCACAAACATGATCTTGAGCGTCAGCTCACTCGCCGTGGCATCCCACATGGTGAGGCTATGATTAGGGTTGAGTGTCGACGGCATCACGAAAGGGAACATCGTCACGCCAGTGGTGACCACCACCATGGCCATAGCAATGGCCGAACTGGTAAATGCCAGCGCATGCCGCCCCAGTTTCATGGTCAACGAGCAGAGTACAAAACCCAATACGCCTACTATCGGCAGTAGCCATAACAGCGGGAAGCGGCTGTAGTTGGTCATCCAACCGCCAACACTGACCGTGACGATTTTGCCAGTGGTATCGTTGTAGCCCTGGGTGTCGATCACGCTGGCCACCTCGTAGCCATCAACGCCCCATAGCAGCCAGACCCCACCCAGCACGAACAGTGCCGCGCACACCAATGCGGTGAGGCTGCCGATGGCCGCACTCCGCCTGCGTAGCTCACCCTCGGTTTTGAGCTGCAGCCAGGCCGCGCCGTGGGTGACAAACATCAGCAGGCTCAACAGCCCGGCCAACAGCGCAAACGGATTCAATAGCCCCAGTAAGCCGCCCTGATACTCCAAACGCAGATAGTCATCGAACTGGAAGGGAACGCCCTGGAGAAGATTGCCAAAGGCGACACCAAAGATCAGCGCAGGAACGGCGGAGCCGATCGTCAGCCCCCAGTCCCAGCGACTGCGCCAGGTGGGGTTGTCCAACTTGGAGCGGTAATCAAACGCTAAGGGGCGCAGGAAAAGCGCGAACAGCGTCAACATCAAAGCGAAATAGAAGCCGTTGAAAGCGGTTGCGTAAACCGGCGGCCAGGCAGCGAACAGTGCGCCCCCGGCGGTCACCAGCCAGACCTGGTTGCCGTCCCAGTGAGGCGCCATGGAGTTGATCATCACCCGACGTTCAAGATCGTTGCGGCCAACGACCTTAAGCAAGGTGGCAACGCCCATATCAAATCCATCGGTGACCGCGAAGCCGATCAACAGCACACCGATCAGCACCCACCAGACAAACCTAAGTGTTTCGTAGTCCATCATCATGCCTCCCGTGGCGGGGTGGAAATTAGGTAGCCGGAATCGGCTTCGTCATCCAGGTAACCGCTACCGGAAGGCCCCTTGCGGGCAAAGTGCTGCATCAACCACATTTCGATGATGACGAAGGTGGTGTAGAGGATGCCGATGGCAATCAGAGTAGTGAGTACCTGCTCGGCCGTTAGGCTGGAAATAGCCAGGTGCACCGGTAGGATCTCGCCGATGGCCCAGGGCTGGCGGCCATATTCAGCCACGAACCAACCTGCTTCACAGGCGATCCAGGGCAACGGCAGGCTGAACAGCGCAAAGCGCAGTAACCAAGGGGACGTCTCAGGCTGACGGCGCAGACTATGCCAGAGGGCCAGGGCAAACAGCAGCAGCATGCTAAAGCCAGCGGCTACCATGGCCCGAAAAGACCAGAACAGCGGCCAAACCTTGGGAATCGACGCCTCTACGGCCTGGTTAATCTCGGCGGCCGTCGCATTGGCCACATCGTCGCTATAGGCGCTAAGCAGCAGCCCATAGCCGAGATCGCTGCGCACCTGCTCGAACCGGGCCTGATCCCCTTCGCGCTCTTCACCGCTGCGCAGGCGCTGCATAAGGGCATAGGCTTCCTGGCCGTTGACGATGCGTTCGCGGTGCTCCGCCTTAAGCTCGCGGATCCCCATCACTTCGGTATCCAGCGAGCGCGTAGCGATCAAGCCCATCACGCCAGGTATCTTGATGGCTAGGTCGGTGCGCTGTTCAGCCTCGTTGGGCAGCCCAAACAGGGTAAAGGCAGCCGGAGCGGGATGGGTTTGCCATTCGGCCTCGATGGCGGCCAGTTTGACCTTTTGGACGTCTCCCAGCTCATAACCAGACTCGTCGCCCAGAACAATCACCGACAGTACACTGGCCAAGCCAAAGGCAGACGCAATCGTGAAGCTGCGCCGGGCAAAGGCGATCTCGCGACCCTTGAGCAGGTACCAGCTTGAAATCGCCAGCACGAAAACCGCGCCGGTGACGTAGCCCGCCGACACGGTATGCACGAATTTGACTTGGGCAACGGGGTTGAGCAGCACTTCAGCAAAGCTGGTCAGCTCCATACGCATGGTGGCAAGGTTGAGCTCTGATCCCACGGGGTGCTGCATCCAGCCATTGGCTACCAGAATCCACAGGGCCGACATGTTGGTCGCCAACGCCATCAACCAGGTAACCGCCAGATGTTTCTCTTTTGACAGGCGATCCCAGCCGAAAAAGAACAGCCCGACCAGGGTCGACTCAAGGAAGAACGCCATCAAGGCTTCTATCGCCAGCGGCGCGCCGAAGATATCGCCGACATAATGGGAGTAGTACGACCAGTTGGTGCCGAACTGAAACTCCATAGCGATGCCGGTGGTTACCCCCAACGCAAAGTTAATACCGAACAGCTTGCCCCAGAACTTGGTCATCTGACGATAAATGGTCTTACCGGTCATCACATAGACCGTCTCCATAATCGCCAGCAGTATCGATAGCCCTAGCGTTAAAGGTACAAACAGGAAATGCACCATCGCCGTAAAGGCGAACTGCAACCTGGATAATTCAACAATGTCCATGAGTGACTCCCGATGGATAGCGTAAACACACCCTTCGCCCCACCGGGAAGCCACAAACAGCTGCTAACCCAGGCAAAGCGATGTGTATAAGCTTATTCCTCCACCTGAGCCAAAAATTTGACCTTGATCAATTCCTTATCTATGCACTCCAAGGTTGCGACAAAATGCCCTCCAAGCCAATCTAGTGTGCCTCATCCCAATTGGCGCCACTCTCGGCTTCCACAATCAGCGGCACTTTCAGCTCCGCCGCGCCCTGCATGCGTTTTTGCACTTGCTCGATAAACGCTTCGACCTGCTTCTCGGCCACTTCAAACACCAGCTCATCGTGCACCTGCATCACCATCAGCGCATCGAACTCGCCTTCCGCTAACCATGCATCCACGTCGATCATCGCCTGCTTGATGATATCCGCAGCGGTGCCCTGCATGGGTGCGTTAATCGCGGTGCGCTCTGCGCCTTGACGGCGGTTACGGTTCTGCGAATGGATTTCCGGCAGGTAGAGCCGCCGACCCAGCACGGTTTCGACAAAGCCATCTTCACCTGCCTGGGAGCGAATACGCTCCATATAACGGGCCACGCCGGGATAGCGGTCAAAGTAGCGATCAATATAGGTTTGTGCCTGATTGCGCTCGATATGCAGCTGGCGCGACAGCCCCCAGGCACTCATGCCGTAGATCAAGCCGAAGTTGATCGCTTTGGCACTACGTCGCTGGTCGCCAGAGACCTTATCAAGGGAGGTGCCAAACACTTCTGCCGCCGTGGCGGTGTGGATATCGCGTCCTTCGGCAAAGGCTTCCAGCAGCCCTTTATCTTCGGAAAGGTGCGCCATAATACGCAGCTCAATCTGCGAGTAGTCAGCGGCGACAATGCGGTAGCCGGGGCGGGCGATAAACGCCTGACGAATTTTGCGCCCCTCTTCGGTACGAATAGGAATATTTTGTAAGTTCGGGTCCGACGACGACAGCCGCCCGGTGGCGGTGACCGCCTGGTGGTAGCTGGTGTGCACCCGGCCAGTGGCTTTATTGAGCAGCCTAGGCAACTTATCGGTATAGGTGGACTTAAGCTTGGCCAGCCCCCGGTGCTGCATAATCACCTTGGGCAGTGGGTAATCCAGCGCCAGCTCTTCCAGCACGCCTTCGGCGGTAGAGGGTGCGCCTTTGGGCGTTTTCTTGAGTACCGGGATTTTCTGCTCTTCAAACAGAATCTGCCCTAACTGCTTGGGTGAGCCGAGATTAAATTCCCGCCCGGCCAGTTCAAACGCTTCGCGCTCTAGCTCGCCAATACGCTTTTCTAACTGCTGGCTCTGCTTGTGCAGTAGGTCAGCATCCACCGCCACCCCATTACGCTCAATGCGCGAGAGCACTTTGATCAGCGGCAGTTCGATATTATCCAGCACTTCGGCCAAGCGCCCCTCGTTTTCGACCTGTGGGCGTAGCGTTTGCTGCAGCCGTAGGGTGATATCGACATCTTCGCAGGCGTAAGGCGCCGCCTGTTCCAGGGCAATCTGGTTAAAGGTCAGCTGCTTGGCGCCCTTACCGGCAATCTCTTCAAAGGAGATGGTCTTTTCGCCCAAATACTTCAGCGCCAGCGAGTCCATATCGTGGCGGGTGGCCGTGGAGTTGAGCACGTACGACGCCAACATGGTGTCGGCAAACGGGCCCGCCACTGAGATGGCGTAGTTGGCCAGCACCGAAATATCGTACTTGAGGTTCTGGCCAATCTTGGTTTTGGTCGGGTCTTCCAGCAGCGGCTTTAGCGCCGCCAGCACCGTTTTGCGGTCAAGTTGCTGGGGGGCATCCAGATAGTCGTGGGCCAGCGGAATATAGGCCGCCTCCCCCGCTTCCAGCGACAAGCCGACGCCGACGATTTCTGCATCCATATAGTTGAGGCTGGTGGTTTCCAAATCAAAACAGAAGCGCTCGGCGTTTTGTAGCCTATCCAGCCAGCGCTCAAAGTCTGCCTGTTCGAGGATGACGTGATCTTCACGGGCACTCCCATTGGCAGATGCCTCTGTGCCCTCGGGCTCGCTATCGTCAGCGCTGGCAGGGACAGGCTCGCCGCCTTTCACATCATCCACGCCTTCATCTTTGCCTTCCAGCAGCTCACCTAGCCACTGTCGGAACTCCATCTCTTTATACAGCGTGACCAGCGCTTCACGGTCGGGGTGGGCAATATCCAAATCATCCAAGCCCACCGGCAAATCGCAATCAACCTTGATGGTCGCTAACTGATACGAAAGGAAGGCCTGATCGCGATGCTCTTCAAGTTTCTTGGGCAGCGTTTTTGCGCCCCGAAAAGTAAGCGTTTTGACCCGTTCTAAATCGCTATAAATGGTCTCCAGGCCGCCGCCCATGCCTTGCAGTAGACCAATCGCAGTCTTTTCACCCACGCCGGGCACGCCAGGAATGTTATCGACCTTGTCGCCCATCAGGGCGAGAAAATCGATAATCAGCGCAGGGGGCAGGCCGAACTTATCCTCCACGCCCCCCTCGTCCAGGGTTTCATCCTTCATGGTGTTGACCAGCGTGATATGGGCATTGACCAGTTGCGCCATATCCTTGTCGCCGGTGGAAATGACCGCATCGCGCCCTGCTTGGGTGGCGTGGTGGGCCAGGGTGCCAATCACATCATCCGCCTCCACCCCTTCAATGCACAGCAGCGGCAGGCCCAGCGCTTTCACACAGGCGTGCAGCGGCGCAATTTGGCTGCGCAGGTCATCGGGCATGGGGGGGCGGTGGGCTTTGTAGTCGCTGTACATCTCATCGCGGAAGGTTTTGCCCGGCGCGTCGAAAACCACCGCCATGGGGCTTTCGGGGTAATCCTTAATCAGCCGCTTGAGCATATTCAACACGCCCTTCACCGCGCCTGTCGGCTGACCACTGGAGGTCGTTAGCGGCGGTAGCGCATGAAAGGCACGGTAAAGATAGGAGGAGCCATCGACGAGGACGATCGGAGCGCGAGCCATAACCAAGTTCCTAAAGAGAGTCATAAAAAAATAAGTGCTAAAAAGAGTTACTCACATGATACCCGCTGCGCAGGCGGCCTGCAGAGTCAAACTCTATTCTGTTATCACAACAACGCTGCCAACTCAGCGACCAAGCCGCTACAATAATGGGCTTAGCAACCTGGGCGAGACTCTCATGGCTGTATTTACCCCGCTTAGCGACGCACAGGTCGCCGCGTTTTTAGAAAAATTTGATGTTGGCAGTTTCGTTTCCCTACAGGGGGTGGCGAGCGGCACCGAAAACTCGACGTTTTTTGTCACCACTGACCGCCGCGAGCTGGTGTTAACCCTGTTCGAACAGGGCGAGCATGAAGAGCTGCCGTTTTTTGTCGAACTGCTCGACTATTTAGACGAGCACCGCCTGCCGGTGCCCGGCACGATTCATGACCGCGAAGGCGTTGCCCTGCATAGCCTGGAAGGTAAACCGGCGCTGCTGTTTCCACGCCTGCCCGGCCGTCATCCGGAAGCGCCCAACTTGGCTCAGTGCCACGCCCTGGGCGATACCCTGGGCCGCCTGCACGTGGTTTCAAAACGCTTTCCCGGCCACCGTCCGAATCCGCGGGATATCAACTGGCTGCATGTGATGCACCACAAGGTGCTGAGCTATCTAAGCCCAGCAGATCAAACCTTGATGAAGGATGAAGTCGACGATTTTGAGGGCGCCTTTATTCAGCACAATGAGCTGCCGCAAGGCGCTCTGCACGGCGACCTTTTCCGCGACAATACCCTCTTTGAGGGTGATCAGTTGGGCGGTATTATCGACTTTTATAACGGTTGCACCGGCGATCTGCTGTTCGACCTGGCGATTGTAATCAACGACTGGGCTTCCAACGACGACGGCACGCTTAACGCAGAGCGCTATGACACGCTATTGAGCGCCTATCTGGCACGCCGACCATTAACGGCGGATGAGCGCGAGCTATGGCCCACCATGCTGCGCATGACGGCGCTGCGTTATTGGTTATCACGTCTGCTGGTGGTTTACGTTGACCCGCCAGCGCATGATTTAACGCCCCACGACCCGGAGCGTTTCCGTACTATTTTAACCGCGCGCATTGCCCACGGTGCGCTGCCGCTGCCTGAGGTAACTGCATGAGTGTGACGGCCACTACTAGCCCTGCGTTGCGTGCTCGGCGCACCTGGAATATCGATCAATGGGGCAGCGGCTACTTTGATGTCGATGACCACGGCCAAGCCCTTGTCCGCCCGCTGGGTAGCGATGCAGAAGGCCCGGCGCTTCCGCTGAGTGCGCTGGTGCGTCAACTACAAAGCGCCGGGCTACGCCTGCCGGTACTGGTGCGCTTTAGCGATATTCTCCATGACCGGGTCGAACAGCTGTGTGGCGCCTTTGATGCCGCCATGAGTGATTGCGACTATCAAGGTGGTTACACCGCCGTTTACCCCATCAAAGTGAATCAACAGCGCCGCGTAGTGGAAGAAATTCTGGCCACCGCCGAGCGCGGGAGTGGCCGCGTGGGGCTAGAAGCGGGCAGCAAGCCGGAGTTGCTGGCGGTGCTGGCGCTTTCCGATGGCGGCTCCTCGCTAATCGTTTGTAATGGCTACAAAGACCGCGAGTACGTGCGTCTGGCGCTGCTGGGGGAGAAGCTCGGCCATAAGGTTTATTTGGTGGTCGAGAAGCTCTCAGAGCTGCAGATGATCCTGGAAGAGGCCCGCGAACTCGACGTTACCCCGCGTATTGGCCTGCGCGCCCGCCTTGCCTCGGTGGGCAAAGGCAAATGGCAGAATACCGGCGGTGAAAAATCCAAGTTCGGGCTGACCGCCAGCCAGATTCTCGAGGTGGTCGACACCCTTCGTCGCGAGGACGCGCTGGAAAGCCTGCAACTGGTGCACTTCCACTTGGGCTCGCAGATCGCCAACATCCGCGATATCCAGCGTGGCCTGCGCGAGTGCGCCCGTTTCTATCAAAACCTGATGCAGCTGGGCGCGCCCATCGATACCGTGGACGTTGGCGGCGGCTTAGGAATCGATTACGAAGGCACCCGCTCGCGCAGCTTCTGCTCGGCCAACTACTCGATGCGCGAATACGCGCGCAATGTCGTCAGTGCCTTTGCCCAGCTATGCCAAGAGGCCGACCTGCCCCAGCCGCATCTGATCAGCGAGTCCGGCCGCGCGCTAACCGCCCACCACGCGGTGCTAATCACCAACGTAATTGGCGAAGAGCGTATTGATAACACGCCGCCTGAACGCTATTCGCTAGGAAAGGGCCAAGAAGAGAAACAGGAAGATGCCCAAGTAGAGCTTCTCTGGCGGGTGTTTGAGCAGTTGGCAACGCACCAAGAGCCACGCATGCTGGTGGAAGCCTGGCACGACCTGCTTCAGGCGGTCAGCGAACTGCAGGACCGTTTTGTCATGGGCCTGAGTGACATTACCGCCCGCGCGGAAGGCGAGCGTGTCTACATGGCTGCCTGCGCGAGGCTGCGTACCCAACTTGACACCCGTAACCGTGCCCACCGAGAGATCATGGACGAGCTAGCGGAGAAGCTGGCCGACAAGCTGTTCGTCAACTTCTCCCTGTTCCAATCGGTGCCTGACGTGTGGGGCATCGAGCAGATATTCCCGGTGCTGCCCCTTAGCGGGTTGGATCAAGCGCCAACGCGTCGAGCAGTGATACAGGATATCACCTGCGACTCCGATGGCCGCATCGACAGCTATGTCGATGGCCAGGGCGTGGAGAGCACCCTGCCTCTGCCCGAGTGGGCATCTGATGACGAGCGTTGGTTAGGGTTCTTTCTGGTAGGTGCCTATCAGGAAATTCTTGGCGATTTACACAATTTGTTCGGCGATACCGACTCTGTCGATGCCGCGCTTAATGCCGATGGCGAGTGGACGCTCTCCAACCCGCTAGCGGGTGATTCAGTGGCGCAGGTGCTTGCCTACGTCAACTTCAATGCCAACGTGCTTAAGCAAAAGCTCACCGACCAGTTAGCCGCCAGCGGCTTTACGGCCGATGAACAAGCCCGCTTTGCGGCAAGCTTGAGCGAAGGGCTGGAAGGCTATACGTATCTTGAGTAACGCGGCTTGAGCCACTTGGCCCTAGCGAACGTTTTTGTCGGCTAAAACAAGAAACGCCACCCTGATTACGGGGTGGCGTTTTCTTTGATCGTCACAATTTACAATAACCTTGGTGATCGCGTACTCAACATATACCTCGATGGTCTCGCAACTCGTTTAACTACTCGACTACGCTGGTTTCGATTTTCAAACCACCAGTCAAGGTTAAGCGCAGTGACGAGCCGCGAACGAGTTTTCCAACGCCTGAAGGCGTACCGGTCAAAATGACATCACCCGGTTCAAGGGTAAAGTGGCGGCTCATTTCGGCCACCAAGGACGGGATAGCAAAAATCATATCAGCCCCCTCGCCGTGCTGGCGCTCTTCACCATCAATCTCAAGCGTGAAAGCCAGCGCATTCCAATTGGGCACCCGGCTTAATGGCAAAAACGACGAAAGCGGGCAGGCGCCATCAAAGGCTTTGGCGATTTCCCAAGGATGGCCCTTCTCTTTAAGCGCCGTCTGCACATCACGTAAGGTTAAATCCATCGCCAAGCCGATACCGACAATCGCCCGCTCGGCTTCATCCATCGTGGCATGGGTTAAGGTTTCACCCACTAATAGCGCAAGCTCAACTTCATAATGCACGTCGCCGCGTGAAAACGGCGGGTCCAACGGCTTGGTTAGATCCACAACGCTGGTCGACGGCTTAATAAACAGCAACGGCTCAGTGGGAACCGGATTATCCAGCTCTTTCGCATGGTCGGCATAATTACGGCCGATGCAGACAACTTTGCCCAACGCGTGGGGAAACTCCTGGCCATCGGTGAACTGTAGAACAAAACGCATGGCGGGTATTCTCCTTCTCATTATGCGTGCCGCAGACGCACAGTTTACCCCACCTAGACGAAGGTTCCACAACCTTCAGCCATCAATTTGTTTCCCCACCACTCGTTAGCGATACTGCTGCGCCTGCTGGTCAAGGCTGTGAGCCAAGAAGTCAGGACGCTGCTTAGCTGCCGCATAGGGCGCCTCACAACGGTTATCGCGACGATTAAAAACAAAGAACACGTTGCTACGTGGGTCAGGCGAAAGGTTGGCATTCGACGCATGTAGCGTATTGCAATCGAACAGCAACAAGCCGCCCGCTTTACCCTTCGGTGCTTCAATACCGTGTTCAGCCACTAGCTCGGTTAACGCTTCTGGGCTTGGCACGCCCACTTCCTGCGCTTTCAGCGAGCTTTTGTGGTTATCCTCCGGCGTTTCCCCCAGGCACGGCACAAACTTGTTGTGTGAACCGGGAATCAGCATTAACGGCCCGTTGAACTCGTGGTTGTCGGTCAAGATTAGCGAAGCACTCACTGCATGCATCGCCGGCATGCCATCTTCCGCGTGCCAGGTTTCAAAATCGGAGTGCCAGTTAAAGCCCTTACCGGCAAACCCCGGCTTATAATTGATCCGCGACTGATGCACGTAGGGGTCATCGCCAATAATTTGACGCGCAGCGCCCGCTACCCGCTCGTCGCTGGCCAGTTCACCTAAGCGTTCAGAGAGGAAATGCACCGCAAAGAGTGAGCGGATTTCCTGGCTTTCTGGCTCTGTCACGCTGAATTCTTTATTGCGGTACTCATCGTTACTCATCAGCGCCGTCATTTCTTGACGTAGCTCATCAAGCTCCGCGCCTTCAATGAGGTTGGGAATAAACAGAAACCCTTTGCGCTCGAACTCATCAAGCTGCGCTTGGCTTAAGGGGCCGGAAAGCTGGCGACCTTTCACGACCGCCTCTTGTCGCGGCAGCCAGGTTTTCTCAGGCGTATTGGCCAAGCGCGATGGGTAGACATCCTGTACCTGTTCACTTTGAACCTGTTTGCTTTCAACCTGGGCGCGCTGAGCTTCTGTTGTGCGCTGAACACTAGGGGAATCCGCCATTTCGCTATATTGCTTATGGGCGTTTACCGCATTTAGCGGTGTGCTTTTGACTGTCATCTAATCCACTCCTTGTATGATTAGGTTTCAGATCGAATGATGTTGCAGGGCACAGCGTAGACAAACAAAATCAGCATGCAAGGGTTAATAACGTTTTTCATAACGTGTGTTACGTGAAAAAAATTGAAGCTTTTTTATCTGCGTTTATCTGTGCTAGTTAAACCTTCTACGAATGCCTAGAAGCGACTAATAACTTCTTATCTGCTCCATAAAAATCATCAAGATTATAAACTTCTTCATCAGCACCCCACTAAATACTAAAGAATACATTCCTTACATAAACGGGCTCAGCCACCATATTTGTAAAAACTAGCTCACAGCCAGCGCTTAAACGTTAGAAAAAATAAGTGGGCAAAAACCACCCAGATTAAAAAAGTGCTTCTTTAAAAAAACACCAACACCAATTCATAGTAGCCTTTAATCATATTAATACACTTATTCAAAAACAAGAAAATTCAAAAAAAGTGAAGATGCCCATAAATTATACCTGAATCCGTGAAGCCGGCGCCGACACTTTCCCTATCACCGCCAGCGAGCACTTTTTGATCATTCGCCCCGTGCAAGTTGGCTTTCGCAAGCCCGTTATTGCCAAAACCCACCGTGC
>NZ_JACCDE010000021.1 GCF_013415125.1 Vreelandella glaciei | reverse complement strand
CGGCCGCGCAAGACACTGGACTGGCGCACGCCGCTGGAAGTTTACGCCGAGGTGCTCAAGAAATCGGTCGCTGGCCCGAGCACCCTTCAATAGCGTTGCGCTTGGAACTTGAGACCGCCATTCTTGCGGCAATATATTTATCAAATATCGATAAAAAACTGAAAGCTATGCATGGGATTAAGTATTATCGATATGTTGACGATGTCTTGATTTTCTGTGATATTTCTGAGGCTAAGAAAGTTTCAGATGATGTTATTAGAATGTTTAGTGGTATTGGGTTAAAGATTTATGACCCTGTTAAAAATCCTGAAAAGTCCAGTATTGGTTCTATAGCTGACGGGTTTAATTATTTGGGGTATCAGTTTTTTGGTAATAGAGTTACTGTCCGGGCTGGTTCTGTTGAGAAGCTAAAAAACTCTCTAGTTTCAATTTTTACAAGTTATAAATATTCTAAACAAAAAAGTGAGGATTTTTTGCTTTGGAGGTTGAATCTAAGAATTACTGGCTGTGTTTATGAGAATAAGAGTAAAGGGTGGCTTTTTTTCTTTGCTGAAATTAATGACGAAATACTTTTGCACGCACTGGATAGTTATGTAGCTAAATTGGTTAAACGATTTGATGTTGATGTCTCTCCTAAAAAATTTGTAAGAGCTTTTAAAGAGTTAAGCTATAGGAAATATGAGACAAAATATATTCCGAATTTTGATAATTACAGTTTAGAGAAGATGAGAGCCGTTCTAGTCGAGTATTTTGGTTTAAAGGTTGAAGAGTATCAAGATGAGGAGATCGAGTTTGAATTTAAGAAAAGAATAAGTAGGCAGGTGAAAGATCTGCAAATAGATGTAAAGGACTTTTCTTATTCATAAGTAAGATTTTTTTCGATAGTTCATAATAAGTCGCTGTGCCGGTAAATTTTACCTGCGTGTTTAGATTACAGATGCGCACGGCGTTATACTCTAGTTACACTAATGATTTAACCATAAGTTAGGCGGCCGGCAGCCCACTGGCTTAGCTTTAAAATGAGTACATAAGCGAGATCACAAATAAGCTATGAACTTACTCATCCTCGGCACCTCCGCTGGCGTGCCCACCAAACAACGAAACGTCTCCGGCATCGCCTTGCGCGAGAGCAAGGGAAAGGGCTGGTACCTGATCGATTGTGGTGAGGGCACCCAGCATCAGGTCTTGCATACCAAGCTGTCGTTCCATTCATTGAAAGCCATCTTTATTACCCACGTGCACGGTGATCACTGCTATGGGCTGCCGGGTATATTGGCGAGTGCGGCCACATGCGTGTATAGGAATTTGGACTATGCTGGGGAAACTAGTTTTTCTTAACGTTGCATCCTGCCGCTCAAGGATACGGTGACATGAGCCTAGAAATAACAATGGTTGTACTGCTCGCTGCCATCTTTAACGCCAGCTGGAACGCGATCGTTAAAGTAAGTGGTGATAGGATCGCCGTTATGGCGGTGATCACCCTGTTGGGCAGTTTGGTATCTGTGTTCGCACTGCCTTTCGTGGCGCTCCCCGATCCTGCCAGTTGGCCACTTCTTGGCCTAGCCATTTTGATTCATACCGCCTATCACTTTTGCCTGCCTATGGCTTACCACTACGGTGATTTTGGTCAGGTCTATCCCATCGCTCGTGGATCGGCGCCATTACTCGTTACCCTTGGCGCAGCCGCGTTCGCTGGCGAAATGTTGGGGTTTCTCCCGTTACTCGGCGTGCTGTTTCTCGGGGTTGGCGTGATGTCGCTAGCGTTCGATACAAGCACCGGTATTACCAAAAATCCCCGCGCTATCTTCCTTGCCCTCGGCACGGGCGCCTTTATCGCTTCCTACACGCTGGTGGGCGGCCTAGGTGCACGACAAGCTGGCTCGGTGCTCGGCTTTGCGGTTTTATTGACCCTCGGCAACGGCTTGCTGACGTTTGCCATTGCTCTGACGTGGAAAGCCAAGGAGATAAAAAGAGTTATATCCAGCAATGTGGCACCCGCGGTTGTCGGCGGTGGAATGCAGGTCGGTGCGTATTGGATCGTTATCTGGGCCATGGCCTACGCCCCACTCGGTATGGTCTCTGCTTTACGTGAAACTAGCGTATTGTTCGCAGCGCTTATTTCCACCATCATTCTGAAAGAAGGTTTTGGCGTCTGGCGGTTTGTTTCTTCAGGCTTGATCGCTTGCGGTATTGCGTTGACGCGTTACAAGCCTTGAAACTCATCCGCGAAGTCATCGGTGGGGAATTCACCTTTTTTGTTGTTGCTTGGTGCGCAACAGGCTATAGTTTCTTCATGATTAAATCATTCCGTCACAAAGGACTGAAAAGGTTCTACGCGTCTGGCAGCACTGCTGGCATACAGGTGGATCATGCCAAGAAGCTGCGTATGCAACTTGCTGCTCTGGATACAGCTATGTCAGTAGAAGATATGGATATCCCAGGTTTTCGGCTCCACCCGTTGAAAGGGAAAGACAAGGGGCGATGGTCGATTTGGATCAACGGAAATTGGCGCATGACGTTCGAATTTCGGGACGGCAACGCCTACATTCTTGATTATGAGGATTATCACTGATGACGATGCATAATCCGCCGCATCCAGGCGAGTTTATTCGGGAAGTTTACTTGGAACCCTTTGGTATTAGTTCCCGTCAGCTTGCGTCCAGTTTGGGCGTTTCACCTTCTACGCTGTCACGGTTGCTCAAGGGGGATAGCGGCATTAGCCCCGAAATGTCTTTGCGTCTATCCAAAGTGCTTGGGCGCACCCCAGAAAGCTGGCTGGCGATGCAGGATATGTATGACCTATGGATGGCTCGCAGCACAATTAATTTGGACGACCTTCAGCCATTGGATTTTGAAGCCGCTTAACGATAGCTATCGTTGCTTCTGATCCTCCTGTCGAAAAAGTCCGAGAAACCGAACTTATTGGAACTCTATATGCCTGCACCCCAGGTTTGGGGTTCTAAAACGAAAGCATGGATGCGATATGAATCTACTCTTCCTCGGCACCTCCGCCGGCGTACCCACCAAAACCAGAAACGTCTCCGGCGTCGCTTTGCGAGAGAGTAAAGGAAAGGGCTGGTACCTAATCGATTGTGGTGAGGGCACCCAGCATCAGGTTTTGCACACGAAGCTATCGTTCCATTCATTGAAAGCCATCTTTATTACCCACGTGCACGGCGACCATTGCTATGGGCTGCCGGGCATACTGGCGAGTGCGGGAATGGGTGGCCGGACAGCGCCGCTGACCATTGTGGCCCCCGCAGGTATCAAGGCGTGGTTGGAGGCCACCTGCGAGGCCACGCATCTATGCTTGCCCTTCACTTTGGAGTTTATCGGCTCGGACGAGCTGCCGAGCGTTGAGTTTGAGAGCATCGCGGTTACCACGTTCAGGCTTTCACACCGGGCGCCGTCATACGCTTATGGGTTTACGGAGAGGAAGGTCGACGCTGCCTTGGACGTGGATAAGCTAGCGCAGAAGGGGATTCCGAGAGGGCCGTTGTGGGGGCAGTTGAAGCAAGGGTTTGACGTTGGGTTTGAGGGTGAGCTTTTAAAAAGCCATGACTACCTGATCTTCAAGCACAAGCCGAGAAAAGTGGTGATCGCTGGGGATAATGACCAGCCTGACTTGTTGTTTGCGGCGTGCTCAGGGGCACAGGTGCTGATGCATGAAGCCACCTACACCGAAGAAATGGCCCAGAAGGCCGGTGATGTGGGGCATAGCTACGCCAAGCTTGTCGCCGCGTTTGCCGAATCGGTTCAGTTGCCCAATCTGGTGCTGACGCACTTCAGCCCCCGTTACCAGCTCAGCCCCCATGCGTCGCCGTCCATTGAGGACATCCGCAAAGAGGCCCTGCGCGTCTATTCGGGTTCGATTTACCTGGCGCGGGATTTTGGCGAATACACCCTGGATAAAGCGGGCCGCTTTGCTGAAGTGCCGGGCGAGTAGTTTTTTCGGTACTCGTCACGAGCGATTAGATGCCTATGAGAGAGAATATGTTGAAAAATGCTCGGCCATACTTGAGCAACTCCTTGCCTTTGACACCTGATACGTTGCAGGGTACATTTAATAGATGATCCGAAGCTTCAAACACAAAGGCTTGGCAAAATTCTTTAAATCCGGCAGCACTGCAGGGATTCAGGCCGCGCATGCAAAGAGACTTCGGCTTATTCTTGGTCGACTTAATGCAGCGTCAGATGCCAACGATATGGACTTACCAGGCCTTCGGTTGCACGAACTCTCAGGTAAGCGCTCTGGAATCTGGTCCGTCACGGTGAGTGGTAACTGGCGCGTGACGTTCCGGTTCGAGGACGGAGATGCCGAGATAGTGAATTATGAAGATTACCACTGAGGTACCGCCAATGCTGATGCACAACCCTCCCCATCCTGGTGAAGTATTACGCGAGCTTTGCTTGGAGCCTCTAGGCCTTACTGTGACAGCCGCTGCCGAAGCGCTGGGTGTAAGCCGCAAAACGCTCAGTGCCGTGCTGAACGGCAAGGCAGGTATTAGTCCTGAAATGGCTGTGCGGCTTTCTATTGCGTTTGATACCTCTGCGGAAAGCTGGTTGAACCAGCAGTCCCAATACGAGCTTTGGCATGCCGAACAGCATCGCAAAGAGCTTAAAGTAAAGAGGCTGGTTGCCGCTTAAAGCAGCGGTGGTTTAAGTACACCCTGGATAAAGCGAGACACTTTGCTGAACTGGCGGCAGAATAACTGCTTTCATCCCGCCGCCCCTTGAGTGCTTGCCGCTCAGATCAGTCGCGGCAATAGCCTTCACCTGTTTTAACTACCAGGCAGTCTTCCTTTTCCAATAGCCACTTCATGCCGGTGGCTTTGCCGTCGCCCGCACGAAGCAGCTGTGGGCCGTCCCCGCGTTTGAAGCGAATGCCTTCGGCGGTGGCCTGCCCTTCGAAGGTGCCGATTTGATCGGCATCCAGGCCGTAGCGCATGTGGAGGAGATAATGGCCCGGGCCTTCAGGCTCGTCCTTGCTGATTTCCAGAAATAACCCTTCAACGCCTGTCCATCGGCCGACCCATTGGTCGGTCATCTGATGATGGGGCTCGCTTTGCCCGGTTGATGTAACTGAGTCCGGCGTGTCTGATGCGGCGTTATTGCTGTTTTGAGCACACCCGCTGATCAGTAATAGGGTGCTTAACGCTAACGCTGCTTTTGCCATATCTGTCTCCTAATCACTACTGCCGTTACTCACAATATACACGTACCATGCTTTCTTTAGTTTGATCGAATTTTGGAATATGTCGAAGGGATATACAAAATGCAAAAGGTAAGAATTGACCTAGTATCTGATGTGGCCTGCCCGTGGTGCGCGATTGGCTATCGTCGCCTGGAGCAAGCGTTAGAAACCCTTGATGGCGAGATCGACGTTGAGCTCTTCTGGCAGCCCTTCGAGCTCAACCCTGACATGCCGCCCGAGGGCGAGCCGATCCTGGAGCACTTGTGCCGCAAGTACGGCAAGGATGCTGCCAGCATGGCGCAGTCCCAGCGCGAGATTATGGCGGTGGCCGAGGAGCTTGGGCTGAATTTTAGTGGTGCCCAGGAGCGCCGGGCGAACAATACCTTCGCTGCCCACCGCGTGCTGGCGTGGGCCGCAACGCAAAATCTAGAGACGCCCCTGCAATTGGCACTGTTCGAGGCCTACTTCGGTGAGGCGAAAAACCCTTCAGACCCAGAGGTCCTACGCGAGAAGGCCATTGAGGTCGGCCTTGATGGTGATGCTGCCGAGGCCATCGCCCGGTCTGATCAGTACGCGGATGAAGTGCGAGCGGCAGAGCAGCACTTTATGGAGGCAGGGGTGAACGCCGTACCGGCATTTATTCTAGATGGACGCTACCTGATTTCTGGCGCCCAGCCCGCCGACGTGTTGGTCGATGCGCTTCGTCAGGTGGCCGAGGAAAACGCTAGCCGCTAATGTCCCTGTTCCACTGTGCTTCGCGCTGGCAAGATGCCAATAGGCACACGCTTTGCTCTTCAGTCAGGTGGCTTGCTTGATGATGGGCCTCATCCAAACAGGGATAGGTATCCGAATCAGCGGCTGTTTGTGATTCGAATTGATGGTTACGCTTGGCTGGTACCGTACGTCGAGAATGAGAGAGAAATTTTTCTCAAAACGATTATTCCCAGTCGCAAGGCCACCAAGAAATTTCTAGGAGGGCAATATGGCTAGGACTAAATTAGAGCCTGAAGAGCAAGAGTTGCTTGAGGCATATGATTCCGAGGAGTTTGAATCGGATCTGAATGCTGATCGTCGGGAATATCTCACGAAGGCAGCGGAAGAAACGTTCAAGAAAGACAAACGTATCAACATTCGTATTTCCAGCCGGGATCTGGAAGCGCTTCAGCGCCGAGCGTTGGAAGAGGGGCTGCCGTACCAGTCTCTGGTTTCCAGTGTTCTTCACAAGTATGTTTCCGGTGGCCTCAAGGACATTTCTGCTCACAAATCAGGACAGCGGAGACGCTAGCGCAATCCAGGCCTATGTGGGGGATTCGCAATGAGTAAGTGGAATAAAGAAGAGCAGGATACTCTGGACGCATTTGATGCGGGAGAGTTGCAGCGAGCGACAGATGTTGAAGACAGAAATGCAAAGCATCAGCAGTATGCTGAGGCGATGCTCAAGAAAGATGCCAGCATTCTTCATAAATATGTGGAAGGACGCTTGCATTAGGCTCGGTAGTTAATCCGCCTATTCATTGAGTCAGAGCGCTGGCTCTCTCAAAGCCAGCGCTCAAGCCCTTGCTTCAAAAACTCTCAACGTATCGCTGGCTTGGTCGATGGAAACAACACCATCCAAGTGGCCTCGATTGCCTTCCTGGGTTACCGGTGCCGCCCACTTCAATCAGAGCAGTAATGCGAGCGGCGGCAATGCCATGCAGGGGTTGCTCAGTAGGCGTTTCGCCTGAGCGCATGGGAAACGGCAGGATGTTAAAACCTTCTACCTTCTTCAGTATAAAGAAGGCGAAGCTAGCCCGAGAAAAAGACAGTCAGACTATCCAGTTTAATGAAGTATGGCTGATCTACGGGGTAGCTCTGAACTTGGCGCCGCGCAATATTGATGTGCTATAAATATGCGCATACAGTAAGTGCATAGTTATGCGCGAGGAGTGAATCATGCAAGCCGCCGAAGCGACCAAATCTAGACGCAAGCCAACGAACTTATCGCTAGATAGTGCCCTTCTAAATGAGGCCAAAGCGCTGGGAATCAATGTTTCACGATCAGCAGAGGCAGGGATTGCGGAGGCGGTGAAGCTGCATAAGCAGAAGCAGTGGTTGGAGGACAATGCCAACGCCCTTGCAAGCTCGAATGCATACGTTGAAGCGAATGGATTGCCTCTTGCACGGCACCGTCAGTTCTAATGGCCCGTTTCGATATCTTTGAAAATAAGGGTGGGGATGGCTATCTGCTGGATGTTCAGACAGATCTTCTCAGTGGCTTGAACACTCAAGTGGTCGTGCCACTGCTGCCCAAATCCTCGGCACCGTCTCCTGCTCAAAGGCTAAACCCGGTGTTCAACATTAAGGGCCAAGAGGTTGTTATGGTGACTCAGTACATGGCTGCTGTGCCTGAAAGCGAATTGCGTTTTATTGCAGGTAGCCTTGCTGAGCAGCAAGACGAGATTTCTGCGGCGTTGGCTATGCTGTTTTTGGGATTTTAAGGTTGAGCTTGTAGGGATTCCACCGATTGCGTCGTATCGGCCGCACTTGAGCTGCTCTGCAATGAATGCATTAAAATGTTGTCAAAAAAAGCGGCGCTGGTGTGATAAACGCTGGCTTTAGTCTAAAAGCCAGCGCTCCCCCCTTACTTCAAAAACGCCCGCAACGTATCACTCGCTTGGTCGATGGAAACAACACCATCCAAGTGGCCTCGGTTGCCTTCCAGGGTTTCAAGCGTCACGTCGGTGCCGTCAGCCTCAATCAACTCGGCGGTGCGGCGCACGCCTTGGGGCGCGAAGACAAGATCGTTTTCGCTGTATAGCATCAGGGTTGGTGCTTCGATAGCGGCAAGCCCTTCCTCTAGTGAATCGCCGTGGCCCGCCATAAAGGTTTGGTTGGCGCGCACCAAGTAGAGTAGGTGGTTGGCATCGGAGGTCTCGGCACGAGCGGCAGCGATATCATCCAGCGTTTGCTCGATGGCGTAGCGGGCATTGATATCCTCAGCCGGGTCGCGCGCTTCATCGGCCCAGTCGCGGTTAAAGGTTTCGTTGGCCCATTGCCAGTGGTTGGCGTTGAGAGTGACCAGTTTCAGCGCTTCTTTTAGCCCCTCGGTGGGTGGCTCGCCGTCGTAGTAGTTTCCCTCGTTCCAATTGGCATCCAACCGAATCGGCGCAGCCCAGGCGCTTAGCGTTGCCAGCAGCCAGGGGTCGGCAACGCCGCCGCCAATCACTGAGATTAGCCGTTCGACGCGGTCAGGGTAGGCGCTGGCCCACTCGATGGCCTGTAGCGCGCCCATCGAGGCACCCATCACCGCATGCAGTGATTCAATCCCTTGGCTCTCTAACAGCTCGCGCTGAACCTCGACAAAGTCACGAATGGTGACAACTGGGAAATCCATCCCCCAGGGCTCGCCGGTATCAGGGTTGATGGAGGCGGGCCCGGTGGTGGTGACGTTGTGGTCATTGGCACCGAGGTTGACCAGGGTATCCGAGGAGATGATGTAGTACTCATCGGTATCCAGTGGCTTGCCGGGGCCAATGATGGCATCCCAGTAGCCGGTCGGCTGCCCATCTTCCTCATAGCGGCCAGCCGCATGGCTGGTGCCTGAGAAGAAGTGGGTAATCAGAATGACGTTATCGCGGGCGTCGTTTAATTCACCGTAGGCTTCCCAGCCCACGTTGACCTCGGGAATGGTCACGCCCCCTTGGGTCGTGAAGTTTTCCATCTCGAAGGTCTGTTTTTCGACCACGCCATCCCAGGCCATTACCGATGAAGAGGCCACTAGGCTGATACCGATCACGGCCGAGGCAGTGAGCAGAGGGTGCCGTTGTATAAGTACCATAAGCGATCCTTAGATGAGAGGTTATTGTGGTTGTTATTGGCGACAGTGAGCCGCTGCCTTCTCAGCGTAGTCGGTTCTAGCGCATTTTAAACGGATTCGCTGCCCCCTCGTAAATGTGGTGCGATCTGCTTGAGGCGCTTGCCTATAGGTATCACGTATTGGCACCGGATTTACCCACCTTTGCCAATCTAACCAAGACGATCAATCAATTTGCGGAGCAGTTGCAGCTCGATCGCTACGCCAGTATCTAGGCAAGCGTTACCCCACCGGAGCGGTGCAAATAGACAATACTCAAGGGTTGAAGCTTTAGTGGCTAGAGGTTTTATAGTGAAGGGAATGAATAATCCGAATGAGGTTAACAGATGGGACATCATCATGATCATGCCCACATTGATCCGGTCTCTGGCGACCGGCGCGTCAGCATTTCCATTTGGGCCAATGGTCTGTTAACCATCGCCCAAATCGTCGGTGGCATTCTGTCGGGAAGCCTGTCTCTTATCGCTGATGCGCTGCATAATTTTTCTGACATGGCAGCGCTCGTCATTGCCTTTGCCGCCCGCAAAATCGCAAGACGGCCTGCCGATGCGCACATGACCTTTGGCTATGGCCGCATCGAGATAGTGGCAGCACTCATTAACTACACCACGCTCATTATCGTCGGCGTCTATCTGATTTACGAAGGCGCTATGCGCATGATCCATCCCCCTGAGATACAGGGTTGGATCATCGTTATCATTGGTGGGGTCGCGCTTGTCATCGATGCACTGACCGCCATGCTCACTTGGTCGATGCAAAAAGAGAGTGTCAATATCCGCGCTCTGTTTCTGCACAACTTATCGGATGCGTTTGCCTCCATCGCCGTGATTATCGGCGGCTCACTGATTTTGCTGTACGACATGCGTTGGGTAGATCCCGCCATTACGATAGGGATTGCGCTGTATATTCTTTACCTTGCCTTCTCAGAAATTGGTGGCCCTATCCGCACGCTGATGCTGGGATCTCCGCCTGACATTGACGGGCAAGGCGTCATTGAAACCGTACGGAACATCGAGGGTGTCCAGGATATTCATCATGTGCACCTGTGGCAGATGCAGGAAAATGCGGCCGCCCTTGATTGCCACGTGGTTATGACGGAAGCAGGTTGGCAGCGGCTTGAATCAGTGAAAGCAGCGATCAAAGATCAGCTAAAAAAGCGCTTCAACATTGTCCATTCCAGCTTGGAGTTTGAGCATATTGATCACGCGCATCAGGATGCCAACCTTTATGGGCATGAGTAACAGGCCAAAACACGCTCGTTTAGATGTCTATTTACCATTTGGCTTCATGTCGTAGCGTCCCGACCTGGTTTTTTAACCACACCTTTGAAACAGAGAGAGAAAAATGTTCAAAAAAACGTCTTTTATGCTTGCGGGTACGTTGATGCTAATGGCTGCCATCGTGATGGTATCAAAACCTGCACTCTTGGATATGCAAGCTGAGGCGGCCAGTGAGAATGGAGCCCAGGCCGAAAGTTCCTTGGTGCGTTCACACTCCCCAATCCTGGGGCAAGCAGACGCGCCAGTGACGATTGTTGAGTTTTTCGACCCGGCCTGCGAAGCCTGCCGCGCCTTCTATCCACTTACCAAACGTATTCTGGAAACCTATCCGGAAAAAGTGCGGCTAATCGTGCGCTATACGCCTTTCCACGGCGACGTATCTGATAAGGCCATTCGTGTGTTGGAAGTCGCGCGTCGTCAGGGGGTGTTCGAACCGGTACTGGAAGCACTGCTGGCTCGCCAGGAGCAGTGGGCATCTCATGGCAGTTTTGATGAATCCGCTATCTTGGAAATCGCCAGCGAAGCGGGTCTTGATCGAGCGGCTGCCGAGGAACAACTTACCTCTGCTGATGTACAGGCGGTGATCGACCAAGACATGGCGGATGTCAGGGCAAACCAGATTCGCCAAACACCGACCTTTTTCATTAATGGCGAACCTTTAGACCCCTTTGGTATGCAAGCGCTGATTGATGCCGTAGAGAGACACGTACAGGCGACCTCTGAAGCAGAGGATGGCCAGTGATGCAGCGCCGGTGGCTAATAGGCCTTAGACAGGTTACAGGCTATCGGTACGTCCTCTACGGTGATGTTCATGTAGGCGTGGCTATTGAGCGCTGAAGCGCGCCGTGTCTTGAGGGCGCGCCGTTAGATCAGTCGCGGCTGAAGCTAATGCCATCGTCGGTTACTTGGCCTGCCGTTTTGGCAGTATGTATGTAAAGCGGTGTCGGCCCAAACGAGACTCAGTACATTTTAAACGGATTCAACCCGTTGGCTTGCTGCATCATCATGCGTTTGGCGAACGGGAAGCGCTCGGCGAGCTGTAGACTTAAGTCGCCTAGTTGGCGCAGCGGCTTGGCACCGGTAAACAGGTGGTGAAAAGTGTCGGTGGCGGCGATCATCGCTTGGTTGGCAGCGCGGCGCTGGCACTCAAAGCGCAGTAGGTTGACATAGTCACCGGGGTCGCGGCCCTGAACGATGATCTCGGCCAGGGTGTCAGCGTCGTGCAGGCCGATATTTAACCCCTGGCCCGCCAACGGATGCACCACATGGGCGGCATCGCCAATCAGTGCTAAGCGCTTGCCGATATAGCGGTGGGCGTGCTGGCGCTTGATGGGAAAGCTGGCCCGCGCCACGATGCGAATAAGATTACCCAGGCGTTTGGGGAAAGCCATTTCGATGGCGGCTTTCAGTGCATCGTCGTCCAACTGCTCGCGGGCTTTGGTGGTCTCATCTCTGTCGTACCACACCAAGGAGGCGTTGTGGCCGGGCAGCGGCAGCATGGCCAAGGGGCCGGTGGGGGTAAATACCTGCCAACTAACATCCTGCTGTGGCAGTTCGGTTTCCACGTTAATGATCATCGCCCGCTGATGATAGTCATAGTTCGTCACGCTAATGCCGGCCAGCGAACGCAGCGTCGATGTTGCCCCGTCGGCGCCGACAATCAGGCGGGCGCTTAGGGTTTTGCCGTTATCCAACTCCAATAGTCGGCTGTTCGTCGCCGACACGGTACTTAACGGTGCGCACTGGGTATAACAAGTAACGCTGGGCAGCTGTTCTATGCGCTGCCATAGCGAATACTGCAGCGTACGGTTTTCGATAAAGATGCCGAAGTCTTTCATGCCGCTATCTTCAGCGGAGAACAGCGAATGGCCGGTGCCGTCCTGGTTGGAAACATCGATATGGCGAAACGGGCAGCTACGCTCTTCCGGCAGGGTGGTGCCGCTTGCCTTGATAAATGCCAGCGAGCGCGCATTCAGCGATGAGATGCGCAGGTCATAAACGCCGCTGGGTGGGGTAGGGGCATCGCCTTGCTCAACCAAACCCACGGAGAAGCCCGTATGGCCCAAGCGCGCCGCCAGTGCGGCACCGACCATTCCGCCGCCGACAATGATGACATCATGGTCGTGTTGCTCAGACTGTTGCATCATATGCTCCTTAAAATGAGGTGCTTTTGCGCATTGCGCAGGCATTGCTTGTCATACAGTATCGTTGAGTTTGAGCAAGATTGCCTAGAGGTGAACGATTGTCGCAGGCCATGGAAATAGCCAATAGCGTTACCCAGGCGGGTGAGGAGCTGGCAGCGTTTATTCAACAGCACCCCAAACTGTGGGTGATTACCGGTGCGGGCGTAAGTACCGACAGCGGCATTCCGGACTATCGGGATGCGGATGGGCAGTGGAAGCGGCCGCCACCGGTGCAGCATGGCGACTTCATGAGTTCTCATCACGTACGCCAGCGCTACTGGGCTCGCGCGCTGATCGGCTTTAGCGCTATGCGCGAAGCCCAGGCCAGCGGTGCGCACCGTGCGCTGGCCGCGCTGGAGTCACGTGGCTATATCCAGCAGTTAGTGACCCAAAACGTTGACCGTTTGCATCAGCGGGCTGGTTCGCGACGGGTGATCGACCTGCATGGCCGGGCGGATATGGTGAAGTGCATGGTGTGCGACTACCAAATGATGCGCCATGCCATGCATGCCGAAATGGCGCGCATGAATCCGAGCTTTACTGGTTTGCAGGCGGGGCACGCTCCGGATGGCGATGCCGACCTGGAAACCGATTTCAGCACGTTTCGTATTTTCGACTGCCCGCGCTGCAGCGGTATCTTAAAGCCTGATGTGGTGTTCTACGGCGATGTGGTGCCCGCCGAACGGCGGCTGGCAGCCCAGGTAGCGCTGGCCGAGGCGGAGGCGGTGCTGGCCGTGGGCACCTCGTTGATGGTGTTTTCAGGCTACCGTTTCTGCCGCGCCGCCCATGAGCGGGGCATCCCGTTAGCATCGCTCTCCCTCGGCGTCACAAGGGCAGATGCGCTATTGACCCATCAGTGGCGAGCGCCGTTGACGCCGGTGCTTGAGCAGGCAGTTCGCTGTTTGCAGGGCACTTAGTCCTGTTCAGCACTAGCGCGCCTTCGATACCCACGCATTATCTTCCAACCAGAGCCGCCATGGCGCATCGCGGTGCTCGGGTTTGGCGTAATCGATGCCCACACGTGGGCCACTGACTATCGAGGCGTCGTGGGTTGCTGTGCTAATCCAGAGCTTGTCAGCCTGGGTCATATCGTGACCATACAGCGCTTTATCGATCGTCATTGCACGAGTGAGCTTGCCGGGGCCATTGCTGAGCTGTTTACCTAAAGCTTGGCGGGTGGCTCGCATGGCGGCTTCGTTAACGGTGGGCTCTATCGCACGAATCAACACCGCGCAGGGCGAGCCTTCCGGTTCAGTCACCACGTTTAGCAGCCAGTGCATGCCGTAAACGAGATAGACATAAGCGTGGCCAGCGGGGCCGAACATCGCTTCTGTTCGCGGTGAGCGGCGACGGTGGGCATGGCAGGCAGAGTCTTCGGCGCCGCAATAAGCCTCGGTTTCGACAATTCGTGCCGCCATCTGCTCGCCATTATGTTCACGCACCAGCCAGCAGCCCAGTAGGTCTCGCGCCACTTCGAGCGTGTCGCGATTATAGAAGTCGCGGGGGAGGGGTGTTAGCGCGCTGCTTTTAACATTAGGCAAAGTTGGGCACGGTTTTAACATCATCGCCTCGGCGTTTACTTGAGTAGAGTGCTAGGGTATTAGCTAACCACAGCCAATTGAAGCGGAGTGTATCGTGCTGTCATTTGAACATCTTTATGCCACCTTGCCTGAACCTCTCTGGGTCGCTACCCAGGCAACGCCCGTGGCCAGCCCAGAGCTGATCGCATTTAATGCCCCGCTTGCCCGTGAACTGGGAGCGAATGACGTTCCTGAAGCTGCGACGCTGGCTCAGTGGTTTAGCGGTAATCAGCCCATGCCGAGTTCTCAGCCGGGCGCATTAGGTTACGCAGGCCACCAGTTCGGCAATTTTGTGCCCCAGTTGGGCGATGGCCGCGCGCTGCTGCTGGGTGAGGTGATCGACCAGAGCGGCGTGCGCCGCGATGTGCAGCTAAAAGGCAGCGGCCGCACGCCGTTTTCTCGCGGTGGCGATGGTCGTTCGCCGCTAGGCCCGGTGCTGCGTGAATACCTGGTCAGCGAATTTATGGCCGCGATGGGTATTCCCACCACCCGTGCTCTGGCGGCAGTGACCAGCGGCGAGCGGGTGGTGCGGCAGATGGCCGAGCCTGGCGCCGTCTTTACCCGCGTGGCAAGCAGTCATATTCGCGTGGGCACCTTTCAGTTTGCCGCTGCGCAACGGGATGAAGTACTGCTTAAAGCACTGGCGGATCATGTTATTGAGCGCCACTACCCGGAAGCCGCCAACGCGGAAGACCCGTATTTGGCGCTATTAGAGGCGGTGGTGGCCCGCCAAGCGGTGCTGATTGCGCGCTGGATGAGCGTCGGCTTTATCCACGGCGTGATGAATACCGATAACTGCAGCATCGCCGGGGAGACCATCGACTACGGCCCCTGTGCCTTTATGGAGCAGTTTGATCCACAGAAGGTGTTTAGCTCCATCGATCAGGGTAAGCGCTACGCCTTTGAGAACCAGCCCGCCATTGCTCAGTGGAACTTGGCGCGCTTTGCCGAAACGCTGTTGCCATTAATGCGTGAAGAGGGCGACGCGCTGGTGCAGCAGGCCACTGACGTCATTCGTCGCTTCGATACGCTGTTCAGCGCAGAGCAGCTCCGCTTGCATGCCGATAAACTCGGCTTGGCGGCGGAAAGCCCTCAAGCAGCGCCATTGATGGAAGCACTGGAAAGCCAGATGCATCAAGGGCGGATGGATATGACCGCCACCTTCGATGCGCTCACTCACTACGCACTTTCGCCGAGTGATGAGCACCGTGAAGCGCTGCTGGCGCTGACGACTCAGCCCAGTGAGTTGACCGCGTGGCTGGAGACTTGGCAGGCCGAGCAAGTCGTCAGTCAAGACAGCCCGCGCTCCGCCGCCATGCGAAGCGCCAACCCGGTGATCATTCCCCGCAACCACCGGGTTCAGGAAGCCATTGATGCCGCTTACGATGGTGATTTTGCGCCTTTCCACACTTTATTGGCAGTTGTGACTAAGCCGTTCGATGAATCTGTTGAAGCGCGCCGTTCAGCAGCGCCTGCTACGGAAAATGAGCAAGTGTTGAGAACGTTCTGCGGCACCTGAGGCTGTGATAAACTGTGGTTTTTTACAGGTAGAAGGGTAGCCGGTGCGCAAAATCATTCACTGCGACTGTGACTGCTTTTATGCAGCAGTGGAAGTGCGCGACAACCCCGCGCTGCGGGATATCCCCATTGCCATTGGCGGCAGCGTCGAGCAGCGCGGGGTGGTTGCCACCTGCAACTATCCCGCCCGCGAGTTTGGCATTCACTCGGCCATGCCCATGGGCCAAGCGCTTAAGCGCTGCCCGCATCTCACTGTGATTCGCGGCGATATGGCCAAATACAAAGAGGTCGCCCGCCAGGTCTTCGCCATTTATCGCGATGTGACTGAACTGATCGAACCGCTCTCGCTGGATGAGGCGTTTCTGGATGTCTCAGAGGTCACGCTGCATCACGGTAGCGCGACACTAATGGCCGAAGCGATCCGCGAACGGGTCAGCCGAGAAGTGGGGATCACCGTTTCAGCAGGCGTCGCGCCCAATAAGTTTCTGGCTAAAATCGCTAGCGACTGGAACAAGCCCGACGGCCTGTGCGTGATCACGCCAGATAAGGTCGATAGCTTTGTGCAGCAACTGCCGGTCAAGAAAATCCATGGGGTGGGCCCGCGTACGGCTGAGAAGTTAGCGGGGCTGGATATTCATACCTGTGCTGACCTGCGTACCCGTTCGCTAACCGACCTGGTCGAGCACTTTGGCCGTTTTGGACGGCGGCTGCATGAGCTAAGCTGGGGGCGGGACGAGCGCCCAGTGAAAACCCACCGGGAGCGCAAATCGGTGAGTACCGAGCAGACCTATGCTCAGGATTTACCCAACCTCGATGCCTGTCACCGAGAACTACCCGCGCTGATCGAAGATCTGGAGCGCCGCTATGCACGTCTAGACCCGCCATTGGCGGTGCGCGGCCTCATCGTCAAAGTAAAATTCAACGACTTTACTCAAACCACCGTCGAACACGCTGATCCTGCTCCCAATCTTGCTCAGTTCGAAACGCTGCTTAACGTTGGCTGGGCCAGAGGCGAGCGCCCCGTGCGCCTGCTGGGCGTAGGCTATCGGCTCGCGGAAAACAGCCAGGAGCATCAGCTGTCGTTGTTTTAATTAGCCTGTTAATCCTTTTATGGATTGACGCTCCACCAGGCCCGCGATAAAACAGACGTATGATAGTTTGATTTGTTTATCCTACATTTGATTACTCACGAGCCCTGCCATGCCTGCTGATGCTACCCAACGCCCCCGTTTAGTGTTTGCCCATGCCAATGGTTTTCCAGGGCTGAGCTATCGCAGCTTGCTCAATCCGCTGGCAGAGATGTTTGACCTGCACCCGCTGGATCGGCTGGGCCACCACCCGGATTACCCGGTGAATCACAATTGGGGCAATCTGGTGGATGAGCTGCTGAGCTACCTACCGCAGAGTGATAAACCGCTGCTGGGCGTGGGGCATTCGCTGGGGGGGACGCTGATGGCCATGGCGGCCGATAAACAGCCCGAGCGCTTTTGCGGGGTGATCATGCTGGACCCGCCGTTGATGCTGGGAACGGATGCCTGGGCGATGAAAGCCGCCAAGCGGTTTGGCTTTGTGGACCGGGTAACGCCAGCGGGTAAAACCTTAGGGCGGCGCACCGTGTGGCCGAGCAGAGAGGTCATGGCGACTTCGCTGGGGCGTCGTGGTCTGTTTCGCCGCTTTACCCCGGAAGCACTCAACGACTACATTGAAGCAGGGACACGCATATTGGATGACGGCAGCGCAGAACTGACCTTCGATCCGAGTATTGAGGTGGAGATTTTCCGCCATCTGCCGGATCACCTTTCGCGCCTGCCACAGCGGCTTGGCGTGCCGCTTGAGCTGGTGGCGGGTAACGAGTCGCACCTGTTGACGGCATCTCGTATCAAACGCTTGAGGCGCAAGGGGTTATCGGTGAGCGAGGTTCCCGGCACGCATATGTTCCCGATGGAGCATCCGGATGAGACGCGTGCCGCCATATTGGCTGCCTGGCAGCGTATCGCCAGTACCAGTCAGTCTTCTCATACAGCATAAGGAGGCGTTATGTATCTTTCCGTACAGCTTAGCTATTACCCGCTGGCCGATGATTTCAAGCCAGTGGTCAAAGAGGTGGTAAAACGCTTGGAAGCGACGGGGCTGGAAGTGCACCCGAACCGTATGAGTACACAGGTATTTGGCGAGTTCGATGAGGTAATGGCAGCATTAAGCGATGTGATGAAGTGGTCGTTTGAGACCCATGGTAAGGCGGTATTTACGGCTAACTTTTTGGAAGGAGACCGTCGGCCTCGGTAACTGAGCCGGAGCCACTGGGTAGGATCGGCCGTTGTCACCGCTCTGTAGAGCGTGCGATTTTTTCATGTCGTTAAAACAGGCTCAATAACTTGCCCAGCGTTTCCATACCGCGTTCGCTGCGTTGGGTCCAGGGATGGCCCTAGCTTAAGCGCACACAGTGGCGAAACTGCTGGGGCGCGGAAAAAATCGGCCCTGGCGCCAAGCTAACGCCCTGGTCCAGCGCTGTCTTAAAGAGCCGAAGCGAATCCAACTTTTTGGGGAACTCCACCCACAGAAAGTAGCCGCCCGCTACCCAGCCGACCCGATAGCCAGGCACCAAGCACGTTGAGAAGAAACTGCATATCATGCTTTAGATGACCCTTCGATTTATATACCGGTGAGATGCGTTTTTAGGGCCTACTCGTCAGTAAGCGATTTGAATAAGGTTATAGTTGAACTGCATAATTAATGGGACGAGAATATTATCATGTTGACAGCGCTTGTTTTTTTGATGATTTTGGTGGGAGTGACGACTTCTTGGTATCAAATCTATCAAATGCATTTCAATATTAATACATATGATAGCTCTAAACTTTCGGGTAAGAAAAACAGGCAGTTCGAAAAGCTTAGCGTCTACGAAAAGAGAGCAGTTGAAAATCAAGATGCCTCCCTTCTTGATAAAGAGACTGTTGATATATTCGGTAATGATTTTAATGTGGAAGCATTACGGATTGCTTTTTCTAAAGAGGGGCGGGAGATTTATGGAGTGCCGCTTTTAAGGCGTAAAAAGGGTTTGGTTTTAAATTCGTCGAGCAAAAAGGGAAGTGGTAGTACCAGTGCTCGCCATGCTCTTTGCTTCAAGACGGGGCTGCCTTCAATCAACCTGAGAAGCTTTTTTATAGTCGCCGTCATTGCTAACTGTGGGTTGATTCAATTATTGGCGGCCATGAGTATCTACACCATTCACTATGAAGTTAGTGTGTCGATTTTAGAGTGGATTAATCAACCTGTGATGATTATGTCTATGATATTTTTTATTGTGTTCTTGAACTACTTGATCTCTAAAGTAGATGCTTATATGCATGATCTTTATCAGGTTGGAAAGTTGAATCAGCTGGCGCCTTTATTCAAGTGATGTTGTCAGGTTTGACGTTCTTTGAAATGAGGCGATAGCCTCATTGACTAGACAAAAGCTGGCTAGACAGAAACGCCGCCCGATTGGGCGGCGTATGTTTGAATATTGATGATGCTTAGGTCAAAGATTCCAGGCAGGACTCGATGATATCCAGGCCTTCGTTGAGTACGTCGTCTTGAATGGTGACGGGCATCAGGAAGCGGATGGTGTTGCCGTACATGCCGCAGGAAAGCAGGATCAAGCCCTCTTCGCGAGCTTTCTTGCACAGCGCGGCAGCCAGTTCTGGGTTAGGCGTATGCTCGGCTTTGTTCGACACCAGCTCAAAGGCAGCCATCGCGCCCATGTTGCGCACGTGGTCGATGCAATCAAACTTGTCTGCCCACACGTTAAAGCGCTTGGCCAGCTTGTCGCCCAGGGCTCGGCTCTTCTCCAGAATGTTCTCTTCTTCAAACACTTCCATGACCGCTAGCGCCGCCGCACAGGCAGTGGGGCTGCCGGTGTAGGTGCCGCCCAGCGAGTTAGGGCCTGAAGCGTCCATCACTTTATCGGTACCGACGATAGCAGAGATCGGCATGCCATCAGCCATACTCTTGGCCATGGTCATGATGTCCGGCTCGACGCCGCTATGTTCGATGGCAAACATTTTGCCGGTACGGCCAAAGCCCGACTGCACTTCATCGACGATCATCAGCATGCCGTGCTCATCGCAGATTTCGCGAACTTTAGTCAGAAAGCTGGTAGAGGCGGGGTAGAAACCGCCTTCACCAAGCACCGGCTCAAGCACGATGGCCGCGGTGTCTTTCGGGTTGGCATCGGTTTTCAGCGTCATTTTCAGGCCGCGAATGGCTTCATCTTCGCTCACGCCGTGGTAGGGCACTGGATAGGGCGCACGGAAGACGGTGCCCGGCATCGGGCCGAAGTCGCTCTGGTAAGGCGCCACTTTGCCGTTCATGGCCATGGTGTAAAAGGTACGACCGTGGTAGCCGCCATCGAAACAGATAACGTTGGAGCGGCCGGTAGCGGCGCGGGCGATCTTGACCGCGTTTTCCAGCGCTTCCGCACCGGAGTTGGCCAGCATGACTTTGGCATGACCACGAACCGGAACGATGTGACTGAGCTTTTCCGCGACCTTAACGTAGCCTTCATAAGGCATGACCGTCTGGCAGGTATGCATCAGCTTATCGAGCTGGGCTTTTACCGCCGCGACGACTTTAGGGTGACGGTGACCTACGTTGAGTACGCCAATGCCACCCGCGAAGTCGATAAAGCGGTTGCCGTCCGCGTCCCAGATTTCAGCGTTTTCCGCGTGGTCGGCGAATGCCGTTGCAGGGCTTGCGGCGCCAGCAGCGACGTATTTATGTTTCAGCTCGTTCAGTTCGGCATTGCTGCTCATGGCTTACTTCCTAATTGATGAGGGATGATCTTTCAGCATAGTACTTATAAGCATAGTGCTTAATAGCTTTGATTACATTGATGACGAGGCAATGACAACACGATTGCGCCCCGTTTGTTTAGCTTGATACATAGCTTTATCGGCACGATCAAGTAGCCGTGTGCCCGAGGCTTCAACGTAGCTGGCAATCCCCGATGAGAGCGTCACCGTTAATTGATGCTCGCTAAAGGTTTGTTGCGCGACGCTTTTACGCACACGCTCCATTCCCTGATAGGCCTCTTCAGCATTCACGCCCGGCATAATGATCAGAAACTCTTCACCGCCCAGGCGGACATGAAAATCGGTATCCCGCAGTGTTTTACTCACTAACGCTGTCATTTGTTGAAGCACGGTATCCCCCGTGCAGTGACCGTAGGTGTCGTTGATTGCTTTAAAGTCATCCAGGTCATAAATCGCGATACTAAAGGTGGTGCCGTATCGCTTGCAGCGTTTGATTTCTTCGTCGAGGCGTTGCAACCCCGCACGTCGATTGAACAGCTCCGTTAGCTCATCATGATGGGCTAGGTGATCCAGGCGTTCATTGGCCTGCTTTAAACGCACTTCCAACTGCTTGCGCTGGGTGATATCGATAATAAAAGTCACTTTGCGCGATTGACCATCTTCGCCTTCAATACGTGCCGCTTCGGCAATAATGGTGTGAACGTTGCCGCTTTTCGTCAGTACATCCCACTCTTGGCGAAGTTCATGGGTTTCATTGCCTTGAATGAAATCATCGTGTAAAGCCGACAGCCGAGCGCGAAAAGCTTCGGGCACGACCACCGTAAAGTGTTGGCCGAGTATTTCCTCTTCACGATAGCCATAAAACTCGCAGTAGGCAGGGTTGACCATCTCAAAATGCCCGGAGGGATTGGTGATGCAGATACCGATGGGTGCCGCTTTAATAACGTTTTCAGTGTTGCGCTTTGACCGGTTAAAAAGCTGGTAAAGGTGATCGGGACTAACCTCTTTCATTCACTGCTCCTGATCCAAATAGACTTCACTTTTTAACCCTGCTAACAGAGCAGTTATGTCATCACCGAGTGAGTTAATAGCCGGTTTTGCAAAGTAAAAGCCTTGCTGGCGCACGATGCCTGAACGGGCCAGCCATAGTGCTTCGGCGCGAGTTTCAACGCCTTCAGCAATCAACGTCATATCGAGTTCTTGAGCGAGTAAGATGATCGCGTTTAACAGCGCTTGGCGGCGAATATCACTATCGCAATTCATGATCAGCTCACGATCAATTTTGAGCTTATCAGGCGTTAACTCGGTCAGTAAGTCCAAATTGGCGTATCCATTGCCAAAGTCATCGAGCGCCGTTTTGAAGCCCATGGAGCGGTAGGCATCGATGATATTGCATAGGTGCTGCCGGTCGAGGACGCGTTCGGTTTCGGTAATTTCAAAAATAAGCCGATGGGTGGGCCAGCCCACTCGCTTGGAAACTTCTAATGTTGCCTGGATACATGCTTCCGGCTCATAAACGGCGTTGGGTAAGAAATTGATCGAAAGGTCGGTTTGCATATCCAGTGCGCTAGCCATCTCGATTGCTTTTACCCGGCAGGCCTGATCAAACCGGTAGAGCAGGTCGTCGGTGACTTGGGCAATGACACTTCCTGCGGATTCACCGTTCGAGCCACGAACCAGTGCTTCATAGGTGACGATTTTGGCCAGCGATAGATCCACGATTGGTTGAAAGGCCATGGTGAACTCAAAGGGCAAATCGCCTTCACAGCGTTTGCAACTGCCATTAACGCGTGCACACTGGCTCATAGCTGATCCTGTGGGGTGGGGTCGGATAACGTTGTTAATGATAGCTTAATGCCCGCAACCTACACCGAAGCATTCAACGCTATTTAGTTTAAATCTTAATACATTTCTTGTGTAGGTGTTGTACAGCTTAGCATTGCTAAGCACGAGCCGGTAACTCCCCGCTTCCTGGCTAACAGTGTCTGTTGGTGCTGTCGGCCAAAAAAAAGCGCCGTTTAAGGCGCTCGATAAGAGAAATAACAAAACACTACAGCTAGATAATCCCCGCTTCGCGAAGCGCAGTTCGCTGCTCCAAGCTAATGCCGAGTTCATCCAACACGCTTTCCGTATGTTGGCCCAAGTGCGGCGGCGCCGTGGTGGCACTCAGTTGAGCGCCATTAAAGCGGATAGGATTGGCCACTAGATCAACGTGGCCCGCTTGGTCGTGGGGCAGGGTCTGTTTGAGCCCGCGCGCTTTTACATGCGGGTCATCGAACACCCGATCGAGCGTATTGATCGGCCCGCAGGGCACACCGACCGCTTCAAAGGCGGCCAGCCATTCATCGGTGGTGCGTTGGGCCAGCGCCGCTTCCAATTGCGGTACCAGCAGTGCCCGGTGATTCACCCGGGCGCCGTTGGTGGCAAAGCGTGGGTCTTCAGCCAAGGTCGGTAGCGAAAGCACCGTGCAAAAACGCTTGAACTGCTCGTCATTGCCGACCGCCATGATCATATGGCCATCTTGGGTGGCGAACGCCTGGTAAGGCACGATGTTGGGGTGGGCGTTACCCAAGCGCTGGGGCACATTGCCGGAGGTCAGGTAATTCAACGCCTGATTGGCGAGCACACCCACCTGGACATCCATCAATGCCATATCAATATGGCAACCAACGCCGCTATCGCGGCGCTGATAAAGCGCGGCGAGTATCGCATTGGCCGCATACAGCCCGGTAAAAATATCGGTAAACGCGACGCCGCTCTTCACTGGCCCGCCGCCAGGTTCGTCATCGGGCTTGCCGGTTAGGCTCATAATCCCGCCCATGGCTTGAATCATAAAGTCGTAACCCGCCCGGTGGGCGTAAGGGCTTTCCTGGCCAAAACCGGTAATCGAGCAGTAGATCAGCTTAGGATTTAGCGCTTTCAGGCTGGCGTAATCCAAGCCATAACGCTTGAGGCCGCCGACCTTGAAGTTCTCTATCAGCACATCCGATTGCGCGACTAACTGCTTAATTACCGCTTGGCCTTCGGGCTTGGCCATATCGACGGTCACTGAGCGTTTGCCGCGGTTAGCGCATAGGTAATACGCCGACTCTTCTGTGCCTGCTAGCCAAGGAGGGCCCCAGTGGCGAGTGTCATCGCCGCTGCCGGGGCGTTCAACCTTGATGACATCCGCGCCCATATCCGCAAGCATTTGACCGCACCACGGTCCGGCCAGTACGCGGGAGATATCGAGTACTTTAATGCCGGCCAGTGGTTTGGTGGGCTCACTCATAAGGGGCTTGCTCATAAAGGCTGTTTCCTTGGCTGATGGCGTTTAACGGGGAGTCATTCAGAGATTTTTAAAAGAACGCCTGAATACCCGTTTGTGCACGGCCCAGAATCAGCGCGTGCACATCGTGAGTACCTTCGTAGGTATTCACCGACTCCAGGTTGACCATATGGCGAATCACGCCGTATTCATCAGAAACGCCGTTGCCGCCGTGCATATCGCGCGATTGACGGGCGATATCCAGTGCTTTACCGCAGTTGTTGCGCTTGATCAGCGAGACCATTTCCGGCGCCCAGTTGCCACTATCCATCAGGCGGCCGACTTGCAGCGCTGCCTGCAAGCCCAGAGTGATCTCGGTTTGCATGTCGGCGAGTTTTTTCTGGATCAGCTGGTTCGCTGCCAGCGGGCGACCGAACTGCTTGCGGTCTAAGGTGTACTGGCGTGCCGCGTGCCAGCAGAATTCAGAGGTGCCCATGACGCCCCAGGCAATGCCGTAACGGGCTTTGTTCAGGCAGCCGAATGGGCCTTTCAAGCCGCTGACGTTGGGCAGCAGGTTCTCTTCAGGAACGAAGGCGTTATCCAGCACGATCTCACCGGTAATCGAGGCGCGTAGCGAGACTTTGCCTTCGATTTTGGGCGTGGTGAAGCCTTCGGTGCCGCGCTCAACAATAAAGCCTTTGATCTGGTTGTCGTGGGCTGCTGATTTCGCCCATACCACCGCGATATCGGCAATTGGGCTGTTGGTGATCCACATTTTGGCACCGGTTAGGCGGTAGCCACCGTCGACTTTTTCGGCGCGGGTAATCATGTTGCCGGGGTCAGAGCCGTGATCGGGTTCGGTCAAGCCGAAACAGCCGACCATTTCGCCGCTGGCAAGCTTAGGCAGAAATTTTTGCTTTTGCTCTTCAGAGCCGTAAGTCTCGATGGGATACATCACCAGCGAGGACTGCACGCTCATGGCGGAGCGATAGCCGGAGTCAACGCGCTCGACTTCACGGGCAATCAGACCGTAGGCGACATGATTAACCCCCGCACCGCCGTATTCAGGAGAAACCGTGGCACCGAGCAGGCCAAGCTCGCCCATTTCGGTCATGATTTCGCGATCGAATCGCTCTTCACGGAAGGCGGACAGTACGCGGGGCTGAAGGTTTTCCTGGCAGTAATCGTAGGCCGCATCGCGAATCTGGCGCTCTTCATCGGTGAGCTGTTGCTCCAGTAGCAGCGGGTCGTCCCAGTTAAAATGTGTCATGGCGTGATTCCTCAGGTAGTGGGCAGGAGGTTCGTGGCAGGAATAAATGCAAAATAGCTGGCAATCAATGTATCGCCGTTTTTATAAAATATCTACATTTTTTTAAAACGCAGAATTTAGCGGATACCGCGTGCCTCAAGCACTTGAGTAATGATCGGCACGGGGGTCATCAAGTGGTCCCGCATCAAGCTGTCGGCCTGGGCAGTGTCCCTGGCTAGAATGACATCGACCAGCGCGGCGTGCTCCTGGCGCTTTAGCTCCAGCGCTTGGGGAGACATCACGGTTTCCTGGAGCCATAGGTGACGGTAGCGCTCCACCTGGTTAAACAGGGTATCGCGCATTTGCAGCAGGTGAGGGGAGTTGCAGCCGCTGGCAATGGCAGTATGGAAGGCTTTGTGGCGCTGATCCCAGATATCGAGCAGGTCGTCGGGGGTGTTGATGTCGGTGACCTTGGCCAGCCGATGCGCGGTGGCCAGCACCGTGGCTTCCCAGTCGTCGTCGCCGCGCTCAATAGCTAGACGCAGGATTAACCCCTCAAGCTGTGCTCGGGCGTCGTAAATGTCGTTGAGTTCGGCCAGCGACATCGGGGCCACTCGGTAACCGCGCTGGCTGATCGCCACCACTAAGCGGTCAGCGACTAATTGAGAAAGAGCTTCCCGCAGCGGCCCAGTGCTGGCGCCGTAATGCTCTTTCAGGTGGCTCATCAACAGCTTCTGTTCTGGAGCGTAGCAGCCTCGGATAATGTCATGCTTGAGTTGCTGATAAGCACTGATGGCCAGATTCTGGCGCGGTGCGCCTTTCTCAAAAACATTGAGCTCCATAGCGGTAAGGCTCCTGGGCGACTGACGAAAAGGAAGAATTATCGACTATAAGGCCAAATAATAACAATTTTGCATAGAGGAATATATTTATGCAGAATTTCATTATTTTCTGCGTCGACCTCTGTCAGAGTCTGGTCTCAAGCTCGAAGCCTAATTAAGGGTGGCGCTGCGCTTATAACCCTCATTAGCATCTAACGCATCAGCCGTGCTAACTTCTCTTCCACCGCTTCTGGTTGCGTTTAGATAGTTAGCAGAAGCTGGGGCTTCAACACCTCCTTTTTCGTCAACCATACCTATAAGTCCAAGCAGGACGGAGGAAACGCTCATGCGAACTCTACGCTCTCTATACACCACAGCCGCTGCGGCTTCTATGCTCGCAGTTGCGCTTCCCGCAAGCGCTCAACAGCTTTCAATCGCTACCGGCGGTACTGGCGGCGTTTACTATCCAATCGGTGGTGGTTTTGCCGAAATGATCAACAACCACATCGAAGGCGCCCAGGCGACCGCCGAAGTCACCGGTGCCTCGGTTGAGAACATGGGCCTGATCATGCGCGGCGATGCGGATCTTGCGCTGGCACTGGCAGATACGGTCTATCAGGCCTACACCGGTACCGGTGACTTCGAAGGTCGTCAGATCGAAAACACCCGTGCGCTGGCGTCGGTTTACCCTAACGCAGTACAGCTGGTCACCCTGGCCGAGTCGGATATCGAAACGATTGCTGACCTTGAAGGCAAGCGCGTTTCCGTTGGCGCACCGGGTAGCGGTACCGAGCTAAACGCCCGCGCTTTGCTGGAAGCCAATGGCATCAGCTATGAGGACTTCACTCCCCAGCGCCTTAACTTCAACGAAACCGCTGATGCGATTCGCGATGGTGATATCGACGCCGGTTTTTGGAGCGTTGGGCCGCCGACCAGCTCGATTCTCAACCTAGCCGCGACCCGCGATATTCGCCTGATTAGCCTGTCTGATGAAGAAGTAGCCAACGCTCAGGCAGAAGAAGAAGTCTTCGCCCCCTACGAGCTTGCCGCCGGTATGTATGACGGCATGGATGAAGCCGTACAGACCATTGGTATTCCCAACGTTCTCGTCGTCAATGCCGATATGGACGAAGAGCTGGCTTACCAGTTGACCCAACTGCTGTTCGAAAATACTGACGAGCTGATTGCGGTTCACCCGGCGGCGAACGACACCACCGTTGAGTTCACCATGGACTCTACCCCGGTGCCGTTACACCCCGGTGCACTGCGCTACTTCGAAGAAGTGGGTGCCGAAATCCCGGATCGTCTACGTCCGTAACCACTGTCCGTCACTACTACAGGACATTGAAGGATATTGCCATGCAGTGGCAGCAACGACTGGTGGCGCTACTCATTGCATGTTGTCCATTCGCCGAAGTGGGGGCTTCCCCCGCTTCGGCGTCGGCGTTTATGCACCTAGCCGTTGTGACCGAGCAAGGCGACACCCTGGTGGATGAAGGGGTGCCTGCTGGCGGTCGCTGGTGTATTAAGTGGCAGCACTCCGTTGAGCACTTCACCGTGTTGGACTGCTATCGCAATGCGGCGGGTGTCATGCAGTTGGAGCGCAGCCATCAACCCGACTTTGCCGCCGGGCTTGGGCATATATTTGGCCGTGGTGAACAGGTTTCAGACGGTGAGGGCGGTTACTGGATTAATGCGATTAACGAGCCTGTCGCCAATAACCGTTATGTGTTGAGGGTTGGTTCTCCTGCGGTCAACCATCGCGTAGTGTGGCCAGACAATGAGCATGCGCCAGTGAGCCTAAGTGAGCACGCCGCTGGGCAACGCGTGACCATTCAGCTAATAGCTCCTCACGCATCCCCGCGTGAATAAAAACGACATTAGTTAACGCTTCCGAGGACTTCATGAGCGAATCCAATCAACCGTCGAGCGTGGTGCCGGGCGGTAATGCGATTCAACCCCGCATGGTGCTGTGGTCGATCACCATTGTGGCGGTGGGTCTTTCCCTGTTCCAGCTTTACTCTGCCGGTATTCAGCCTTTAGGGCTTTTTTATCAGCGCAGTATTCACCTGGCATTGATTATGATGCTGGCGTTTTTAATGTTTCCTGCTTTTGGCCCAACCCGTAAGCGTGGGGTTTTAGGGTGGGGGCTAGACGTCGTGTTTTTAGCCGGGGCGGTACTGACCGGCGGCTACTTAGTATTCAACCTGGACGAGATTTTTAGTCGTGCAGGGTTCTGGAGTGACACCGATATTCTGGTCGCCTGTATCGCCACGGTGACCGTGCTGGAAGCCAGCCGCCGTGCGGTGGGTTTCGGTATGACCGTGATCGGCTTCCTGGCGATTGTTTACGCCTTTGCCGGGCCAAGGGGCGAGCTGCCGTGGTTGGGCGAATGGATGCCGGGCATCCTTGAGCACCGCGGCTATACCTTTGATCGGGTCGCTGGCCAGCTTTACTTGGGGCAAGAGGGTATCTTTGGCCTGCCGTTAGGCGTCGCGGCCACCTATATCTTTATTTTTGTTCTGTTTGGTGCCTTTTTGGAATGCACTGGGGCGGGCAAATTCTTTATCGATATGGCCTATGCAGCGACGGGTCGCCAGCGCGGTGGCCCGGCTAAAGCAGCCGTATTGGCCTCGGCGGGAATGGGCTCTATTTCCGGTAGCGCGATTGCGAATGTCGTGACCACCGGTGCCTTTACCATTCCGTTAATGAAACGGTTGGGCTACAAGGCCAAGCAGGCGGGCGGCATCGAAGCGGCGGCGTCTACCGGCGGGCAGATTATGCCGCCGTTGATGGGCGCGGGGGCTTTCTTGATCGCTGAGTACACCAATACGCCGTATTTGGATATCGTCAAGGTCAGTATCCTGCCGGCGATTATGTACTTCGCTACGGTCTATCTGTTTGTACATATCATCGCGCTTAAGCAAGGCATGCAAGGCTTGCCCAAAGACGAACTGCCGCAGATGCGTCAGGTCATGAAAGATGGCTGGCACTTCCTGCTGCCGCTGGCTGTGCTGGTCTGGTTGCTGGCAATGAGCATGTCGCCCATGCGAGTTGGCTACTACGCGGTGGTGACCATGGTGGCCGTAGCGGTTATTCGCTATGCGCTGTGGTTCTTCTTTATCGCGCCCCGCCAGGGCCAGCCTGTAACGGCGAGCGCTACCAAGAGCATGCTGGGGGCAGGTTTTGCCAAGCTGATCGAAGGTTTGGAGCTAGGTGCGCGCAATGCGGTGGCGGTTTCCATGGCCTGTGCAGTTGCCGGTATTATCGTGGGCGTTGTGGGCTTAACCGGCCTTGGTCTGAAGTTCTCATCCATGATGATGGCCTTCTCCGGCGGCAACATTCTGCTGGCGCTGTTAATGGTGCTGTTAGCCAGTTTGATTTTGGGTATGGGGCTGCCGGTTACCGCCAGCTACATCGTCTTGATCGTGCTGGTGGGTCCTGCGCTTACGCAGGAGTTTGGCATTCCGCTTCTGGTCGCTCACTTAGTGGTGTTCTGGTACTCCCAGGACTCCAACGTGACGCCGCCCATCGCCTTGGCAGGTTTTGCCGGGGCGGCGATTGCGGGCAGTAAGCCGATGGAAACCAGCTTCCAGGCGTGGAAGTTTGCTAAAGGTCTCTACCTGATTCCGCTGTTTATGGTCTTCAATCCAGAGATCATTATGGGGGGGCCGGTACCCGTGGTGATCTGGAACGCAGTGATCGCTATTTTGGCATTGGGTGCTTTTGCCGCAGCCTTGGAAGGGTACTTGTTTACCCGCATGTCTTGGCTGCCGCGCATCGCGATTACCGCAGCGATTATTGCCGTTTTCTACCCCAATCTGCTCAGTGAAATTGCCGGTGTCGCGGTAATGATCGTCGCCATTGGCGCCAACTGGCTGGCTAGCAAGCGCGAATCGGAGGTGACGCCCGTTAGCGGTTGATTATTAGTGGTGGAACCCCTAGCAAGAAACGAAAAGGCCCGGAGATCATCTCTCCGGGCCTTTTAGTTGGTTTAGCGGATAGCTGAGAGAGCCCGCTCGGTTAGAAGATCGACTCGGCGGTGCCTGACCCCTGTGAACCGCTGACTTCTTCCAGCTCACGGCTGATGCGGCGCTGCTGGTAATCCGGCAAGTGATCCTGATGGAACAATTCAGAGATACCACCAGACTGACCGTCCGCTAAACGCTGGCCTGTGCTCGGGTCCACACGTGCCGTAACGACAGTCTCTGGGCGTTCGGGCACGGCACTCGGCGTTCCTTCCAGGGCATCACCCATAAACGCTACCCAGATAGGTAGTGCGGCCTGAGCCCCATATTCAGAAATGGTTTCGTTACTATCCTTACCCACCCATACCGTGGTCACCAAGTTGCTATTAAAGCCTGCAAACCAGGCATCACGCTGGCTGTTGGTAGTGCCGGTTTTGCCGACGATATCGTCACGGTTAAGGCTTAGCGCACCGCGGCCAGTGCCCGAGGTAATAACATCACGCAGCATATCGCGCAAGATATACACCGCGGCCGGGTCGGCCACTCGTTTGGCGATCGGGTACTCGCGACCATCAATTTCCACCGTCTCCTGACCCTCGGCACAACTGGAGCAGGCGACCTGTGGGGTAGCTTCATCGATGACTTCGTTATCATCATCACGGGTTACCCGCTCAATAAACCAAGGTGTCACTTGAAAGCCACCATTGGCGAGCACCGCGTAGGCGTTGGTCATTTCCATTGGCGTTAAGCTGGCACTGCCTAGTGCTAATGATAAGCCGTTGGGAAGTTGGTCGGGGGAGAAACCGAAACCTTTCAAAAAGTTAATTGTGTAATCCAGCCCCATGGTCTGCAGCACACGGATCGTCACTAGGTTGCGCGAACGAGCCAGGGCTGGGCGTAAGCGCATGGGGCCTTGGAAGTCGCGGCTAGAGTTGACCGGCCGCCACAATGAGTTACTGCCATCGTCAAGCACCACAGGCGCATCGTTAACCACGCTGGCGGCGTTCATTTCGCCATTTTCAAGGGCCGCTAAATAAATAAACGGTTTGAAGATTGAGCCCGATTGACGCCGGGCCTGCACGGCACGATTGAACTTACTGGCATTAAAGTCGAAGCCGCCCTGCAGGGCCAAAATAGCGCCTGTTTGCGGGTCTTGGACCACCAGCGAGCCTTCGGCATCCGGGCGCTGAGAGAGGCGAAGCGAGCCGTCATCATTCTCAATCACGCGGATCATATCGCCACGTACCGCAATCTCAGCCGCTGAGCTTGGCTCGGCACCACGGCTACGCGGGCTCAGATAAGGGCGAGCCCAGTTCAAGCCTTCCCAGGCAATGGTCTGTAGGCCATCACGGCGGGTAAGTACCTGCATTTCGCGATCGCTGCTCTCGACCACAATGGCGGGTTGGAGAATGCCGTAATTGGGTGTGCGCTCAAGCACCTGGACCCAGTTACTGACGTCACCCTCGATCCCCTCGACTTCCGTTTGACTGCGCTGGGCGGCCTGGCGGGCGGTCTGACGAATTTCGGGCGACTCGGAAAGCTCTTCTTCAAGCCCTTGGGTTGCAGTTTGCTCCTGCGCTTCCACAAGACTGGAAGCAATGTCGCTCTGCTCTGGCCCGCGCCAGCCGTGACGCAGGTCGTAGTCCGTCAAGCCATTGGCCAGTGCTTGGCGGGCGTAGGGCTGCAGCTCGCTATCAATGGTGGTGTAGACGCGATAGCCGCCGGTGTAAGCCTCATCGCCAAAGCGCTCTACCGCGTACTGCCGCGCCATTTCCGATACATAAGCGGCATCAACCTCGGCTTGGGTAAAGTGGCGGCGGGCGGTGACAGGGTCCTGTACCGCGACTTGATAAGTCTCGTCGTCGATATAGCCCAGTTCACGCATGCGGAACAGAATCCAGTTACGACGAATCAGCGAACGCTCGGAGTTGGCCAGCGGGTTGAAGGCAGAGGGCGCCTTGGGTAAGCCAGCAATCATCGCCGTTTGTGCCAAACTCAATTCGGCGAGCGGCTTGTCATAATAGGTTTCAGCGGCGGCAGCGATACCGTAAGCGCGATTACCCAAGAAAATCTTATTGACGTAAAGCTCGAAGATCTCCTCTTTATTGAGTACCTGCTCCATTTGCAGTGCCAGCAGAATTTCGCGAATTTTGCGCGTAAAGGTCTGGTCCAGCGTCAGCATGTAGTTACGCGCGACCTGCATGGTGATGGTCGAACCACCCGATTGGATGGTGCCGCCACTCTGCACAAGCTCCACCGCGGCTCTGGCTAAGCCGCGTGGGTCGACGCCAGCATGGTCGAAATAGCTAGCATCCTCGGCAGCGATCAAGGCATTGATCATATCCTGCGGTATTTCATCAAAATTGATCGCCATGCGGCGCTCTTCGCCAAACTCGCCAATCAATTTACCGTCTTGGGTAAAAATACGTAGCGGCGTATGCAGTTCGAAATCCTGCAATTGGCGAACGTCGGGAAGACCCGGCGCAAAATAAATGGCGGCGCCTACCACAGCTAACGCAGTGGCACCGACCAACGATACAATCAGAAAAAAGAGCGACACGATAAGGGTTCGAAGAAACGTCATGTACGAAGAGCACCCTGGGAAGAATAAAAAGATCGGCATCTAAACGGCCGTATCATGCAATTGGCTGCCATTATAGGAAGCTGAGGCGGCGGCCACCAGTGTTGATATGCCGTCAGTTCGATCGCGTGTGACTTAACTGAAAATCATGTAACCTCAAACGACATGTGAAGACGGGCGAAAAGTAGGCGGAGCCGAACCCAATATGCGCTTTCTGAAATCTGGTAAAGGGTTGATCGGCGTCGATATTACATCAGCGACCGTTAAGCTGCTTGAGCTAAAACAGTGCCACGATAATTACCAAGTAGAAAGTTATGCCGTAAGACCATTACGCGAAGGCGCAGTGGTTGAACGCCGTATCCGCGATATAGATGATGTGGCTAGCGTGCTTAGCCGTGCCGTTGAACATGCTAAGCCCTCCACACGCAAAGCAGCGGTGGCGGTTCCTGCCAGCGCAGCGATCACCAAAACACTCAGTTTTCCCATCGGGCTGAGTGAAGAGGAAATTGAAGAGCGCATCGTGGCCGAATCAGACCGCCATATTCCCTTTCCGTTCAATGAAGTGGCGTTTGATTTTGAGTGTCTGGGCCCTGCTCCCTTTGACGACGGCCAACAGCAGGTAATGCTGGTGGCTTGCCGCCAGCAGGACATCACTCAGCTTACCGAGACGTTAGAGCGCGCTGGCTTGGAACCGGCTGCGGTGGACGTAGAAACCTTTGCCATGGAGCGTTCGCTTGCCGAATTGCGCCGCCAGCTAAAGGTAGAGAATGACCCTGCCGCCTGCGTTGGCTTGGTGGACATTGGCGCCAATATGAACGCCTTTCACGTTGTCCGTGGTGGTCATATCGTTTATACCCGCGACACCGTTTTCGGTGGCCGCCAGCTTACCGATGCGATTCGCGAACGCTACGATTTGAGTATGGAGGAAGCGGGCTTCGCTAAAAAACGTGGCGGACTACCTGATGATTACCCTGAGCGCGTCCTCAATCCTTTCCTGGAAACCGTAGTGCAGCAGGTAGGGCGCTCCTTGCAGCTTTACTACACCGCCGGGCGTCAGCAAGAGGTGCAACACATTGTGTTGGCAGGCGGATCGAGCGTGATTCCCGGTCTTGCCGAACGGATTGCTGAAGACAGTGGTATGTCGGTGACCATTGCCAACCCCTTCCAGCGCATGCTGGTCAATAAGCGCTTAAACCTTCAGGCGTTGACCAATGATGCGCCAGCGATGCTCACTGCGGGTGGCCTAGCGATGCGGGTGAGCCAATGAGCATGAACATTAACCTGCTGCCCTGGCGGGAAGCGCAGCGTGAGCGAAATACCCGCAAATTTTATGTTGTCTTGGCCGGTATGCTGATACTGGGCGTCGCGCTGGGGTTGCTGATCTCCCATTATTACCAGCTTAAATTGGCGGCCCAGCAGCAGCGCAATGCCTATGTGAGTGACCATATTGAACGCCTTAGTGCGGATATCGCGGGCGTGTCACGCTACGCCAGTGATGCCGAACGCCTAGGTGAGCAGATTGCGGTGTTTCAGACGTTACAGAGTGAGCAAGCAGACACTGTGCAGCTGTTGAATGACGTGGCTAACAGCGTGGCTAACGGCGTTATTTATCAACGATTAGCGAAAAACGGCGCTCAAGTCAGTGTCACTGCGGTGGCCGGCAGCGAACGGCAGGTCTCTGAGCAGTTGCGCCGTATTGCAGCGCTGCCAGGGTTGGGAGTGCCTTCGCTGTCGGCGGTGGAGAGCGAACAGAACGGCGCTGGTCGCGTGTTTCGTTTTGACGTGGAGCAGACCACGGTAGCGGTGCCGCAAGGTGTTGCTAAAGATGTGGAAGAGCAGGATGTGGCAGAACAGGATGAGGAAGAAGAGGGTTCGTCATGAGCCTTAATCGCGAGCAGTGGGCTATCGAGTGGCAGCGCCTTCGCGATGTCGATTGGCGCGATCTAGATATTAAGGAAGCCGGTGGATGGCCATTGCTGCTAAAAGTGTTGAGCTGTTGTTTGGCTCTGCTGGCAACATTGAGTGTCATGCTGTGGTTCGTTGTGAGCGAGCAGCGGGAATCCTTTAAGGAGGCGCAGCGTGAAGAGGTGGGGCTGCTAAGCGAATACCGCAGTAAAGCCTCGGAAGCCGCCTTTTTACCGGAAATGCGCGAACAGCTAGCGACCTTGGAAGGGCAAATAGCGCGTTTGCGCACAATGCTGCCCACCGATGCGGAGATCCCTTCTCTGCTCGATAGCATTAGCGATGCCGCCATTGACAACCGTCTCACCATTGAAACGATTCGGCTACGTCCAACGCTAACCCAGGCCCACTATGTCGAGCAGCCGCTGGATATACAGGTACGCGGTGATTATCACCAGTTGGCGCGCTTTAGTGCTGATATCGCGTCGTTACCTCGCATGGTGACTCAGCACGATTTTACCTTGGAGCCGGTAGAAGAGCGTGGCGACACGCTGCGCCTTTCGCTACTGGCCCGCACTTATCGTTACCTGGAACCGGGCGACCAACCCCCAACTGACGGGGTGGAGCCACTATGACGCGTACAGTAAAGCTCATGGGAATGATGGTTAGTATGGGGTTGCTCACGGGCTGTGCGGATGCAGAGTTAACTCAGCTTGAAAGTACGTTGGCCGATATTCGTCAGTCGCCGGGTGGTCAGCCGCCGGTCATTGCGGTTGCGCTACCTGAAAGCCGTACCTTGGCTTATCTATATAGCGAAGACCGCAGCCCCTTTTTACCGCCAGATGCCATTGCTCAGGATGATGCTGATCGTAGTGAGGGCGCGCTTGCGCCTGACCAGCAGCGCATACCAGAGCCACTAGAACGCTTTTCTCTGCAAGAACTGCGTTTGGTCGGTACGATGCGTATGGCGGGGCGGCAAGTCGCAATGATTGCCTCTCCAGATGGTAATGTGACCAGCGTGAAAGAGGGCAACTATATGGGCACCGACTATGGACGCATTGCCCAGATAAGCGCTCAAGAAATTCGTGTTACCGAGCGTGTCTTTACCCAGCGCGAAGGTTGGCAAGAGCGGCAAGTGTCGCTTGCTATCAACGAAAACAACGAGTAAACGGATATTAGCTCATGGCAGTTACAGCTTGGCGAATCACTCTTTTAATGGCCATGGTTGCACTACTTTCACTGTTGCCTTCATTGGCAGTAGCATCGGTGCTGACGGATATTGACGTGCAGCCCGCCGACAATGGTGGCGCCAACGTTGATCTTAGCTTCTCTGGTGGCGTGCCCGAACTGCGCAGCTACCGTTTGGAATCACCGCCGCGTGTCACGTTTGATTTGGCCGGCACCCAAAGTGGGCTCGCCACCCGACGCTTGAGCATTAATAGCCACGGCGTCGAACAAATTACCGCCCTTGAGGGCAATGGCCGCACGCGCTTGGTGGTCAATCTCAGCGAACCGCAGGCATTTACGACCAGCGTGCAGGAAGGTCGGCTACGTATTACCTTTGCATCTGGCGCTACCCCCGCGCCGACCGCATCGCTTAATCCTTCGCCCACTCCCTCAGCCAGTGTTTCTTCGGCGGGGCTAGAAACCGACGAAGGGCCACAAATTGAAAATATCGATTTCCGTCGCGGTACCGATGGTGCTGGTCGCTTGTTGGTTACCTTTGACCGCGAAGGGGTTGAGGCGAACGTCCGAGAAGGTGGCCCTGACCAAGTGCTGGTTGACCTGCGCGATGTGGCGATTCCGGATTCGCTTAATCAGGTCTACGATGTCACCGACTTTGCTACGCCGATCACCCGGATTACGCCCCGTGCCAACCAGGGCGACACCCAGTTATCCATCGCCACCCAGGGTGCTTATGCGATGATCTCTTCGCAGAGTGGCCGCACGCTGACGGTGGAAGTGCAACCCGCCAGTCAGGAGTCACAGCCCTCTCAGGCAACAGGCGAGCGCTTCAATGGCGAACGCTTGAGCCTTAATTTCCAGGATATCGAAGTGCGTTCAGTGCTAGCGACGCTGGCTGAATTTACCGGGTTGAACTTGGTTGCCAGTGACAGCGTCACCGGCCGCGTGACGCTCAACTTAAACGATGTCCCTTGGGATCAGGCGCTCGCGCTGATTCTGCAAAGCCAGGGGTTATCGAGCCGCGAACAGGGCAATGTAATTGTCGTGGCGCCCGCCAGTGAGCTGGCTGATTTAGAGCGCCAGGAGCTAGAGGCGCGTAACCAGCGTGAGACGCTATCGCCACTAGTCACCGAGTTTATCGAGATCAAGTATGCCCGAGCCGAGGATTTGGCCCAGCTACTGCGTGGCGGTGACGGCGATGGTTTTGGGCTGCTCACCGAGCGCGGCCGTGTCAGTATTGATAACCGCACCAATACGCTGCTGGTGCAGGATACGGCCGATCAGGTGCGCGATATTACCCGCACCATTGACCGCCTGGACGTGGCTGTTCGGCAGGTACAGATTGAGGCGCGCATTGTCATTGCAAGGGACACCGCTTCCCGTGAGCTAGGCATTAACTGGGGCATGTCGAGCACCCGCGGCTTTCAAGAGGGGGAGGACGGTACCTACAGCCGGCGCGATATCAACCCCGATGGCATTAATCGAGCGCAGGGCGGCCTAACCGTTGATTTAGGCGCCTCATCAGGGACGGGAGCCGGCTTTAGCTTTGGTTATTTAGCCGGCGATATCTTGTTGGATTTGGAGCTTCGTGCGCTGGAAAGCGAAGGGAAAAGCCAAACTATTTCTCAGCCCCGTATTATTACCGCCAACCAGCGTACTGCCCGCATCAGCCAGGGTGAAGAGCGTGCTTTCCAGAGTGTGGATGGCAACGACAATCCTGATACCGAGTTCAAAGAGGCCGAGTTGTCGTTGGAAGTCACCCCGCAGATTACCCCAGATAACCGCATTATTATGGATCTGGTCATCAAAAATGATAGCTTCCGTGAATCAGAGTTTGACGGTGAACCGCCGATTGATACCAATCAGATCGAGACCCAGGTGCTCGTCGATAACGGCCAAACGGTGGTGTTAGGCGGTATTTTGACTACGGAAGAGCTGCGCCAAATCGCCAAAACACCGCTTTTGGGTGATATTCCTTTCCTGGGTAGACTGTTTCGCTATACCGAAGAGAGCAATGAAAAGGTAGAGTTGTTAGTCTTTATTACTCCACGACTCCTAGACGATGGCTTAACGGTTCGCTGATGCAAGATTTACCCAATTTATTTCTTATAGGCCCCATGGGGGCTGGCAAAAGCACCATCGGTCGCCTGTTGGCGGCAGAGCTCGCGCGTCCGTTTTACGACAGTGACCACGCCATTCAAGACCGCTGCGGAGCGGATATTCCGTGGATTTTCGATGTTGAAGGCGAACAGGGCTTTCGGCTGCGCGAAATCCATATGATTGATGAGTTAACCCGTCTCTCCCCCGTGGTTGTCGCTACCGGCGGCGGTGCGGTGCTGCGCGAAGAGAATCGCCGCGCACTGCGCGAGCGCGGCACGGTGGTGTATCTGTTGACCACCGTCGACCAGCAGCTAAAGAGGACGGCGAAAGATCGCAATCGGCCGTTGCTACAGTGCGCTAACCGCGAACAAGTGCTAAACGACATGTTTGCTCAGCGCGACCCGCTCTATCGTGCCACTTCAGATATTGCTGTGCGCACCGACCGGCGCAGCCCGCGAGCGGTGGTCAATGAGATACTGCGCCGGGTGCATCGGCTGGTGGATCCACTTGAGCCCTCCTCTTCGCCTCATTCGGCTGGACCGCTTAACCATAATAAGGTATCGCAATGACCTCGACCGCCAGCGCGCAACGCACACTTCAGGTTGCTTTAGATGAGCGTAGCTACCCGATTCATATTGGCTCCGGGCTGATCGGTCAAACCGATACATTGACGCCTTATCTGGCGGGAAGCCAGGTGATGGTCGTCACTAACGAGACTATCGCGCCGCTCTACCTGGAAACACTCTGCGCTAGCCTGCCGGAGCATTTAGAGGTGCGCACGGTCGTGCTGCCCGATGGCGAACAGTACAAAACCATTGAGCAGGTCAGCCGTATTTGGGACGCGCTATTAGAGGCCGGTTTTAACCGCCGCTGTACCCTGATCGCCTTAGGGGGCGGGGTGATTGGCGATATGGTCGGCTATGCCGCCGCTTCCTATCAGCGCGGCGTGGCGTTTATCCAGGTGCCCACCACGCTGCTTTCCCAGGTGGATTCGTCGGTAGGGGGCAAGACCGGCGTCAATCACCCGCTGGGTAAAAACATGATCGGCGCTTTCTGGCAGCCCAAGGCTGTGCTGGTGGATATCGATACGCTGAAGAGCCTGCCCCGCCGTGAGCTTTCCGCTGGCCTTGCCGAGGTTATCAAGTACGGTTTTATCCGTGATGAAGCGTTTTTAAGCTGGCTGGAAGCCAATATGCCCGCGCTACTCGACGTAGAGCCGGAAGTAGTCGCCGACGCTATTGCGCGCAGTTGCCAAATCAAAGCAGATATCGTGGCCGAAGATGAAACCGAGCAGGGCGTGCGTGCGCTGCTCAACCTGGGCCACACCTTTGGCCACGCCATTGAGGCGCACCAGGGCTACGGCAACTGGCTACACGGGGAGGCAGTGGGCGCGGGCATGGCCATGGCGGCAACGCTTTCCCAGCGCTTGGGCTGGATCGACGACGCAGCGCTAGCACGTAGCCTGGCGGTGATCGAGAGCGCCGAGCTGCCGTTGGCGGCACCGGCGAATATGTCCAGCGATGACTTTTTAGCCCGTATGCGGTTGGACAAGAAAAACATCGATTCGCGGCTGCGCTTAGTGCTGCTTAACGCCCTGGGCGATGCCTGCGTTAGCGATGCCACGCCCGTTGATGTTCTCCGCAACCTGCTGGACGATTACCCGCGCTGCTAAGTGGCCACGTAATCCTTTCGCAGCTTAGCCATTTCAAAATCTGGCCATTTCAAAACCTGGCCGTTTAAACCCAGTCATTTCAAAGCCTAGCCAGCTATAGCCGCCCAATGGATCGCTCCTTACGCAGAGTGGTTTCACTGGGCGGTTTTGTATTCACTTGGCTGCGCCGTGAGACGATTAGTCGAACGCTGTTTTGTATAATCCGTATGCCTTATGCACTATCGGCATGGGTATTTGCATGCTATTTAGACTAAAGTTTAATGGAAAATAAAGAGCGTTAAAATAGCGTTTTAACTGGCTACAAGTGTTTGAAGTATATGTATTTTTTTCTTGAATGAGAGTGCAAATACAGGATTTGAAAAGAGTTTCTCTAACGTTATAAGCACCAAGCGATTGCGCAACGTGGGCGCTAATCGCTATGCTGACCGGCCATTTTCTTGCGGCAGCGAACGTGGGAAACACCCCATTCTGGGCAGGTTATAAGCATCATAAAAAAAGCAAAACCGTCCTTTATACCATAAGCACGCTGCTAAAAAAATACGTTGACTAGTAGAGGCACGCCCATGAATAGAGGTCTTCACCAGCCTGGCGAGTTTCGCGATAACTGTGGTTTTGGCCTGATTGCCCATATGGAAGGCCAGGCTAGCCACGATTTGCTGAAAACTGCCATTGAATCACTGACCTGTATGACCCACCGGGGTGGTATCGCTGCCGACGGAAAGACCGGCGACGGTTGTGGCTTGCTACTTAAAATGCCCACTCCCTTTATGCAGGCGCTGGCCAAAGAGGCGTTTGATGCTGAGCTTGGCGAACGCTTTGCCGTGGGCGTGGTGTTTCTGCCCAACGATGACGCCCGTGAAGCAAATGCCCGCGATACCTTAACGCGTGAGCTTGAAGCGCGCGGCCTCAACGTATTGGGCTGGCGCGATGTGCCTACCGACCCCAGCGTTTGTGGCCCCATGGCGCTGGACTGCCTGCCGCGTATTCGTCAGCTTTTTGTACAGCCGGGCCTGGGTGAGCACTTCGATGTTGACCTCTTTATGGCTCGTCGCCGCGCCGAGCAGGCGCTGCGCGACGAAGAAGACTTCTATGTTGCCTCGCTATCGTCAGAAGTCATCTCCTATAAAGGCCTGGTGATGCCGGAAGATCTGCCGGCCTTTTATCACGACTTGAATGACCCGCGCCTGGAAACTGCCATTTGCGTTTTCCACCAGCGCTTCTCGACCAATACCGCGCCGCGTTGGCCACTGGCACAGCCGTTTCGCCTGTTGGCGCACAATGGTGAGATCAATACGATTGAAGCCAATCGCGGCTGGGCGAACTCGCGTAAAGCCAACTTCGTTAACGATCGCCTGCCGGATATCGCCGAGCTGGACGAGATCGTTAATACCACCGGCTCTGACTCCTCCAGTATGGATAACATGCTGGAAGTATTGCTGACCGGTGGCATGGAACTGCACCGCGCGGTACGTATGATGGTGCCGCCCGCCTGGCAGAACGTAGAAACCATGGACGCTGAACTGCGTGCTTTCTACGAATACAATTCCATGCACATGGAGCCGTGGGACGGTCCGGCGGGCGTAGTGATGACCGACGGTCGCCAAGCGGTGTGTATGCTGGACCGTAACGGCCTGCGCCCGGCGCGCTGGGTGATTACTAAAAACGGTTATATCACGCTGGCATCGGAAACGGGCACCTACGGCTATAAGCCGGAAGACGTGGTGGCCAAAGGCCGTGTTGGCCCCGGTCAAATGCTTGCCGTAGACACCCAGACCGGCGAAGTGCTGCATACCACCGATATCGATGAGCGCCTGAAATCCGCCTACCCTTATAAGCGTTGGTTAAAGCAGGAAGCCAATTATTTAGAGTCGGCGCTAACTGAGCTTGCGCGTTTCCAGAGCATGGATACCGATTCGCTCAACGTTCAGCAGAAACTGTTCCAAGTGAGCTTTGAAGAGCGCGACCAGGTGCTGCGTCCGCTGGCGGAAAGTGGTCAGGAAGCCGTTGGCTCTATGGGCGACGATACACCGATGGCGGTGCTCTCCAGTCGTCCGCGCCTGCTGACGGATTTCTTCCGTCAGAAGTTTGCCCAGGTCACCAACCCGCCCATCGACCCGCTGCGCGAAGCGATCGTGATGTCGCTGGAAACCTGCTGTGGCGCGGAGCTCAACGTCTTTAAAGCGACGCCTGAGCACGCTCACCGCTTGATCTTGACCACGCCGGTGCTATCGCCGCGTAAATTTACCGCGCTGGTGAGCCAGGATGATCCGGCGTTTGCCAGCTATACACTGTCGTTGGGTTACGATCCTGAACAGCAGAGCCTTCATCAAGCGCTCAAGGCACTATGTGAAGAGGCCGAAGCACAGGTGCGCGCTGGTAAAGTCATTCTGGTACTCACCGATGCCGAGCTGGCGAAAGGGCTGATTCCCATACAGGCCGCCCTGGCCGTGGGTGCCGTGCACTCTCACTTAGGCCGTTTGGCGCTGCGTCCCAACGCCAATATCGTGGTGGAAACCGGCTACGCCCGCGATGCTCATCAAATGGCAGTGCTGTTTGGCGTGGGTGCCACGGCGGTTTATCCGTGGCTCGCTTATCAGGTCATGGCGGATATGCACCGTACCGGCGAGCTAACCGGTAACCCTGCCGATGGCCGCGAGAATTACCGTAAAGGTCTGCAGAAAGGCCTGTTCAAGATCCTGTCTAAAATGGGTATCTCGACGCTGGCCTCCTACCGCGGCTCAATGCTGTTTGAAGCCGTGGGTTTGGCGGACGAAGTAATGGATCTGTGCTTTGTCGGTATGGCGTCGCGCATCCAAGGCGCCGGTTTTGCCGAGCTGCAGATGCAGCAGGCGCTGCTGGCGAAAGATGCCTGGATTCCGCGTAAAGGTATCTCCCAGGGCGGCATGTTCAAGTATGTCCACGGCCACGAGTACCACGCCTATAACCCCGATGTAGTGATGTCGCTGCAGGCGGCGGTTCAGGAAGGCAGCTATACTAAGTGGAAGAAGTTTGCCCAGCTGGTGAACGAGCGTCCGGTGGCCACCATTCGTGACTTGCTCAAGCTCAAGCCGGCAGAAACGCCGATTGCGCTGGAGGAAGTAGAGCCGGTTGAAGAGCTGCTGCCGCGCTTTGATAGCGCCGGTATGTCGTTGGGCGCGCTCTCGCCGGAAGCTCACGAAGCGCTGGCCCAGGCCATGAACGAAGCGGGCGGCCGCTCCAACTCTGGCGAAGGCGGTGAAGACCCGGCGCGCTACGGCACTATCCGTAGCTCGAAAATCAAGCAGATCGCCTCCGGCCGTTTTGGCGTGACGCCCCATTATCTGGTCAACGCAGAAGTACTGCAGATCAAGGTCGCCCAGGGCGCCAAACCCGGTGAGGGCGGGCAGCTGCCTGGCGGCAAAGTGAACGAACTGATTGCCCGGCTGCGCTACGCGGTACCCGGCGTCACGCTGATTTCACCGCCGCCGCACCACGATATTTATTCTATCGAAGATTTGGCCCAGCTGATTTTTGACCTCAAACAGGTCAATCCGGATGCCCAGGTGTCGGTGAAGCTGGTATCGGAACCGGGGATCGGCACGATCGCCACCGGGGTGGCCAAGGCCTACGCGGATTTGATTACCGTGTCCGGCTACGATGGCGGCACGGCGGCCAGCCCGCTGACCTCGATCAAACATGCCGGTTCTCCTTGGGAGCTGGGGCTTCCTGAAGTGCATCAAGCGCTACGTATCAACGGCCTGCGCGACAAAATTCGCCTGCAGACCGACGGCGGCCTGAAAACCGGCCTGGATGTGGTTAAAGCCGCGATTCTGGGTGCTGAGAGCTTTGGTTTTGGCACTGCGCCGATGGTCGCGTTGGGTTGCAAGTACCTGCGTATTTGTCACCTCAACAACTGCGCCACCGGTGTCGCCACTCAGGATGATTTCCTGCGGGGCGAGCATTTCCGTGGCACCGTTGATATGGTTAAAAACTACTTCCGCTTTATTGCCGAAGAAGTGCGTGAGCTGATGGCGGTATTGGGTGTGCGCAAGCTGACCGATCTAATCGGGCGTACCGATTTGCTTGAAGTGTTGGAAGGCAACACGGCTTCCCAGCGTAAGCTTGATCTGACGCCGCTGCTAGCGAATGACTTTGTGCCTAAAGATGCACCGCAGTTCTGTAAGGTCAGCCGTAACGTGCCGCACGACCCCGGTGCTAAAAACCAGGAAGTGCTGGCAGCGCTGAAAGACGCCATTGAAAATCGCTCGGGCGGTGAGTTCGATTTCACCATCACCAACTGTGACCGCAGTGTGGCAGCGCTAACCTCTGGCGCGATTGCCAAGCGCTATGGCGAAGAGGGCCTGGAAACGGCACCGATCACCGCTCGCTTTACTGGCGTAGCAGGCCAGAGCTTTGGGGTGTGGAATGCGCGTGGCTTGAATTTGTATCTCGAAGGCGACGCCAACGATTACGTCGGCAAGGGCATGAACGGTGGCAGTATTGTGATTGTGCCGCCCAAAGTCAGCCAGTTTGAGAGCCATAAAACGGCGATTATCGGTAATACCTGCCTGTACGGGGCCACCGGCGGTACATTGTTTGCAGCCGGTACGGCGGGTGAGCGCTTCGGGGTGCGTAATTCCGGTGCTTCTGCAGTCATTGAAGGCGCAGGCGACCACTGCTGCGAATATATGACCGGCGGCTTGGTCTGCGTACTTGGCGAAACCGGCGTGAACTTCGGCGCGGGGATGACCGGTGGGTTTGCCTATGTGTTGGATGAGGAACGCACCTTCGTGGACAAGTACAACCACGAGCTGGTCGAGATTCATCGTGTCAACACAGAGGCCATGGAGGCGTATCGTCGTCACCTGCGTGAAATGATCGAAGCCTATGTGGCCGCGACGGGTTCCGCGCGCGGGGCGGCTATTTTGGAAGACTTCAGCGACTATGCGCGCCACTTCTGGCTGGTGAAGCCAAAAGCGGCAAGCTTAGGTAGTTTGCTGGATCAGTCTCGGCGTCAGCCGCAATAACTCGCTTATGCCCCTCACGCTGACAGGAGAGAGATCATGGCTAACCGTTTAAATAACGATTTTCAGTTTGTCGATGTGGGTCGTAAGGACCCACAAAAGAAAGATGCCCGTGCCCGTGCCAAAGAGTTCGCGGAGATCTACGAACCGTTCAAACCCACCGATGCGGCCAGTCAGGCGCATCGCTGTCTGCACTGCGGTAACCCGTACTGCGAGTGGAAGTGCCCGGTGCATAACTACATTCCTAACTGGCTGCAGCTGGTGGTGGAAGGCAACATTATTGAAGCTGCAGAGCTTTCGCACAAAACCAACTCGCTGCCCGAGGTGTGTGGCCGCGTGTGCCCGCAGGATCGTCTGTGCGAAGGCGACTGCACGCTAAATGATGGCTTTGGTGCGGTCACCATCGGCTCGGTGGAGAAGTACATCACCGATACGGCGTTTGCCATGGGCTGGCGCCCGGACATGTCCCATGTGACCTGGACGGATAAAAAAGTCGCCATCATTGGTGCAGGCCCGGCGGGCTTGGGCTGTGCGGATATTTTGGCCCGCAACGGCGTTAAGCCGGTGGTGTTCGATAAGTACCCGGAAATTGGCGGCCTGCTGACCTTTGGTATTCCTGAGTTCAAGCTGGAAAAAAGCGTGATGGAACGCCGCCGGGCAGTCTTTGAGGAGATGGGTGTCGAGTTCCGTCTTAACACCGAAATCGGCTCCGATATCGAATTTGAGACCTTGATGCAGGAGTACGACGCGGTCTTCCTGGGCATGGGTACCTATAAGTACATGGAAGGCGGCTTCCCCGGTGAAGATCTGCCGGGCGTGTACAAGGCCTTGGATTTCCTGATTGCCAACGTCAACCGCTGCCTGGGCTTTGAAAAAGATCCTAACGACTATATCTCCATGGAAGGCAAGCGCGTGGTGGTGCTGGGCGGCGGCGATACGGCGATGGACTGCAACCGTACTTCCATTCGTCAAAATGCCACCAGCGTGACCTGTGCCTATCGTCGTGACGAGGGCAACATGCCGGGGTCGCGCCGTGAGGTCTCCAATGCCCGTGAAGAGGGCGTGGAGTTTCTGTTCAATCGTCAGCCGGTGGCGGTCGTCGGTGAAGAGAAGGTCGAGGGCGTGAAGGTGGTGCGCACACGCTTGGGGGAGCCAGACGAAAATGGCCGTCAACGTCCTGAAGTAGTGCCCGGCTCTGAAGAGATCATCGCGGCGGATGCCGTGGTGATCGCTTTCGGCTTCCAGGCAAGCCCGGCGCCGTGGTTCGATAGCTCTAATATCCAAGTTGACGAGCGCGACCGCGTCACCGCCCCGGAGCACGGCCAGTACGCCTTCCAAACCAGCAATGAAAAAATCTTTGCCGGTGGCGACATGGTGCGCGGCTCTGATTTGGTGGTCACGGCGATTTACGAAGGCCGCCAAGCAGCCGAAGGTATTCTGGATTACCTGGGCGTGTAGAGCACGCCTGATGCATAGAGCAGCTCCAGGGATAGGTCGTAGCGAGGGTCTTTCGCCAGGGATGGCGAAAGTAGCGCCCAGGGAAGGGTTCACAGCGCCCTCGCGTAGACCTATCGCTGGGGCGGTTGCACAAGAGTGATTAGGTTAAGTAGGTTTTGACTGCTCAGTTCAAATTGAGCCTTAGGTCGTAATCTGCTAGTCTGTCGACCCATCCTGGCGTGGCTTTCTGCCGTGCCTTCTGATCACGTTTCGACAGGTTATCCATGACACGATATATCTTCGTGACCGGCGGCGTTGTGTCCTCTCTTGGCAAGGGCATCGCCTCCGCCTCGCTTGCGGCGATTTTAGAGGCCCGCGGCCTTAAGGTCACCATGCTCAAGCTCGACCCGTACATCAACGTGGATCCGGGCACCATGAGCCCCTTCCAGCACGGTGAGGTGTTCGTCACAGAAGATGGTGCCGAAACCGACCTTGATCTCGGGCATTACGAGCGCTTTATTCGCACCAAAATGACCCAGCGCAACAACTTTACGACTGGTCGTGTTTACGAGCACGTACTGCGTAAAGAGCGCCGGGGCGACTATCTAGGCGGCACCGTTCAGGTGATTCCGCATATCACCGACGAGATTAAAGAGCGCGTTTACGCGGGCGGTGAAGGTTTTGATGTGGCGCTGGTGGAAATTGGCGGCACGGTCGGTGATATCGAATCACTGCCTTTCCTGGAGTCGATTCGCCAAATCCGTAGTGAACAGGGCGCTAACCGCGCGCTGTTTATGCACCTGACCCTGGTGCCCTACATCAAAACGGCGGGTGAGACCAAAACCAAACCGACCCAGCACAGCGTTAAAGAGCTGCGCTCTATCGGTATCCAGCCGGATATTCTGATTTGCCGCAGCGAAGTTGAGCTGGAAGAGAGCGAGCGTCGCAAAATCGCCCTGTTCACCAACGTCGAAGAGCGGGCCGTAGTGCCGCTTCAGGATGCCGATACGATCTACCGCATTCCGTTGATGCTCCACGAGCACGGCCTGGACGAAATCGTTTGCGATAAGCTGCGCCTGGAAGCCCCGGAAGCAGATTTATCCGAGTGGGTGAAGGTGCTCGATGCCAAGCTCAACCCGCTCAAGTCGGTCAGCATCGCCATGGTCGGTAAGTACATGGAGCTGCTGGATGCCTACAAGTCGCTCAACGAAGCACTGATTCACGCCGGCATCCAAGGTCGCATTAAGGTCAACGTCGATTATATTGACTCCGAAGACATTGAACGCCACGGCACCGAGCGTTTGGCGGGCAAAGACGCCATTCTGGTGCCAGGCGGTTTTGGTGAGCGCGGTGTGGAGGGCAAGATTATGACCGCCCAATTCGCGCGTGAAAATAACGTTCCCTATCTAGGTATTTGCCTGGGCATGCAGGTAGCGGTGATTGAGTTCGCTCGCAACGTGGCGGGTTGGAAAGACGCCAACTCCACCGAATTCACCCACGATACCCAGCACCCGGTGGTGGGGCTGATCACAGAGTGGCTGAATCCGGAAGGCAAAATCGAGTTACGTGATGCAGCGTCTGATTTAGGCGGCACCATGCGTTTGGGCGGTCAGGTCTGTCATCTGGCATCCGGCACCAAAGCGCGCGAAGCCTACGGGTCTGAAGAGATTGTTGAGCGCCATCGTCACCGTTTCGAGGTCAATAACCAGTTTATTGATGAACTTGAAAAGGCAGGTTTGGTTATTTCGGGGAAGAGTGTTGACCAATCACTGGTCGAGGTTATCGAGCTGGCGGATCACCCTTGGTATGTGGCCTGTCAGTTCCACCCGGAGTTCACTTCCACGCCGCGTGATGGTCACCCGCTCTTCTCGGGTTTTGTGAACGCCGCGTTGGAGCATAAAACTGCGCGTAATCGCGCCCATGCGCATTCGCAGGAATAAGAGGGCAACAGCATGGCTTCTCAAGAGCGTCATATTAACGTAGCCGGTTTAACCGCCGGCAATTCCTTGCCGCTAATGCTGCTGGGCGGCATGAACGTGCTGGAATCTGCTGAGCTTGCCGACGAAGTTGCCCAAGCCTACGTCACGGTGACCCAGAAACTGGGGATGCCCTACGTTTTCAAGGCCAGCTTTGATAAAGCTAATCGCAGTTCGGTTCACTCCTACCGCGGCCCGGGTATCGAGAAAGGGCTGCAAATTCTGGCCGATATCAAAGCCCGCCATAACGTGCCGATCATCACCGACGTGCACGAGCCCTGGCAGGCTGAAGCAGCGGCGGAAGTGGCCGACATTATCCAACTGCCGGCTTTTTTGGCCCGCCAAACTGATTTGGTAGTCGCCATGGCCAAAACCGGCGCGGTCATTAATATCAAGAAGCCGCAGTTTTTGGCGCCCCATGAAATGCGTCATATCCTGAGTAAGTTTCAGGAAGCGGGTAACGACCAGCTGATGCTCTGCGAGCGCGGTTCAAGCTTTGGTTACAACAACCTGATTGTTGATATGCTGGGCTTTGGCGATATGAAGCAAACCGGGTATCCGGTATTTTTTGATGTGACCCACGCGCTGCAGCGCCCGGGTGGGCGTGCCGACAGTGCTGACGGTCGTCGGGCTCAGGTGGCTGAATTAGCGCGCGCAGGCGTGGCTGTTGGGCTTGCAGGGCTGTTTTTAGAAGCCCACCCTGACCCTGATAACGCCAAATGCGATGGCCCTTGTGCACTCCCGCTGGATCAGTTGGAGCCGTTTTTAACTCAGCTTGCTCAACTGGATGCGCTGATAAAAGGGTTTGAGCCGCTAACCATTCGTTAGCGTGTGGCTTGATAGGCCGTGTTTTGCTGATTAGGGCGTTATATTAATAATTTTATCTGACTTACCGTTAAGGAAACTGCCATGACCAAAATTGTTGCTATCAGTGCGTTGGAAGTGCTGGATTCGCGTGGTAACCCCACCGTACAGGCGAACGTACGTCTTGCCAGCGGCGCTGTTGGTGAAGCCTGCGCGCCCAGCGGTGCGTCTACCGGTTCACGTGAAGCATTAGAGCTGCGCGACGGTGACAAGTCACGCTATCTGGGCAAAGGCGTGCTGAAAGCAGTCGAGGCGGTTAATGGCAAGATCCGTGATGCGTTGCTGGGTATGGATGCGCGTGATCAGCGCGGCTTAGACGATGCCATGCTGGCATTGGACGGCACGGAGAATAAAGCGAACTTGGGCGCGAACGCGATTTTGGCCGTTTCCCTGGCGGCGGCTAAAGCCGCTGCTAACGCTAAAGGCGTACCGCTATATGCCCACATTGCCGAGCTTTACGGCCAGCCGGGTCAGTACAGCATGCCGGTGCCGATGATGAATATCATCAACGGTGGTGAGCACGCGGACAATAACGTTGATATCCAAGAGTTTATGGTTCAGCCGGTAGGTGCGCCTAACTTCCGTGAAGGGCTGCGCATGGGCGCGGAAATTTTCCATGCCCTGAAAAAAGTGCTTTCAGCAAAAGGCCTTTCCACCTCCGTTGGCGACGAGGGCGGCTTTGCGCCGAACCTGTCGTCTAACGCTGATGCGCTGGCAGTCATCAAGCAAGCCGTTGCCGATGCTGGCTACGAGCTGGGTAAAGACGTCACGCTTGCGCTGGACTGTGCTTCTTCAGAATTCTACAAAGACGGTCAGTATAACCTTTCCGGTGAAGGCAAAAGCTACGACGCCCAAGGCTTTACTGATTACCTGGCAGGCCTGTGCGCCGATTACCCAATCGTGTCCATCGAAGATGGCATGGACGAGTCCGACTGGGCAGGCTGGAAAACGCTGACCGACAAGCTGGGCGCTAAAGTACAGCTGGTAGGTGATGACTTGTTTGTGACCAATACCAAGATTCTTAAGCGCGGTATTGATGAGCAGATCGGTAACTCTATCCTGATCAAGTTCAACCAGATCGGCTCGCTCTCCGAGACGCTGGATGCCATCAAGATGGCCCAGGATGCAGGCTTTACAGCGGTAATTTCGCACCGCTCTGGTGAAACGGAAGACACCACTATTGCCGATTTGGCGGTAGGTACCTGCGCCGGTCAGATTAAAACGGGTTCACTGTGCCGTTCTGATCGCGTTGCTAAGTACAACCGTTTGCTGGTGATTGAGGCCGAGCTTGAAGATGTCACGTATCCTGGCCTGAAAGCGATCAAAGGTCAGTAAAGTGCCAATATTGAGCGAGGTTTGTAAGTAATATCTCAAGATTTTGTAAGAGATGTCTTACAAATGTCGACGAGAATCGCTTGGTTTGGGGTAAGATAAAACGAAAATTTCCACTAATTCAAATTTAAGATTTTGTTTTTAAACATAATTGTGAAATTAGGGCGAGTCGCTAAGACTCGCCTTTTTGCATTTTGGCATTGTTGAGAAGCCTACGTGATCTGCCACAATATACGCAGGACAAGGGGAGGCAAGGATGCTTCAGACAGGATGCAACGGGATGTAGGACGGATGCGCCGGGTGATACAGTGAGGTGAGCCCCGGCAGGGAAGTCATCTGAGGAAGTTGATACAGGGAGTGGTCAGAGGAAGTGCTTGGAGCGGGCGGCCTACGGGTCGCCTTTTTTTGCCTCGTATTTGGCAATAAACGCTTGGTAACGCCATAAAAAACCAGCGCTTTTTCAAAAAAGCGCTGGTTTTAAAGTAAAATAGAGCAGGCGTGAGGAACGCTTAACGCTCTAACTTCTCAAGCTTACCGGGCTTGCCGTCCCACTCTTCGGCGTCAGGCAGCGGATCTTTTCGCTCGGCTATGTTCGGCCAGACTTCGGCCATCTCGGCGTTAATCTCAATAAATGCCTCTTGCCCGTCCGGCAGCTCATCCTCGGAGAATATCGCCTCGGCGGGGCACTCGGGCTCACACAGCGCGCAATCGATACACTCGTCAGGATGAATGACCAGGAAGTTTGGGCCCTCGTAGAAACAGTCGACCGGGCAGACTTCCACACAGTCGGTGTATTTGCACTGGATGCAGTTCTCGGTAACGACAAACGTCATCTTGCTATCCCTCTTGCAGGGCCGAGAGTCTCTCAGCCATGGTCAATCGTGAATGGTTATAAATCAGCCGTTTTTTATAAGCTAAAAGTTTGAGCGACATTCTAGAGGTGCGCCTACCTCGCGGCAAGCGCCTTATGGGCTTCTGTATAACCTACTATATTTACCATTAGATCAGGTCTCGCCACTGATACAACAGCGACAGCGCTTCCCGCGGCGTTAAGTCATCCATATCGACATTTTCCAATGCTTCAACCACCGGGTGTGGCACGGCTGCAAACAGGTCGTTTTGCTGGGGAGCCGTTCGCGGCGCTTGCGCTGTGTTATCTACATCGCGCTGCTCCAGACTCATCAGCTTCTCACGGGCCCGTTTAATCACATGGCCAGGTACGCCCGCTAATTGAGCGACCTGCAAACCGTAACTCTGGCTAGCCGGGCCTGCTTCAATGCGGTGCATGAACACGATGCTGTCGCCATGCTCGGTCGCCGTTAGGTGAATATTGGCCACGCCTTCCATGTGTTCAGGTAGGGCGGTCATCTCAAAATAGTGCGTGGCAAACAGCGTTAGTGCACGCCCCTTGGCAAGATGTTCCGCACTCGCCCAGGCCAGCGATAACCCGTCAAAGGTGCTAGTGCCGCGGCCAATTTCATCCATCAAAATCAAGCTTTGCTGGGTGGCATTGTGCAAAATATTGGCCGTTTCGGTCATTTCGACCATAAAGGTGGAGCGCCCGCCCGCGAGGTCATCCGACGAACCAATGCGGGTAAATATCCGATCCAGCGGGCCGATCTCTGCGGCATCGGCGGGCACAAAGCTGCCGCAGTGGGCGAGCAGAGCAATCAACGCTGTTTGCCGCATATAGGTCGATTTACCACCCATATTAGGGCCAGTAATAATCAGCATATGCTGGTCGGGGTTAAGCGTAACGTCATTGGGCACAAAGGGCGTTTCGCTAACCTGTTCAACCACAGGGTGCCGTCCCGCCTCGATACGAATGCCGGTGGCCTCGCTCAGCGTTGGGCGCACCCAGCTTAACGCCTCGGCGCGTTCGGCAAAGGCGCACAGCACATCCAGCTCCGCTAACGCTTGAGAGGTGCTTTGTAGCGCGTGAAGACTGTTATTCAGTTCACCCAGCAGGCGGTCATAAAGCCATTTTTCACGGGTCAGGGCGCGGGATTTAGCCGACAGCGCCTTATCCTCAAACTCTTTGAGCTCGGGGATAATAAACCGCTCGGCGTTTTTAAGCGTTTGGCGGCGAATATAGTCAGCGGGTGCCTGCTGCGCCTGGGAGCGCGGCAGCTCGATAAAGTAGCCGTGTACGCGGTTATAGCCGACTTTGAGATTGGCAAGCCCGGTACGCTCGCGTTCGCGGGTTTCCAGCCGAACAAGGTAGTCGCCCGCATTCTCGGCCATGCCTCGGTGCTCGTCGAGCTCGGCATCAAAGCCGTTGGCGATTACCCCGCCATCACGGATCACCACCGGCGGGTTCTCAACCAGCGCGCGGCTGAGCATGTCAGCCATTTCAGGGTAGGGGCGGATATGCGGGCGCAGGCTATCCAGCGCGCTGCCGTTCTCTACCTCGCCCAACTGCTGTTCAAGGGTAGGCAGAGTGACCAGGGCGTCACGCAGGCGCGCCAAATCCCGTGGCCGGGCGCTGTACAGCGCGACCCGGGCCAGAATGCGCTCCACATCGCCCACATCGCTCAACGTCTCGCGCAGCGCCATGTAGGCGGCATCTAGGCTTAGCAACGCCACGCCTGCATGGCGGTTCTGGACAATCTCTCGTTGGCGCAGCGGGCGGTTCAGCCAGCGTTTGAGTAGCCGCGAGCCCATGGCGGTGGTGCAGGTGTCGAGCACGCTCGCCAGGGTGTTGTCGCTATTGCCACCCAGGTTAATATCGATTTCCAGATTACGTCGGCTGGCGGCGTCGATCACCACTGCATCGTCGCGATTCTCAACGCTGATGGCGGTCACGTGGGGCAAGCGCGAGCGCTGAGTGTCGCGGGCGTAATCGATCAGCACTCCGGCGGCAATCAGTGCGGTGGTTAAGTGCGCGCAGCCAAAGCCGCGTAAATCCTGCACTTCAAACTGATCGCACAGGCTGCGGGTGGCGCTCTCCAAATCAAACAGCCACTCGCCCTGGCGACGCAGGCTGCGCTTTTGCGACCACGCATCGGGTAGCGTCAGGCTTTCGGGCACCAGCAACTCAGCAGGGGAGAGGCGGGTAAGCTCGGCGAGCATTTCGGCTTCGCTCTCCACTTCCAATACATTGAAGCGGCCGCTAGAGAGTTCCAGCCAGGCAAGGCCCCAGCTATCTTTACCGGGGGAGACTGATACCAATACGTTGTCGCGGCGGGCATCGAGCAGCGCTTCATCGTGGAGCGTGCCGGGGGTGACGATACGTACTACTTGGCGGTCAACGGGCCCTTTGCTGGTCGCGGGGTCGCCTATCTGTTCGCAGATCGCTACCGATTCACCGCCAGCGACCAGACGCGCCAAATAGCCTTCAGCGCTATGGTAAGGTACACCCGCCATCGGGATCGGCTTCCCCCCCGACTGGCCGCGCTGGGTAAGGGTAATGTCCAGCAGTGCGGCGGCGCGCTTGGCGTCGTCGAAAAACAGCTCGTAAAAATCCCCCATTCGGTAAAACAGCAGAACCTCGGGGTGTTCGCGTTTGATCTTTAAATACTGCGTGATCATTGGCGTGTTAGGGGGAATGGCCTGTGACATGGGCGTCCTGATTGAGCAATTTCTTTGAGAAAGCTAAACACAGTATTCTACGCTGAACAGACGACTCACTTGAAGGAGCGACCATAGTGCCCAGCGTATCTAGCCTGAAAAATCTTGATTTGACGCTGCTAGCTCAGCGCCTAGGCCGGCTTTGTCAGCAGTTGAAGGTTGAAGTGACCGCCGCTGAGTCCTGCACGGGCGGTGGTATTGCCAGTGCGATTACCAGTACGGCGGGTAGCTCTGCTTACTTTACAACGGGCTATGTGACCTATGCGAACGCGGCTAAGACCCGCCTGCTCGGCGTGCCAGACGCTATACTGGCAGAACACGGGGCGGTGAGCGAAGAAGTAGTGAAAGCGATGGTGCAAGGCGCCTGCCGGGAAAGCGGTGCAGGCTTGGGCGTTGCCGTTAGTGGGGTGGCCGGGCCGGATGGTGGTAGTGCTGAAAAGCCGGTGGGTACCGTTTGGCTTGCCTGGGGTGATACTGCCGAGCAGCAAGCCGAGTGTTTTCACTTCCCTGGGGATCGCCAAGCAGTGCGCGAGCAGGCGGTGCGGCAGGCGCTGGCAGGGTTGGTGGCACGCCTGGATGCGCGGGTGAAGGCAGGCAAGTAGGAGTAGGGGTAGGAAAATAGTTAAGAGAAAGCGTGATCAAGGATTTGTTTACGGCACAATCTTTGGCATACTACTGGGTAATTATACAGCTTGTTATGAGGAATCTCTGAATGGCTCAGGATGACAACCGCACTAAAGCGCTAAACGCTGCACTCACCCAAATCGACCGTCAGTTCGGCAAGGGCACCGTCATGCGTCTAGGCGACGCACCGCGTGTGGTCATGCCGTCGGTTTCCACGGGTTCGTTGGGTCTGGATATCGCACTTGGCATCGGCGGGCTGCCGTTTGGCCGCGTGGCTGAAATTTTTGGTCCGGAGTCCTCGGGTAAGACAACGCTGACCCTTTCGGTGATTGCGCAAGCGCAAAAGCAAGGCAAAGTGTGTGCGTTCGTGGATGCCGAGCACGCTCTGGATCCGAGCTATGCCGAAAAGCTAGGCGTCAACCTGGATGATCTACTGATTTCCCAGCCAGACACTGGCGAGCAGGCGTTAGAAATTACCGACATGCTGGTGCGCTCCGGCGGTGTTGACGTGATTGTTATCGACTCTGTCGCTGCGTTGACCCCGCGCGCTGAAATCGAAGGCGAAATGGGCGATACCCATGTTGGCCTACAGGCACGTTTGATGTCTCAAGCGCTGCGTAAGATCACCGGTAATATCAAAAACGCCAACTGCCTGGTGATCTTTATCAACCAGATTCGCATGAAGATCGGCGTGATGTTTGGTTCACCCGAAACCACTACCGGTGGTAACGCGCTTAAGTTCTACGCCAGCGTGCGTCTGGATATTCGCCGCACCGGCTCGGTGAAAGTAGGTGATGAAGTCACCGGTAACGAAACCCGCGTGAAAGTGGTCAAAAATAAGGTGGCACCACCATTCCGCCAAGCTGAATTCCAGATTCTTTACGGCAAGGGTATCTACCATGCTGGCGAGGTTATTGACCTGGGCGTGCAGTGCAATCTGGTCGATAAAGCCGGTGCCTGGTACAGCTATAAAGGCAAGAAAATCGGCCAGGGTAAAGCAAACTCCGCGCTTTATCTGGAAGAGCATCCAGACATTATGCTCGAAATTGAAACGCAGATTCGTGAGCAGCTCTTGGCCAAGCCTGATCCTAAAAAGGAGAAGGAGGGTGCCCCTGCCGAAGCAGCGGCTGAAGTGGATGCCAACGATGACGATCTGCTCTAAGTCTGTTCTAACCGAGACCCGCTGATGGCCTTTATGTCTCAGCGCGATGCCACGCCCCGTGACATCGCGATTGGCTTACTGGCTCGGCGCGAATACTCTCGCGCCGAGCTAGCCCAGCGCTTGAAGAAAAAAGCCTTCGAAGATACCGCTATCAACGAGTGTTTAGACGTTCTGGCCGAGCAAGACCTGCAGTCTGATGCGCGTTTTGCGGCTAGTTTCATACGCTCGCGCATTCTACGCGGTCAGGGTGTTATTCGTATTAAAGGTGAATTACGCCAACGCGGCGTCGACCAGGAAACCCTCAACACTGCTTTTGAAGAGGTGGAGGAGAGGGAGCAGGTTGACTGGTTCGAGTTAGCCCGGGAAGCGTTGGCGCGACGCTACGATAGCCCTGGTGAGACGCCTAAAGAGCGCGCTCGACGCGAGCGCTTTCTGGCTAGTCGTGGCTTCGATTTTGAGCAAATCCGCTACGCGCTATCCTGTCTGTAATACGTTTTCTCTTACTTGTAATACTGACTTTCCTGCCTGTAAAAACGACGCCTCTTACCTTTCTGCTAGCGCTCTAATACGCTACTTCCTCTGATTGTTTGCCTTTGTGCCACTAAGTGCGGCTTTAGTCGTTTGACAACTGCGCTATAATGGCCCCTTTGCGACCCCTGAGGGTAGCGTCGACAGCGCCCTGGGACACCACGCTTTCTTGTTACGGATACCCTATGAAAAGCGCAGAAATCAGACAGGCCTTTCTTACCTTCTTTGAAAAGCAGGGACATACGATTGTACCCACCAGCTCTTTAGTGCCGGGCAATGACCCGACGCTGCTGTTTACCAATGCCGGCATGGTGCCTTTCAAAGATGTATTTCTGGGTCGCGACCCACGCCCATACGTGCGTGCAACATCTGCGCAGCGCTGCGTACGAGCAGGCGGTAAGCATAATGATTTAGACAATGTCGGCTATACCGCACGTCACCACACGTTTTTTGAAATGCTGGGTAACTTCAGTTTTGGCGACTACTTCAAGCAAGACGCCATACGCTTTGCCTGGGTGTTTCTGACCGAAACGCTGGGTTTGCCTAAAGAGAAGCTGTGGGTCACGGTACATGTTAGCGATGACGAAGCTGAACGTATCTGGAAAGACGAGATCGGTATTGACCCCGAGCGCTTTTCCAAATTAGACGAAGATAACTTCTGGCAAATGGGCGACACCGGCCCCTGTGGCCCAAGTTCGGAAATCTTTTTTGATCACGGTCCAGAAGTATGGGGCGGCCCTCCCGGTAGCCCGGAAGAAGATGGCGATCGCTACATCGAAATCTGGAACCTGGTGTTCATGCAGTTTGATCGCGATGCCCAAGGCACGCTTAATCCGCTGCCCAAGCCCTCTATCGATACCGGTATGGGCTTAGAGCGCGTGGCCGCCGTCATGCAGGGCGTGCATTCCAACTACGAAATTGATCTGTTCCAGAGCCTGCTGCAGGCGGCCGCTAAAGCGACCGGGCACCCTGATACCGCCACACCTTCGCTGCGCGTAATTGCCGACCACATCCGCTCTTGTGCCTTCCTGATTGCCGACGGTGTCCTGCCTTCTAACGAAGGGCGTGGCTACGTCCTGCGTCGCATCATTCGCCGCGCGATCCGTCATGGCCACAAACTGGGCGCCGTAGAGCCGTTCTTCCACAAGCTGGTGGACGCGCTGGATGCCGAAATGGGTGATGCGTATCCAGAGCTTCGCGAGGCGAATGACCAAATCACCCGGGTGCTGTTGAAAGAAGAAGAGCAGTTTGCTCGCACCCTGGACCACGGCATGGGACTCTTGAATGCGGCCTTGGCCGAGCTGGATGGTAAAGTGCTGCCGGGTGAAACGGTATTTAAGCTTTACGACACCTACGGCTTTCCGTTTGATCTCACCGCCGATGTATGCCGCGAGCGCGGCGTTACACTCGATGAAGAGGGCTTTCAGCAGGCCTTAGAGGCCCAGCGCGAGCGTGCCCGGGCGGCTAGCCAGTTCGGCGCCGACTACAGCGCCTCCATCGAATTGGAAGGTGAGACGGCCTTTACTGGCTATGATCGCCTGGAAGATCAAGCCAAGGTAACGGCACTGGTCGACAGCGAAGGCAATGCACTGGCTGCGCTGGAAGCCGGGCAGAAGGGCGTTGTGGTGCTAGATCGCACGCCATTTTACGGTGAGTCCGGCGGCCAGGTGGGCGATACCGGCTACCTGTATGTGGGCGGCGGTCGTTTCCTGGTGACGGATACCCAAAAGCAGAGCGGCCATCACTTACACCAGGGCATCATGGTGGAAGGTTCGCTGAGTGTCGGTGCTAGCGTACGCGGCGAAGTGGATGCCAGCCTACGTGCAGCCACCATCCGTAACCACTCGGCGACTCACTTGCTGCATAAAGCGCTGCGTATGGTGCTAGGCGATCACGTGCAGCAAAAAGGCTCGCTGGTTAATGCTGAGCGGCTGCGCTTCGACTTTAGCCATTTTGAGCCGATGACTGCCGAGCAGTTGGCGGAAGTCGAACGGTTGGTCAATGAGCAGATACTGGCTAATGCGCCGACTAAAATCGAGCAAATGAGCCTGGATCAAGCCAAAGCCAAAGGGGCGGCGGCGCTGTTTGAGGCCAAATACGCCGAGAACGTGCGGGTACTGACGATTGGTGCCGACGACTTCTCTATCGAGTTGTGCGGTGGTACCCACGTGACACGCAGTGGCGATATCGGCTGCTGTCATGTCATGAGTGAAGTGGGCATTGCCTCTGGTGTACGGCGTATCGAAGCGATTACCGGCGAAAACGCACTAGCTTACTTCCGGGAGCAGGAAGCCCGCCTTGAGCGCTTGGGCGAACGCTTGAAGACCAAGCCTGAGCAAGTAGAAGCGCGGGTAGAGTCACTGGTTGAGCGTAACCGCAGTCTGGAAAAAGAGCTTGAGCAGCTTAAAGCCAAGCTCGCCAGCGCTGCGGGGAGCGATATGCTGAACCAGGTGCAAGAGATCAACGGCGTTAAGCTATTGGCAACACAGTTGGAAGGTGTCTCTGGTAAAGATTTACGCGGCATTCTTGACCAACTTAAGAACAAGCTCAGTTCCGGGGTTATTATCCTTGGGGTTGCCGATCAGGCGGCAGGCAAAGTGAGCCTGATTGCTGGGGTAACCCAAGACTTGACCGGCCAAGTGAAAGCCGGTGAGCTGGTTAACCATGTTGCCTCTCAAGTGGGAGGTAAAGGTGGTGGCCGCGCGGATATGGCTCAGGCAGGAGGTAGCCAGCCCGATGCCCTGCCGGGTGCGTTGAAGAGCGTACCGGCATGGTTGGAAAACGCACTTAGCTAAACCCAAAGGCCGGTGGCATTATTGTCACCGGCCTTATTTATTTAAACCTAACTACAATTTCACCCTCCATTCCCGAACGCATAGGAAAAACGGCATATGGCACTATACGTACAGAAGTTCGGCGGCACTTCGGTGGGCTCTGTCGAGCGTATCAAGGCCGTAGCGGAAAAGGTTAAGGGCTTCCGCGATCAAGGCCATCAGGTGGTCGTCGTGGTCTCCGCTATGAGCGGCGAAACCAACCGCCTCACGGATATGGCTCAGGCACTTAATGACGATCCCGCACCGCGCGAGATGGATATGCTGCTGTCGACCGGCGAGCAGGTGACGATCTCACTACTCGCCATGGCGCTGCAGCAAATTGGCGTGCCAGCCACTTCACACACTGGTGCTCAGGTAGGTATTCATACTGACAGCGCTTATACCAAGGCGCGTATTCAGCGTATCGAAACCGACGACTTGAAAGCTGACCTTGAAGCAGGGCAGGTGGTCGTTGTAGCGGGCTTCCAAGGGGTCGATGAAGACGGCAATATCACCACCTTGGGCCGCGGTGGTTCTGATACCACGGGTGTGGCCCTGGCCGCCGCGCTCGGTGCAGATGAGTGTCAGATTTATACCGATGTCGATGGGGTATACACCACTGACCCCCGCGTATGCTCGAAGGCTCAGCGCTTAGAGAGCATTACGGTAGAAGAGATGCTGGAACTCGCCAGTCTCGGCTCTAAAGTGCTGCAGATCCGCGCGGTAGAGTTTGCCGGTAAATACAATGTGCCCCTGCGGGTGCTGTCGAGCTTTGAAGACGGCCCCGGTACCCTAATTGTTGCAGAAGCAGACAAAGACGAGGACGCTATGGAAGAACCACTGATCTCCGGTATCGCCTTTACCAAGAATGAAGCCAAACTGACGCTGCTCAACACGCCGGATGTGCCCGGTGTGGCGTCACGCATTCTTGGCCCGATTGCCGATGCCAATATCGAAGTCGATATGATCGTACAGAACGTTGCCCCGGCTGGTGACTATACCGACTTCACCTTTACGGTTGCTAAAGGCGATTACAAAGCAACCAAGAAACTGCTTGAAGAGACGGTGATCCCGGATTTAGGTGGTGGCGAGCTGCGTGGCGACGACAATATTGCCAAAGTTTCGTTGGTGGGTGTTGGCATGCGTTCTCACGCGGGCGTAGCATCAAAAATGTTCCGCGTTTTAGCCGATGAAAACATCAATATCCGTATGGTTTCCACCTCTGAAATTAAAATCTCAGTCGTCATTGATGAGAAACATATGGAACTCGCGGTTAATGCACTGCACAAAGCTTTTGGTTTAGATAAGACAGATATCGAATCTGAATAACATTAATGCCTTAAACCTTCTACGCTGAAGGGGTACTTGCTGCCGTGTGGTGGTGAGCTTTCTTTCAACGGGAGGTTAAGGTGTCATGGAGCCGGAGCCGTTGGTGGCAGGCAACCCTATGCCGCATAATGGCGTGGTGTTGCCTCCGGCTGACATATCCCGTTGCATAAAACGTCTGAAAAGGAGATCAGCCATGCTCATCCTAACTCGCCGTGTTGGCGAAACCCTGATGATCGGTGATGAAATCACCGTCACCGTACTCGGTGTAAAAGGCAATCAAGTGCGAATTGGTGTTAATGCGCCCAAAGATGTTGCGGTTCACCGTGAAGAGATTTACCAGCGTATTCAGCGCGAACGGAACAGTGAAAACGAAGTGGAATAAAACTTACGGGCTTGTATGATGATTCGATGTTCAAGACGTAAGCTATGGTCGGCGCGAAAAAAATCGGCAGAGGACTAGACACAAGATCCCCAAATCGGTAATATTCGCGCCGTGCCGTTGAGGAGAGGTGGCCGAGTGGCTGAAGGCGCTCCCCTGCTAAGGGAGTATAGGGTTTATAGCCCTATCGAGGGTTCGAATCCCTCTCTCTCCGCCAATAGCATGGCCATTAAGTACTTTTAATAAGTGCTGCACTGAGAAGTGCATGGTCACAAGGTATGCGCCCGTAGCTCAGCTGGATAGAGTACCTGACTACGAATCAGGGGGTCGGAGGTTCGAATCCTCCCGGGCGCGCCACCTGCTAAGTAGCTTTTAGTAGTATGAGTAAACGTTAGTTGCACCATTACGCGCCCGTAGCTCAGCTGGATAGAGTACCTGACTACGAATCAGGGGGTCGGAGGTTCGAATCCTCCCGGGCGCGCCAGATTTCTAAACCCGCTCTCAATATGAGAGCGGGTTTTCTGTTTCTAGTCTGATAAGCGCTTTATCTAGCCTGACTGTCTCTTTCCAGCCTGACCGGTATATGCTCGCGCTCCGGTCTTGCGATCGTGTGTAGCGCCCCCGTTTTGCGGTAGGGCGCTTTTTTTTGGCTATAAACTAATTAAGCGTTGCAGAAGGTGCGTTAAGCCAGGGTGGCGTACTGCTCGTCAACCACCAGACTATCGAGCAGAAGATCCAATTCGGTAATGCGCTTCACCCGCTGAAAATTCTGCTCGGCTTCGGTGCTGCCTTGGCGCATTTGGGCAAGCCACTGTTTTACCAGAGAGACTACCACGCGGTCAGGCAGCTGTTGGCGCTGTAGAGCGGCGTACTCTTTAAGCACATTGGCGCGCATCGACCAACTGCTCTCAGGCAATCGTTCGCCGGTCTTGAGCCAGTGGCGGATGCGTGGGGCAAGCCAGGGGTCTGCCAAGGCACTGCGCCCTAGCATCACATCTTGGCAACCAGAAAGCGTGCGAGCTTTCCAGTAATCCTCTAACGTCCAGATATCGCCATTGGCGACCACGGGTATGCCCATCTGACGGCGAATCTTGCCAATCCATTCCCAGTGCGCCGGTGGGCGGTAGCCCTCATCGCGGGTGCGGGCATGTACCACTAGCTGCGCTGCACCGCCCGCTTCGGTAGCTTGGCCGCAGGCAACCGCTAAGCGGCGATTGGCGAAACCGAGACGAATCTTTGCGGTCACCGGGATTTCGCCTTCCAGGGCATCGTGAACCGCCTTAACTGCTTTGTACACGCGGTCTGGCTGGCGGAGCAGTGAAGCGCCGCCATCGTGGCGATTAACCAGTTTGGCTGGGCAGCCGAAATTAAGGTCAACGCTGACTGCGCCAAGCTTGAGCGCCTGGCGCGCATTGGCCGCTAGGGCAGCAGGGTCCGAGCCCAAAAGCTGTAAATGCACGGGAATGCCGCTTGGGGTTGCCACGGGCGGTTGCATAAGCTCCGGGCAATGCTTATAAAACACTCTTGGCGGCAGGCGCGCATCGACGACGCGGACAAATTCGGTCACCGTCCAATCGAAGCCCGCGTGGCGTGTTAGCAAGTCCCGCGTTAAGGCGTCGATCACGCCTTCCATCGGGGCTAGGCCAATTCTGCCGTTTTGTAGTAAATTAACAACCATGACTTCCACTATCGCGCCATTGCATTCTATTCTGGGTGTGGCAGGTTAGAGTATTCCCCTCACTGCGCCAAGAGGCTTTACACAGCCGCTGGTGAAATAACGTGTCTAGCAACTTACTTCGAGAGGTAGGAGCGCCTTATGCAGGATTATGAACTATTGCAGGACGGGTTGGCGTTAATGGCGCTTGGTATGGGTGTTGTGTTTGTTTTTCTTACTATTTTAGTTATTAGCGTTACGCTAATGTCGAAGCTGATAGACCGTTTTCAGCCTGCTCCCATCGCGGTTGATGCGAGTAAGAAGTCGCCGTCGTCTCCGGCTCCCGTGAGTCAAAATGACGAGATGTTGGCGGTGATCAGTGCTGCAGTGCACCGTTATCGTTCAACGCGACGTCGTTAACTTTCTCAATTTTTTCTATCTCAGCCCTCTCTAGGCTGTTTTTTTGTTATTTTTACTACAAACTGACAATTTTCTACGGTGAGCTAAGACCATGAACGAAACAAAACGTCCCTTAGGCATTACCGATGTCGTGCTGCGCGATGCCCATCAATCACTATTTGCCACGCGTATGCGCTTGGACGATATGCTGCCGATCGCTGAAAAGCTGGATCGCGTTGGCTATTGGTCGCTGGAAACCTGGGGTGGGGCGACCTATGACGCCTGTATCCGCTATTTGGGCGAAGACCCGTGGGAGCGTATTCGTGCCCTGAAAGAGGCCATGCCCAATACGCCCCAAGCGATGTTACTACGTGGTCAAAACCTGCTGGGCTACCGCCACTACGCCGATGACGTTGTCGATAAATTTGTCGAACGGGCGAAAACCAACGGTGTTGATGTCTTCCGGGTCTTTGACGCCATGAATGATCCGCGTAATTTGGAGCGTGCCATTCAGGCGGTGCGTAACGTAGAAGGCCATGCCCAAGGTACCATCTCTTATACCGTGAGCCCGGTACATACCCTGGATAGCTGGGTCGATCTCGCCAAAACCATTGCCGGTTTGGGCGCAGATTCATTGGCTATCAAGGATATGGCGGGGCTGCTGACGCCCTACACGGCGTTCGACTTGGTGACGCGGCTCAAGAAAGAGCTGTCGATTCCAGTGCATCTGCACTGTCACGCCACGACCGGCCTTTCTACCTCGACTATTTTGAAAGCGGTAGAGGCGGGCATTGATAACGTTGATACCTCGATCTCCTCCATGTCGATGACCTACGGCCACAGTCCGACCGAGTCAGTGGTGGCAATGCTCAAAGACACCGGCCGTGATACCGGTTTGGATCTTGAGCTGCTGGAAGATATTGCCGGTTATTTCCGCGAAGTGCGCAAGAAGTACGCCGCCTTTGAAGGCTCGCTGCGCGGTATTGATTCACGCATTCTGATTGCTCAGGTGCCCGGCGGCATGCTGACCAACATGGAAGGCCAGCTCAAAGAGCAGGGCGCGGGCGATAAGCTTGACGATGTGCTGAACGAGATTCCTCGCGTACGCGAAGACCTTGGCTTTATCCCGCTGGTAACGCCCACGTCGCAAATCGTCGGCACCCAGGCGGTGATGAACGCGATGATGGGCGAGCGCTATAAGTCGATCTCCAAGGAAGTTCAGGCGCTGCTCAAAGGTGAATATGGCGCCGCGCCGGCACCCTTTAATGCCGAGCTTCAGAAGCGTGTGCTGGAAGGCGGTGAGCCGATTACCTGTCGCCCGGCGGACAACCTTTCGCCTGAAATGGACAGGCTCGCCACCGAACTGAAAGAGAAAGCCAGCGCTGACGGTATTCGCTTGGCTGAAGGCAAGCGTGAAGTCGATGATGTGCTGACCTATGCGCTATTCCCACAGATTGGTTTGAAGTTCCTTAAAAATCGTGACAATCCCGACGCCTTTGAGCCCGCTCCCCAGGCGGCTGAGGCGAGTGCTGCCAATGCCCCTGCTAAGGCTAAGGCTGAAAGTAAACCACCAGTAGCTGCCAGTGGCCCAGAAACCTACACGGTTAAGCTCAACGGCAAATCCTTTGTGGTCGAGGTTTCTGAAGGCGGTGAACTGGGCGAGGTGCAAGAGCAAACGGCAGCCAGTACTACTGCACCCAAAGAGGAAGCTCCGGCCCCCAGCGGTGAAAGCATCGATGCGCCGCTGGCGGGCAATATCTTCAAGGTCAATGTACGCCCTGGTGAGCAAGTCGCTGAAGGTGATGTCGTCATCATTCTTGAAGCGATGAAAATGGAAACCGAAGTGCGTGCCAGCAGCGCAGGTACAGTGTCTAAGGTCAACGTCAGCGAGGGCGACAGCGTAGCCGTAGGCGATACGTTGATCGAGCTCTAAGGGCCCAGTAATGGATAAATTAGTAACGTTATGGGAAGGCTCGGGGCTATATAACCTTGAGCTCGGTCAAGCGGCGATGATCATGGTGGGTCTTCTGCTGCTTTACCTTGCCATTTATAAGAAGTTTGAGCCGTTGCTACTGGTGCCGATTGGTTTTGGCGGCATTCTGGCCAATATCCCTGAAGCCGGGCTAGCCATTTCTGCGCTCGACCAGGCGATTGAGGTGGCCAAGCCGGCGGTGCTACAGCAGATGGCAGCAGCGCTGGGTGCGTCCCTTGACCCACTGGCGAACTTAGACGCATGGCGGGAGTCGCTGCAGATGATCGCCCATGATGGCGTCGCACCCGACCAGCTGCGTGCTGCGCGAGACATCGCCGTGGGCGTTGGCTACAGCGACGGCATGCTTTATAACTTCTATAAAGTCGCAATCGGCTCGGGTATCGCCCCGCTGATTATCTTTATGGGCGTTGGGGCAATGACCGACTTTGGCCCGCTGCTGGCGAACCCGCGCACGCTGTTTTTAGGTGCCGCCGCTCAGTTTGGTATTTTTGCGACGCTGTTTGGCGCCGTGGCGCTGACCTCGATGGGCGTCATGGACTTCTCTCTCAATCAGGCGGCCGCGATTGGTATTATCGGCGGTGCGGATGGCCCGACCTCCATCTACGTCTCCAGCGTACTGGCGCCTGAATTGCTGGGTGCGATTGCCGTGGCCGCTTACGCCTACATGGCGTTGGTGCCACTGATTCAGCCGCCGATTATGCGTCTGTTGACCACCCAGAAAGAGCGTGAGATCAAGATGACCCAACTGCGCCCGGTCTCCAAGCTGGAGAAAGTGGTTTTCCCGCTGATGTTGTTGATTCTGGTCGCACTGTTTTTGCCCGATGCCGCTCCGCTACTCGGTATGTTTTGCTTTGGTAACTTGATGCGTGAGTGTGGTGTGGTCGAACGTTTATCGGATACTGCGCAGAATTCTCTGATCAACATTGTAACCATTATTCTGGGGCTGTCCGTCGGCTCCAAGTTAATGGCCGATAGCTTCCTGACGTTTGAAACGTTAGGCATTCTCGGGCTGGGGATTGTCGCCTTCGGGATCGGCACGGCCGCTGGGGTGTTAATGGCCAAGCTGATGAATTTAGTCAGCAAAATGCCCATCAACCCCTTAATTGGCGCCGCGGGTGTTTCTGCGGTGCCGATGGCTGCCCGGGTGGCCAACAAGGTGGGGCTGGAGTCTAACCCGCATAACTTCCTGCTGATGCATGCCATGGGGCCCAATGTGGCAGGGGTTATTGGCTCTGCTGTGGCTGCGGGTGTGATGATCAAGTATCTTGGTTAACTAGTCCTCTGTCATTGCGTATAGGGACTCCTCCCCGGTTGCAAGCTCCGATGATGAACAACATAAGCCGATGCGTGCGTATAGTCGGTCTCTTAATGGGGACGCTATCCCCTGACCCTGATGAACGTCGCGCACCTTCTCTCCTCAACGAGGCGTAGGCTTTTTCAGCCATCGCAATGAGCAGGTTTTGAGAAGGTCGGTCTGACCTGTTTTTCATCGATCGTTGCCCGGCAACAAGGTAGCCGCCTGTCGGCGCTTAGCCGCTGATGGTGCTACCGCTTAGCTCACCATCAGCGCGGAACCGTCGTTAAACTCTCTACAATAGGACTGTCCGCTGTGCAGAACCGCCCAGGCGGTTCGCACTGTCTTGTTCGCTAACGCGACAGCCGCTTTGTTCTTGCCAACGCGAGCGACCAGGGATCGTAGCCAACGACTTTTAGCATCCTGTTTGTCACCCACGGTGTTGATGACCGAGTGTGCGCCACGTATCAGGGCGGCTTTCAGCGAGATTTGCCCCGTTCGGCCAATGCCCTTGATCTTCGCGATGCCACCACTGCTGTGTTGTGTCGGCGTTAACCCCAGATAGGCTGACGCTTGGCGACCTTTCTTGAACGCGTCGCCGTTACCGAGGGCGCTATAGAGCTGGGTGGCGACCACCGGCCCCACTCCCTCAATCGCCAACAGTTGGCGACAAGGCATCACCGCACGGCTCATCTGCTCCACGCGCTTATCCAGTGACTGAATGCGCTCGTTGAGTCGATCCAGCTCCGCCATTTGCTCGGCAATCAAGTCACGCATCAGCATCGAAAGCTCGTTATCGGCATCTTCTAGGGCGAGCCAGACACGTTGCTTTAATGCCTTCTGACCACGACCGCTGATAATCCCGTACTCCTGTAATAAGCCATGAACCTGGTTGATCAACTGGGTGCGCTGATGAATGTACCTTTCCCGAATGCGGTGCAGGCTCTGAATATCCTGCTGCTCGACGCTTTTGAGCGGTACAAAGCGCATGTCTGGGCGCAAACCCGCCTCTACAATAGCGAGAGCGTCATTGGCATCTGTCTTGTGCCCCTTGCGAAAAGGCGTCACAAACTGGGGCGAAATGAGGGCAACGGTATGGCCGAGGGCCTGCAGCTGTCGCGCCCAATAATGCGATCCACCGCACGCCTCCATGAACACCCGACAGGCCGGTTGGCGGCGCATAAAATCCAAGACCTGATGCCGTTTAAGCTCTTTGTTGACCTGAACACGCGGGCGGCGAGTGTCGACAACACACACTTGGAAAACACGCTTTGCCAGATCCAACCCTATTGTCTTATGCTTGTTCATGACTCTTCCCCTCCGCATTGAAGTGGTTCAACTATCAATGTAGCTCTCTGAAGCTTCGAGAGGGGAGGAGTCCCTTTCATTGAGCGAAGCGCGGCGATCTCGGTTTTATGTGCTACCGCAGGACGAGATTGCCGCGTCGCAAGCTCCTTGCAACGACATACGGGGCTCTGTAGCCCTGCTGCATCATGCCTTTGGTGTAGAGAGAATCTCAACAGCGCTCTTCAAGCGGTTTTCTAGCGGGGAAAGGTCAAGTGGGTTGTCCCTTGGCCAACCAATGGTCAGACGAACACCGTCGCCATCGTAATCCGCTTGCTCAATGGGGATAGCCTGCTCTTCGCACCAGGCGCGGGCAATCGCTTCGCTGGCAAAGCCGAGCCGCAGGGTATAAAGATCGCGCTCGACCACTTCTCGGGTAGGTAGCGTCTCCAAAGCATGGCTAACCGCCTGGGCGTAAGCGCGGGCCAAACCGCCGGTGCCTAGCTTCGTGCCGCCAAAATAGCGGATCACCACGCAACCAATTTGACCTAATTGGCTGCCCTGCAGAACTTGATACATTGGGCGACCTGCGGTGCCGCCAGGCTCGCCATCATCAGAGAAGCCAATCAAATTTTGCTCGCCGGGTGGGCCAGCAATATAGGCAGTGCAGTGATGGCTCGCATTGGGATGCTCGGCTTTAGCCGCCGCCAGCATGCGAGTGAATGCATCGATGTCTAAGGCGTGGCAGATCCAGGTAATAAAGTGACTCTTTTCGACTTCGATGTCAGTTGTCTGCCAAGACGAAAGGGGGAGTTCCGGCACCCGGTAGCGCATTAATGCTCCGTGATAGTAGGCTTGTTTTGCAGGCCAGTCCTTGGATGAGATTCAACACCCATCACCATGCCGAGCACCTGAATATCACGGTTATGCAAAAATAGCGCTGGCTGCAACGTATCCTCAGGCCATAGCTCTACGCCAAAGCGGCTGATTGAGAGCTGCTTCAAGGCGATTTTTTGCTGGTTGATTTCGGCAACGGCGGTTTCTGTTTGGGCATCATGCTGATAACGCCGAATAATAATGACATCGCCATCGAACAAGTTGCAATCACGCATTGCGTTACCACGCACTTTAAGCGCATAAGTATTGCGACGAGTAATGCTAGGCGTCGGCGCATAGGTACGCGGAACCGAGTGTAAGTGGTTAGGCTTAACGGTAGGTGCTGCCATCGATATGGTCATTGAGAAATCTCCATTGCATGTTCTTTCATACAGTGGTTTCAGTATAGAACTGTTTTTGCATACAGTGCTAGCAGTAATTGGTCTTACGCCATATTGATTGAGGTCATGCTGCGACCCAGCGCCGCATAGAGTGAGTGGCGAGAAACGGGCTTTCCGTGTAGAGTTCGACGCGAAATCAATGTGCCTGGAGAGACTCTTGAGCCTGTGTCTACAAGCCCGACAGCTGTCCTGCGAACGTGATGATCGCTCACTGTTTAAGGGGCTGGATCTCGATATTCGCAGCGGTGAAATCGTGCGAATTGAAGGGCCTAATGGCAGTGGTAAAACAAGCCTGCTTAAAATTCTCTCCGGGCAGCTACGCGACTATGAAGGCGAGCTGTTCTGGAATGGCGCTGCGATGCAGAGTGTCCGTGAACATTTTCTCGCTAATTTGCTCTATTTAGGACATGCCCCGGGCATCAAGTCGGGGCTCTCTCCGTTAGAAAATTTAGCGTGGTATCAGGCGCTGAGTGGCGAAAGCAGTGGAGGACAGGGCAGCGGGGCACAAGAGGGTGAGCAGCAGCGCCTGGATGCCCTTGAACAGGTTGGCCTGGCAGGCTTTGAAGATGTGCCCGCCGGTCAACTCTCGGCAGGCCAGCAGCGCCGTGTGGCGCTGGCGCGATTGACGCTGACCCCCCGCGCGCTGTGGGTGCTAGACGAGCCCTTCACCGCCATTGATCGCCACGGCGTTGCAGCCCTTGAAAGGCAACTTATTAGGCATGCTCAGGCGGGCGGCTGCGTGCTAGTAACAACCCACCATGAGTTAGCCGCGTCATCGCTGTTAAGACGCATAGCGCTGGGGTGAAGGAGGCCGGATTGCAGGAAACAGGGTGGCAGAAAACAGAGCTGCACAGCTCTTCAGATAGCTCTCTACATGGATCAGACACCGCCATGGATGCCCCTTCAGTGCCACTGCTTGAGCACCAGGGCGGGCTGATGATCGCGGTGAAGGCCACGTTGGTGCGTGATTTGACGCTACTGCTGAGACGTCGCGGTGAAGTGCTCAATCCGCTGGTGTTTTTTGCCCTGGTGATCACCCTGTTTCCGATCGCTATTTCACCCGACCCGGAGCTGTTGGCGACGATTGCGCCGGGGTTGCTATGGGTGGCGGCACTGTTAGCCGCGCTGCTGTCGCTAGATAGCCTGTTTCGCAGCGATTACGACGACGGCAGCCTTGAACAGCTGTTACTCGCTCCGCAGCCGCTGGCGGCATTAAGCGTGGCGAAAGTGGCCGTGCATTGGCTGCTGGCCGGGCTGCCGTTGGCACTGATGGCACCACTGCTGGGCATTATGCTCGCACTGCCTGCGGGTAGCTATGCGGTGTTGGCGCTATCGCTGGCGCTGGGCACGGCGAGCTTGAGCCTGATTGGTGCCATTGGTGCGGCGTTAACCGTCGGCTTGGCGCGGGGCGGCGTCCTGCTCTCGCTACTCGTGCTGCCGCTGTATATTCCGGTACTCATTTTTGGCGCAGGTGCGGTCCAGGCGGCTATTTTGGGCGACGGTGTCTCTGCGCACTTGGCTATCTTAGGCGCGCTGCTGGCGGCCTCACTTATGTTAGCGCCGTGGGCGATTGCCGCATCGCTGCGTATCAGTATTAACGGTTAAGGACAGGACACGCTATGTGGGCGTTTATACACAAGCTGGGATCACCCAAGTGGTTCTATGGCATTAGTGCCAAATTACAGCCCTGGTTTTGGGCCGCAGCGGTGCTGTTGCTGGTCACTGGCTCGCTGTGGGGGCTGGCGTTTGCCCCAGCGGATTATCAGCAGGGCAATAGTTTCCGGATCATTTATGTTCACGTGCCCGCGGCTTTTTTAGCTCAATCGATTTTTATCTCCATGGCGGTGTCTGGGCTGGTGTTTATGGTCTGGAAAATTAAAGTCGCCGATATGGCGGCGGCAGTTATGGCACCGCTGGGCGCTGCGATGACCTTTGTCGCGCTATTTTCCGGTGCTGTATGGGGTGTGCCGACCTGGGGTACCTGGTGGATGTGGGATGCCCGGCTTACCTCCATGCTGATTCTGCTCTTCCTCTATTTAGGCGTGATTGCTCTGCGTGGTGCGTTTACCAGCCGCGATAGTGCCTCACGGGCAGCCTCGGTGCTGGCCATGGTGGGCGTCATCAACATTCCCATCATCAAATACTCAGTGGATTGGTGGTACACCCTGCACCAGCCAGCCTCGTTTACGTTAACCTCGCGCCCGACGATGCCCACCGAAATGTGGCTGCCGCTGGTCATTATGGTGCTAGGGTTCTACAGCTTTTTTATTGCCTTGACGCTGATGCGCACGCGCAGCGAGATCCTACGCCGAGAGTCGAGCAAGCGCTGGGTACAGGAGCTCGTTAACGGCCAGGTAGTGAATGCACAGGCAGAGGAGACGCGCTAATGGCATTTGCCTCATTTTCCGAATTTCTCGCCATGGGCGGCCATGCACCTTATGTATGGTCTGCCTGGGGGGTAACGGCGCTGCTGCTGGTGGCCACCGTTTGGCATGCGCGCGTTGAACAGCGTCAGCTATTGAATGGCATAAAGCGTCGGGCGCGGCGCGCAAATAGCTTGAGAGGGAACGCCCAATGACCCCCAAACGTAAACAGAAACTCTTCGTCATTTTGGGTTTGGTGTCGTTAACCGCGATTGCTGTCGGGCTAACGCTGTATGCGCTACGTGCCAACATTAATCTGTTTTTTAGCCCGGTGCAGATCGCTCAGGGCGATGCGCCCATGGAACGCCAGATTCGCGCGGGCGGCATGGTGAAAGAGGGCTCGGTGTCCCGTGACCCCGACAGCCTGGACGTCGCGTTTACCGTGACCGATTACGTTGATGACCTAGAGGTCTACTACAGCGGCATCCTTCCCGATCTGTTCCGCGAGGGCCAAGGTGTAGTGGTGGTCGGGGAGCTTCAAGCAGATGGCCGTTTGTATGCCGATAAAGTGCTGGCGCGTCACGATGAGAACTACATGCCGCCTGAAGTAGCGCAGGCACTTGAAGAGGCGGGCTATTCGCCGGCCGACTATCAGGCCAAGGCTGCCGAAGTGGGTAAGCGGCTTGATGAAGAGGGCGTCCCCCAAGCAAGCGAGTATTAACCCCCATCGTTTCACCGACTTGCCCTACCGCCAGTGCTAATTCGGAGCGCACATGCTGATTAAAATGATTCCTGAAATTGGCCACTTCGCCCTCATCATCGCGCTGTTGATGGCGATGGTGCAGGCAGTGATGCCGCTGGCCGGTGCAGCGACCCGCCGCCCACTGTGGATGGCCTATGGTCAGCCCATGGCGGCCGGGCAGTTTCTGTTTATTGCCATCGCCTACGCCTGTTTGACCGCGAGCTATATGCTGGATGACTTTAGCGTGGCGAACGTAGCGAATAACTCCAATTCGCTGCTGCCGTGGTACTACAAATTCAGCGCGGTGTGGGGCAACCATGAGGGCTCTGTCCTGCTATGGAGCCTAATGCTGGCAGGTTGGGGCTTTGCGGCGAGCGTGTTCACCGGCAACTTGCCGCGGGATATGGTCGCTCGGGTGATGGGCGTCATGGGCATGGTATGTGTCGGTTTCTTACTATTCATCCTGATCACCTCTAACCCTTTTGAACGCTTGCTCCCCGACATGCCTCAAGACGGTGCCGACCTCAACCCGCTGCTGCAAGACTTCGGGCTAGTGGTGCATCCGCCGATGCTTTACATGGGCTATGTGGGTTTTTCCGTGGTCTTTGCCTTTGCGATTGCTGCTCTCATGGGAGGGCGCCTAGACGCCGCCTGGACGCGCTGGGCACGTCCCTGGACGAATCTGGCCTGGGCGTTTTTGACCGTGGGGATCGCCCTCGGCAGTTGGTGGGCCTATTACGAGCTTGGCTGGGGCGGCTGGTGGTTCTGGGACCCGGTCGAAAACGCGTCGCTGCTGCCCTGGTTAACGGGAACCGCGCTGGTGCACTCGCTGGCGGTGACCGAAAAGCGCGGCTCGTTTAAGAGCTGGACCGTGCTATTGGCGATCTCGACCTTTTCGCTGTCGCTGATGGGAACCTTCCTGGTGCGCTCCGGCGTGCTCACCTCGGTACATGCGTTTGCCAACGACCCTGCCCGTGGCTTCTTTATCCTGATGCTGCTGGCGATTACGGTGACGCTCTCGCTGCTGGTATTCGCACTGCGAGCCCCGCGGGTCAGCCACAAAGTGGGCTTTAACTGGCTCTCTCGGGATGCGCTGCTGCTGGTCAATAATATCTTCCTGGTCATCATGACGGTCACCGTTTTACTTGGCACCGTCTACCCGCTGATTCTTGACTCCCTGGGGCTGGGTAAAATCAGCGTGGGCCCGCCTTACTTCAATGCGCTGTTTGTACCGCTCACCGTGATGATGTGCATCTTTATGGGACTAGGCTCGGTAACGCGCTGGAAAGGCATGGCGGTGCGCGACCTAGTCCGTAAGCTCTGGTTGGCGGGCGTTGCTGCGCTGGTGCTGGGCATACTGATGCCGCTGCTGTATCGCGGTGAGTGGAATCTGTTTGTCTCCCTGGGGATCGTCTCTGCGCTATGGATTGTGCTGCCGATGGTGCGCGATGTGTTTGATAAAACCCGTCACGCCAGCTCGTTCATCGCCGGGTTACGCAAGCTTTCACTCTCTTACTGGGGCATGGTGTTAGGGCACATTGGTGTGGCGGTCACGATTGTGGGTGTTGCGGTGGTGTCCAACTACAACATCGAGCGCAACGTGCGCATGTCGCCGGGCACCACGGTCGAAGTGGCGGGCTATCAGTTCACCATGACGGAGTTAGCCGAGCGTCGCGGGCCAAACTTTTTGGCAGACACTACGATCCTTCAGGTACAGCGTGGCGACACCGGTAGCAGTTTCACCATGCGTCCTGAAAAACGCCTTTATCTCGCGACCGGTATGCCGATGACCCAGGTGGCTCTGCGGCCGGGGCTGTTCCGTGATCTCTATGTGGCCATGGGCGAAGACCTTGGCGACGGCAGTTGGGCGATGCGTGTCCAATACAAACCCTTTGTACGCTGGCTATGGCTGGGCGCCCTGTTTATGGCATTTGGTGGTGTACTGGCGGTGCTCGATAAGCGTTACCGCCGCGCGACGGTCACTCGTGAGGCACCGAAAGCGATCGGCAAAGGCGATACTGCGCAGGAGGCCACTGTATGAAGCGTCGGTTATTGCTATTACTGCTGCCGGTTTGCTTTTTAGGCTTGGCGCTGTTCTTTTTCCAGGGCCTATCGCTGGACCCTTCCCAGCGCGATTCCGCGCTGATGGCGCGCGAGTTCCCGGCCTTTGAAGCCACCACGCTGCGCGATAAAAATCAGCGCGTGGACCAATCGCTGCTCCAGGGCGACGTCACCCTGGTTAACGTATGGGGCGAGTGGTGCCCCGCGTGTAAGCAGGAGATGCCTCAACTGCTGGAGCTGGCCGATCAGGACATTCGGATGGTTGGGGTTAACTACCGGGATACCCGCGAAAAAGGCATGGAGTTTCTCAGCGAGTTTGGCGATCCGTTTGAAGTGAATATTTTTGATCCAGAAGGCGAGCTGGGTTTTGACCTTGGCGTTTACGGCGCGCCGGAAACCTTTCTGGTCGATGCCGACGGCGTTATTCGCTATCACCATAAAGGCTACGTATCGCCACAAGACGTCCGCGAACGAATCTTGCCGGAGGTGGAAAAATGGCGCTAATGCGAACCATGGTAGCGCTACTACTGCTGGTTATAGCGTTTGGTGCAGCGGCGGGGGGGATCGAACTACGCGAATTTGACGATCCGGTCATGGAAAAACGCTATCACGATTTAACCGCCTCGATGCGCTGCCCGCTGTGTGAAAACCAAGCTATAAACGATTCCGATGCCCCTATTTCAGGGGACATGCGCGAGCGTGTCTACCAACTGCTGCAAGACGGGCAGTCGGATATCGAAATTGTTAACCATATGGTGCAGCGGTTTGGTGAATATATTCTCTATAACCCGCGATTAGAGAGCCGCACCTACCTGCTTTGGGGGCTGCCTATTGCACTGGTGCTGCTAGGCGCGCTGGTGGTTGTGTTAATGATTCGTGCCCGCCGAAATGCCTCTGCTAAAGCGCTGAGCGCCGAAGAGCGCCAGCGTATAGATGCGCTGATTAACCGTAAGAGGTCTTCATGACGCTGCTCTGGATTGCGATTGCCGTTTTACTGCTCCCCGCGCTGTGGCTGCTGGTAGCGCCGCTAAGAAACGCGCGTCGATTACATGATCAACAACACGCGTTTGAAACCAATGACACCTCTGCCGAGCAGAATGTGGCGATTTTTCAGCGTCGCTTAACGTCACTAGAAGCGGCGCGAGAGCGTGGCGACATTGATGCCGAGCGCTTTGAAGAAGATCGGTTGGAGCTTGAGCGTAGCCTGCTGGAAGACACCGCCGTGCGCGCGCGCCGGCCGCTCAAGCCGGCAGGGGCGGGTCGTCTGGTGGTGCCTGTCGTTATGGTGGCCGTGGTAGTGGTCAGCGTGCTTTGGTATCAACAGCAGGGCGCCGAGGGCGACCTTGTGTTACTCGCCGTTCAGCAAGAAGTACAGAATGACCCTGAAGGCTCGCTGAGCATGTATATCGAGCGCATGGAAGAGCAGGCCGAGCGTCAGCCGGATAACCCAAACGTATGGAGCGCGCTGTTTCCGGTCTATCGCGAAACAGGACAGATGCCCCAGGCCGTCGATGCGCTTGAACGCCTGATTGAGATTGAAGGCCGAATTCCACCGCTGCTGGCTCAACTAGCGCAAATTCGTTTCTTTATGGCCGAGCGCGAACTCACCGATGAAGTGCAGGCATTGGTCGATGAGACGTTGGAGCAGGATCCCCGCCAGCCAACCGTGCTGGGTTTGCTAGGGGTTAATGCCTTTGATAAAGGTGATTACGAACAGGCCATTGACCACTGGCGCCGGGCGATTGCCAATATCGAGGATCCCGACACCGTTGACTCGCTGCGCGAGGGTATTCGCGTGGCCCAGGAGCGCATGGGTATTGAGCCTGAAGAAACCGTCGGCGAAGGTAACGGCATTAGGGTTCGCGTTGCGTTAGACGAAGAGCTCGCCGGGCGCGTTGACGATGACGACACTGTGTTTATCACTGCCCGCGATATTGAGGGTGAGTTACCACCCCTGGCCGTGGTGCGGGCGCAGGTATCCGAGCTGCCCATGACCGTGACGCTAGATAACACTGCTGCGATGTCGCCACAGGCGCAAATCTCCCAGGTGCAGGAAGCCCGTTTAGTGGTGCGTGTTTCGCCCTCTGGCCAAGCAATGCCCCAGCCGGGAGATCTGTTCGGTGACCTTGAGAGCGTCAGCGTCGAGCCTATTGAAGACGCGGAGGCGGTTGAAGTGGTGATTAACCGTGTTTTTGAATAATCGCAACGGGAACGTCGTCTCGGTATGCGCTTAACCTCGATTCGCTTAGTCGGTTTTAAGTCCTTTGTGGACCCCGTCACGGTGCCCTTCGATGGCAATATGACCGCCATCGTGGGCCCCAACGGCTGCGGTAAATCCAACATTATTGACGCCGTGCGCTGGGTCATGGGGGAGTCCTCCGCTAAAACCCTGCGCGGCGAGTCCATGGCTGACGTTATTTTCAACGGCTCCACTGGTCGTAAACCGATCAGCCAAGCCTCCATAGAGCTCAAGTTCGACAACCGCGACGGCGGTATGGGCGGCGTTTATGCGCAGTATGCCGAAATCGTCGTTAGGCGCTTGGTCACGCGGGATGGGCAATCCAACTACTTCTTCAACGGTCAAAAGTGCCGTCGGCGCGATATCGCCGACCTGTTTATGGGCACCGGCCTGGGGCCGCGCTCCTATGCCATCATCGGCCAAGGCATGATTTCGCGGTTGATCGAGGCTCGCCCCGACGACCTGCGCTCGACGCTGGAAGAGGCCGCGGGTATCTCCAAGTACAAAGAGCGCCGCCGGGAAACCGAAAACCGCATGCGGCGCACCCAGGAAAACCTGGAGCGTCTGGACGATATTCGCGAAGAGCTGGATAAACAGCTAGAGCGCCTCAAACGTCAGGCCGAAGCCGCCAAGCGCTATCAGGATCTCAAGGAGCAGGAGTATCGGCTCAAGGGTGAGCTGGCGCTACTGCGCGGCCGCACCCTGCGGGCGGAGCAGTCCCATCAGGAGAGCCGCGTTCGCGAGTTGGAAATCGCGGTCGAAAAAGATGTCTTCGGCGTTCGTCAGTGCGAAACCCGCTTGGAACAAGCCCGCGAACAGCATGACGAACTCTCTGAAGTGCTCGACCGTCACCAACAGCAGTTTTTTGAAACCACCACGCGCATTGCCCGTCTGGAACAGGATCAGGCCCATCGCCGCAGCCGTGAAACTCAACTGGCCAGCGATATTGCTACCGCCCGGCGTGACCTGGACGAGCAGCGCCGGGTTAGCGAAGGCGATCAGGAACGTTTAGCCGCGATTGATGAGCGCTTTGACGACTTGCTTCCCGAGCACGAAGCCTTAGAGGAGCGGCTCGAAAGCCTGGAGCAGTCCCTAGCCGACGCATCTCCCGCCCTGGAAGCCGCTGAACAGCAGTGGACCGATGCCGAAACCCGCTGGCGGGATGCCAGCCGCGACGCTGATCGTAGCCAGGATCTACTGCGCGACCTGGAGCAGCGCATTCAGCGGCTGCAAGCCGAAAATCAGCGCCGCCGCCAGCAGCGCAGTGAGGTCGCTGACCTTACAGGGCTACGCGAGGAGCATGCCGTATGCGAAGAGCAGTTAGCGGATGCCCAGCAGCAGGCGGAAGGCTTTCAGGCCCAGCGGGATCAATGGCAGCAGCGTTATAGCGATGCCAAGGCGGCCTATCAGCAGGTGACTCAAACGCGCGATCATCAACGCGCTGAACTGAGCCAACGTCAGGGGGAGCTGGCCTCCCTGCAAGCGTTGATTGATGCTGCACTGGTGGATCACGACCCTGCGATAGGCACGACCCTGGCAGCGCATGGCTTGGCAGAGGCTCCCCAGCTGGGCGAAGTACTGCAAGTAGCACCAGGTTGGGAAGCGCTTACTTCCTGGTTGCTTGCGCCGTGGCTCAATGCACGTTTAGTCACTCGCCATCAGTTGGCGGCCTTGCCCGAGGCCTTAGCCACCGATTGGCGTTTGATTGATCAAACCTCGCCAGCTCCCTCCACCTCGGGTCAGCGATTAGATAGTTTGGTCAAAGGCGCAGGCGCGCTGGGCGAGTGGTTAGCAAGCATTCACTGTACGCAAACGGCCGAAGAGGCAGAGGCGCAGGTAGCGCATTTGGCGCCTGGCGAAAGCGTGGTGAGCCAGGATGGGGTTTGGTTGGGCCGTGGCTGGCTGCATCAGCAGGCCAACGGTGAAGGCATCGACGGGCTGCTATTGACCCGCCGCCGCTACGACGAGCTTTCCGCTCAGCGCGAAAGTGAAGAAGAGGCCTTGGCGCTGGCAGAGGAGCAGTGTGAGGCGGCCAGAGAGACGATTGAAGCGCTGGAGCAGGCTCGGGAGCAGCAGGCCGAACAGGAGCGTGCTCACGCCACCACCCTGCAGCAGTTGGCGGTGAAAGAGCGTAGTTTGGCCCAGCGCTTGGAACACCTTGAAGGTCGTGCAACGGAGCTCGATGAAGAGCTTGCCCAGCTACAACAGGATGAAGCAGAGTTAGCGCTTACTCTTGATGAGCAGCGCGCCCGCTGGCATGTAGCAATGGAGCAGCTGGAGAGCACCGCCGAAGCACGGGAAACCAGCGCAGAGCAGCGCAACCGGCAGCGCGAGGCGCGTGATCAGTTGACCCAGCAGCATGCGCCGCTCAAAGCCCAGCAGCAGGCGTTGGCACTTGAGCGTGAACGTTTAAGCGCTGAGCGGGATAGTCTGCGCTCTCAGCAGGCGCGCTCGAACGACTCTGAAGAGCGCCTCTCGCTGCGTATTGCCGAGCTTGAAGAGTCGCGGGAGATGTTGGTCGAGCCCGACGAGCTGGCTGGGGAAGAGCTTGAAGAGTTGCTTCACCAGCGTGAGCAGCAGGAGGGGCGCTTAAACGCGACGCGTCAGCAGGCCCAGGCGCTGGCTGAACAGTTACGCAATGACGAACTTGCCCGCCAGCAGCATGAACGTAACCTGGAGCAGAGTCGCGAACAGCTCCAGCAGCGGCGTATGGACGTTCAGGCGTTGGCACTTAAAGCCGCCACCCAGGATGAGCAGCTAACTGAGCTTGGCCATAACGTCGAGACCCTCGCTGAACAGTTGCCCCATGAAGCGACGGAAACCCGTTGGCAGGAACTTCTGGAAAGTACCACGGACAAGATTCGCCGCTTGGGGGCGATCAACCTCGCCGCCATTGAGGAGTATGATCAACAGGCCGAGCGGCGAAATTATCTGGAAGCGCAGCACGCCGAACTGACCGAAGCGCTGGAAACCCTTGAACGGGCGATTAAGCGTATTGACCAAGAAACCCGGGTGCGCTTCCGTGAGACCTTTGATCAGGTCAATGCCGGATTGCAGGCGCTGTTCCCCCGCGTATTCGGCGGCGGTGCAGCATGGTTAACGCTAACCGGCGATGACCTGCTGGAAACCGGCGTGGCGATTATGGCCCGCCCGCCGGGTAAGAAGAACAGCACCATTCATCTGCTATCGGGCGGTGAAAAAGCGCTGACCGCACTATCGTTGGTATTCGCTATCTTTCAGCTCAATCCTGCGCCGTTCTGTATGCTGGATGAAGTGGATGCGCCGCTGGATGACGCCAACGTGGGCCGTTACGCCCGGTTGGTGAAAGAGATGTCTGAGAACGTACAGTTTATCTACATCACTCACAACAAGATTGCCATGGAAGCCGCCGAGCGCTTGATGGGGGTGACCATGCAAGAGCCCGGCGTATCTAGGTTAGTCTCGGTGGGTATTGAAGAAGCGGCAGCGCTGGTCGATTAACCGCCTTCTTCCTTCACCTTCAAATGTCTTGCTGAGCAAGACATTCACGATAGCCGTTTAGTGCGTGTACTGGATGAGCGTTGGGATATGACGGTGCATATACATCTAACCCGACCGGCCGCCCCATCAGTGCGACAGCAGAAGAATTTTGGAAGAGACTGTAACTATAAACAGCAGTTTGTTAATCATGGAGTGATAAACATTATGCAAATACGCAAAAAAGTGTCCTAACGCGCTCAAGTTAACTATATTACCTCTATTAATGTTTGGTATGAGAACGTTAAGCAGCTTATAAATAGATCTTGCCAATGGGGATGATTAGCACATTAGTAAGCAAAAGGCTGAAACGGTTATGCACTTCCCAACGGTCAAAATGGCTTTTCTAGCTTTCGAGCTTCCTTTATAAGGCTATGTATAACGATTAGATCAAAGGCTCGTGACACTTTCGGCTGAAGTTAAGGTCGGACTTTTGCCTTAACCGGCTTCAATAACAGTTTCAAAAGCGTGAAAATAGCGTAATTATCAGCAAAAATTGGCCCTTTTCATAGCAATCGCGCTATGCTTGGTGGCAAGTACTTATTAAATAGCAGTTACCCATATTTAGGCATGGTGCCTTAGCAACCGGCAAGATGACCATGGAACGTTCGACATGGAACTAAGAGAGTGGCTAATCATTTTAGGGCTGGCGTTGGTATCGCTCATCGTTATAGACGGTGCGCGAAGACTTCAACGTCAGCGTCGTGTACCCCGTCTGGATCAGGCGGAAAAGGATCTTTCAGCTAGTCAGCTAGAAGATGATCCCGATGAAGCTGCTAAAGCAGCAGAGATCAATTGGGAACTACCCAATGGCGGTGCACGAGTCGTTAAGCCCGCTGACTATAGTGGCTTAGGTCATAAACCAAAATTAGAGCGTCAAGAGCATCCTGGCCCTTCCAGAGTGCTTTCTGAGTTTAGGCGTTCGGCGTCAGCTAAAGCAGCCAAACGCAAAGCTGCAAAAGCGGAATCCATCGCTAATTCCCAATCAATAGCAGCAGAAAAAACGGAGCGCCCAGTCGTCGCTAAAGCAAATACTGCGACGACTTCACCCTCCATGCCGACTGAGCATGAGCGCCTTGAGCCCAGTATTTCTATGGCAAACACTTCAATGAACAGCACTTCAAAGGCCAGTACCCTAAAGGCTGCTGAGGTTCCCCAGGACAAAGAGGCTGTATCGCAATATGAAGCCGAGCCAACGGCGGCCGCTGATTCTGCTGCAATGGCTAACGCAACCGCTTCTAACGTGAACGCTGAAGCAACTGAGCCTGCTCCACAGGCCGCTATAAAAGAAGGCTCAACGACCCGTGAGGCAGCTGCTTCGCCTGATGACATGTCTATTCGCGCAAGCGAAACGGATACGGAAGCCTCTGTTCAGCCTGATTATGACGCTGAACCGGTACTACGTGCTGAGCCAGAAGATGCCGTATTTGCAAAACATGCTAATGATCACTCTCCTAAACGTCGTCAGTTGCGCTCCGATACCGCCGGTGACCACGACGAGCTTGACGATGACGAAGTGGATGAATACCGGTTAGTCGACTTTGAAGGCATGGGCCGCTCATTGAAGCGCCGGTTGATCGAGCGTCGTAAAGAGAAACAACGCAAAAAGGCTGAGAAAGCGCTGCGAGATAAGGCGCTGGCCAAGCAGAAAGCTGAGCGTAAAGCAGTGGAAGCGGAACAGCGGCGTGAAGCGAAAGAAGCCGCCGATGCTGAGCGTGCTCGCGTAGCCCAAGAGCAGGCGCAGGCACGTGAAGAGGCAGCAGCCAATGCAGCGGCCGCGGATAGACTGGCTGCTCAGCAGCGAGCGGATGATCAAGCTCGTGAAGCGTCTCGGTATGAAGAACCGCTTTATGAAGAGGGCTACTCTGCTGACTTTGACGAAAACGCCGATTATGCCAGCGATACTGCTTATGACGACCGCGCTGCTGATGAGCGCGGGGGGAATGATAGCGTCCGTATTCATCCCACATTAGAAAAAGCCCTACGTCACGATGTGAGCGGCGAACACGCCAAAGAGACGCTTTCCAGCGCTGAAGAAGTGGTTGTTATCAGCGTTCTCTCCCGTGACCCAGAAGGTTTTGATGGTAGCAAGCTGCTGGAACTCATGATGGTGTGTGGCTTGCGCTATAGCCGTGAAATGGGCATTTTCCACCGCTTTGAAACGGAAAGTGATGACAGCGAACTGCAGTTCTCCATGGTCAATGTCGTTAAGCCAGGCACCTTCCCCATTGAAGAGATGGGCGAGTTCATGACCCCAGGCATCACCTTACTGATGCCACTGCCGGGTGCACTCGATAGCGCTGCCGCGTTCGAGGCGATGGTCGAAACCGCCATGGTCGTGGTACGTCATATGGGCGGCGAACTGAAAGATGAAAACCGCAGTGTGATGACCGCACAAACGATCGAGTTTGCCCGTCAGCGGGTGCGTGAATTTGAGCGTCGCCATCGTCTGCATCGGCACATGCAAGTCCGCTAAATCACACTGGCTGTTCAACACCCGCCTTCTTGCCAGAAGGCGGGTGTTTTTGTTCAATAAACGCTAATTTTACAGTCGTTCAGTTTTCACGTTCGTTCAATTTTTAAATTGCTTAGGTTTTGCGTTGTCGCTGCCGAGTACTGGAACCCATTCTAATGAGCAAGTCTGATTCTCAACCGTTGGAAGAGATTACCCAGCTGCGGGCCGCCCTGGATGAGGCAAACTACCGCTATTACGTGCTGGATGATCCCACCCTTACCGATGCCGACTACGACCGTCAGCTGCAACGTTTACAGCAATTGGAAGCCAGCCATCCAGAACTGATCACCAGCGATTCACCCACCCAGCGCGTAGGCGCCGCCCCAGCCGATGGCTTTCCATCAGTGGCGCACGCAATCCCTATGCTGTCGTTGGATAATGCCTTTAGCCGCGAGGATATCCATGCCTTTGCCGAGCGAGTGGCGGAACGCTTGGAGTGCAGTGCAGACGAGGTTGAGTTTACCTGCGAGCCTAAGCTGGATGGCGCGGCGGTGTCGCTGGTTTTTGAGCAGGGCGTGCTGGTGAGCGGCGCCACCCGGGGAGATGGGCGTACCGGTGAAGGCATCACCTCTAACCTGCGCACTTTGCGTTCGGTGCCGTTAAAGCTGATGGGCAAAAACGTACCCGAGCTGCTAGAAGTGCGTGGTGAAGTGATTATGCGCCATGCAGGGTTTGAGGCGTTGAACGAGCGCGCTCGGGAAGAGGGCAACAAGGTATTTGCCAATCCGCGCAATGCGGCGGCAGGCAGCCTGCGTCAGCTCGACCCGCGTATTACCGCGAAACGTCCACTTGAATTTCACGCCTATCAGGCCGCCCGCTTGGAACCTGATTTAGGCGATACCACCCACAGCGAACTAATGGCACGGTTATCCACGTTAGGATTTCGCGCCAGTGCAGAGCTAAAAGTTGTCAAAGGCCCACAAGCTGTCGCCGACTACTGCGAGCAGTTGGGCGAAAAACGCGATGCGCTTGGCTTTGATATCGACGGCGTGGTGATCAAGGTGAATGACCTGCGCTACCAGCGTGAGCTGGGCTTTGTCGCCCGCGCGCCACGTTGGGCGGTGGCGTTTAAGTATCCTGCTCAGGAAGAGGTCACCACGCTTAACGATGTCGAGTTCCAGGTTGGCCGTACCGGGGCAATCACGCCGGTGGCGCGGCTTGAACCGGTCACCGTGGCAGGCGTGACGGTCTCCAATGCCACGCTGCATAACGCCGATGAAATCACCCGCCTGGACGTGATGATTGGTGATACAGTCTCCATCCGCCGAGCTGGCGACGTTATCCCTCAGGTAGTTAGAGTGCATGTTGAACAGCGGCCTGCGGATGCCAGGGCCATTGTTTTTCCTGAACACTGCCCGGTATGTGGGTCGGATATTGAGCGCGTTGATGGCGAAGCGGTGGCGCGCTGTTCCGGCGGCCTCTACTGCGCCGCCCAGCGCAAAGAGGCGTTGAAGCACTTCGCCAGCCGCAAGGCGCTGGATATCGACGGCCTGGGCGAGAAACTGATTGTGCAACTGGTCGACTTGGATTGGGTCAAAACCCCGGCGGACCTGTTTCATTTGAGTGTTGAGCAGCTAAAAAGCCTGCCGCGGATGGGAGAGAAGTCAGCCAATAATTTGGTCAACTCGCTTGAAAAAGCCAAATCGACCACCCTGGCGCGGTTTATTTACGCGCTGGGGATCCGTGAAGTAGGCGAAGCCACAGCGGCCAACCTTGCTAATCACTTTGGCACGCTTGAAACCGTCCAAACGGCGGAACTGGCAGCGCTGGAAGCAGTCAACGATGTCGGCCCGATTGTCGCCGCCCACGTGCATACTTTTTTCCGCCAGCCACACAACCAGGAAACCATTGCCGCGCTGATTGATGCCGGAGTTACCTGGCAGGAAGCCGTCGTTACCCAAGGCCCAACGCCGCTGGAAGGACAGACCTGGGTATTGACGGGCTCGCTTGAAAGTATGACCCGCGATGAGGGCAAGGCACGCTTGCAGGCATTAGGGGCGAAGGTAGCGGGCAGCGTGTCGAAGAAGACTACCTGTCTCGTCGCTGGCGAAGCCGCAGGCAGTAAGCTAACCAAAGCCGAGCAGATGGGTGTAGAAGTGATCGATGAAGCGACCTTTATGGAACGTTTGGCAGAGTGGGAGCAGAGTTAATGAGCCGTTTTATTGAAGTACCCGCAAGAATGCTGCCACCGGAAACCCTCGATGCCCTGCTTGAGGCGTTTGTGACCCGCCAGGGTTACGACACGACCGATACCACGGGCGAGGGCATGCATGGCTGGGTAGCCGAGCTCAAAAAGCAGCTTGAGCGTAACGAACTGATCATCGCCCATGACCTTGAGCTGGAGATGACCGAAGTCATGACCCTAGCACGGTGGCGCTCGTTTGGCCGAGATATCGCCGATGACGAGGAAGAGGGTGATTTTTAGACGCATCTTGCGAAAAGCCTCCCGGTATGTCGTTGCGAGGAGCGTAGCGACGCGGCGAACTTTGCTGGCAGTGGCAGGCAAATCCGAGATCGCCGCGCTTCGCTCGCGATGACATTTAGCTGAAGCATCGAGTCCTGTCGTTGCGAGGAGCGTAGCGACGCGGCGAACTTTGCTGGCAGTGGCAGGCAAATCCGAGATCGCCGCGCTTCGCTCGCGATGACATTTAGCTGAAGCATCGAGTCCTGTCATTGTGAGGAGCGTAGCGACGCGGCAATCTCAAGCTTGCCTATTGAGCGTTCTCGCTCCGAATAATTGCGCTGATAATGCGTCGCCCTGGGTGCAGGTGATCGACCAGGGGCGCTTCCAGCGGCATCGGTTCATCGCACATTCTTGAAGCAATCACCTCGGCGCATAGCGGCGCGCTGGCTAGCCCGCGTGAGCCATGAGCCGTCGATATCCACAGGCCTGGGTAGTGCTCGCCTGGCGTCTCTGGCACCCGAGTAGCATCTTTAGCTAGCCGCGCATAGTCGGCCTGCCACGCCTCTGCTAACGGCACAGGCCCTGCATAAGGGGTTTTGTCAGGGCTGGCCGCACGCACCGCCGCGCGACCTTGAAGGTGTTCAGGCGTTAATTCACTACCGGCTTTTTCCAGCTCGGCGACTAAGTTGGGCAATGTCTGACGCAGCTCATCAATATTGCGTTGATGATCGTCGGCGGTTACATCGGTGGTTGCGTTATTGGGTACAAAGCTGGCGCCAAACGTCAGCACGCCATCCAGAGCAGGCGCTACATAGCCTCCGGCGCATACCACACGGGTTGGGCCTGCTACCCCATCGGGTAGTTTTAGCTCGCTAATCTGGCCGCGGACCGACTGCAGCGGCAGTTCGCTGGTTTGCGCAAAGCGGTCAGCCAAATGCGCACTGGCAATCACCACCTGATCGACATTAAGCGTGCTGGCATCATCTAGATTGAGCTGCCACCCGGCGGCTGTGCGGGTAAGGGAGCTAACGTCACCCTGCTGGAAAGTCACTCCTGGCTGACTAAGTAAGTGCTCACATAGTGCCTTGGGCTGAACCCATCCCGCCTGTGGGTAAAACAGCCCATGGGGTGCGTCAATGGGCATGGCCGTTGCTTCGCTTAGCGCCGGGTTGTTTAGCGCAGTGACAACGTCGCTGGGCAGCGGGTGTTGTTCAATAAAACGCTGCTGGCGGCGCGCTTCTTTATCACTACTCGCCAACTGCACCACGCCGCAGGGCTGCCATAAAGGGGATGTGGACAACGACTGTGTGGATAGCTGTTGGGTAAGCCAGCGCTGGCTGTACAGCAGCCCGGCAAGGTAAACACGGCTCTGGTGATTAGTCTCGGCAGCCAGCTTTACATACAGCGCGCCCTGGCGATTGCCTGAGCCGCCCGCGCCGGGGGCTTCGCGCTCAACAACCGTTACCTGAATACCGCGCCGCGCTAACGCTGCCGCCATCGTGCTGCCCGCCAGCCCAGCACCGACTATCGCAACGTGCTTTACGGCTGCCACGGGCGGTGGGGTAAACCAGGGCGTTGCCTGGCGGCGCTGCTCCTCAGGCGGCGTTTCGATACTGCCCGCGAGCATTTCCCGCTTGCGACCATAGCCTGGCACTTTCTTCCAGCTAAAGCCTGCGGCTTTTAATCCCCGTTTAACGATACCTGCGCAGGTAAAGGTGGCGAATGTCGCGCCGGGGCGTGAACGGGCGGCCATGGCGTTAAATAGCGCTGGCTGCCACATATCGGGGTTTTTAGAAGGCGCAAAACCGTCTAAAAACCAGGCGTCGACTTGGCCATCTAGCTGCTCCAGGCGCTCTGTGGTATCGCCGAAATGCAGGTCAAGCGTGACGCGCTCGGTTAAGTGCAGGCGGTGAATGCCGCTCACGGCAGCGGGCCACTGGGCGCATAGCACCTGTGCATAAGCCGCTAGCGAAGGCCAAGCACTAAGCGCCTGTTCCAGCGCCTCATGCTCAAGAGGAAACTTCTCTGTGGATAACAGGTGCAGCCGCGCATTGGGCGCTGCATGCTGCTCAAAACAAGCCCAAGCGCAGAGTATGTTCAGCCCGGTACCAAAGCCGGTTTCACCAATGACGAACGGCCTTGCTGCTTTCCACTCAGCAAAGCGCTGGGGAAGATGGTTGGCACCCAGAAAAACATGTTCGGTTTCAGCGCGCCCATCGCCACGGGTGAAATAGATGTCATCAAATGCGGTTGCGTGGGGTGCTCCCTCGTTCCAGGTAAGTAGAGGCGTGGTTAACGCCGCGAGGGCAGGCAAAGCATTGGAACGTTGGGTCACGCAGATATCCGTTTAATGAAGAAGTGGTTAAAAAATGATCAATTTGTCGCCGTCGGCGCTGGCTCTGGCTTAGCGCAAAGCGTCCGCCGGGTTTGCACAGAGTTTTCCACAGGCTCTGTGAAAAAGCGGGCGGACCCTCCACACTCGACTATTGGGGTCAAGGCAAAACTTTCTTGAACGGCTTAACAATTACCTTGGCATAGACCCCCGCAATCATGTATGGGTCGGCATCCGCCCATGCATTAGCCTCTTCCAGGCTCTCAAACTCCGCCACGACCAAGCTGCCGGAAAAGCCAGCATCGCCGGGATTTTCAGCGTCGATGGCAGGGTGAGGGCCAGCTAAAACTATCCGGCCTTCGTCACGCAGCGCTTCCAAGCGGGCGAGGTGATCAGGGCGAGCCGCTAAACGACGCTCTAAGCTATTGGGCACGTCTTCACTCATAATGGCGTACAGCATGTGGATATAACTCCTTGAAAAGAAGGGGATGAAAAGTGAGCGTTCATTGACCGCGCAGACAGATGCGCGCACCATATCTTACCCATTGCGAACGATTTATTCACAGCTGAAAAGCGCATTCTGACAAACTGCTCACACGGCGTCATGCTTATGTCTCGACTTCCTTATACCTTTGATGCCGATCAGCGTTACCCGGTTGATTTGCACATGCACTCCACCGCTTCTGATGGCGCGCTATCGCCCACTGAGCTGGTAACACTGTGCGCCGAGCGCGGGCTGACGCATATGTCGCTTACCGATCACGATACCATGGACGGCATTGAAGAAGCGGGCCGCGCCGCCGAGCAAGCAGGGCTATGTCTTATCCCTGGCTGTGAGTTATCCACACGCTGGCAAGGAGTCAATATTCATGTCGTGGCGCTGATGCCCGGCGGCTTGCAGGGGCCGATGGTGGAAGGCTTGATTCAGCAGCGTGAGGCGCGTATCCAGCGTGCGGAAGTCATTGCCGAACGACTGGAAAAAGTAGGTTTACCCGACGCCCTAGAAAAAGCGCGCCTTCACGCAGGCAGCGACCGCCCCCTAGGCCGCCCGGATTTTGCCCGTGCCTTGGTAGCTGAAGGAGTGGTGCCCGACTGGGCAAGTGCCTTTAAGCGCTACCTAGGCAGCGGCAAGAAGGGCGATGTCAAAGCCCACTGGCCAGAAATCAGCGAAGCCGTGAGCTGGATTGTGGAATCAGGCGGCGTTGCCGTGATCGCCCATCCATTGCGCCATGGCCTCACTCGACGCAAGCGTGGGCTGTTGATGGATACCTTCCAGGCGGCGGGCGGCCAAGCGGTTGAGCTGGTTAGCGGCCAGCAGAACCCGGATAGCACCCGTGACTTGGCGCGCCAGCTGGTCGAGCGTGAGTTATACGCTTCCTTGGGCAGCGACTTTCACTTTCCCGGCAGCCATGCAGCACCCGGCAGTATGAGCTTGGTACCGCGCACGGCAGCGCCCCCGATATGGCAGCATCCGCGCTTGGTGCATCTACGCGATGCCGCCCCCGGTCTGTTAGCGAATGGCTAAGTTTTCGTTAGCTTAAGTTCTCGTCAGCTTAAGTTATCACCAGCTAAGGTCAGCTATGCTGTAGGAACCGCTAAGACAGTGAGCTATGAAAGGAGTAGTTTTATGAGCCAATATTTCCAGATTCACCCGGAAAACCCGCAAAAGCGGCTGATTGATCAGGCGATTGCAATCATTCGTAAAGGCGGCGTAGTGGCTTACCCCACCGATTCAGGCTATGCCTTGGGCTGCCACCTGGGTGAGAAGAAAGCCATTGAGAAGATTAAATGGCTGCGTTCACTGGACGATAAACACAACTTCACTTTGGTGTGCTCCGATTTATCAGAGATCGGCACCTACGCTAAGGTGGATAACGACGTTTTCCGGTTGTTGAAAGCGCATACGCCGGGGCCGTACACCTATATCTTGGATGCTACTTCAGAAGTGCCGCGGCTATTGTTGCACCCCAAACGCCGCTCCATTGGTGTACGCGTGCCGGATCACCGCATTACGCATGCGTTGCTGGCAGCCTTGGGGGAGCCGTTGATGAGCGTGACGCTCATTCCGGTGGGCGATGATTTTCCCATGAACGACCCGGAGGAGATCCGCGAGCGTTTTGGCGCGCATCTGGATGCCATTATCGATGGCGGCGCTTGCCATCTAGACCCCACCAGCGTTATCGACCTGCGCGAGCTGCCGCCTAAAATCATTCGCGAAGGACGCGGTGATATCACGCCCTTCCAGGCTTAGCGTTAGGCGCAAGCTAGTCAGAAGCGGACTCATCTTTATCGTCTTTTTTACGCGGGTCTTCGCTGTCTTCGTCTAGCCAAGTGCCGCAGCGCAGGCAGTAACGGGCCCGCTTCTCATGGCGGTCGTAACCGCAGCCGGGGCAGGCTTCCTCCGAGTAACGATCCTCGCGTATTGAGCGGATCACCTGAGCGGAGAATACCCCGGTGGGCACAGCAATAATCGAGTAGCCCAGCAGCATCAGGATCATGGTAATCGCTTTACCCAACGCAGTGGCGGGGACGATGTCGCCGTAGCCCACGGTGGTCATGCTAACGATCGCCCAGTACATCGACATAGGAATACTGGTGAAGCCCGCTTCCGGTGATTCAATGGTGTACATCAACGCCGCGAACAGCGTGACCACCATGAAAATGGCAGAGAAAAACAGCAGTATTTGACGCAGGCTGCGTTTTAACGCGTCGAGTAGCAGGCTGGCTTCGCCAACAAATTCCATGAGTCGCAAAATACGGAAAATACGCAGCACTCGCAGCAAGCGAACAATCACCAGGCCATGAGCGCCAGGGACCAGTAGCACTAGCCAAGTGGGTAAAATAGCGATTAAGTCGACGATTCCATAAAAGCTTTTTAGATAGAGCAAGGGGCGCTCAAGGCAGTAAATGCGAACTAACAACTCTAAGCTGAACAGTATCGTTAATGCCCACTCGATGTAGAAGAAAATGGGCCCGTAGCGTTCGGCGTAAATCTCGATACTACCCAACAGGATGACCGCGACACTCAACAAAATAGCCCCGATCAAGGCAATATCAAAGGCTTTAGCGCCCGGTGTGTCGGATTCGAAAATAATATGAAACAGTTGAGCGCGTAGGCCTTCCGCACCGGGGGTTAAGTTTAAATTCATCGCATCATCCTGAAGTGGGCCTCAATTCGGTCCTTAAAAACAGTCCTGAAATGGCATTAAGCCGTTAGCGTAGCTCGGTTTGGTACGCCAAGCGATGGGCCAGTGCCAACGCAGCGTTACCGTAAGCCGTGCTGGGCTGTCCATGGGCATCTAAGCCGCCGGGTAACGCCTGAGCGTACACGCGGGCATCGGCATCCAGCGCTGGGTGGTCAGCGAGAGTGGCTAACGCCTGTTGGGCATCGCTTAGAAAGCTTGCCTGCTGGCTGTCGTGGTAGGCATCCAGCGCCAGCGTTGCGCGGTGTAGCCACTCAGCCGGGGAGTGCGCTTCGGGAAGTGGCCAGTGCTGGTTGCTAAGTGCATTGCCACGAGATGCTTTGCTGCTATCTGAAGGGCGCAGCGGCACCTGTTCTGAAAGTGTCAGTGCCAATGCCCACAGCGCTTCCGGGTCGCCGTCCTTTAATTCCAGTTCTGCCTCGCGGATGGGCGTGCGGTAGCCACCGCTGATAATTTCGCCCTCATCCAGCACCAGCTCGATATGACTGCGCTGGCCTATTGCGCCTGGGTTTACTAAGCCATCGGTTAGCTGCCAGCTGCGCCGCGTAAAATCGGTGCTGAGTTGGGGGGCGAGGGCATGTAGCACGCTGCTAAGCTGGCCCTGAAAGGGGAGCAGGTCGGCAAGAGCTACCAGATCCAGTTCGTGGTCAGGAACTTGCCACTCCCACTCCTGTCGTTGAGATAATCCGCCGCCGCCCTGGCCTGCGGTTTTCACCGTTTGTAGCACTTGGCCGTCTACCTGACGCAAGCGCAGCGCAATACGTGCTTTGGCCAGGTCGCCCTGGGGGGTATCAAAGTAGGTGTTAGTCAGCGACTGTTTACGCGCAGGGTATGAGGCGAGATGCGGGTGTTGCGTAAGCGCCGCAGGCCCTGCAGGGGCAAGGGCCAGTTTAAGTTCCACTTCCATGGGGTTTAGGTTTTTCATGACGCTCGCCACCTCGTTATCGTGACATTTAAATGAATATTTGATTACATTTATGAACTTTTCATGACGGCGGCGGGCGCACTCTTTATACTGGCGCCGCCATTTCCAGGCTTCCCGAAAACAGGCTAAAAGGCATTATGGTTACCTCCAATCCTTTTTCTTCGATGTTTGGCCGCTCGCCATTCCAGCCGTTATTGGCCCATATCGTCAAGGCCAATGAATGTGCCGATCAGCTGTTGCCGTTTTTTGAAGCAACGCTGGCTGATGACTGGGACAAAGCGGCTGAACTGCGCGAAAACGTCACCCGCTTAGAGCATGACGCCGATACGCTGAAAACAGAGCTGCGGTTGAACCTGCCTAACACCATGTTTCTTCCGGTGTCGCGCTCCGATCTGCTTGATTTGATCAGCGTGCAGGACAAGATCGCCAACAAGGTGCGTGACATTACCGGCATTATGTTAGGGCGTAAAATGCGCGTGCCGGATGAACTGGCCGATGCAATGCGCGATTACATCCGTACCAGTGTTGCTTGTGTTGCCCAAGCCCGCCAGGCACTGGAAGAACTCAAGGATCTGCTTGAGTCCGGCTTTGGAAAAAACGTCTCCGACGTCATGCAGAACATGATCCGTGAACTGCACACCCTTGAGCACCAAGCCGACGATCAACAAGTGACGATCCGTCGCCAACTGTTCTCGCTTGAGAGCCAGTTACCGCCTGTGGACGTGATCTTCCTCTACAAAATCATTGAATGGGTTGGCGAACTATCCGATCGCGCTGAGCGTGTGGGTAGCCGTCTGCAGATACTGACCGCCCGCTAAGGGGATCTTCATGCTGATTATTGCCCAGTACGGTGAAATCTTCATTATCCTGGCCTGTTTGTTTGGCTTCTTTATGGCCTGGGGCGTTGGTGCGAATGATGTCGCCAATGCGATGGGAACCTCGGTGGGGTCGAAAGCGATCACCATCAAACAAGCGATCTTGATCGCTGTTGTTTTTGAATTTCTCGGCGCCTGGTTAGCCGGTGGCGAGGTTACCAATACGATTCGTAAAGGTATTATCGACCCCGAACTACTGCAAGATGATCCGCAGCTGTTGGTATACGGCATGCTGGCGGCACTGCTGGCGGCGGGAACATGGCTGCTTGCCGCGTCTATGAAAGGTTGGCCGGTTTCCACGACGCACTCGATTGTCGGCGCGATTGTGGGCTTTGCGGTAGCAGGTCTAGGCCCAGCCACTGTGGATTGGGGCGCCGTGGGCACGATTGCGGCTAGCTGGGTGGTCTCCCCCTTGTTGGCAGGCACCATTGGTTTCGTCCTGTTCAAATCGGTACACCACCTGATCTTCGAGGATGCCAACCCGTTCACGGCCGCCAAACGCTACGTGCCCGGCTATGTATTTCTGGTCGGTTTCATCGTTGCGATGGTCACGCTGACCAAAGGGTTATCCCATGTGGGGCTGGATCTAACCTTCAACCAGAGCCTGCTATTGTCGATACTGCTGGGCCTGGTGATTATGGGCATCGGCTTGATTTTGCAACGGCGTATCAAGTTCGAACACAACACCAATGATCATTTTGGCTATGCCAACGTTGAGCGTGTGTTCGGCGTGCTGATGATCTTCACCGCCTGTGCCATGGCCTTTGCCCACGGCTCAAACGACGTAGCGAATGCGGTTGGCCCGCTGGCTGCTGTCATCAGCGTGGTGCAAACCGGCGGTGAAATTGGTGGCTCTGCCCTGGTGCCTTGGTGGGTGCTGGTACTTGGCGGCAGCGGCATCGTGGTGGGTTTGGTCACCTACGGTCATAAGGTCATCGCGACCGTGGGCACTGGGATTACGGAGCTGACTCCCAGCCGTGGCTTTGCCGCTACCCTGGCAGCCGCTACTACGGTGGTGCTGGCCTCGGGCACTGGCCTACCTATTTCCACCACCCACACGCTGGTGGGTGCGATTTTAGGTGTTGGTCTTGCCCGTGGCATGGCAGCCCTCAACCTGCGTGTTATCGGTACAATTGCAGCGTCGTGGCTGATTACACTGCCCGCAGGGGCAGGTCTCGCGATTCTGTTCTTCTTTATGTTCAAAGGCATGTTCGGCTAATAAATAGCTAGCAACCAAGCAGTACGCCAACGCTCGAACGCATTAAGAACCACCCAAGCAATAAAATAACAGCGGCATCTTCATGTTTATCTGCATTAGATTGAGCAGATTTGCATTAGAAGGTGCCGCTGTTTTTGGTGCTCTGGTAAAGTAACCCGACTAGATATGTTAAACGTCGGATTTTTCTTTCACCTGCTGCCGGAGAGCGGCCCTTGGATACGCGCTTCCCCTTTGTTGATTGGTTTCGTAATGCCTCCCCCTACATTAATGCTCACCGGGGGCGAACCTTTGTCATCTTAATTGAAGGCGAAGCGATGGCATCTGGCCGCGGGGAGCAGCTGATTCAAGACTTGGCGCTGCTACATACCCTAGGTGTACGCTTAGTCGTGGTGTTTGGTATTCGCCCCCAGGTGAATGACTCGCTAACCGCTGCGGGCGTCGAGCCCACGCGAATCGACGGTCGCTGGGTAGCGGATCGCGCCGTGATGGCCCACGTAGAGCAGGTCGCCGCCCATCAGCGGCTATGGCTGGAAGCGCGGCTTTCATTAGGCCTACCCAGCACGCCGCTACACGGTGTAGAGCTGAGCGTCATCTCTGGCAACCTGGTCACCGCCAAGCCGCTTGGCGTGCGTGAAGGCATCGACTTCGACCACAGCGGTGAAGTACGCCGGGTGCGCGCCAGCGCGATTCAAGGCCTGCTGGAAAAAGGCTCGCTGGTGCTGCTGCCGCCGCTGGGCTTCTCCAGTACCGGCGAAGTGTTCGATCTGGACGCCTCTGAAGTCGCCCAGCACGCCGCCGTGGCGCTGAAAGCCGACAAGCTGATTCTGCTCGGTGAGTCGGAAGGGTTAGAAGATGAGCACGGCGCACTGCTGCGCCAACTCTCGCCAGCAGAAGCCGAGCCGCGTTTAACCAATGCCGTTCCTGGCAGTGAGTTAGCCCGCCATTTACAGGCCGCCTGCACCGCCGCACGGGAAGGCGTGGCGCGCACGCACCTGCTCTCCTGGCACAACCATGACGCCTTACTGGGTGAGCTGTTCACCCGTGATGGCGTGGGTACCATGATTACCCAGCACCGCTACGAACAGCTGCGTCCGGCGACGCTCAACGATGTGGCCGGCCTGCTGGAACTGCTGGAGCCGCTAGAGCGGCGGGGCATGCTGGTTGCCCGCTCCCGGGAGCGCCTGGAGCACGAAATCGATGATTACATGGTGATCGAGCGCGACGGCATGGTAATCGGCTGCGCCGCGCTGCATGTCTTCCCCGATACCAGTATTGCCGAACTCGCCTGCGTAGCCGTGCACGACAGCTACCGTGGCGGCGAGCGCGGCGAGCGCTTGGTGGAAGCCATGGAGCGCCGTGCCCGCCAGCGCGGCTTAAACGAAATGTTCGTGCTGACCACCCACACCGCCCACTGGTTTGTAGAGCGCGGCTTCCGAGCGGCCAGCCTGGAAGACCTGCCCCCGCTGAAACGCGAAACCTATAACCACGCCCGTAAATCGAAGGTATTGGTGAAAACGTTGACGGGGTAGGACGCGGTGAATAGTAAGTAGTAGAAGATGAGTAGTAGATAATGAGTGGTTGGAGTGCCCGAGTGCTTAAGTCATCCAGCGTTTGGTCATTTTTTGGCAGTTTTGCTTAATGCGCTGAGACAGGCGCTCCAACAAAACATGCTCAGTCCCTGGCATCGCGACCTCCTGCAGTGCTCTTACGACAGAAGGCAAAACGCTGATCATTTCATCGGCGATACGCGCTCCTATACGCATGAAGTAAGCAGGTTTAAATCCCAACGTCTGGGCGAGAGACGCCAGATGCTGGCGTTCAATGCTACCCGGCTTATCAATGCCTGCCACCTGAAATGCAAAGCGATTTGAGAGACCGCTATAGAGCGTTGTGCACATTAAGTCATAAAAAGGCGCTAATTGAATGCCCTGTGGCGTCTGTAGTATAGAAAGATTTTTAGCATGACTATCGTTATTGCCAATAAACAAATTGAAAAAAAACCACTGAACGAAAAGCAGTAAATCCTTTGCTGGGACGCCCGCCTCCTGAAGTAACTGTCGGCACTCTATGAGGTTGGGTCCACCGTCGCTTTCGTACTTAAGGGTGGAAGGCGTACCTGCTAACTGGCAAACGTCTAACTGGTGATAACGCTGTAAGTTGCCATGGCTATCGTAAAAACGGTCATAGCGCTTGACCAAACAAGCGCGTGTTTCAGGTTGGAAAGTGGCTTCGGCCACCCCGAGCTCTAGCGTGGACGCTAACTGCATGCAGAACGTTTCATTAAGTGCCGAGCACCAAACCCCTTTCAAACCACGAATATCAGGTTTCAAAATATGACTTGAAGGAGCGGCTCCTTCAGGAAGCGCCGGGCTGCCATCGGCGAGTATCATTAACAGCAATTTACTTTGGGCGCCCGCTAATGAAATTCGCGCTTGAGGTGCAAGCTGTCCCGTTAATTCCCCCTGGCTTTCGTTATGCAGAAAGTCGTTGATCGCTTCCCAGTGGGTCTCGCGATAGCTAGCGGGTTGGGGTATTTCACCTTGCGGGAGCAGGGTGTAGCCACTTGCTGTATCGCCCCCAATCGACCTTAAAAGACCAAAAATAGTGGTGGTGTGATGGCGTAGCTCAATATAGCGGCGTAGCTCACCCTCAGGCAGTAAATTCTCGAAGTACGCCAACACACTATCACCGCTATGTTGCTGTTGAGTCAGCGGTAATTGGGGGGAGAGGCTATTCGCTTGGCTATTAGTTAGCCACTCATGGGTATATTCAAACCGCAGCGGCCGGGTATTATGCAAACGCCCTATATGCAGCTTCCCCCAGAACAGGTCGAGCGCTTCGCTATGGTCAGTCATGGTGACTACCCTTACGACGTATAACTACCTCCAACCCCATTAGATCTAGCACATCGAGCACTTTTTGCAGTTGTAATGTGGGTTTTCCGCGCTCAAGATCGACAATAAAGCGGTTGCCGGTACCCGCAAGCCCGGCGATATCACTTTGCAGCAATGACTGCTCGCGCCGAGCTTGTTGAACCAGCTTGCCTAACTCTTCACTGCTGCGTATACGTTTAGCATTTTCTACAGGCGCGGTCATAGCAATAGTCCAATAAATTACCGTACGGTAATCATAGACCATGCCTGGGGACAAAACCCAGTAATTATTCCCGTCCGGTAATTTTTAGCCTTGGGAGTAGTGCTGAAGAAGAAAATATTCCCGAACGGGAAGTTAGAGGGGCTAAGATACGTCTGTAAGGGCGACGAAGCCGCCCTTGGTAGATTGGCTCTGAGGTAAGCACTTACGTGTTAAGAATCACGCCACCATTCAAGTGCATGGTCTGGCCGCTCATGTAGGACGACTCCTCGCTTGCCAGATAAACATAAGCAGGCCCCATTTCACTGGGCTGCCCGGCGCGTTTCATCGGCACTTGGCCGCCAAAGGACGCTACCTTCTCCTCGTCAAAGCTTGCCGGAATCAGCGGTGTCCAAACCGGCCCCGGTGCCACGGTATTAACACGAATGCCGCGATCCATTAGCGACATCGCCAGCGAGCGCACCAACCCCTGAATAGCGCCTTTGGTAGCGGTGTAATCAATCAGCGTATCGTTGCCCTTAAAGGCATTGATAGAGGACGTGCAGATGATCGTATCGCCCTTGTCGAGATGCGGCAGGGCAGATTTAGTGAGATAGAAATGGCTGAAAATGTTGGTCTGAAACGTACGCAGCAGCTGATCATCGGGGATCTCGGTAATATCCCCCCAATCGTACTGCTCCGCGGCATTATTGATCACAATATTAATCTTGCCGAAGTGATCGAGCGTGCGCTTAACAATATCGCGGCAAAATTCTGGTTCAGCGACATCGCCTTTTAATACCAAGCAGCGGCGGCCTTCCGCTTCGACTAACCGTTTGGTCTCTTCGGCATCTTTATCTTCGTCTAAATAGGCAATCGTACAGTCCGCGCCCTCGCGGGCATAGTGAACGGCCACGGCACGACCAATGCCGCTGTCGCCGCCGGTAATAATCGCGACTTTGTCTAACAGCTTGTCAGTGCCGCGGTAGCTTTCGCGAATGTACTCAGGCTCCGGGTGCATCGCGTACTCATCGCCCGGCTGCTTATCTTGATGCTGGGGAGGTTGCTTATGATCACTCATGTGCGGTCACTCCATTGTTAGCACGGATGTGTGTCGTTCAAACGGATGGTTACTACTTATGACTGATGGTTAACATTGATGGTTAACACCTAAGGCAAACAGCGAATATTCACTCCTCGAATACTCACCAATATTTAACGTAGACCAAAGGCGTAGAAACAAGCAAGCCACGCTAATGAATGGTCTTTTATTGATTTCAGGGATTTAGCTGAGTTTCGATAAAAAGCGTTAAGGTAATAAGCCAATTCTGATAAATAAATAACCTATGTTAAGTAAATGGTTGGGTTTTTAAATGGCGGCGCGCATAAATTGACAATAATAGAAAGAGCGCTATGTTTTAAAGGTGCTCGGTTTTAGAGGTGCTCGATTTTAAAAGAGCTAGGCTTTAAAAGCACTAACTTTTATAAGCGCTATATCAAGCACCTGAATCCGTGAAGCCGGCGCCGACACTTTCCCTATCACCGCCAGCGAGCACTTTTTGATCATTCGCCCCGTGCAAGTTGGCTTTCGCAAGCCCGTTATTGCCAAAACCCACCGTGCTG
>NZ_JACCDE010000020.1 GCF_013415125.1 Vreelandella glaciei | reverse complement strand
GTTGTCGGTATCCCATGCTCTGCTTCACTTTGGTAGGTAAGGCAGAGAGGGTACCGGCGCTGGCCCTCCTGCCTCTACCTTGTGATCCAAAGTGCTGCGCTTATTCTATGAATCCAGGTATACAACGCCTGCAATTGAGCATTTAGTATCATTTTCTACCGCTATGGATTGGCCAGAAAGTGATCAATAAACACTGCGTAATCCTGCTCAGTGCAGTCGGCGTAAGCGACTGCCAGTGTTGAAACGATCTCGACAAACTGCGTTTCCCTTCCTTTCAGGCGCTGACCTACCGCCTTAGCAAAGCGTGTCGCGTCACCTCGATTAAGCGCCTGGGCACCGCGCAGGTGTTCACGGGCAAGAATTTCCCCCCACTGCTGCGCCAGCTTTTTATACGACTTACCACCAGAAAGCTTATGGGTCGGCATGTCTTTCTTGAACGGCGAGCGCTCGCGAACCGAAAACACCTTGCCGTTCATGGTTAGCCAGCCAAGATAAGCATCCGGGTGCTCGGCAATGGCATGGAATGCCGCAGCATGGCGGATACCTTCATTGGGAAATAGCTTTCGCCATGCCTGCTGCTGTGGCTTGTCCATCAGCTGGAACGCTTCTGGCGACACCTGCTCTTTGATATCCAGAATGATATCGTCGTGCTCGTGCTCAACGCCTCCTTCAATCAATACGTAGTAGCGCTCCACGCCCAGCGAGCCGGTACCTGCATCCAGACGTCGAGCCGTATCTTTCACACGAAAATGGTGAGGGTCGCTCTCTTTAAAGGCGTGTTGCAGCGTTTGCTGGTACTCCTGCTCAATCAGTCGGCCTAGCTGGCTGGCGACATCCGCCGGTAGATTAGCGAGTTTACCGGGCCGTTCGGCAAATTGACGGCCTTTCTGATCATCAAGCGTCGTCCACTTCTCGAGCATCCGCGCACGGCTCTGTTTATCCGCCACCTTATTCATGAACGGCTTCAGCGGGCCCTTGGCGGTGTCGAGAGTTACGGCGTGAATGGGTTTACCATCGACATGATCCGCCAGCGTTTGGTAATAGCCCTCTATTAACTTTTTAAGGGCTTTATCAATAGCCTTGGCATCCAGCTCCGCGTTCTCGCGACCATCCAGTACCAAGCTGATAGCCAGTCGCCAAACGTCGTACTGGTAATCGCCAATTAACGCATCGTCGAAGTCGTCCATACCATAGCGCACCTGATCATCATGATGCCCATAAGCGCCAAAGTTATAGGCGTGAGCATCGCCTTGCAGCCATGTTTGGGTTTCCGGCCAGCCGCCGAACAGGGCAAAGCGCCAATCATGCCAAACGTCTTGCCAGAAAAGATGATTGCTTCCCCGATAAAATCGGTAAGGCGACGCAGCCATTTTGGCGTACTTGGCTTGGCGCGTGGCCGTGGCCAATGTCTTGTTCGCCTGATGGGTTGCCTCAATCACTTGCTGAGGGCGGTTATGTCCAGTCAGTGCATGGCTCATTGCGTTGCCTTTGTTAGTGCATTCATTCGCTGTGTTTGCCCGGTGCGTAAAAAGCGCTCGGAGCATAAAAGCGGTTATCTGCAAGGGTAAGCGATGAACATGAATAGATTAAGTCAGCGTTTACTATCCACCCTTGCGCCCTAAGCGTGTTAACCCGCGTGGAGCTGCGATACGAAAGAAGCGCTCAACCACTTCTGCGTTGGTAGATGGCGTCATTAATGAGATCACAATAAATACCGGCAGATTGAGCATTAGCCCCCAAAAGCCTGCATGAATACCCATCGGGTGTGGCCAAAGGATAGTAAATGCTGTGGTAATCAAAAAGCCCACCACGATACCGGCCATCACGCCCAGGCGAGACGCTCGCGGCCAGAAGAACATCCCGATGAACGCAGGCATTACCTGGGAGGCAAAGCCCAGCCCCACCAACAGAATCATCACCAGGCTACCGGGTTCGGCAATTGCCAGTGGCGCTATCACCAAGAACATGATGGGTAGGATCAACAGTCGCGCCAACTTGCCGGTGACAGCGTCGGATAACTTCAACACGGGCTGAATCACATCCTTACTGAGCGACAACGACACCGAGTGAATAAAAGGTTCGCTGGAGGACATAGAGGCCGCCAGAGTGCCCGCTCCCAGCAACCCGACCAGTACGACAGGCAAATGCTGCATGGCGTATTCGAGTACCACAGTATCGGCGCGGGCGAGTTCAGGCAGCGAAAAAATGCCGATGAAGCCCACCACTACCATAGGCAAAATCACTACGTAATAAGTGGGCAGCCACGTCGCGCTACGACGAATGGTGCGCGCGGAGGAAGCGCTCATCCACTGCGTCCAGACGGGTGGCATGAACGAGAACATCGAAACGATGATTGAGGTCGTCCAGAAACTAAAGCTCATATCACCACCGGCGCCTGGCAAGGTGAGAAACTCGCTATGCTCGGTCTGAATACGTTCGAACACCCCAGCAAAACTCAACCCGCCAGTGGCGCTATGTACGGCCCACAGGCCGACGGCCCAGGCAACGATTAGCATCAGCACGCCTTGAAAGGCATTGGTGCGGCCAATCGCCCGCTGTCCGCTGACGTAGAGATACACGGCGATACAGGCCAACACCAGCACGACTCCCAGCCAAATCGGTATCAAGCCGCCGCTCATCACAAACAAAATATAGGCAGAGCCGATAGTTTGAAGCACCGCATAGGCCACAGAGCCGATCGCCATAACGAGTGCCGCTAGTGCTCCCAGCGCCGGGCTCTGGTATCGGTCGGAGATGGCGCTTGCTTGGGTTACGTGACCAAACTGCTCGCCGAATTGCCACACCTTCGGGCCGAAGTACCAGGCGACCAACGCGAGATAGGCAAGGTAAATCGCTACATAAAATACCGCGACACCTTTGGAATAAGCCCAACCGGGCGCACCCATGAAGGTGTAAGCACTCACACTACCGGCGGCGATCAGCAGATAAAGCGTCACCGGCCCCATGCTGCGCCCCGCCACGCCCCACTCCTCCAGGCTGTTCATGGAACGGCCTGCCTTGGCACGTAATCCAATCACCATCGCAATGACCACATACGTCAGCGTTATCAGTAATGGCCAAGGGCTATTCATGGTCGTCTCGCTCCACAATGCGATTACCGATCAGCATGACCACCACGCAGGCGAAAATAACCAGATAGCTCCAGACCACCATCAATGGAAGCCCCATCACCAGCGTTGCCCGGTTCACCAGGCCAATCACTGGCCAGGTTCCCGCCAGCACCAGTGCCACGAAAGCAATCAATAACCCCCACCCTGCCCGAGAGGTGGGCAGTACCAAAAAGCGTCGCATGAGCGTTCCCTTCGTTATTAATGATTAAACGTATTCAGAGGCAGAGCCATGTAAAGACCGATGTTAACTGACAGTTGCCATTACGCTGGCAGCATCGGCCAGCGTAATGGCAACGCCAGGCGCGTCTCCAATTGATGAGCCAATTTCAGCACGAAATGATCGTCGAAACGTGGGCCAATCAACTGCACACCAATAGGCATGTTAGCGGCCAGGGCCGGTGACGTTTCAGGACTGCTGAATCCAGCGTTAAGCGAGATTGCAGGCTGCTCCCCCATGTTCCACGGCACGGTGTAGGCAATATGCTCGAACGGTTGGCGCGGATCATTGCTGGGTGATGGCCACTCGGCAGGAAAGGCGATAGTGGGCGTTGAGGGTGAGATTACCGCATCGACCTTATCAAATACCGCTTCAGTAGCACGCCGCATGGCCATCGTCTGCTGAAACCCCTGCAACGCGGCTACGCCACTTAAACGTTCACCACCATCTGCCCAAGCCAAAATCGCAGGCAGCACTTTTTCGCGCTCCTCAGAGGAGAGCTTTAGCAGCTCTCCCCACTGACGAGCCTGCCAAAATTGATCCAGCCCATCCAGCATCTCTCGAGTCAACACTGGTGCTAACGGCACCAGCGTTGCACCTGCGGCTTCCAGTTGCTTTGCTGCCTGCTCGACATGACGGCGAATCTCGTCATCCAGCGGTAAGCCGCAGCCTGCCTCCATCATCACCCCTATGCGCAGGCCCTTCATCTCTAGCGATAAATCCAGCCAATCGATCTCTTCCGGCGGCAGGCGCATTGCATCGCGCCGATCCGTCCGGGCCAGCGCTGTCATCATTAGCGAGGCATCTTCTACACTGCGCGTCATGGGCCCTGCACAACGGCCCACATAATACGGGTCTATCGGTATACGACCCAGGGTCGGCTTGAAGCCCACTACGCCGCACCACGCGGCGGGCAACCGTATCGAGCCACCGATATCGGTACCTACGTGCAGCGGCCCAAACCCGGCAGCCGCCGCAGCGCCTGCGCCCGAGCTGGAACCGCCGGTATTACATGCCAGCTTCCAGGGATTACGAGTCAGGCCATGAAAGGACGATAGCCCTGATGACAGCATGCCAAAATCAGGGCAGGTGGTTTTCGCCACCACCAGCGCATGGTCTTCCGCAAGCCGCGCAGCCGGAGGTGCATCTTCTCGAGCAACGGCCTGCTCCCCCAGCCCTGTCCCTCCAGGAACTGGCATTCCCTTGGTGGCAATCAGCTCTTTCAGGGTTATCGGCACTCCATCCAGTGCGCCGCCTGGCTCGCCTTTGGCCCAACGCCGGGTCGAGGCCTCCGCGGTTTCCAGCAGCGACTCGGGGCGATAGGTGTAAAGCGCGTTGATATGCGGTTCCCATTGATCAATATGGGAAATCAGTGTTTCAGCAACATCCAGAGGAGAAAATGCTTGAGTGCGGTAACCTTCGAGTAATTGAGTAGCGGTCAACTGGTGTAGTTCGGGCATCACATCACCTTTGCTGTTGTTATCATGTCGTCATTACCACTAATGTCAGCATGAACCCACTCAGTGTCTTCTGCTATTTCAATATTGACCACAGCGTGTCCACTTTTTGTGTGCACATTGCTTTCAAGACGACGCTTCCGTCATCGTTTGCAGGGCACTCGCCAGTAACGAGAGGCACGCCTCGGTGGCAAAGCTGCGCTGGCGATGACGATAGACGCAAAGATCAATCCGCGCCGGCTCAAGCTCCAGAGGTGACAACGGGATGCTCACCAGCTCACCTGACTGACACTCACGCGCCACGGCCATCGGCGGAAGGATGAGCACGCCCGCACCGTTAAGCGCGAGGGCTTTCTGGGTTTCCAAGGAAGCGGTCTTGAAGGTAGGTGCCAACGCCACCCCTTGATGATGGGCAGCTCGCTCGAGCGCCTGACGCACACCATAGGATTCATCAGGCAGAATCAGGCGATGCTCTGCCAATATGGCAAGGCTTAACTCATTAGCATCTGCCAAGGGATGAGCAGGCGCCATGACGGCATGATGGTGCAAGTCAGAACTGGAGAACGGCACAATGTCATCATGGCGTGGCATGAAGAACGACAGGCCAATATCAGCGTCCCCACGACGCAGCGCTTCGATCATATGGCTGGCGCTAGCGGTGCCGATATCAAAGCGAAGATAAGGATAGCGTAGCCCCATGTTGGCCAATGCCGGCGCCAGCAGTCCGGCGACGACTCCCTCCGCTACTTGCAGACTGACCCGGCCGGTTCGTAGGCCTTTCAAGTCGGCAATGTGTTCCTGTACCCGTTCAAGATCGCGTAGGGTTCGCTGGGCCTGGGCAGCCAATAGCTCTCCTGCTGCCGTCAAACTAATACCGTTAGGGCCGCGTTCGATCAGTGGAGCCCCCAACTGATGCTCCAGTAAATCAATCTGACGGCTGATTGCCGTGGGGGCGATATGTAACTGAGCTGCGGCTTGGCGCAAGGAGTGACACTGGGCCACAGTATCAAAATAGCGTAATGCGCGGCCACTGATCATAAGCGCACCTTAAAGCCCCAACTGCCGCGACATCACCGTGACGTTTTCGCCCCGGTACTCAAGGCTTTCTACATCTTGCCAACCCAAGCGCCGATAGAGCGCCTGCTGGTCGGGGGTATAGAGATAGAAGCGCTCAATCCCGTTCTCGGCTGCTTCTACTTCTACCCGATGCACTAATGCAGAAGCAATTCCTTGCCCCCGCCATTCGGGCACAACAAACACGGAGGCAAGCCATGGGGTAAGGTCGCGGCGAATACTCATATCATCGACAATGAGGCTGGCAGTCCCCACTGGCGTTTCTTCACTCAAGGCCACAAATATCGTTGGCACACCAGCGTGCCCACATTCTGCTTTTAAACGTGCAATGGCTTGTTCTTTAGTAAGCCCAGGGTGCAAGTGTCCCCAGGCTTCAAATGTCCAGCACGCGACTATTTCAGCGCTAGGAGCGTCCGCGTTTAATCGCTGAATAGTGATATCGCCTCGCATAGTTCGCTCCAAACCTTATTTAGCACAAACGGATACATTAGCGACAAATAAGTATTAGCGCTATAGAGGGTCGAACCATTGGCTGGCTAGGGGCTGCCCCCAAGTATCGTGGTGCACCAACTCAGTCAATGCCAACCGACTCCGCCACCCCTTTGCTTCAAGCTCCGGCTGATCTAAAAACTCGCTCACATAGCCAAGGCAGAGATACGCCAGAGGATAGACATGTTCGGGCAAATTCAACGCCGCGCTTAGCTGCTCTTGATCGAGAATACTCACCCAGCCAACGCCAATACCTTCTGCCCGCGCCGCTAGCCAAAGATTTTGCACTGCTAAGCAGGTACTAAACAGGTCGGTATCGACAATGCTATTGCGCCCCAGCACATGCGGGCCGCCCCGGCTTCGGTCACAGGTAATACAGAGATTGAGTGGGCTTTCCAGAATGCCTTGCAGTTTAAGGCTGCGGTAATGCTCCTTGCGCTCGCCTTCAAAGCGCTCGGCGGCCTTCCGGTTCTCCTGCTCGAACATCGCCAGCACGGTTTCCCTGACGTCACGACTTTCAATCACGATGAAATCCCAGGGCTGCATAAACCCTACTGACGGCGCATGGTGTGCAGCTTCTAAAAGACGGGCCAGCACATCAGGGGGAATCCGGTCGGGCAGAAATTGCGAGCGCACGTCGCGCCGTTCGTGTATGGCGCGGTAAAGCCCACGGCGCTCAGCATCGGTAAAACGGTGATTCGAGGTGGTCATGGCGCTTGTCGGACCTTTTGCTGATCTGGTTTATAGACGAGTAAAGAGTCTACACGAGGTCAGCCCAGCCTCCATCGCAGTGGCGTTGTTTGGCGTAATACACCGTCCTCGTCCCAGTCGCCCCAGCCAGCAAAGGGGATGGCCAGTTCACTATTTAGGCTCTTCAGCCGAGATGCCCAGGCCGCTTTACAAGCCTCCAGGTGACCTGGGAGGTCAGCTTCCGGTTGATAACGAATACCGCCGCCTTGAATGCCGTAGCTCACCTGGGGCGCCAGTACGTCAAAGCCAACGTAGTACAGTGATGAATGAATCGGCCAAAGCCAGTGAACCATGTTGCCTGCACGACCAAAGGGCTGAAATGTCTTTTCAGGCGAGCCCGTGGTCACTGAAAGTATGGCCCTCTTGCCACGATAGTAGCCTTTATCGTAACGCATGCGACTCGTGTAGCGTCCTCCATACACCAGCACCCGATCAAACCAGCCTTTCAAAATGGCAGGCTGGGCGTGCCACCATAAGGGAAACTGGAAGATCACCAAGTCAGCCCACTCCAACCGCGCCAACTCCCGCTGGACGTCCTGCGGCAATGTGTTTTCTTCGTGGTGAGCCCGCTGCTCATTGAGGGGATAGAAGTAGTCCGATGCCACAGCGCTATGCGGATAGTGCCCAGCGCGCTCCACTGGATCAAACTGCTCAGCATAAAGATCATCCACTTCCACTGTGTGACCCTCGCCTATCAGCTGTGCTACCGCTTCATCTACTAGGCCGCCATTAAACGACTTGCATTCAGGATGAGCCAAGACGATCAATACATTCATACTGCGCTTCCCCTATCGATTGGTTCAACGACAGACTAACCTGTTCATATATGCTCAAAAATTGGCTAAAAATGAGAACCGGGCTTGCATGAATGAACAACGGATAAGATGGGACGACCTAGAAATTGTGCTAGCGATTGCCGAGGCGGGCTCGCTATCCGGCGCCAGCCGAACGCTGCGGATCAGCCACGCCACTGTTTTCAGGCGTTTAAGCGAGATGGAGAGACGACTGGGCGTTACTCTTTTTGAGCGCAGCCGTAACGGCTATACGCCGACCATGGCAGGCGACGATTTAACAGCGTCGGCCCTGCGTGTGCAAAATGAGATCAACGGCGCGGAGCGCCGAATCATAGGGCAGGATTTAGCGCTTACCGGCAGCCTGCGAATCACCACGACCGATACACTTTTCGCGGGCCTGCTCTCCCCGTTATTGGCAAGCTTTCGAGAAACCTATCCGGCTATCTCGCTGGAAGTGGTCATCTCCAACCAGCTTCATAGTTTGACGCGACGTGAGGCCGATATCGCTATCCGTCCAACCTGCAAGCCACCGGAAACGCTTGTAGGCCGAAAAGTAAGCGACATCCCCTTGGCAGTTTATGGACAACAAGCGCTTTGGCAAAAAGCTCCTCTGCCATTAGATCCAACGTCACTAACAACAGAAAACTGGATAGGCCCGGATGTTCACCTAGGCGATACAGCGCTTGAGCAGTGGATGGTGGGTAAAAACGCGGCCTACCGACTGGACAGCATGCTGGGGATGAAGCTGGCGGTCCGTCATGGGGCGGGCATTGCGGTACTGCCTTGCTATCTTGGCGATGCCGATGAAGCACTACTCAGACTCAGCCAGCCGATTGACGCGCTGACGACTCAGCTTTGGCTGCTCACCCATCCAGATTTGCGTCATGTGGCTAAAGTACGCGCGTTTATGGAAACGATCACTGAGGGGCTTCGCGGACGGTAACCACAAGGTCTGGTACCTGAAGGGCGAATCAAGTGACAGCGCACTCCGATGGCAAAAGCGATCACTCCTGCTCAACCCCCGCCAGGAACTGCTTTAACAACGCATCCAGTTGTTGACGTTGTTCGTCAGTCAGCCCGCTCACCAGCTGCGCCTGTGTCTCTACATGAGCAGCCACCGCTTCGTCGATCAGATCAAATCCGCGCTGAGAAAGAGAGATCAGAAAACCGCGACCATCATCCGGGTTCTTGACCCGCTCGATCAGTCCTGACTTTTCCAATTGATGGATACGGTGAGTCATGGTGCCTGAGGTCACCATGGTGGATGCCATCAAATCGCTCGGCGATAGCGCATAGGGCGCTCCCTCTCGGCGCAGCGTGGCCAATACGTCAAAGCCCGCATCCGTCAGGCCATATTTTGCCCAGGTCTTCTCCATCGCGCGCATCAAGGTGTGGTTCAGCCGTTTGACCCGCCCGATAGTACCCATCGGGGCTACGTCGAGGTCGGGACGCTCCTGGCGCCACTGTTTGAGTATGTGGTCTACATGATCCATAAACGTATTTTGCGCCTATATACCTTGACGTCAAGGTTAATCCTACATACCTTGATATCAAGATATAATCCTTGAAGGCTGCTAATGACATTACCCAACAAACCCAAGCTATACTCCTCTAAAAGAACCTGGCTTGCCCCGCTGCTGTATCTGCTCGCTGGTGGCGCCTTGCTGGGCCTATCGACTAATTTGGCAAAGCTCGCGGGTGAAATGCAGCTATCAGCGCTCGCTTTTCTGTTTTGGTCAATTTCAGGGGCGGCACTACTTCTGCTTGCGCTCGCCGCTTACCGCCGCAATCTGCCACCGTTGACCGTTCGCAGCGTCGAGTACTACCTGATCTCTGCGCTGCTGGGCGTGGCGGGCGCCAACCTGCTCTTCTTTTCGGCTATCCCCCATGTCGGCGCAGGATTTGTGGCATTGATCATCACGTTGCCACCGCTGCTCACCTACGTCGGTGCGTTGACGTTAAAAATGGAGCGCTTTCAGCTCTTGCGTGCGGCTGGTGTCATGTCAGCCCTTGCAGGCGCCTTCACTCTAGCTTTCCATAAGCTATCCGCCCCTGATGCTGACTACCTGTGGATTCTTCTTGCCTTGATTGGCCCTGTGCTGCTGGCCATCGGTAACCTTTACCGAACCCTGCGCTGGCCAGTGGGGGTGTCCAGCGATGCGCTGGCGCCAGGGATGCTGATAGCTGCCTCTATGCTTCTGCTGGGGGTGGGCCTACTGCCAGGCTTCTCACTTCACGTCCCCATGGATCGGTCTCTGCCGATAGTCCTAATTGCTGTCCAAGCAGTGGTGTTCGCTGGCCAGTTTTTACTGCTCTTCCTGCTGCAAAAAAGCGGTGGCCCGGTATTTCTGAGTTTGTTGGGCTCCGTCGGTGCCGTGGTGGGAGTTCCAGTCGCCATCCTGTTACAGGGAGAAACTGCCCCTGAGGGCTTGCTGCCTGGCATCCTACTGATTGGTGCCGGTATTGCCTTGCTTAACATTGGTAAAGCGAAGCAGGTGCCTGATAAAGCAGTCTAAACGGTGGCCTTAAGCGATGAGGCAATGTGATGATCATGGCAGGGCGCCACTGAGAGGGGGACAAGAACTGTTATACGATCCTACTTACTGCTACAGAATGCGACACTCCATGGGGTAAACGTAGCTGAAAATCTCACTTGTAGAAGACCTGTTGCTGGGAAAAGATCACAGCGTTTATTTCAAGCCCCGAGATTCATCAAACCGATGTGCTGTAGCGAGATATAAAAACCACTAGTGAATAAATCACAGAACCAAACTTAGTCTGCTGCCAAAAAAACGTAAAAGATAATAATAGCTAAAGCTACGAAAAACTTACCAGCTCGTCTTCAGAACATACCAAAGCTCAAAATCTGCATTACCAGTTACAGCAGCAAGCACGGCTCGACCAATTAAATTTTTCGTCATTTATTAGCTGCAGCTGCATGTACTTTTGCGTGATTGATCTAAATCAATTCAAGCCATTGTAATGGGAATACACTGAATATAGTTGATTGCTCCTTAACCATAGGTCGGAGACAGCGCATGTCAGATGAAAAGCTCACTTCACCAAAGCCTGAAGAGGATCTAGCGACACGGTTCCCTACAGCCTACTCAATTCTCTTCCTGCTAATTATTCTTGTAGCGGCGCTGACCTGGATCATTCCTGCCGGGCAATACGAACGTACGATGAATGAAGAGGTCGGACGCGAAATTGCAGTACCTGGCACCTATGTAACGGTTGATTCAAACCCTCAAGGTTTTGTGGACGTCATGCTGGCCCCCACGGCGGGTTTCTATGATCCCGACAGCTATGTCGCCAATGCCATCGACGTTGCCTTATTTGTGCTGTTTTTGGGTGGCTTCTTAGGCGTTATCAATGCTACCGGCGCAATCGACACGGGGATACGTAACGTGATGCATCGGCTGGAAGGCCGAGAGATCTGGATGATCCCCATCCTGATGACGCTGTTTGCCCTCGGAGGCACCACCTATGGCATGGCAGAAGAGACTCTGGCCTTCTATGCCATTCTAATCCCCATCATCATCGCTGCTGGCTATGATGCGATCACAGGAGTCGCCGTGATTCTGATCGGCGCTGGTATTGGTGTGTTGGGCTCCACTATCAACCCCTTCGCTACTGTCATTGCCTCTAACGCAGCGGATATTCCTTTTACAGAGGGAATTGTACTTCGGCTGGTGCTGCTGATTGGCGGGCTGGTGATTTGTTCAGTCTACGTGATGCGCTACGCCAAACGCATTAAGTTGGATCCTGCTCGCTCCGTTGTGGCCAGACAACAGGATGCACACCGCAAACTCTTTCTACAGGGACACGACGAGCTGGAAAATTTTGATCTTTCAGGCACTCAGAAAATTACCCTTGTTATTTTTGCTCTGACCTTTATCGCGATGATTTGGGGCGTCTCGTCCCAAGGCTGGTGGATGGCTAGGATGGGCGCACTTTTCTTTGGTTCCGCCATTGTGATCGGCATCATCGCTCGGCTGGGCGAGAAAAAGCTGACCAGTAGTTTTGTCGACGGCGCCCGCGATCTGCTCGGCGTAGCCCTGGTCGTTGGTCTGGCCCGCGGCATCGTGGTGATCATGGAACAAGGCATGATTGCCGATACCATCTTGCATAGCGCCGAAAGTACATTAGGTGGATTGCCTGAACTAACCTTTATCAATTTGATGTTCTGGATCGAGGTAGGAATGAGTTTCTTCGTACCCTCCTCATCCGGACTTGCCGTACTATCCATGCCTATTTTAGCGCCCTTGGGCGACTTTGCTGACGTAGGACGTGACTTGGTGGTAACTGCTTACCAATCAGCCAACGGCCTGGTTAATCTGATAAACCCGACCTTTGCCGTAGTGGTCGGTGGCCTAGCGATAGGCCGTATCTCTTATGACCGTTGGCTAGTATTTATCTGGCCTCTCCTTCTTATTTTGACTGTTTTTATCAGTGCAGTTATTAGCATTGGTGCATTTCTATAATCAGGGCAAAGGAGTATGCGACATGTCAGAACACACTTTGGGCGTTCACTCGGAAACTGGGACTTTACGGCAAGTTATCGTCTGCCGCCCTGGGCTAGCCCATAGAAGACTGACTCCCTCCAACTGCGATGCGTTGTTGTTCGACGATGTCTTCTGGGTCAAGCAGGCACAGAAAGACCATGACGTATTCGCCGAGGTAATGCGTGAACGTGGTGTGGAGGTTCTGGACGTTAACGACCTGCTGGCGACAACGCTTGATATTCCCGAAGCACGTACCTGGGTTCTAGACCACCGGATTACCTGGAATCATATCGGGGTAGGCATGGTATCCGACCTTCGCACATGGATGAACGAACTGCCGGGTAATACGCTGGCGAAATTTCTCATTGGTGGTTTGGAAGTAGGTGACCTGCCTTTCGACCCTGCAGGGCTGTTCGGTAACCATCTGGGGCCTCACGGCTTTGTGCTGCCGCCACTGCCCAACTTACTGTTCACCCGGGATAACAGCGCCTGGATTTATGGTGGTGTCACCCTGAACCCTATGTACTGGGCTGCGCGCAAACCAGAGACGCTGCTAATGAGCGCGATCTACCGGTTCCATCCGAAGTTTGCCGGCAAGGTGAACGTGCATTGGGGCGACCCACTTGAAGATCATGCGCTGGCGACCCTGGAAGGAGGGGACATCATGCCGGTGGGTAATGGTGTCGTGCTGGTGGGAATGGGGGAACGATCCTCTCCGCAAGCCATTGGCCAGCTGGCCAAGACGCTTTTTGCTAACGGCACTGCAGAACGGATAATTGCCTGCCAGATTCCCAAGAGCCGTTCTGCCATGCACTTGGATACCGTGTTTACCTTCTGTGGCGGCAATGTAGTGACCACTTTCAAGGAAGTCGCAGATGAAATGGTTTGCTACGACCTGCGTCCGGGGGAAGGCAGCAAGCACCTGTCGTTCTTCCAGGACAGCCGTCCGCTGTTTGATGTTGTTGCCGATGTACTTGGTTACCCGTCCCTGGAAGTGGTCGCCACGGGTGGCGATACCCCTGCCGAACGGGAGCGAGAACAATGGAACGATGGCAATAACGTGCTGGCACTGAGTCCGGGGGTCGTCATCGGTTATGACCGCAACGACGATACCAATGCTGCGCTGGAAGCAGCCGGCATAGAGGTACTGGCCATACCCGGAGCGGAGTTGGGCCGGGGCCGGGGCGGTGGGCGCTGCATGAGCTGCCCGACAATACGAGATACAGTCTGACAAGGTAGGAGCAGAACCATGGCTTTCAATCTCAAGAACCGGCACTTCCTGACCCTGAGGGACTTTACGCCCCGAGAGATCAGTTTTTTGCTCAAGCTTTCCACCGACCTGAAAACAGCCAAGTACGCCGGCACCGAAGTACCGCAGTTGCAGGGCAAGGACATAGCGCTGATCTTTGAAAAGAACTCCACCCGAACCCGGGTAGGCTTTGAGGTTGCAGCGTTTGATCAGGGCGCCCGAGTAACCTATCTGGGCCCGACGGGCACCCATATCGGCCACAAGGAATCCGTCAAGGATACCGCCCGTGTGCTCGGCCGCGTTTACGATGCCATCGAATACCGGGGGTTCGGCCAGACGGTGGTTGAGGAGCTGGCACAATATGCCGGCGTGCCGGTTTACAATGGGCTGACCAATGAATTCCACCCCACACAGATCCTCGCAGACTTCCTGACCATGCAGGAAAACGTGGAAAAGCCGCTGCGGGATGTTGCCTTTGTATTTATCGGGGACGCTGCGAATAACATGGGCGACAGCCTGCTGATCGGCGGCGCCATGATGGGAATGGATGTGCGCTTGTGTGCGCCCAAGGCCTGTTGGCCCAGCGAGGCTATTCAGAATGAAGCACAGGCTATTGCCAGTGAAACCGGCGCCCGGATTATGATCACGGAGGACATTGATGCCGCCGTTGCGAGCGTGGATTTTGTCTACACCGACGTGTGGGTGTCCATGGGTGAACCCAAGGAAAAGTGGGCAGAGCGAATCAAACTGTTGCAGCCCTATCAGGTCAATGCTGCCCTGATGGAGAAAACCGGCAACCCCCGCGTAAGGTTCATGCATTGTCTGCCGGCCTTCCATAACACCGAGACCACCATAGGCAAGGAAATACAGGCCGAGTTCGGCATCGACGCCATGGAAGTCACCGACGACGTCTTTGAAAGTCCCGCCTCTATCGTATTTGATCAGGCGGAGAACCGAATGCACACCATCAAGGCGGTGCTCGTCGCCACTCTTGGAAACTGATTCAAGGAGCATGACATGCTTGTAGTAGCAGCTCTGGGAGGCAATGCCCTGTTGCGGCGAGGGGAGCCCCTGACCGCCGAGGCCCAGCGCGCCAACGTAAAAATTGCCGCCGAATCATTGGCCGAAATCGTCCGCGCTGGCCACCAGCTGGTAGTCACTCACGGCAATGGCCCCCAGGTAGGCTTACTGGCGCTTCAGGGCGCCGCCTATAAGCCGGACGAGGCTTATCCGCTGGATGTACTGGGCGCTGAAACAGAAGGTATGATCGGCTACATCATCGAGCAGGAACTGGAAAACGCCCTGGACCATAACAGACCTGTGGCCACCCTACTTACCCAGGTTCTGGTCGACAAGAATGACCCCGCCTTCAGCAATCCCACCAAGTTTGTCGGGCCAGTTTACGAAAGGGAAGAAGCCGAGACCAAAGCCGAAGCCGCCGGTTGGCACATCGCTCAGGATGGTGACAAGTGGCGGCGGGTAGTGCCTTCGCCCAAGCCTTTGGAGATACCCGACATGAGGGTGCTCCAGCTGCTGCTGGAACAGGGCGTTGTGGTGATCTGCGCTGGAGGCGGTGGCATCCCCATTCTTCGCCGAGAGAACGGCAGCATGATCGGCATCGAAGCCGTGATCGACAAAGACGCCGCCAGCGCACTTCTGGCCAGCCAGCTGGGCGCAGACGCCTTGCTCCTTCTCACTGACGTGGACGCCATCTACCGTGACTTCGGTAAGGACACCGCTGCACCTATCCATAAATTAACGCTGGATGAAGCTCGCAAGCTGGACCTGCCGGCTGGTTCTATGGGGCCAAAAATGGACGCCGCGTGCAATTTCGCTGAAAGCGGAGGCATCAGTGGTATCGGCCGTCTAGAGGATGCACTAGATATTCTTAACCTACGGACGGGCACTTGTGTTGCTAGCTAACGCTGTTTACTGCTTATTGCAGACTTAATGAAGACGTGTACCTACCGAAGGACGCCTTCATCAGTTGTCACAGCCTCCCCCTTATAAAACTAATAGAGGTAAGCCACCAAATCTGATGGCTCTTTTGATTCTCTCTTTACTCTGTTTATTCAATCCCCTACCCCAACTGGAACGGGTAGACCGAACCAATCTGCAGTAACTGCGTCAGTTCATCCAGAGCAACCAGTGACTCTTCCGCCAGCTGTGGATCGGCGAGATCGTCCGGGGCTAGGCGATCGCGGTAGTGGCGCTCCACCCACGCGGTCAGATCGGTATACAGTGCCTCGTTGAGCAGTACTCGGCCAGTGAGCGCGGCACGTTCGGCTTCCGTTAGCACCACACGCAAGCGCAGGCAGGCGGGGCCGCCACCGTTGCGCATGCTCTGCTTGACGTCTTTGACGATCACCTCACCGATGGGGTTATTGCCCGCCAGGATCAGATCCTGGATCGTCCGCCAGACCGCTTCGCGCTCCTGACATTCGCCGGGTACCACCAGCGTCATGGTGCCGTCCGGGCTGGAGAGCAGTTGGGAGTTGAAGAGATACGATGCGACCGCGTCTTCCATGCTCACCGCCTCGACCGGCACGCGCACGGGAATCAGCGGCGTGTGCATTTTGGCACGCAACTCATCGAGCGTGCCCTCTTCGTCCAGAAAGGCCATTTCGTGGTAGAGCAGCACGGGCCCGTTGCCCACTGCAATGACATCGTTATGGAACACGCCAGCATCGATGGCATCCGGGTGCTGCTGGGCGAAGACGGTTTGCGCTTCCGTAAGCCCGTGCTGGCGGGCTACCGACTGGCTGGCTTCCAGAGTCTGCCGGGCGGGATAGCGCTGGGGTTCACGCTCGCCGCTACGCACGTCACCAAATGCCTGGCGACCATAGACAAACAGGTGAACCCCGGGTTCACCATATTCGCCGCAAAGGCGGGTGTGATTGGCCGCCCCTTCATCGGAAAAGGCCGGCGTTGCAGGCAGCACCGGGTGGTGAGCAAAACACTGCTCATCGCGGAAAATAGCTTGCAGTACTCTCCCGGTGGTTTGCGGCTCCAGGTAGCGGTGAAAGCTCGACTGCAGATTGGCTGGCGTGAAGTGCACCCGGCCATCCGGTGCGTCGACGCTGGGGGTAATCGTGCCTGCGTTAGCGGTCCACATGCTGGAGGCCGAGCATACCGCCCGCAGAAGCTGCGGTGCCTCGACAGCGGCACGGGCCAGCACATCGCTATTACTGCCGCTGAAGCCCAGATCACGCAGCGCCCCTACATCAGGCCGCTGCTGTGGGGGCAGTACGCCCTGGGCGTAGCCCGCGTCCATCAGCGACTTCATCTTTGCCAGCCCCTGGAGCGCGCCCTCCTTGGGATTGGAGAGCAGGCCACCGTGGCTCATCGAGGCGACGTTACCAACTGCCAGCCCCGAGTAATTATGGGTAGGGCCGACCAAACCGTCGAAATTGACTTCCCTGATACGACTGAAGGCACTGCCTTTCATAGACTCACTCCTGGTGGCAGGGTTTCAGGCATCTCCAGGGTGTCGGCTTCCATGGAAGCCACCGGATAAGCGCAGTAGTCTGCCGCGTAATAAGCGCTGGGGCGGTGGTTGCCGCTGTCACCTACGCCGCCGAAGGGCGCATCGCCGGAAGCGCCGGTGGTCTGGCGGTTCCAGTTGACGATGCCTGCGCGAATGCGCAACAGGAAGTCGTCCCAATCGGCTTGCTCGCCGCCAATCAACCCGGCGGAGAGCCCGTAGCGGGTGTTGTTGGCAAGCGAGAGTGCTTCATCCCAATCGCGATAGCGGTGGATTTTCAGCAGCGGTCCAAAGTGCTCCTCGTCAGGAACGTCCAGGCCCGTCACATCAATCAGCGCGGGGCTTAGCAGGCTGGTGTTCTCTTCCAGGCGCCGCATGCGGTTGATCACCGTACCGCCCATGGATTCCAGTTCCTCTTGCGCCTTGAGCAGGCCATCTGCAGCGGCCACGCTCACCAAACCGCCATAGAACGGGGTAGGGTTCTCTTCGAACTGGCCCGCCACATGCAGCTTGCTGACCGCCTCTGAAAGCGCATCGATCAGCCGGTCGCCGACGGCGCCCTCCGGCACCATCAATCGGCGAGCGCAGGTGCAGCGCTGGCCACCGGAGAGAAACGCCGACTGCAGAATGGTAAGCACCGCCGCACGCTCGTCATCGATATCTTTCACTACCAGCGGATTATTGCCGCCCAGTTCGAGCGCCAGGATTTTATCCAACTGCCCGGCAAACTGCTGATGCAGCATGCCACCCACCTTGGCGCTGCCGGTAAACAGCAGGCCATCGATCCCGGGGTTGCCTGCCAGCGCCTGGCCCACGGCAACGCCGCCCTGCACCAGGTTGATCACCCCGGCAGGCAGCCCGGCTTCCAGCCAGCACTGAAGGGTTAAATCGGCGGTCAGTGGGGTCTGGTCGCTGGGTTTGAAGACGACGGTGTTACCCGCCAATAGCGCGGGCACCATATGGCCGTTGGGCAGGTGGCCTGGAAAGTTATAGGGGCCGAACACCGCCATCACGCCGTGGGGGCGATGGCGCAATACGGCTTTTGCATTGCCAACAGCTTTTTCACGCTCACCGGTACGCTCGTTATAGGCCTTGACCGATAGCGCGACCTTGCCCACCATCGCACCCGCTTCAGTGCGCGCTTCCCAGAGGGGTTTGCCGGTTTCAGAGGCAATCGCCACGGCTAGCGCTTCCCCTCGGGATTTCAGCACCTCGGCAAAACGCTCGACGAGAGCCTGGCGCTCGGCAAAGGGGGTACGCGCCCAGCCAGGAAAGGCACTGCGGGCGGCTTTCACAGCGATCGTGACCTGATCCTCGCTGGCCGTGGCGGCCTGCCAGAGCAGCTGTCCGGAAACGGGATCGTGCTTGCTCAACGACGCGGCGTCGCCTGCTAGCCAGGCGCCATTGATAAGTTGCTGCTGTTGGGCGTGCATCGTTCTCTCCTTGCCGTGTAAATGCGGGCTTATGTACGTACAGGCTTTCGGGCTCAGGTTTCCAGCAGGCGCAGGTAATCACCGGTAGCGACACTCAAGCGGCTCGCTTCCTGCTCGTTAAGCACGATGGTGTTGTCGTCGGCGGGCGCGCGGCCTATCCAACTGGCAGTAAAGTTCAACATATGGGTGGTAGCCGCCAGCCAGCGGCTGACGCTCTCTTCACGGGCAGCGGCAGATACTTCCACCTGGCATAGCCTTGAATTACGGATAGCGCGCACATCATCGATGTAGGCTTCCACGGTGGGGCCCCCGTCGAAAATGTCGATATAGCCTTCCCAGCGCAATCCCTCCTTCTTCAGCATTTCCAGTGCTGGGCGGGTATGGCGATGCACCTGACCAATGCAGGCGCGCGCCTCTTCGGCCATAAAGGTGGTGTAGATCGGAAACTTGGGCATCAGCTCACCGATAAAGCTCTTCTGCCCCAAGCCGGTGAGTCGGTCCGCTTCGCTGAAATCCATGGGGAAGAAGTGTTTGCCCAGGCTCTCCCAGAAAGGGCTGGTGTTGTTCTCATCGAACACACCGCGCATTTCTGCCAACACTTTATTGGGGAATCGGTCACGAAACTGGGCGATAAACAGCCAGCGCGCCTTGGAAAGCAGCGCGCCGTTGCGCAAGTGGCGATTGGCTTCACCGCGATACTCCGGACGCAGGAACAGCGAGCACACTTCGGCATCACCGGTGTGGTCGGAGCTTAAAAACAGCGTGTCGATGGTGCGGTGAAGGTCCAGCTGGATGGAGGAGTGCGCCAGGGTGCCGAGACGATAGTTATAAAACGGCACTTCTCGGCCTACCTGGCCTTCAATGGCGCAGCAGCCCGCCAACTCACCACTCACTTCATCTTCCAGTACAAAGAAGTAGAGTCGGTCATCCACCGGGGTGCGCTCTTCAAAGGCACTGGCGGCGGCTTCTATCTTGCCGGCCAAAAACTCGCGGTTATCCGGCAGCGAGGTAAACCCCACCCCGGCCTGCTGCGCAAGCGCCTGCAGCCCATCCAGGTCATTGCGGGCAATGGGTCGAATGCGCATTACATTTCTCCTTCATCGAGCGCGTCCACCGCGACGGGTAAGGTAAGCGGTGCGGCCAGCACGGCTCGCCCTTCCGAAACGCCCAGCCGCTCGGCGTGCTCCGCCGACAGCATCAACTGGCCCGTGGGCGACAACGCATAACGCGCGACGATACAGCGGAAATCACCCAGCTTCTGGTTGGCAATCATCGCCGGTTCTGCGTCCGGCAAAGCGTGTTCAGGGCGAATGCGCACCGGATGCCAGGCGGCACGGCGAAAGGTTTCCAGCCGGTCGCGCTCGGCTTTGACAATTGGCCCGGCGTCGAAAATATCCACATGGCGAGAACGCACAAACCCCTCGGCCAGCATCTCTTCCAGAGCCTCTTCATGGGCGGGGTGTTCACGTCCAATCGAAGCCCTCGCCTGGGGCGTCAACAGCGGCAGGTAGAGCGGGAATTGGGGCATCACTTCAGCGATAAAGCTTTTCGAGCGTACCCCCGCAACGTGATTGATGTCCTGGAAGCTGCGGGCAAAAAAGTGCCTGCCGACGCTTTCCCAAAACGGCGATTCGCCGCGGGTATCCAGATAGCCGGGGAACGCGACCGCCAGGATGCGCGAAAAGCGCTCGGGATACTGGGCAATAAACATCAACCGCGCCCGACGCAGCAGGTTCTCGGCACTGGTGCCCTTATAGCGGGGGTTCAGCGAAAAAGCGCATAGCAGGGTGGCATCCGAAACTTCGTGGGAAAGTGCCAGTGTCTGAACTTCACGACGCACATTCAGCTGCTGCGAAGCGTGAATCAGCGTTTCCTGACGATAGGTGTAGTAAGCCTCATTGGCACCCGCCTGGGCACGGATAGTGGCGGTACCGAGCACTTCCTCGCGTGAGTCGTCAGCCAGCACAAACGTATAGTGCTCGTTTTCTGGAAACTCGACGTCACCATTGAAAGCCTCCTGGGAGCGCGCGATGCGCTCCTGAAGCCGCTCGCGATTGGCAGGCAAGTTGGTCAACCTGGGCACTGCATGCTCAGCCAACTGTTCGAGCGCCGGTAGATCCGACGCTTTAACGGGTCGCACTACCAGCATCTTCGACGCCCCCTCTGTTAACCCAGTAGGCTGCTCACTCATGCTGAGGCAACTAGCCGCTCAATGGCACGCTCTAGCCGAGCCATGCCCTCGGCAATATCCGCTTCTGGGATCACCAGCGAAGGCGCCATGCGCAGCACATTGGGGCCTGCAATCAAGGCCATCAAGCCCTCTTCGATGGCCAGCGGCAGGATATCTTTGGCGCGGCCTTCATAGGCATCCGACATTTGGGCACCCATCAGCAGGCCCATACCACGGATCTCCTTGAACACCCCGTGTTTGCGGTTGATGGTTTCCAGATGCTCGCGGAACAGGTCGTGGCGTTTTTTCACCCCTTCCAGCACGTCAGGGGTATCGATAAACTCGACGGCCGCCAACGCCACGGCAGAGGCCAGCGCATTGCCGCCGTAGGTGGAGCCGTGAGTACCAACGACCAGCGACTTAGCGACGTCATCGGTGGCCAGCATGGCACCAATGGGGAAACCGCCGCCCAGCGACTTGGCGCTGGTAAGGATATCCGGCGTAATGCCGTAGTTCTTGTACGCGTAGAGCTCGCCGCTGCGACCCACGCCGGTTTGCACCTCGTCAAAAATCAACAGCGCGTTATGTTCATCACACAGATCGCGCAGGCCCTGAAGAAATGCTGGTGTTGCGGGCACGATGCCGCCCTCGCCCTGCATGGGCTCAACCATGATCGCGCAGGTGTCGTCGCCCATCAGCGCACGAACGCTTTCCAGGTCGTTGTAGTTGGCGTGCTGAATGCCACCCGGCACCGGGCCAAAGCCCTGGGAATACTTGGGCTGGCCGCCCACGCTGACGGTAAAGAAGGTACGACCGTGAAACGATTGATAAAACGAGATGATCTTGTCTTTCTGTTCGCCATGGTTATCGACGGCCCAGCGGCGTGCCAGCTTTAGCGCAGCTTCATTGGCTTCACCGCCGGAAGAGCATAAAAACACTTTATCAGCGAAGGTGCGTTCAACCAGCGTTTTAGCCAGGTTCAACGCAGGCTCGTTGGTAAACACATTAGAGAGATGCCAGAGCTTTTCGCCCTGCTCTTTCAGCGCATTAACGAGCACCGGGTGACAGTGGCCCAAGGAGTTGACGGCGATGCCACCGGCGAAATCGATATATTCGCGCCCCTGCTGATCCCACAAGCGGCTCCCTTCGCCGCGCACGGGAATAACCTGCTGCGGTGAGTAGTTGGGCGTCATGTAGTGATCGTAATCTTGACGGCTTGGGGTATGGCTCATGGGGCGTTATCTCCAATGGAGGGAAGGAATGAAAACAGTATAAGGGGCCAACACGGTCAACCGCTTTCAGCAATGGGACGGCAAATTATGAATAGCGACGCCCACTGAGTCGCGTTAACGTCTTGAAGAACGCTATAAGACCCCCATACTTATTGGCAAGCGATAAAGTCATGCTTGGATAGCGAGGTATCGCGACGTACTGACACTCAGGAAGAGAGGAGTACACCTTATGCAAATTGATCTAAGCGGTAAGCACGCCATCATTACCGGCTCGACGGCGGGTATCGGTTTTGCGATTGCCCAAGGGCTTGCCAACGCTGGCGCCAAGGTTGTCGTCACAGGCCGTTCGCAGGCACGTGTGGATCAGGCAATAGCCAGCATTAAACAGGATGCCCCGAATGCCCAGGTAGAAGGCGTGGCCGCCGATCTCGGTACTGCTGAAGGCTGCCAAACACTGATCCAGCAGCAACCCAGCGCAGATATACTGATCAATAATGTGGGAATTTTCGGTCCACAGGACTTCTTCGAGGTTGATGACGCGACCTGGCAACAATTTTTCGACATCAATATCATGAGTGCCGTGCGCCTTTCTCGCCATTATGCCCAAGGCATGCGCGACCGCAACTGGGGCCGCATCCAGTTTATCTCCAGCGAATCGGGCATCAACATCCCCACCGAGATGGTGCATTACGGCATGACCAAATCAGCACTGCTATCGGTTTCGCGCGGGCTGGCCAAAGTGCTCAGCGGCACGCAGGTAACTGTCAACGCTATCTTGCCTGGGCCAACGCGCTCTGAAGGCGTGCTTAAGATGATTGCTGAAATGGCTGAGAAAGAAGGCACTTCTCAACAGGAGATGGAAGCGCGCTTTGTCAAAGAGAACCGGCCCTCTTCCATCATCCAGCGCCTCGCCACGCCTGAGGAAGTGGCCAGCATGAGCGTCTATGCCGCATCGACCCAAGCGAGCGCCACCACGGGTGCGGCGCTGCGCGTGGAAGGCGGTATTGTCGATACCTTAACCTGAGCTCTCTAATCTTATCTTTCTAATCATACCTTTCTAATTTAGGCGCTCTTCTCTTGGCGTCATGCCAAAATGATTTCGGTAGGCGGTGGAAAAATGCGCGCCGGAGGAAAAACCGGTAGCAAAAGCGATATCGCCTACCGGCCGGTCACTCTCACGCAGTTGCTTGCGCGCTTCCTGCAGGCGTAAATCGAGGTAGTACCGGCTAGGTACCGCCTGTAGATACTTCTTAAACAGTCGCTCCAGCTGGCGCCGGGAAATCCCCAGGTGCTCGGCCAGTTCGAGGGTCGAGAGCGGCTCCTCGATATTGGCTTCCATTAGCGTAACGGCATCCACTAAGCTTTGCGGCGCGTGGCCCAAGCGAGTGCGCAGCGGCACATGCTGGCGCTCATCCGCCAGCCGAATGCGATCGCACACGAACTGTTCTGAGACCTGCTCTGCCAAGCGTGCGCCGTGGTGCTGACCTATCAGCGTCAGCATCAGATCCATCGCCGCCGTGCCACCGGCGCAGGTCAGCCGGTCGCGGTCAATTTCGAACAACTGCTGGGAAAGGGTGACTTGCGGGTAGGCCTGCGCAAACGCCTCAAAGCGCTGCCATGGCAGCGTGGCACGATAGCCTTCCAGCAACCCACAGCGGGCCAGCACTTCAGTTCCCCCGGCCAAACCACCAAGCGCCACACCGCGCCCTTGGTGGCCTCGCAACCACTCATTGAGCTTTGCTGGCAACGTATAGGGAAGCGGCGTGGGTGCGCATATTAGTAACAGATCAAGCGGCCCCAGCGCTGTACCCAGTTCATGTTGTGCGATCAAGGAAAGCTGAGCACCGCTGCGCACTGGTTCATCGCTGAGGCTTAACGTAACGGTGTGATAAAGCATCTGGCCGCTCAATTGGTTCGCCATTTGCAGCGGCTCCAGCGCGCTGGCATGGGTCAGCAGCGAGAACCCCGGCAGTAGCATAAACGCGACCCGCCGACGGACTATCGTTACTTTTGATGCTAAGTGATTTGACTGCATAATTATTGAAGAAACTGCATGAGAACCGCCAACGGCTTGGAAAATAACCATCTTACTCAATTGCGCAAATGAAGGTAGCGCTTGTTACTCATACATAAAAAAAGATGTCGCCGGGTTAATAGCGTTAGCGCAGCTACCAAAAAGGGCAAGGCGTATACGCCTTGCCCTCTTCATTAGTCACTACAGATTGGCTGAATCAAACAGCACCTCTGTTAGTGTTGCTGCGTTACTGCTGCTGCGCCTCAGATAGCGTCATGTTGCCATCCACTTCGCTGTACTCATCTTCTTGGTAATTATTCGATGAAGCTTCGATTTCATCTTCGCCATAGTTTGTGTTGACAACGAACTGATCATTTTCAAGCTGCATGTCATTGATAGGCAGCGCAATGTCCGTTGCGCCAAAACCCCAAATACCACCTACTGAAACGATAGCAAACAAATCGCCAGACTCATCGTGCTTTGCAATATGCTGCACTCCACCGATCTCTTCGTCCTCCTGATTCATCACTGTCATCCCTTCCAGGTCGCTGACCTGACGTGACATCAGTGAGTTGGACTGGTCATTTTGATTGGCCTGATCATTTTGATCAGTTTGGTCACTCTGCTGATCATTCTGCTGGCGCTCTTGCTCGTCTTCATTGACATTGACCTGGGCGTCTTCCGCTTGCTCAACCGTCACCTCAGGCTAGCCAGTTTGCTCAACAGTGACATTAGGTTCGGCGTCTTCAACGGTCACATTGGGCTCAGGTTGCTCAATAGTGACTTTAGGTTGAGACTGCTCCACCGTGATATCAGGTTTCTCTTGCTCTACTTCTACTTCAGCAGGCTTTTGTTCAACGTTGATGTCCCTAGTTTCGTCGTTGCTACGCTGCTCTTGCGCGTTTGTGTCTTGTTGCTGAGCCGTTTGATTGCTGCGATCAGTGTCATTCTGGTTCTCTTCCTGAGCAAGAACACCAGCTGACAAGCCTGCGCAAACCGCACCGATGGCAATTGCTAATGCTGTCCGTTTCATACAATCTCTCCTTGTGTTGGTTTACACATAAGAAGCTAGTACACCGAAGTACACTAAATCAAAGCCAAAACGAATTTCTTATAAAAGATTAATAAATATTAACCACTTACCAACAACTATGGAAGGTCTGAATAACTGCCGATATTCATCACCGCTCACTTGAGCCGAGAAAAAATCGAAAATTCAGACATTCTTCTCCCGTTCTTTGTGTATTTTTGCCCGTTTCCCGCTCATTGAGCGGAAAACGGGCGCAATCGCCCTATTCCCATAGGTATTTCTCACTGATCAGCAGGTTGCTGAACGCCGCCAGCAAGTGCAGGCGCTGAGTGTTTTTGGCCAGTCCACGATAGCGAGCCTTGCCATAACCAAAAACTTGTTTGATGTACCGAAAGGGGTGCTCCACCTTGGCACGGATACTGGCTTTGATTTTTTCGACTTTCTGTCGCCTGGCATCTAGCTGCTTGCGGGTGCCAGGCCGTTTGGCAATATACCAAGAGACATCGTTGCGGTGCTTGTGCTCGTCTCGTTTTTGAATACCAAGGTAACCGGCATCACCGAAGACGCGTTGCTCTTCACCGTGAAGGAGCTTATCGGCAGGCACAATGTCATGGACATTGGCAGCCGTGGTCTCAATGCTGTGAATCAACCCAAGCTTATCGTCGACACCTATGTGCATTTTCATGCCAAAGTGCCAAGAGCTACCTTTTTTAGTTTGGTGCATTTGCGGATCGCGCTCGCCTTTTTTGTTTTTGGTGGAACTAGGCGCAGAAATGATAGTGGCATCGACAATGCTCCCTTCGCGCAGCATCAGGCCATTTTTCTCCAGGTGGTTGTTCACTTCCTGGAACAGCACCTTGCCAAGGCCGTGGCGTTCCAGAAAATGGCGAAACTTGAGAATCGTGGTTTCGTCCGGCAATCGGTCCAGTTTCAAACCGGCGAATTGGCGCATGGACTCGATCTCGTAGAGGGCGTCTTCCATGGCCGGATCGCTCAGGTTGTAAAACAATTGCATGCAATGGACGCGGAGCATGGCAGACAGTTGATACGGAGGCCGCCCGCTCTCGCCCTTGGGGTAATAACGGGCTACCTTCTTCTCCAACTGCGTCCAGGGGATCAGCTTGTCCATCCGCTCCAGAAAGAGTTCGCGGCGGGTCTTTCGCTTCTTGTTCTGGTACTCGGCTTCTGAGAAGGTGATTTGATCCATGGCAGCACTGAATCCTATGCAGTTGACGATAGCCGTATTATCGCTGATGGCAGTGACTTTTTCAGAGCTTCCCTATTATTGATTTAGGCAAAGTACTTACTACCACTTTTACTATTTAGCTTTTAGCTAATTAGCAATGCAATTACCCAGGAAAACGCTTACCCGCCTGTTCATCCGACGCATCATAATCTTGAGTATCATCAGGGTCGGAGCCAAGCTCCTCGGCTGTTTTGGCTTCAAAACGACGTGCAGCCTCAATGGCTTGAGGTTCAGTTTCGTGTTGTGAGATTTCCTGAGGCTCATTAGGATCAGTTACATCTATCACTCGCCAACCCGAAATAATAAGCTTATTGTCTCGCTTTTGACTGATAGGCTCCACGCGTGCTACTCGTGTCATATATCCTCCTGCTTGACAGGTATTAACTTTTTATAACCTCTTCCTTTCTTAGCAGAGCTTTCGCCCTCTGACGAATTTATAGGCGAAATTTAACAACGGTTGAAAGTAATAAGCCTCCTTCTAACTATTAAGCGCTCTTGCCAAAAAAATTGCCGGGCGCTTGGCCCGGCAATACATCAGCATCGTGACTCGCTAGTTACCCCGATTAATGATGCCTAATACAATAATGCTCACCACAATCACACCAAGAATGATAATCACCAGCGGGAGTAACTTATACATCCCGCCGGGGCGCTTCTTGGCCTCAGGTTGAAGATGTGGCTTGGAAGATTCAAAATCTTCGGGCACCCGTTCACCAATGATGTGCTCTTTCTGTTCTTCCGGGGTTTTGCTTTCCTTAGTATCCATAAACACCTCCCGCGTTCCGGTCGAATAGGCGTCACTAACGCCTAGGTGAATGACTTACAGATTGACGACATCGAACGTAACCTCTGGGTTGACGTCAGCATCGTAATCTACGTCGTCACGCTCGAAACCAAACAGCTTCAAGAATTCGTGCTTATAACCAGCATAGTCGGTAATGTCGAACAAGTTATCGGTCGTCACCTCTGGCCATAGATCCTGACAAGCTTGTTGAACGTCGTCACGTAGCTCCCAGTCATCCAAACGCAGACGCCCAGCTTCATCTGTCACGAGTTCGCCCCGCTGTCCTTGGGCTGAGTAGAGGTGCTCGCCGAATAGGCGGTTCAATTGGTCAATAGTGCCTTCGTGCAGCCCCTGCTCTTTCATGATGCGATAGACCATGGCGATATACAGCGGCATTACCGGAATCGCCGCACTCGCCTGGGTGACCACCGACTTGAGTACCGCCACATTGGCACCGCCACCGCTCTCTTTCAGCTTGGCGTCGATAGCCATGGCAGCACGGTCCAGATCTTCCTTGGCTTTACCCAATGCACCGTGCCAGTAAATCGGCCAAGTGATTTCGGTACCGATATAACTAAACGCCACGCTGCGTGCGCCTTTCGCCAACACGCCTGCTTGGTCAAGGGCTTCCATCCACAGTTCCCAATCTTCGCCACCCATGACGGTAATGGTGTCGTCGATCTCTTGCTGGGTGGCAGGTTCTACTTCCGCTTCAATGATGGCGTCTTTATTAGTGTCGATTGCGGTGGCACGGTAGGTTTCGCCAATCGGCTTCAGGCTGGAACGCTTCAACTCGCCGCTGTCCGGCAGCTTACGCACGGGCGACGCCAGCGAGTAGACCACCAGATCGATTTCACCCATGTCTTGCTTGATCAGCTCAATGGCTTTTTCTCGCGCTTCATGGGAGAACGCATCGCCGTTGATCGACTTGCTGTAAAGCCCTTCCTGCTTGGCAAACTTATCGAAAGCCGCACTGTTATACCAACCGGCAGTGCCCGGTTTTTTGTCGGTGGCGGGCTTTTCAAAGAAGACGCCTAGCGTATCGGCCCCATAGCCAAACGCCGCGGTAATACGGGCGGCCAAGCCATAGCCACTCGAAGCTCCTATCACCAATACTTTTTTCGGGCCAGCCTGCTTATCCAAACCGCGGGCACGGGTCGCTTCAATCTGCTCGCGAACGTTCTGCTCACAGCCAATGGGGTGAGTGGTAGTACAAATAAAGCCGCGCACTTTGGGTTTAATAATCACATTGAACCTCGTTATAGGATTGATTTGGTTACCAACATCGCCCTGCCAAGGCAACATTGTGACTCAGTGGGGCTATTCTAGCTGTCTCCGTGCCGTGTGTCCGCTCTTGAGCTATTGTGTAGCCGTGCGCTATTGTCCGCCCTTGAGCTAAAGGCGCTTTCACGTCACGATAGTTGCCTAAGCACCGACTTCTCTAATGAGGTGACCATGAATGCACAGCAGCTAGTAGATGAACGTGGTGACCTTTGGCTAGCGCTAGCCCCGCTGTGGCTGGATCGTGAACCCAGCGAACGCGATTACGCCCACATGGTAGACGTCGTGCAGCGCTACGATATGACCCTCAATGAACTTGAGTGGATGTTTCGCTTGGAAATGGCCCCGGTGATGTCTCGCCACCAACTTTCAATCGCTAGCGAGTGGCGGCAATTTGACGATTATAAGCTGATGAAGCAGTTGGTTAATCACAACATGCGCTTGAAGGGCTGGCGACGCAAAAGCTGGGCGCTGTTTTCGGGGTTGACCACGATGATGGTTCGCCACCGCTGGAATGCGCTAATGAACCGCGTCGCTGTCACGCGGGGAGAACAGATTTAGGCCGACTTTTTCAGGCAGTCTCACTCTTGTTTTACAGATTAGCGTTATGGGTAGGCTTGATCCAGCGCTTGCTCTAACGCCAGACGCAGCGGGCGCCCATGGTCGCGGGGCCCAAAGCGCGCAATCACTTTGCCATCGCGGCCTATTAAGAATTTGGTGAAATTCCACTTAATCAATTGGGTCCCCATCACACCGGGCGCTTCACGCTTAAGCCAGCAAAACAGAGGATGGGCCTGGCTGCCATTGACGTTAACCTTCTCCATCAACGGAAAGCTTACCCCAAATTTCTGTTCCCCAAACTGGCAAAAGGCTTGCGCGCTCTCGGGTGACTGGCGGCCAAACTGGTTGCAGGGGAAACCAAGCACGGTAAAGCCCCGGTCCCGATAGCGCTGATAAAGTGCTTCCAGCTCGCTTAACTGGGGGGTGAAGCCACACTGGCTGGCAACGTTGACCACCAGCAGTACTTGGCCACGCAGCGCGCGTAGGTTGAATGGCAGCCCTTGGTGGGTATAGCAGTCTTGGTCGTAAATTGGCATCACTCGACCCCACAAAACCTCAAACGGCATAGCGATCACCATGCCACGACTCTACTTTTTACACCAGCGGCCCAGCGACCACTCTTAGCGCCAGCGCGATCAGTAGTACCCCGGTAATGCGGTTAATCCAGTGGGCACGCTGTTGCAGCCAAGGCAAAATGCGTGAGTGGGAAAGCAGCACAGCCACCAACACGTACCAACCACCATCAATAATCATCGCTGTTAGCACTATAATTGCTTTGGCCAGCGCGCTCATGCCCGGCGTTACAAACTGACTTAGCAGGGCGACAAAAAATAGGATCAGCTTAGGGTTACCTAACGCGACGAGGACGCCCTCTTTGGCTGCTTGGCCCCGGTTAGTGGTCATCACTGTCGGCTGTAAGGCACCCGCTTGACCGGCCCGCAGTGCTTTAATTCCCAGCCATGCTAAGTAGGCGGCACCGCACCAAGTGATCAGTTGAAACAGCAGCGGAAAACCGGCAATTAATGCCCCCAACCCCCACACGGTCAATAGCGCGTAAAACCCTACGCCCAGGGCATGAAATATGGCTGCCGTTACACCAACAAAACGACCACCGCCTAATGTATGGCGTAGCACCAGTGCCAAACTTGGCCCCGGCGACATAGCGCCCATGGCACAGATCGCGGCAAGTGATAGCCACAGTGTCAATGGCATGCGGTTGTCTCCTTGAGGGTCGATATCACGATATAAGGCGTAAGCGCCAGTATACGCTAAGCCAAGTAACACTTCGGCCAGCTTCTTAAATAACGCTGTTAGCATGGTACGCTGTTGGGTAAAATTTGCTTTTTCGCTCTTTTGCACTCTTTTGAAGACACCCGTCCCGCTGCGCAATGCGCGGGGCATATAGAAAACTTAAGTCTAGAAAAATTAGGTCTAGAAAACATACATAGGACGGCAACATGGGTAGGGCTTTTCAGAACCGTAAGGAATCCATGGCCAAAACGGCCGATGCAAAGACCAAGGTCTACAGCAAATACGGGCGCGAAATTTACGTCTGCGCCAAAGCTGGTGGTACCGACCCGAACGGTAACTTAGCACTGCGCGGTTTAATGGAGCGGGCTAAAAAAGACCAAGTGCCCTCTCACGTCATTGATAAAGCGCTCGATAAAGCTAGCGGTGCCGGTGGGGAAGATTTCTCTGCCGCGCGCTACGAGGGCTTTGGCCCCGGCAATGTGATGGTGATTGTCGACTGCCTAACCGACAACCCTAACCGCACCTTTGGCGATGTGCGCGGCTGCTTTACCAAAACCAAGAGCAAAATTGGTACGCCCGGTAGTGTGAGCCATATGTTCGACCACTGCGCTATCTTCTCCTTCGCCGGAAGCGATGAAGACGCCGTACTGGAAGCATTGATGGAAGCCGATGTCGATGTCACCGACATCGAGCAGGAAGGCGAGCGTATTACCGTTTTCGCGCCGCATACCGACTATGCCAAAGCCAAGCAGGCGCTGCTGGATGCGTTTGGCGAGATTGACTTTGAGGTTGACGAGATTCAGTTTCTGCCGCAAACCACCACGCCGGTTGAAGGCGATGACGTGGTCATGTTTGAAAAATTCCTGGGCATGCTCAATGAGCTGGACGACGTGCAGAACGTCTATCACAGCGGTGAATTACCCGAAGAGAGTGATAGTTAATCATTACCTCTTGAGGAAGCTGACCCTACCGCGTTGCGGGTATCCAGAGCCGCATCCGGTGGCAACATCGCTGACTGTACGCCCGCGGCACTCAGCACTTTTTTGCCGCGTAAGGTGAGATCGGTAATAAACAAGAATTGCTGGCGAGGGTCCACCGGGTAGGCGCGTATGCGGTAGTGGGTACCCCAGGGTTTCTCCTCAGCTACGACAATAATTGGTTTGTCGAACTTCAGGTAGGCACTGGTTAGCGCCACATCGCGCAATGCTTTGCGTACCCAGCCTGCTTCGTGCTCCGGGTGAAGATAAAAGCTCGCCACGCACTGCAGGCTGGTACCGCCGTTGTTGGCGTTATAAACGGCGTGATCCCACAGTTTTAAATGCGGCACATAAACTAAATCATCGTCAGGGGTTTGGATGTCAACGGTGCGTAAGCCAACGTGTTTGACCTCGCCGTAGGTATCTTCAATTTGCACCCAGTCGCCGGGCCGATAAGGCAGTTCTACCGCTGAGACAACGCCCGCTATCAGGCTGCTGACGTAATCTTTCATGGCAAAGCCAATGGCTAAGCCCAACGCCCCCATCACGGTCACCATGTTACGTAGCGAAGGCTCAATAATCGTCGGTACGATGATGGCGAGCGCAGTCATCAATATCAGCAAGCGTGTCATCGGCACCAAGGCAAAAATACGAAAACGTACTTGGCCATGCATTCGATTGCCGATCCAGTTCAGCCCGCGTTGGCTGACAATAATCAACACAATGGTTGCTAGCAGCACAACACCTAACGTAATCAGCGTTTGGCTATCGATATCGTTAAACAGTCGCGCGTACTTCTGTTGTTCTTCCATGGAATGCCCTCCGTGGGCCTATCGCGAAGGGCTGCTTAAAGAGGGTCGACCAGATAATTACGCGACGCCAATAACTGACGAACGCTCGCGTAGCTTAGCGGTGTGATCTGCCAGCGCCCTTCGCAACTTAAAATAATGCCTTTGCGCTGCAGGGCTAAACGGGCATTCAGTGCTTCATGGTGTGAGAACGGCAGCACATCTCCTAGAGCGTGGTCATCCAGACCGCCATGAAGCAGTAACGCATGCAGTACCAGTGTGGCGATATCCCCGGTGTCGGCGGAAAGCTCCGCCTCGGCGAGGGCATCCACTAACCATAGGGCCTCTTCATCCTCTGCTTTTGGCTCACGCAGCCGCTCGCGCCAGTAGTGCCATGCAAGTCCTATATGACCACGGCAGTGAGCCGCTAAGCGCTGGAGCTCTTTATTAGGCGCTTTACCGTTTTGCTTAGATGCTGAATCGGACAATACCTGCTTGCCGGTTCGCGTACTGTAGACCCCTGGAGGCTGCCCCTCATGAGTCGCCATCGCCGCAAAATAACGTGACAGCTGCTCACCCTCCATCGATTGCAGGGTAAACACCGGCGCGCCATCAATTCCGATCACCTGCTGAAGATACGCATAGGCCCAGCTGTCACAGCCAATCACGCCCTGCCCCAGGCGGCCGCTTAAAGCGCGCTCAAGAAACTCACGAATACCCTGAATCCCTTGGGTATGGCGTAAAAAGTGGCGCTCTAGGGCCGGCACTGCCCACTTTTGTTGATTGATGCAGCGCTCTACCCACTCAGTGCCCCCCTTGGCGAGTTCGTTAAGCGTGGGTGGCGGTAAACAGGCGACGTGATGCTCTTCCGCCCACTGCCTAACCACCGATGTATGGCCGCTATGAGGTGGGGTAATAAAAAAGATTACCGGCGCTTCGCAGCTTTCAAGCTGTTGCGCTAACGCCTTAGCTGCAAATGACCAATCGATGGGTGGCACTAAATGCGCCAGCCGAACCTCAGGTAGCGCGCGTAGCTCGCTCTCTTCTTTCACTTGCTGCTCGGCAGCGCTCTTGCCCACTAGCCATTTTGACGCCGAGCGTAATGAACGTCGCCACTGGCTGGCCTGGGTCTGCTCGGGGGTATGAAATTGATCAAGCTCAACGACTTCCCACAACGGTGTGTCGGCTGATGATGGCTGCTCCCCCATGTACCTATTCCTGTCACTAGAAATACCAGCACTTTAGCACGGCATTCCTAAAGGCTAACCTCATAACCGAACTTATAGTCTAAAATAAAGTCGTTAAAAGCAATATTTAACGCTCTTAAAGGACGGATGTCGTAGGCAACAGCTAAAGGAGAAAGCGATGAGTGTTGTTCAGGTCAGCGCAGAAGAGCTACACGCCAAATTAGAAAAATGTATTGCTGGTGAGCGGCTATTGATCGAGCATGAAGGTAATCGATTTAGTGCCAGAATTCAGCATGTCGGCTTGTTTGGCGTGAAAGTAATTCCAGAAACTGAAATTAAAAACAGCCACCGCACGCCAGGCGATGTGGAAGGGATTACAGTGCCCTACAAAGAAATACTTGAGCTTGAAGTAAAGGGGGTAGTCTATAGCCTATTGCCGGAATAACGTAAATGTTGTCTTGCACGCCCACAAGGTCGGCTAGGCGTGCAAGCTTTCTGGCTATAGCGATGGTAGAAATGACGCTGCCAACTGGCTTAGAACGTTAGACAAATCTTACCGAAGTGTTGACCTGACGCCTGATGACGAAAGGCGTTAGCGATTTCAGCCAGCGGAAATTCCCGGTCAATTACCGGATGCATATCGAGGGTTTCCAGCGCACGAATCATTTCGACCTGCTGGCGACGACTGCCGACGATTAAGCCTTTCAAATTCGCCTGCTTGGCCATTAATTTAGCCGTGGGTATTTCACCCTCACGGCCAGTGAGGATGCCAATCAAGGCGATATGCCCACCGATTTTTATCGCATCAAAGGACTGCGGCAGCGTACCCGGCCCACCTACTTCAACGATATGATCAACGCCTTCGCCATTTGTCAGCTCTTTCACGCGCTTACCCCAATCAGGCGTCTCTGTATAGTTGATGGTGTGCTCGGCGCCCATTTCCCGCAGCCGCGCCAGTTTTTCATTCGACGATGAGGTGGCGATCACACGCGCGCCCATCAGGCGAGCAAACTGCAGGGCAAAAATGGATACCCCACCGGTGCCCAGCACAAGCACCGTATCGCCCGCTTTAATGCCACCATCGACGACCAGTGCCCGCCATGCGGTTAAGCCAGCGGTAGTTAACGTAGCGGATTCCGCATGGCTGTAGCCCTTGGGCTGATGAGTAAACCATTCAACCGGGCGTATAACCTGCTCACGGGCATAGCCATCCACGCCGTCGCCCGGCGTAGTGCGAAAATCCCCCACTCTGGCCGGGCCTTCCAGCCAGTGTGGGAAAAAGGTCGAGACCACGTGGTCGCCCACCGCGAATTCGCTAACACCTTCGCCGACGGCTTCGACAACGCCCGCACCGTCCGACATGGGAATACGCCCATCTTCGGCAGGAATCATCCCGGCGACCACGGCATAGTCGTGGAAATTCAAGGAACTTGCATGAAGGCGTACTTTAATTTCACCCGCTCCCGGCTCACCGGGGGCTTCCGCCTGCTGCACCTTAAGATTGTCTAGCCCGCCGGGCTGCTGCAATGTAATCACTTGCATCGGATACCTCCTTCGAAGCAGTAGCTGCTGCTGTATTCATGTGTACGACACGTTAGCAGACGAAGCATCTTCTGACACGTCCAGACCCAGGAAACCACCAGATTGGCGCTGCCACAGGCTGGCATAGATACCCCCTTTTGCCAGTAACTCCTGATGCGTACCGGTTTCCACCATGCGCCCTTCATCCACCACAATTAACCGATCGAGCATGGCAATGGTAGAGAGACGATGCGCAATGGCAATCACCGTTTTGCCTTCCATTAGCGTATCCAGCTGTTCTTGAATGGCGGCCTCCACTTCTGAGTCCAGCGCCGAGGTGGCCTCGTCCAGAACCAGAATCGGAGCATTTTTGAGCAGCACCCGGGCGATCGCGATCCGCTGGCGCTGCCCGCCGGAAAGCTTCACACCGCGCTCGCCCACATGGGCATCCAGGCCGCGACGCCCTTTCGGGTCGACCAGATCATTGATAAAGGTATCTGCATGGGCACGGCACACCGCGTTCCAAACATCTTCATCACTGGCGTGGGGGCTGCCGTAACGAATGTTCTCGCGCAGCGAGCGGTGCAGCAGCGAGGTGTCCTGGGTCACCATGCCAATCTGGTGGCGCAAGGAGGTTTGCGTCACCTCGGCAATGTTTTGCCCGTCGATCAATATCTGCCCACCTTGCAAGTCATAAAAACGCAGCAGCAGATTGGCCAGGGTAGATTTACCTGCGCCGGAACGGCCGATCAGACCGATTTTCTCGCCAGGCTTAATGGTCAGGCTGAGTCCATCAAAGACATTTTTACTCTCCCCTTTCGCCTGAGCGTATTGAAAGCGCAGCGCGTCAAACACAATTTCGCCATGGGGAACCTGAAGCGCTTTCGCATTGGGCGCATCGTTGATCGTTGGCTTCTGAGCGATGGTGTTCATGCCATCTTGAACCGTGCCAATATTTTCAAACAGCCCGGCGACTTCCCACAAAATCCAGTCGGACATAAAGCGGATACGCATGACCAGCGCGATGGCAATCGCCAAAACGCCCAGAGAAATCGCCTCCGTATACCAGGCGCTGATCGCCATGGCCGCAGTACCCACCAACAGCGCCGTGTTGAGCAGCGTCAATCCCACGCTCATGATCGTCACCAGTCGCATCTGGCGGTGAACGTTGACCATAAAGCCTTCCATCGCGTCTTTGGCGTAGCGCTGCTCGCGCTCGGTATCGGCAAACAGCTTGATGGTTTGGATATTGCTGTAGCTGTCCACCACGCGACCGGTCATCTGGGCACGAGCGTCCGCCTGGTCCATAGAGACATCACGCAGACGCGGTACGAAGTAACGCATGATCGCCAGGTAGCCCACCAGCCAGAGCCCCAACGGGATCAGCAGCAACAGATCCGCCCGGCCCAGCAGGTAGGCCGCGCCGGTAAAATAGACGATGGCGTAAACCAATAAATCCATCACCTTGGTGACGGTCTCGCGGATCGCCAGCGCCGTTTGCATCACTTTTTGCGACACCCGCCCGGCAAATTCGTCCTGATAAAATGCCAGGCTCTGGCTCAGCATATGGCGGTGGGATAGCCAGCGGCCGATCATCGGGTAGTTGCCGAAAATACTCTGATGGGTGACCAGTGACTGCATCAGCACCAACAGCGGCAAGCCGACCAGCAGCACTAGCCCCAGGCCAGCAAGCCATAGGCCGTTTTCAGCCCAAAAGCCTGCACGTTCAACGTTGCCCAGCCAATCGACCAGTTGACCCATGTAGCTGAAGAAAACCACTTCAGCCGCCGACACCAGCGCCGTGAACAGCGTCATGAGCAGTAACAGCGGCAGCATCGGACGGGAAAAGTGCACAATAAACGGTATTAAGCCCTTAGGCGGCGTTTTGACCTCGCCTTCCGGGTAAGGGTTAACCCGTGTTTCGAAATAACGAAATAGCGGCTGTAAAACACGCGATAGCATGATGTTTCCTTACGTCACTGGCGTTGGTGTTAATGGACGTTATGGCGTGGTGGAGGAGTGGCGCAGTAACCAGCGCGCCCAGAACGGAGCAATAATCATCAGCGTGACCATACGCAACAGGTGATGAAAGGCGACAAACACCGGATCAATGTTGAGCGCAACCGCAAGAATCGCCATTTCGCCAATACCGCCGGGGGCAAGCGCCAATAGCGCCACATCGCGCCCGACGCCCAACAGCTGGTGGATTAGCTCGGCAAACAGCGCCAGTACCAGCAGTGCTAACAGCGTCGCCACGCCAGACTGCCATAAATAGCGGCCAAAAAGCTTGCGCGTCATGCCTTGAAAGCGCGAACCAATGGCACTGCCCAACACCCATAGCATCAGGTTCATCCCCCATCCTGGCAGAGCGAGACTAGCCATATCACTACCGGATAATAAAGCCGCGACTAGCAGTGGTGCCAGCAATGCGGGGCTGGGAATTCGCAGCCAGCGGCCTAGCGGCAATATTAGCGGGATCATCAATAGCATCCAGCCATGTTCTAAGCCAATGTGAACAGGGCCAATGCTGTCGCCACCGTCCTCGTAGGCCCAGAACAGCGGCGGAAGAAATAGAATCACTAAAATGACCCGCAGCGACTGCGCGACCGCAATGCGCTGAGGGTCGCCGCCGCACTTTTCGCCCAACAGGATCATCGCCGTCATGGCACCAGGAGAGGCACCAAACCAGGCACTGACCGGGTCAAATCCACAGCGTCGATACCAGGCAGCGGCGACGGCGGTGGAAGCGGCTACCCCTAGCAGTAATAGCGCAGCGGAAACAGGCCAATCCAACACACGGTGCGCTAACTGTGGGGTCACCTGGCTGCCCAGCACCATGCCCATCACCGCTAGAAACACGTTACGCAGCGGTTCAGGTACCGCGACCTTCACGCCTTGTGAAGACGCCAGCAGGTTGGCAATCAAGGGGCCTAGCATCCAGGCGAGGGGTAATCCGGTGAGTTGAAACAGCGTGCCGCCGACGGCGCCAACGGCTAACGATATTGATAGCGCTTTTGCACTCCCTGCAGACACTCCCGTTACGCTGCCCCTCACACGTGCTCCTCACCTTAGCCATGTTTTCACTGGCAGCCCTGTCAAGAAGCGAGCGGCCAACAACCGTTAACAAGCTAAGGATATCGATTTACGTCAGCTATGGCTATTGACTGGGGCTCTTCTTCAAGGACTGTTCTTCAAGGACTATTGCTCAAGGGCTATCAACTGCGCTGATTCAGTAAGGCTGCGGAATCTCGCCGTCGTCATCATCGTCACGCATACGCGCCTGGCGGTCGGCTTCTTCCTCTTTGGCATCGTCAATGACTTCCATCAGCTCATCGACGTTAGCAATATGCGTATCGGCATCGAAGTGGCCGGTAAGCTTGCTATCTGGGTGCAGCTCACCGGTTTCATACAGCGCCCACATCTCTCTGCCATATTCGGTATTCAGAAGCGCTGGCGCGTACTTACCGAAATAATCTCGCATGTTCTCGACATCGCGATAAAGCATGGCCGCTGCGCTGTTATTACTAGCCGCATCGACAGCCTGGGGTAAATCAATAATCACCGGGCCAGAAGCATCGACCAGCACATTAAATTCCGACAAATCGCCGTGAATCAAACCTGCGCACAGCATCCTAACCACGTCTTGAATGACTTTGGCGTAGTAGGTCTCAGCCTGCTCTGGCGTTAGCGTCACTTCGTCCAGGCGCGGTGCCACATTGCCTTCGGCATCGCTGATCATCTCCATCAGCAATACACCGTCGACAAAACCGTGGGGCTCGGGCACCCGTACGCCTGCAGAGGCAAGGCGATAAAGCGCATCGACTTCGGCGTTGAGCCATGCCTGCTCCTGCTCTTTTTGGCCGTAACGGGTTTTTTTGGCCATTGCCCGGGAACGGCGGCTGTTGCGCTCTTTACGCCCTTCTTGGTACTGAACAGCCTGTTTAAAGCTGCGCTGTTTGGCCTCTTTAAACACTTTGGCACAGCGCACTTCTTCACCGCAGCGCACCACGTAGACCTGCGCCTCTTTACCGCTCATTAACTGCACCAGCACCTCGTCGATCATTCCATCATCGACCAGCGGCTGTAATCGCTTAGGGATTTTCATGGTTAGCTGCGTCGGCTCCTCTTTGGTACGCTTTCAATAACGGATACGGCGAACGCGGAAAGCCCGCCCTTTTAATTTATCACGCTCGAGTTTGGCCTGGGCCTGCTGAACCACATCGCGCTCAACGGCCACATAGGCACTGCGCGCCAGCACTTTAATCTTGCCCACTTGGTTACCACGCAACCCGCCTTCGCTGGTCAGTGCGCCAAGAATGTCACCGGGGCGCAGTTTATCTTTCTTACCACCGGCTAATTGTAATGTCGCCATCAGCGGCTCAAACGGCACTGAGTGCTGGGGTTTAGGCAAAGGTTCGGTGGCAACAGGTTGCTCCAGCAAGCCTTCTAGCCTCTCCAGCCGGTAACTCTCTTTAGGGGTCACTAGCGTACACGCAATACCGCTGGCCCCTGCGCGGCCCGTGCGCCCTACTCGATGCACATGGACATCAAGCTCGCGGGCAATCTGGTAATTGAACACGGCGTCCAGTTGGGCAATATCCAAGCCGCGGGCAGCCACGTCGGTGGCCACCAGAATAGAGGCACTCTGGTTAGCAAACAGAATCAGTATACGGTCGCGATCTTTCTGCTCTAAATCGCCATTGAGCGCCACGGCGCTAAACCCAACATCCGTTAGCTGCTCAGCCACTGCCTGGGTTTCGCGTTTGGTGTTGCAAAACACCACACTAGTGGCAGGCCGGTAGACCAGCAGTAGTTGACGCAGGGCGTCAAATCGAGCGTCTTCATCGGCGACGCTATAAAAGTGCTGTTGAATCGTCGTGGCATCATGCACTTCGGCGATTTTCACCATCACCGGCTCACGCATTACGCCGCGGGTCATCACCGTTAGGCCGCCCGATGACTGCTCATCGGGGAACGTCGCGCTGAACAGTAGCGTTTGGCGGTCAGTCGGGGTGTCAGCAATGATGTCATCGATGGTGGCCTGAAACCCCATATCCAGCATGCGGTCGGCTTCATCCAGTACCAGTATCGAGAGCGAATCGAGGATCAGCGACCCTTTGCGCAGATGCTCGTCAATACGCCCTGGTGTGCCCACAACAATGTGCGCGCCATGCTCTAAAGAGCCGAGCTGGGGCCCAAACGGTGCCCCCCCGCAAAGGGTGAGTATCTTTATATTCGCCATGCCACGAGCCAAACGGCGCAGCTCTTCTGCCACCTGGTCAGCGAGCTCACGAGTAGGGCACAGTACTAAGCCTTGCACCGCAAAGCTCTCTACTTTCAATTTAGCCAGCAGCGCTAAGCCAAAGGCCGCCGTTTTACCTGAGCCGGTTTTCGCCTGCGCCAGCACATCGCGCCCGGCCAGCATAGGCGGCAGGCTTTCAGCTTGCACTGGCGACATTTCATGGTAGCCAAGGGACGCAAGGTTGCTCAGCAAAGCTTGTGGCAACGCTAACGAGGAGAAAGAGGAGTCAGACACGATATTACCTTGCTTGGGCCACACGTGGGTGGCCATCAGAAACACAGCGTGCGCCCCCTGGAGGGCAAGTGACGCACAAACGTAACGGCACCATACCAGAAAGTGCTTCGGCCTGCGTCGCCATCACACCGACATCACGTTGCCAGCGGTACAAAAGTGGCCTGGCTCAAGGTGGCGAGATCCCGTGGCGAGAGCTCAATCTCGAGCCCTCGGCGCCCGGCACTGACATAAATATTGGGAAAGCTTTCTGCGGAGTTATCGATAAACGTCGCCAGCCGCCTCTTTTGCCCCAGCGGGCTTACGCCTCCTAATACATAACCGGTAGTGCGTTCTACCTCGTCGGGTTGCGCCATCGCTGCTTTCTTCGCCCCGGCAGCCTTGGCGATCTGCTTCAAGCCTAACTGGCAATTCACCGGCACAATGCCCACTGCCAGCTGCTTACCGTCCAGCTTCACAACTAACGTTTTAAATACCTGTCCAACCGCTACGCCCAGCTTTTCCGCCGCGTCCAACCCATAGGAGTGCGCGGAGGCATCGTGCTCATACTCATGAAGCTGAAAGGCAAAGCCTGCGTGTTTTGCGCTATTAATAGCCGGTGTCATGTCGCTCTCTTGGTTAACAGCGTTGATGCTAAGAATTTTACTGTCAGGCGCATTTCGCCCTTTAGGTTAATAGCGCGACAGGTAAAAGAAAGTCAACCGATTAGAACTGGTGAAAGGTCTGATTGATGTTTCTGGAAAGCTACGCCCCAGCGACTATGCTCAACAGTGCAGTGCTCAACAGTGCAGTCGGTAAAAGGAAGCTAACCGAAAGGAGTCCAGCAATGCCAGCTACCTCTAAAGCGCAACAGAAAGCAGCGGGTGCGGCCCTTTCCGCGAAGCGCGGAGAAACCAAGCCGAGTGAACTTTATGGCTCGTCTAAAGAGATGTATGACTCGATGAGCAAGGAGGAACTAGAAGAGTTCGCGAGTACAAAGCGTGAAGGTAAGCCGCAAAAGAAAGACGATTAATCAACCGCTTGCTGATCAACAAAAACGCCAGCTTAACGAAGCTGGCGTTTTTGTTGGCACTGCCTGATTAGCGGCTACTGCTTGCAAGGCACCACTTTACGCAGGGTGTCTTTTGCCCATAGCGTTTGGTCATCGGGCGTACGACCATGCTCGTTCCAGCGTTCTGCAGTTTCGAGGCAGAACGACCCGGTGTTTTCAACGCTCGCATCGCGATTGGCTGGGCGCTCTCCGCCAATCCGCATGACATCGGGATTGCTGGAGGTATAGCTTGGGGCAATGGTAGAACTTGCACAGCCAGCGACCATAGCGGTCAGCAGCAGTACGGGTAAACAGCGGCGCAATGGCATGTTTTTAGAACCCTCAACGTATCAATATTAGGCCGACACCTATTGTCGGTAGCGCTAAATAGCATTGCTTTAAACAGAACGTCAATATTTTTCGTTCATCTTAGCCAGCAACCAGCGTCAGGCTGGTCACCGGGCGCAGATTTAGCCGCTTACAACGCTGCTCGACACTATCGACAATCTCTTGGGCGTCGTTGAACTGCTGCTTGTCGAGCTGAATATCCACCATGAGAAAACTGCCCACCTGGGCAAGCCTCACATCGTCGGCGGTGACATCAAAATCAGCGACATCCTCCACCACGTTTTGGCGCACACTGCTGCATGAACCGCCAAACATAAGTTCACGTAACGCCCCCTTCACCATGCGAATAGGCATAGGCAAGAAATAGCCTGCAATGATCAGCACCATCACCGGGTCGGCAAAGCGCGCATAGCTGGCCCAGGGCGATTGGGTCAACACCCAAGTAAGCCCAAATCCGAGCATGACAGCAGCACTCAGCCAGGTATCCATCTGCCACTGACGTAGCTCGGCGGCTAACAGCGAGGAGCGCGCAACCCGGGCGTAGCGCGCCAGCCACCACCAGGTTAATAAACAGCCTGTTACGTTGGCTACGCCAAACATCAGCGCCAAATCCAGCGTTACCAAACGGCCACCCTCAAGCAGGCTCCACATGGCGGACACCAGCGACACGATACACACCATAGCGATCACTACGCCTTTGAGCAGCACCGCAAGAGGCTCCACCGTCAGCCGCCCAAAGGGGTAGTGATCATCTGCTGGTCTGCGCGCCTGCTTGAGGGCATATAGCGACAGCGATGCCAGCACTAAGCTTAATAGTGAATAGCCACTATCAAACAAGATCGTTATTGAACCACTGGCAAGCCCTAGCGCTAACCCGGTAAACGCAAACAGGCTAGCTGAAATGGCTGAAAATTTTAGCGCACGGCGCTCGGCAACAAAGGGGGTCACGCGGATAACTCCATAGCATTAGACGAATTGTGGGCCATAATAGTAGGGAGTGATGACAATCACGAATCGCTCAGCGCCAAGTTAAATGGCGCTCAATGAATCCAGCGGAACGATTATGCGTGCGGAACAGGTTCAAGCCTTTATTGATGTCACCGAGCATGGCTCTTTTGCCGCCGCGGCGCGGCATACTGGCCTCAAGCGGAGCACTCTAAGTGCCGCCGTTAACGCACTAGAGGACAGTCTAGGTGTGGCGTTATTTGAGCGCTCTGGCAATAGTCTAACTCTCACCGCGGTAGGCGATAGCGTGCTACCCGACTGCTACCGTTTACTGACCAGCGCCAGCCGGATCAAGAAGCACTGTCACCAACATTTGCAGGGCGTTGAAAGCCAACTCTGCATTGCCCGCGATGACGCTTTGCCTGAAGTGTTTTGGCGCCAGGTGATGCATGACTTAAAACAGCAATTCCCGCTCACCGCGATTTCGGTGTATTTGGTGCCTCCCCAGGAGCATACCCAGTTTGTGCAGCGCCAAACGGTGGATATTGCCTTCGGCCTGTATACCGCCGAAGGCATTGACGCCAACGCAGCCAATCTTGCTCCGGTCAGTATGCGTTTAGTGGCCGCGCCTAAACACCCGCTCAGTCGCTTGCCTAGCGTAAACCGCGACGACTTAGCCCAGTACACCCAAGTGTGTTTGACCCACGTACAGGATGACAAGCTGATCAGCGAAGCGCTATTTTCAGGTAACTACCTGGGGTTGACCATGTTTGAAGTGATTCGCGACGCGGTTATCAACGCTACCGGTTGGGCACTGCTGCCTTACCCACTGGTAAAAGGCGCTCTGGAGGCTGGCACCCTGGGCACACTAAATCATGACCTCGCGCTAGATAGCCACTACTACCGCTATGTGGAGAGCGATAATCGCGGCGTGGTTGCCACTGCCTTATTGACGAAGGTGACGCACTTCTTAGCCTCCCAGAACTGATACACAGAACTAGTACACAGAACCGGCTGACATATCGTTGAAATCTTTTTTGTGGCGAAAAACACCAAAGCCTTCCACGCTATTAAAAATAGCTAAATAAGGAGCCGCCAGGACACGCCACGTGAGGGAGACACAGGCAAGTGTCATCTAGGCGTAATACGCACCTGCCAGTGTCGAAGTTGCCGTCAACCAAGGAGTGATTCCAACGATGGTACGACTCGATAAGAAAGCCACTCGGCTATATGTGTTGGACACCAATGTCCTCATTCATGACCCCACCGCGCTTTATCACTTTGATGAGCACGATGTCGTTATCCCCATGACAGTGCTGGAGGAACTTGATAAGCACAAAAACGGTGTTCGTGAAATCGCTCGCACGGCTCGCCAAATCAGCCGTACGCTCTCTGACCTTACTAGCCAAGTCACTTTTGACGAGATTCAACGCGGCATTCCCATTCCTCGAATCAGCGGCGAAACAGGACGCCTGCACTTCTTATGCTATAACGACTTAAAGCTCTTTGACTCACTCGATGATAGCCCCGATAACCGCATTCTGGCGGAGACCTGCCGCCTACGCGAAGAGCGCCCTGACGCCTCCGTCATCCTAATCACCAAAGATATTAATCTTCGTGTTAAAGCCGCCGCATTGAAGGTGCCGGTCGAGGATTACCTTAACGACCGTGCTTTCTCCGACAGCGACGCCATGATCGAGGGTGCCCAGGTCTACGCTTCAGCGGGCCATGATGGCGCGTCACTCTGGGAAACGCTTAATGTTGACGTGTCCGTTGAACGCGTTGGTCACCACACATTCTATCAGCTCACTGGCAATATGCCCCGCCAATGGCACGTTGGCATGCTGGTCTCGGATAGCGAAAACGGCGCTGAGTTTGAGGCGATCATTCGTGAAATGGGGCCATCCACGGCTCGTCTTCAACTACTGACTAACTACCGTCACCACGCAGGTGTCTGGGGCGTCCACGCTCACGACAGCCGGCAAAATTTCACCTTAAACCTTCTGATGGACCCCGATATTGATCTAGTGACCATTGCGGGTAATGCCGGTACGGGTAAAACCTTTATGACTCTGGCCGCCGCCTTTCAGCAGACGCTGGATGCCAAGCTGTTTGAACGCATTGTGTTTACCCGCGCGCCGATCCCCATGGGCGAAGACATTGGCTTTCTACCCGGCACGGAGGAGGAGAAGATGTCGCCGTGGATGGGGGCCTTCCACGACAATATGGACAACCTGTTACGCAATGAGGAGGGGGAATCAAGCTGGGACAACGGCGCCACACGGCAGTTGATTGGCTCGCGGGTACAAATACGCTCACCGAGCTTTATGCGCGGGCGCACCTTAAACGACACTTTCTTAATCATTGACGAGGCACAAAACTTCACTCCCAAACAGCTCAAATCGCTAGTTACCCGGGCGGGACGCAATACTAAAATTGTCTGCTTGGGCAACGTCGGGCAAATCGATACGCCGTATCTGACGGCTAACACCTGCGGCATGGCGGCGGTGGTGGAACGCTTCCGCGATTGGCCCCACGCAGGGCACATCACACTGAAAAGCGTTGAGCGCTCACGCTTGGCACTGGCGGCAGAAGAGCTGCTTTAACCCAACTGCCTCCCGCCGCTGGTATGGGGCGGGAGGCAAGGTGCCATCAACAAGCCTTGTGGTTACGTTGACTTACTCACTATCGGCGTCTCTATCTACGTCCTTCCACGGCCGAGGAGTACCAATAGTATCCGCGGCAAATGCCTCGCGCTCGCCTAGCGGGCGCGCCTCGCCAATCGTAGTGTCGTTGTAAGTTTGACGCTCCATTTCGCAGTTCACTTCCGCACCGAACAGCACCACAAAGGCGGAAAGCCAAAACCATAGCATCAGCGCCACTACCGCCCCTAACGACCCATAAAGCTCGCTAAAGGTAGAGAAATAGCGCACATAAAGCGAAAGACCGCCGGAGCCTAACAGCCACATCACCGTCGCCAGCAGCGTGCCATAACTTAGCCAGCTCCACTGCGCGGACCGTCGATAAGGTGCGTAGCGGTACAGCAGCGCGACAAGAAAACTCATAATCACTAGCAGTGCAGGCCAACGCAGCCACTGCAAAATTTTGTTTAACGGCGGGTCGATCGCCAGGCTATTGACCACCGCGGGCACAATCGCAATAAAACCTAGTGAAATCAGGGTCATAATAATCAGGCCAAAGGTCAGCGATACCAGCACAGTGCTACGGTGCAAAAGGCTGCGCTTTTCGGTTTCGCCATACACTACGTTAAGCCCGATCACCAATACTCCTACCCCCTTGGAGGCAATAAACATCGCAATCAGCAGCCCCACCAGAGCACCCAGAAAGTTACCTGACTCCGCGCTTTCCACCACCTGCTGCGCCTGTTGATCAATAAGCTCGGCAGCATCCGGCGGCATAAAGCGGCTGATCTCATAGAGCTGTTGGCCTGCCTCGTAGGGGTCAAATAGTAATCCCCAGAGTGAGATCACCGCCGCGATGGTCGGAAACAGCGCCAATAAGGCATAGAAAGCCACCCCAGCGGCCAGCATGGTAATACGATTACGGCGAGCGGCTCGTACCACCCGCCAAGCAATATCATGCCAGCCACGCTGCGGTATATCGCCAGGCACAAGAGCGCGGCGGCCGCGCGCAAGTTTACCCACAGAGTGCTCCTAATAAGAGCCTGCTTGAGTACGTTCCAGACAACCTTTTTTCTAACAGACGTATCATCGCTGGCCTTCCCACATCAGTAGCGCCGCAAGTAGTACGGCAAGCATCATCATTAAACCGCTAGTATGGTGACGCAGCCAGGACTCTCCCGACAATAGCCGAGTTAAATGGCCCATCAACGTCTCTTCCGCTTTTTGAGTGGTTACCACGCTTGCCGATTTCAGCCGGCCGCAGCAGTGACCGAAAGCTCGGATCGGCACCAGCACCGAGCCAACGACAAAAGCATAGAACCACCATAGATCGCCCGCGGGAAGCGTTTTACCCGTCAACGGACGCGTTACTAACCAACCCACCGCGGCGAACAGTACCCCTACCGGAAATGGCCACATAATCCCCAGCCACTCTTTCAGCGGCGGCATCTCGATGCTGCCAGCAGGCAGGGGAAGCCAAAGCGGCGTCAACAGCGCGGCGATGACGGCCACTAACCAGGCGCCCCACTGCTCTCGGTTGCTGCCCCCTTGATGGCGCTGCTGCCACTGGCGCCAAAGCGCAGCGCTCACCAGTGCTGCCGTACCAACAGCAGCCCAACTAAGCAGTTTGATCAACGATTCATGATGCATTTCATAAAGCGGGGCTTTCACTCCCCATTTACTGACCAAGCCCGCGCCGATAGCGCCCGCCAGCGATATACCCGGCAATGCCAGCAAGGCCCATATCAGCGGCTGCGGCCAGCGCGGCAGATGTTCACTGATGCTGGTCCCCATAAACAGCGAGCCTTTGGCAAGCGCATGATGAGCGGCAAACAGTACTAACCCTGGCCACAGCAGCGGCCAAACATCTGGCGCTACCAATCCCATGGCCACCAGTGCGGTCATCATGCCCATCTGGCTGATACTGGAATAGGCCAACACGGCTTTAGGGTGGCGCTGAAACACCCCATATACAGCAGCTGCAAAGGCGGCCGCAAGCCCTGCCACTAACATCCAATGACCAAACTGGGCTAAAGCGCCCGAAACCTGAGCGTGGCCTAGCGGCAGCACACTGATCCACCCCAGTAAGCCCGCCTTAATCATCACCCCACTCAGCACTGCGCTGGCAGGTGCTGGCGCTGCTGGATGCGCCAACGGCAACCATACGTGCAAGCCAATCACACCCGCTTTGACACCAAAGCCAAGGCACAGCAAAGCAGCCATCCACACGCCGTGCTCGGCGCTTACAATGCTTTCGCGCACCCCCTGCAGCATCAGCGTGTCGGCGGCTCCCGCCGACCATAAGAAACCGCCTAAAATTAGCCCTTCGCCCAGCACCGCTAATATCAAGTATGCCTTGGCGCCTAAGCGTGCCTCTTGCGTTCCGGTGTGCACTACCAGGGCGTAGGCGGCAAAAGTCATCACTGCAAAGCCTAAATAGAAACTGGCGATATCCTGGGCAATGATGAGCAGCACATTACCCAGTAATGTTAACGGCCATAGCAGCGCCAGCCGCAGCAGGCGTCGCTGTGCATCTTGATCCCCTCGCTGTGCTTGCGCCTGCTCCGCTGCAAAATATCCCCTCGCGTGTACCGCTGCCAAACTCCAGAGCAGTGCGGTGAACGCTAGCCATGGGCGGCTCAGCGAGTTTAATTCCCACTCCCCACCTAGCATCCAGGCATCCATTGTCCACTGCGCTTCCCCAACGTAAGCCAATAACAGCGATGGCCAAGCGGCGCTTAGCCACAGCACTGAAAAGTAGTCACGCTGTGACTCGGGCGCGCGGTAGGCGAGCCACACGGCATGCCCCATAACGCCGAAGGGCCACAGCAGTGCCAGCGCAAGCAGTAGCGTTATCATGGCAGGTACTCCCCGCTTGCTACCCGGGCTGCCCAATCCAGGGGGCTATACGGAAGCCCTGCAAACAGCCCGGCCCCAAGGCTTATCAGCGCAGTAAACATCATTGGCCACAGCAACCAGCCATGGGTTTCTAAACGCCCTAAGCGCTGCTCATGAGGCCAATTTCCTTTGCCGTGGGAGGGCCCGGGGCGAAACCAGAGACGGTGCAAAATCGGTAAAAAGTACATGGCATTGAGCGTGCTGCTAGCCACCAACACAGCGACCACCCAATACATTTCAGCCTGTATCGCGCCAACGCCGAGATACCATTTGGTAATAAATCCAGCGACAGGAGGAAGTCCAATCATGCCTAACGCGCCGATGGTAAACGCAATACTGGTCAACGGCATTCGTTTACCGGCACCGTCTATTTCATCAATGCGATGAATGCCCAGCTCTTCAGCGTAGTTGCCCGCACAGAAGAATAACGTAACCTTCATCAAACCTTGGTGGAGCAAGTGCGCCAACGCCCCGACCGTACCAAAAGGGCCGAATATGCCTATTCCCAGAATGACGTAGGAGACTTGGCTGACCGTAGAAAATGCCAGGAGTGGCTTCAGCTCCTGTTGGGCAATGGCCCTGAGCGAGCCATAAATAATCGTAATAGACGCCGCCACCGCTAGCCCGGTAATAACGCCCAACTCCACGCTAAGTTCAATCCCATACAGATCGTAAACGACCCGTAGAATCCCGAAGGCACCAGCCTTCACCACCGCGACCGCGTGCAGCAGCGCACTGACCGGGGCGGGTGCCACCATAGCCCTAGGCAGCCAGCCATGCAGCGGCACCATGGCAGCTTTGACCGCCAACCCACTGACTAGCAGGATAAATATTAACGTTAGCAGGCCACGATGATCGTTTAAGTAGTCGCCCAAGCCCTCTTCAGAAGAGAACGATTGATCACCCGTTAAGTTATTCAGCAGTACCGCGCCCAGTAGCAATACCACACCTGCGCTTAGCGTGTAGCGCAAATAGACGCGTCCCGCATTGAGGGCTTTCTCCGTCCCTCGGTGAACCACCAGTGGATAAGTGGAGAGCGTCAACATTTCGTAGAAAATCAAAAAGGTAAATAGATTATCAGCCAGCGCAATGCCGATAGTGCTCGCCACGCAAAGACTAAAAAAGCCAAAGAAGCGCTTTCGATTGGCAGAGCCTTCCAAGTAACCAATGGCGTAAATCGTGGTACAGAGCCAAAGCAGTGACGATAACCCCGCAAACATCACGCCCAAGGCATCGATCCGCAGCACAAAATCAAGGCCGCCTATCACCTGGAAACTAAAAATGTCTTCATGACCGGCGGCCACTCGCCTGACCATCAGGGTGACCAAAATAATCTTCACCACCGCCGCGCCAATGTTAATTGTCGTGCGTAGCCGCCTGGCCTCTTCTGGTAAGGCGAAAATAGTCACGGCCACCAGCAGGGAGGTGGCCAAAGCGGTTAACGGTAACCATGCGGCGTTCATGGGCTGCCTCCGTGCATCAATTCCAGCGGGAAATGCGCCAATAGCCCCAGGGCGAACGCAATCAGAGCCAGCGTTAGTGCGATCAGATCCATGCCCGGCGCCAAGGGTTGATAACGATGGCGCGGCGCCGTCTCATCAAAAGAGTAGCGAAACATGCGAAATACATAAGCCGCCGTCAGCAGCGTACCGGTTAATAGGGCCGCCACCGCCCACCACTGCTGGGTGATGATCATGGCCTGAAGCAGCATCCATTTAGCGGTGAAGCCAGAACTGGGCGGTAGGCCCATCAAGGTAATCGAAGCAATGCCAAACACGAGTAACGAAAGTGGCAAACGGCGGCTGGTTCCTGCCAAACCTTTAAGGGTGTGCTCCCCAGTGGCCAATATCAGATTGCCAGCCGCCATAAACATGGCCGCTTTGGCAAAGGCGTGCCCCACCAGCTGCAGCCAAAAACCTTCCCACGCCAAGGCACGCGGTAACGGCGCAATATCCGGTCCCAGTAACAGCGGAAAAGCCACCATCAGATAGCCCAACTGCGCGACGGTTGAGGAAGCCACCAAGGTTTTAAGCGAGTCGGTACGCCACGCCAGTAGCCCACCCCATACAATCGCCAGCAAGCCTAACCAGGCAATGACGCGAGGGGCATAGAACGTATCAGGAAGAAGGATGCTCCATAGCTGTAGCAGCATGAACAGGGAGGCTTTGATGACCAGCCCGGCATGCAGCGCGCTCACCGGCGTCCAAGCATTTTCGTGAACGGGGGTCAGCCAAGCGTGCAAGGGAAACAGCGCCGCTTTCAAAGCCAACCCAGCACCTATGAGCGCAGCGGCGAACCAAGCCACCGGGCCCGGCTCTATCACCTTAGCCAAGCCCTGCAGATCCAAACGCCCCCAGTGGCCCAGAATCAGTGCGATTCCCAGTAGATACGTTAGCGACCCGACTAACGCCAACAGTAAATAGCGCATACCCGCCAGCAACGCAGGCGCCTTTCCGGACAGCATTAGCATGCCTACCGCGGCTAGGCCCATTAATTCCAACGCTATATACAGAGTGAGTAAGTCGGTGGCTAACCAAATTAATGACAGCGCGCTCAGCACCACGCCCATCAATGGCCACAGCCAACGTGCCAGCGGCCCGGTTTCGCTTAGACGCAAATAGCCAGGCGTGTAGAGCGCTGCGGCAACGCCGATACACTGAGTTGTCAGCAGTAACAGTACGCTCAACCCGTTTAAGCGCAGCGACAGGATAAGACCGGCGATTTCCCACTGCCAACTCAGCAATCCCGACTGGTCAAAGGCAGATAGCAGCATCACCCCAGACGCCAATACGGGCAGGCTAGCCAGCGCTACGGGAAAGGCACGCTTGGGTGGAAATAAAGCCCCCAGCACTCCCAGCAGTAGCGGAAAAACAAGCGCTACCAATAGCGCCCAGTGGGTAGTAGCAAGCGGCGCAAACGTGCTATCGAAAAGACCAAAGCGCCAAATCATGTCGTGCTCTCTTTGGGCTCGCCGTCACGCCCCAGCGCCTCGACTCCCTCTAGGTGCATTAACTGTCGGATGAGTAAGGCCCCGAGCATCGAACCCAACCAAGCAACCAGCAGCCCCACACTTATTAACGCTTGGGCAGCTGCTGAGCTGCCTGCCACACCAGACAACAGTATAAATACACCCGAACCAAGCAGATTAAATGCCAACAGGCGCCTGAATAGATGGCGGTGTAGGGCAAACGCAGCCAAGGCAGTAGCGGCGATGAGCACCCCGGCCAGCAGTAGCGGATGTTCGGCAGGTGAATACACCATGTCGGCGATAACGAAGCGAATGGCCGCACCCACCATGACAAACCAGACCAGCGCCAACACCACGCGCATGGCCACTCGAGACCAAGGCTCGCTAAATTGATCACGCTTAAGAGGTGCTGAAGCGCCTGGAGAAAGATGGCCCAGCGCATAGAAAAAGCATGGACTTGTCAGCATCACCCCCAGCAACAACTCTGCCGCTGCCAGCCAGGGTGCGCCAAGTTGCCACCAAGCCAACACCATCGAGACTGCAAACACGACGAAGAAACAACAGGCGCGAATCAGATGGCGATCAAACAGGCACACAAACGCCGACCCCGTTAAGCACAGCGCCAGCAGCACTTCTATTGCATCAAAGGAAGCTATCATTCGTTTTCGCTACATCCTTGCATCGGTCACGAATAAGCGCTCAGCTTAGGCGAGTATTTAGCCACTTTCCAATATCGTTAACCTGCTGCGGGCAGAGTGCATGCGCCATGGGGTATTGGCGATAATTAACCGCATAGCCCATCGCTTTTAAGCGATCAGCACCGCTGCGGCCCAGGCTCTCGGGCACAATCGGATCAAAATTCCCGTGCTGAACTTCGATCGGGATCTGGCGGTTGGCTTCCGCTAGCTCAATATTGTCGGCCGTCGCAAAGTAGGTCGACATCGCCAACAGCCCGCCCAGCGGCGCGGGAAAAGTAAGCGCTGCGTGATAGGCAACAGCGCCCCCTTGTGAAAAGCCCGCCACAATAATGCGCTGGCTATCGATACCCTGGTCGATCTGCTCTTGGATCAGCGCCTGGATGCGTTCAGCGGATTTCTTAAGCTGGCTCTCATCTACCCGGCGCCCCAAATCCATGGCAAGAATATCGTACCAAGCGGGCATGACCATACCGCCATTGACAGTCACCGGCAGGCGTGGCGCATGGGGCATAATAAAGCGCACATGTGAATCTTTAGGTAGCGCTAATGCGGGTACCAGCGGCTCAAAATCGTGCCCGTCCGCACCTAAGCCGTGAATAATAAACACACACGCATCGGCGGGTTGACCATCTTTTGGTTCAATAATCAGTTCGCCAGGAGCAGTCATAACATCGTATTCCTTATCCAAAAGGCGTCACCCTAGCGCAAACCTGCGTTAACAGCGAGCAGGCCAGCGCTTTAAATGACCATCGTCTGTTAAAAAGGGCGTACTTCGCTTAAAAGGGCCACACCAAAGGGATCAAGAGTAGCGCTATCGCCCCGGTCAGTATATTCAAACCACACCCCAAACGCAGAAAATCGCTCACCCGATAGCCCCCGGGGCCATATACCATCAGGTTGGTTTGATACCCAATGGGGGTTAAAAAGCTGGCTGAGGCAGCAAACATCACCGCCACCACATAAGGCATCGGGCTAACGCCCAGGCTTTCTGCCGCGCTCATCACCACCGGAAAAATAATCACTGCGGCGGCGTTATTGGTCACCAGTTCAGTGAGTAGCGCAACCACACAGTAAGTGCCGATCAGCAGTAGCAAAGGATTCCCCGCCACTAAGGTAAGCAAACTCCCGGCAATGACCTCAGCGGCGCCGGAGCTTTGCAGCGCGGCACCCACGCCAAAGGAAGCAGCAATGGTTAACAGCACTTGGGTATCAAGGCCACGTTTGGCCGCCCCCACCGAGCAACACCCTGTCAACAGCGCTAATGCCGCCCCTAACATCGCGGCGTTCAACATGCTCAACACGCCCAGGGCGGCGAGCAGCACAGCGCCTAACAGTAGCCCCCAGGCGAGTGGCGCCTTTTCGTGTATCGGCCGCGCCGCGCCATTCAGCTCGCTAATCAGCAGGAAGTCACGGGATTGGCGATGCCGCTCGATAAACGGCGGCCGTGCTTCCAGCAGGAGCACATCAGCGGGCTGAAGCCGAACCTGACCTAGATTGCCTTTGACGCGTTCGCCACCGCGGCAGATCGCCAGCACCGCCGCCCCATACAAGGTTCTAAAGTGGCCGTCGCGAATACGCTGGCCAATAAACTGGCACTGGTTAGAAACCACCGCCTCGACCAAGCGGCGCTCCTTAAACTCTTTCTCCAGACTGGACGTATCATCCCGAGAAGGAATCAAACCCCGAATTTGCTGCAGCTCCACTGCGGCATCAGAGGTGCCCGCAAACACCAGGCGATCACCGCCCTTTAACTGCTCGCCGGGACCCACCACGCTCACCACGTTGCCCGCGCGCTCAATTTCAACCAGAAATAGCTCCTGCAAATGGCGCAGCCCGGCTTCTTCAACGCTGCGGTCGACCAGCACGCCCGCCGGGTCGACCTCCATTTCAATGGTGAACTCACGGGGATTGGCAAATGCCTTGGCCACCCCTTCCCGGGAAGGCAGTAAACGCGGCCCCAGTACGATCAGATAAACGAGCCCCACCACTGCCACAGGAATACCTACCCAGGCTAAATCCAACAGTCCCATCCCCAGTTCGGGGTAATGTTCCAGCAGCAGCCCATGCACCACTAAGTTAGTGCTGGTACCAAATAAAGTAATCGTACCGCCTAGAATAGACGCAAAACTGAGCGGCATCAGCAACCGCTGAGGAGATAAACGCAGCCTCCGGCTCCAGCTCATTACGGCCGGAATGTAGGTGGCAACCACAGGCGTGTTATTAACGAAGGCGCTGAGTGCTGCCACAGGCAGCAAGAGGCGTACCAGCGCGCCTCTTTCTTTATGGGGACGGCCAAGCACATAGCGAATGATCAGATCGATACCGCCGGTTTCACGAATGCTTGCCACCAGTACATACATAAAGGCAACGGTGAATAAGCCGCTATTGGAAAAGCCCCCCAGCGCCTGCTGTGGGTCAATCACGCCCAGCGTCATCAACACAATCACCGCGCCCAGCAGAATAATATCCGGGCCTAGGCGGGCAAACGCCATTAGCGGGAAAATAGTCAGCACCACTCCTACGGCAATCCAAGCATCTAGCGACATCACCACCACACCCTAATAAATAAACAGGGTAGTATTGTGAGGCCAGCCTTATATTCTAAAAAGTTATTTTTAGAAACATTTAAAGAACAAAATAGAATATACCGGTGTGAGGTGTGAGGTGTGAGGTGTGAGGTGTGAGGTGTGAGGTAAGTGTCGTTGCACTCAATCTTATAAATACAAAAAACCCCGCACTTGGCGGGGTCCCTTGGTCAATCAACGCTAGGCGGTGATTGCTAACATCTCAATATTTAAGAATTAACTTAAACAACTTTGATGTTAGAAGCCTGAAGGCCTTTTTTACCCTGGGTGACGTCGAAGGAAACCTTCTGGCCGTCTTGCAGAGATTTGAAACCTTCAGACTGAATTTCAGAGAAATGCGCGAACAGGTCGTCGCCATTGTCGTCAGGAGAAATAAAGCCAAAGCCTTTAGTGTCGTTAAACCATTTAACGGTGCCAGTTGCCATGATCGAAATCCTCGATGTAGCTAATTAAATCCGGGAAATACCCGAAGTGCAGTGGGTAGAACAAGAAACCTTCACCAGATTTAACGCTTGAGGCGCTTCTATGCTGCTGACAACGTTCGACTTGCTAACCAACTGGCGTCATTTTGCGCCTAACCCGTGCGCGCGTCAACACACTTATAATCGCGGCCATGCTGGCTTTTGTGGCGGGGTGATGGCCGGTCATTGACCGCGCTCAGCAAGGAGCCAACCGGCCGCTTTCTCTGCAATCATCAGCGTGGGTGAATTGGTATTGCCACTGGTAATCGTTGGCATAATACTCGCATCAGCCACGCGTAGCCCGCTAATGCCATGTACTCGCAGCCGACTATCGACTACCGCCATGGCGTCATCTTCACGGCCCATTTTGGCAGTGCCAACAGGATGAAAAATCGTCGTGCCTATATCCCCCGCCAGCCGGGTTAGCTCGTCATCGGTTTGGTACTCAACGCCGGGCTTCACTTCTTCTGGAGCGTACTTGGCAAACGCGGTCTGCTCGGCGATCCGCCGGGTGACACGCAGAGAATCCGCGGCCACCTTTCGATCCTCTGCCGTGCTCAGGTAATTGGGCGAAATAGCCGGTGCCTGTCGGGGGTCGCTGCTTTTTAGCCGCACCGTGCCACGACTGGTCGGATTCAAGTTACACACGCTAGCGGTAATCGCCGGGTACGGGTGCAGTGGTTGGCCAAAAGCCTCCAGGCTCAGCGGTTGCACATGGTATTGAATATTGGGGTACGTTTGTTCCTTAGAGCTGCGGGTAAACGCCCCTAACTGTGAAGGCGCCATGCTCATGGGCCCAGTGCGCTTAAGCAGGTACTCCAAGCCAATCCCCGCTTTACCTAACAGGGTGCTTGCGATGGCATTCAGGGTTTTGCCATTGGTTATTTTATATATCGAGCGAATCTGCAGATGATCCTGCAGGTTCTCCCCCACCCCGGGCAATTCATGCACTACCTCAACGCCATGTTCGTCTAGCAATTCCCTCGACCCTACGCCGGAAAGCTGAAGTAGATGCGGCGTACCAATAGCCCCCGCGCAAAGCACCACTTCGCCGCTCACCATGGCGCGCTGCACCTGACCACCCCGCTCCACCTCCACACCTGCGCAGCGCAGCGCCTCTCCACGCTTTTCAAATAGCAGTCGATTGACCTGAGTGGAGTGCCAGAGCGTTAAGTTGTCGCGCTTCAACGCGGGTCGCAAAAACGCTTTAGCAGTATTCCAGCGCCAGCCCGAGCGCTGATTAACCTCAAAGTAGGCCACGCCTTCGTTAGTGCCGCGGTTAAAGTCCTCGGTACGCGGAATACCTGCCTGGACGGCAGCCTCGGCAAAATCATCCAGCACCTGCCATTTAAGGCGCTGCTTTTCGATCCGCCATTCACCGCCGTGGCCGTGGAAATCTCGATGTTTCGCATCGGCATCACCGCCGTCGTCCAAGCGGTAGTGATCTTCGTGCTTGATGAAATCGGATAAGCAGTTCTCCCACTTCCAGGCATCGTCGCCCGCCACATCGGCCCAGTGATCGTAGTCCCGGGCCTGCCCGCGCATATAAATCATGCCGTTGATACTGGAACAGCCGCCTAGCGTCTTGCCCCGCGGATAAATCAACGAGCGGCCGTTAAGGCCTTTGTCGGGCTCAGTGCGAAACAGCCAGTCGGTACGTGGGTTATTGATGCAGTAGAGATACCCCACCGGAATATGAATCCAGTGGTAATTATCGCGCCCACCCGCCTCTATCAGCAGGACACGATGATTCGGATTGGCGCTCAGCCGATTCGCCAGCAGGCACCCGGCGGTGCCTGCTCCCACCACGATATAGTCAAACTCTAAACCCGCATTTGGCGCTGCTTGTGATTGTTGTTGAGCCATTATTGTTATCTCCGCTGAGCTTACTTCGCGGTCGGCATGACGAACTCAGCACCGGCATCAATGGAGTCCGACCAGCGCTGCATAATTGATTTCTGCTTGGTATAAAAACGCACGCCCTCTTCACCGTAGGCATGGGTATCGCCAAACAAGGAGCGTTTCCAGCCGCCAAAGCCGTGCCACGCCATCGGCACCGGGATAGGCACATTGATCCCCACCATGCCGACCTGAATACGGCGGCCAAACTCCCGCGCCACCGTTCCGCTTTCAGTGAAGCAGCTGACGCCGTTGCCAAACTCGTGATCGTTAATCAACTGGATCGCGGTGGCAATATCCGGCACTCGCACACAGACCAGCACCGGGCCAAAAATCTCCTCCTTATAGATCGTCATCTCGGGGGTGACGTTGTCGAACAGCGTGCCGCCCATCCAGAAGCCTTCGGCGCAGCTCTCACCCGCCGCTGAGGCCTCAAAGGCACGGCCATCGACGACCAGTTCAGCGCCTTCAGCCACGCCTTTTTCGATATAGCCGGTAATCCGCTGGTGGGCTTGGCGGGTCACAATGGGGCCCATTTCCGCATCAAGCTGCATACCGTCTTTTACTTTTAGCGCTTTAGCCCGCTCAGCCAGTGCCGGCACGACTTTATCCGCCACGTCGCCGACCAACACCGCCACGCTAATCGCCATGCAACGCTCACCGGCAGAGCCGTAGGCGGCGCCGATCAGCGCATCGACTGCTTTATCAAGGTGGGCATCCGGCATCACCACCATGTGATTTTTGGCCCCGCCGAGTGCTTGAATACGCTTGCCGTTCCGCGCGCCGCGCTCGTAGATCAAATTGGCAATCGGCGTAGAACCCACAAACGACAGCGCCTTAACGTGCGGATGGTCGAGCAGCGCTTCCACTGAATCCTTATCGCCCTGCACCACGTTAAATACGCCATCGGGCAGACCCGCCTGTTTTAGCAGATCGGCCATCAACAGTGAGGCGCTTGGGTCAAGCGGGCTTGGCTTCAAAATAAACGTATTACCAGCAGCAATGGCGAGCGGAAACATCCACATCGGCACCATGGCCGGGAAATTAAATGGCGTTATACCAGCGACCACCCCTAATGGCTGGCGCATCGTCCAGTTATCGATGCCGGTACTTACCTGCTCGGTATAGTCACCCTTGAGCAACTGGGGGATTCCGCAGGCGAATTCAACAATATCAATACCACGTGCGACTTCCCCCTGGGCATCGGTAAACACTTTGCCGTGCTCTTTGGTAATCGCTTCGGCTAGCTCATCTTTGTGGACATTTAACAGCTCTAGAAACTTGAACATCACTCGGGCACGGCGAATGGGCGGTGTATCGGCCCAAGCTGGAAAGGCAGCTTGAGCCGCTTCGACAGCGGTGTTCACATCTTGTGATGAAGCGAGCGATACACGGCCAGTCACGCGACCGGTGGCGGGGTTAAAAACGTCCTGAGAGTTTGAAGACTCGCCAGCGGTGACCTGGCCATTAATAAAGTGCTGAATCGCTGTTGTTGTCATGGGAGTACCTGTTTTTAAGAGCGTAGGTTTTAAGAGCGTAGGTTTTAAGAGCGTAGGTTAAGTGCTTACGAAAGAGCCTGCGTTTAGCCTAGCCTACTGGGCGCTGGGAACAGATCAATTGAGTTATTTAAAAGCCAGTTATAAGCTTTGCTAATATCACCAGCATGCGTTGAGGCCCATCATGCAAGACTACGCTACACTGCGCGCCTTCGTGGCTGTTGCAAGAACGGGCAGCGTGTCACGCGCCGCTGAACAGTTACACTTGACGCAACCTGCCATCAGCCTAAAGTTGAAGCAATTACAGGCCAATTTAGGTCTCACGCTGTTTAGTCGCCGCCCCCAGGGGCTAGCGCTGACATCCGACGGCCATGCCCTGCTCCCAGCGGCTGAAAAAGCTCTGGCCAGCGCCCAGGCATTTGAGCAAACCGCTGGAACGCTGCACAGCACGCTACGCGGCAAGCTCTCCATCGGCACCATCGTTGACCCGGAATTTCTTCGCTTAGGCGCCTTTTTAAGCCGCCTGATGGCACGGGCGCCCCAATTAGAAACCGAACTGCAGCATGGAATGAGCGGCAGCGTGCTAAACCGCATCGCACAGGGTGATCTGGATGTCGGCTTTTACCTGGCACCGCCTGGCGAAGGCCCTGGATTGAACCAGGGGCATGAGGCACTGGCTTGGCGCGAGCTGACGCACTTTGACTATCATGTGATTGCCCCTGCAGGCTGGGAAAACCGACTCATTGATACCCGTTGGGAGCACTTAGCCACGCTGCCGTGGATCGTTACGCCACAGGATTCCGCCCACCACCGGCTGCTGAAGCAAGCGCTCGCCAAGAGCGGCGCAGTGCCTAACCGGGTAGCCCAGGTTGACCAAGAAGCCTGTATGTTGGATCTGGTCCGCGCAGGCGTTGGCTTAAGCCTGGCCCGCGACGCCCTGGCAATGACTGAGCGCCAAGAGAGTGGCCTGGCCGTCGCAGACAACCTCCGCCTGCCCTGCGCATTAAGCTTTGTATGGCGACACGACAGCACCGCTGAACCGACCGTGAACGCGGCACTCAACACGCTGGACGAAGTATGGCCACATCGCTTGGGCTAGGTTGTCAGAAAAGGCGTTTAAGGAAAGGGTTGTAAGGAAAGGGAACGCTAAGCCACTAATCGACTCAACATAAACGATAACGCGCCACCGCCACTGGAGTGCTTGCAATGATCCGATTGCCCCTTTCTCGTCCACTTACGCTTTGCGTGTTGGCTGCCGCTAGCCTCGCCAGCACTTCGCTTCACGCCCAGTCCACTCAAGCGCAATCTTCTCAAGAGCCGTCCTCTCAAGCCCAGGGCAATGCAGAAGCCACGTTTGCAGGCGGCTGCTTCTGGTGTATGGAACCCCCTTACGACAGTCAGCCCGGTGTTAGCGCTACCATCTCCGGCTACATCGGCGGCGAACTTGAGAATCCCACTTACGACGATATCTCCCGGGGTGGTACGGGGCATGCGGAGGTTGTGCAAATCGAATATGACTCAGAGCAGATCAGCTACGAGCAATTGTTGGAAATTTTCTGGCGCAATATCGACCCCTTCGCGGTAGATCGTCAGTTTTGCGATGTGGGCGATCAATACCGCTCGGCAATCTTCTATCACGACGAAAGCCAGCGTGAACTCGCCGAAGCCTCCAAAGCGGAAATGGAAGAACGCTTTGACCGAGAAATCGCCACCCAAATAGTACCTGCCACCACCTTCTGGGCGGCCGAGGAGTACCACCAGGATTATTATCAAAAGAACCCCGTTCGCTACAAATTCTATCGCTTCAGCTGTGGGCGCGATGATCGCCTGGAAGAGGTGTGGGGCGAAGAAGCCGGCGGGCCTACATTTGAATAAAACGCATTAATAGTGAACTGATTGATTAAATCAATGCCCGAAACTGAGCACCTCTATTATGCAGAGGCACTCAGTTTGTACTAGAGTGACTCTGTACTAGAAATAGACCGGTCGATTAAACGCTCAGGAGCTGGGCGTCATGACCCACACGTTGATCTATAGATAGGAGATCTTATGAGCAACAGCATCACAACGATTAATCCGACCAACGGTGAAACACTCGATACTTATGCGCTGATGAGTAGCGCTGAAGCCAAGCAGGTAGTCGATGCCTGCTACGATGCTTTTCTCGATTGGCGCCTTGAATCGTTGGAGAGCCGCGCTAAAACGGTGAAAGCAATTGGCCAAGCACTTCAGGAACATAAAGAAGAGCTTACCGACTTGATGGTCAAGGAAATGGGCAAACTCCCTGCCGAAGCCCGTCAAGAAGTGGATCTGTGCACCGGTATCTGTGACTACACCGCTGAACACGGCCCCAAAAAGCTAGCCGACGAAGGGCGTCAGCCTGGCAACGGTGAGCGCGGCTTTATTAGCTATTCTCCCATGGGCGTGATATACGGCATTCAGCCCTGGAACTTCCCCGCTTACCAAGTAGTTCGCTACTCCATCGCCAATATCATGGCGGGTAACGGTGTGCTGCTTAAACACGCTGAAAACGTCACCGGTAGCGGTTTATTATTGGAAAAAATTTACCGTAAGGCCGGTCTACCGGAAAACGTCTTCCGTACGCTGGTGATTTCTCACGATGTTTCAGATGAGGTAATCGGGCATCCTGCCGTGCGTGGCGTAACGCTAACAGGCAGCGACGGTGCAGGTCGCAAAGTGGCCACCAAAGCCGCCGAATACCTGAAGAAGACCGTGCTTGAGCTAGGTTCCAATGATGCCTACCTAGTGCTTGACGATGCCGACCTTGATGTTGCCGTGGATACCTGTGTGCAGGGGCGTGTCTATAACGGTGGTCAAACCTGTGTGGCGGCCAAACGCTTTGTGGTGACTGAGAAAAACTATGAAGCCTTTAAAGAACGCTATGTAGCTCGCATGCAGTCGCTCAAAGCCGGTGACCCAACTCAGGAAGGCAGCGATCTCGGCCCTATGGCGCGTGTTGATCTGCGCGATGATCTCCATGAGCAAGTGGAAGAGAGCGTGCGTAAAGGCGCGAAGATCCTCTGCGGTGGTGAGAAACCATCCGGTAAAGGGGCGTTTTATCCGGTGACCGTGCTGGATAATGTGACCCCCGGTCAGCCAGCATACGACGACGAGCTATTTGGTCCGGTTGCCGCGCTGATTCGTGCCAAAGATGATGAAGACGCCATGCGTATCGCCAATGACAGCCGTTACGGCTTAGGCGGCGGCATCATCTCTAAAGACGTTAAGCGCGCCACCGAGCTTGCCAGCAAGTACTTCGATACCGGCATGGTGTTTATTAACGGCTTTGGCGTTGCCACACCGGAAATGCCCTTCGGCGGGGTAAAAAACTCCGGCTATGGGCGTGAACACGGCGGCTTCGGCATGCACGAGTTCGTCAACGCTAAGTCGGTGATTGTCGTTCAAGAGTAATACGCTAATTTGTTAGCCTATAAGCAGTAAAAAATAGCGCCGCAAGCCTTGTTTCCCGCCAGGCTTGCGGCGCTTTTATTGGTTACTCGACGCTTCGTTGAGGTAAGCGGCGCTGCCAAAGCTTTAACCCTATCGCCATGATCCCCCACGTTATCAATGCTGCGACAACATCGTCTAAAACGATACCGAAACCGCCATGCATATGCTCAGTGAGGTGAATTGGCGGCGGCTTTAGCGCATCAAAAAAGCGATAAACACCAAACCCGAGCGCGATTACCAAGGGATGGCGCGCTGCCGCTAAACCAATAACCGCAAGCGGAAAGGCTACATACTCGTCGGCGACAATACTGCCATGATCCAACCCGTCATAATGCCAGGCGGCAACGTGGCAAACAGGCATCGCTAACACCACCAGAACCGCCATTACGATCCCTTGCTGACCCACCGGGCGGCTCAATAACCACCACGCCAAGGGAATCCCTAACAGTGAGCCAAACGTACCGGGTGCAACCGTTGCTAGGCCTAGTCCAAAGCCCGTCGCTAACCAAAAATTAAACGTATCCAGCATTAACCCGCCTGCTCGGCTTGACGCTCAAGTTCGGCCGTCATCTCTTTGGGTAAGTTAAGGGCACTGGCCAACTGGTCCAGCCAAGCGCGTTCCATAGGGTTTTGATCGTCGGTCACTGCCACACTAATCAGGTACATCTCGCGTGCCGCCTGAGGGGAATCTGCCTCACGAGCCAGCGCCTGTGCATCCAGCGGTGCTTTTAACTGCTGCTCTACCCAGTTATGCATCTCTTGATCGGCACCTAAGGCATCGATCTGCTCGGTGATCAACGCCTGTTCCTGCTCATCAATGTGACCGTCGGCACGTGCCGCCATCATCATTGCCTGCAGTAATTCCAGGCTACGACGCTCTTGGATCTCACCGCTAAGAACTTCAACCCGCTCGCCCTCTGACGCAGGTTGGGCAGTATTTTGACCACTGTCAGTTTTTGCCGCCTGAGAGCTTTGCCAAGCCTTCCACGCCAGCATGCCGACCCCGGCAATCGCGCCATATTTCAGTGCTTTGCCACCCATGCTGCGGCCACGCTTAGAACCAACCAGCATGCCCATGGCACCGCCACCAAGCAGGCTTTTAACATCAAAACCACCGGATGAGCTGCTTCCTTGGCCACTGCTACCGCCGCCTAATTGCTTAGAAAGCCCACTCAGGATGCCTTTAACATCGACACCGCTGCTGCTACCGGCTTGCTGCATCAGCTGCTGTAAAATCTTGCTTGCGTTCATCCTTGCACTCCTAAGTCGATATTATCTTTAGAGCTCGTTTAACGATTAACACACTTTATAAATCATTCTATATGAACGCAGCATGAACTAACGCTGGCTTGGGCTTTAAATGTCATAGCCTTTAAATGCCCGAGCCTTTAAATACCTTAGACATTAATGAAGTGCGCCCTTCACTTCCACCGAGCTCCCGTGCCGGCTAGCGTGCACTTCTATACGGATGGGCATTTGCTCTTTGAGCTCGCTGACATGGGAAATCACCCCAATCATGCGCCCGCCCATTTGCAGTTCGCTAAGCATGGCAATGGCTTGATCCAGAGCATCCTGATCGAGACTACCAAACCCTTCATCGATAAATAGCGTATCCAGTTGAATACCACCAGCGTAAGCCTGCACCACATCCGAAAGACCCAACGCTAACGACAGCGCTGCCATGAAAGATTCGCCGCCGGAAAGCGTCGCTACCGAACGGTTCTTGCCGGTGTAAGTGTCAGCCACATCCAGCTCGAGACCTGACGCTTTATTGCCCTTAGTGGGGTCCTCGCGGCGCACCAACTGATAACGCCCGCGGCTCATGCGTACCAGCCGTTCTGAAGCCTGAATCAAAACATCATCCAGCAGCACGCCGAGCACGAAACGTTGCAGGCTGATTCTATGCCCGGTGCGGCCATTAGCGACTTCGCTTAGCGTGCCCCAAAGCTGATATTGGGACTCAAGCTTGGCCTGGGCCGTATGCGCAGTCGCCAGCTTTTGGCGAATACCTTTTAGCGTCGTTAAACGTCCATCAAGCTTTCGCCAAGCTTCCAGCTGGGTATGCTCTTCCGCTTGAGCGATCTCTGTCACCGTAGTGAGCGCGGTAATATCCGGCGCTGTTTTGTCGGCAAGCTGGGTATGGTAATTCTGCAACGCCCCTTCGAGTTCGGCTAAGCGGCGCTGGTACGCCTCGATTTGATGCGTCAACGCTTGCCGCTGGGCATCATCCAGCTGCGCCGTCTGAAACGCCGTCTCATCGCTAAAGGGGCTAGCCTGCAGCGCGGCTTGCCACTCTGTTCGCGCCTGCTGTAACGACTGCTCGCTGCGTTCGATTCGTTCGTTCGCGCCGCGTAGCTGCTCATCTGCTCGCGCCAGTTGGGTTTGGCTGTTCGTCAGCGCCTGCTGAGCGCTTTCCCAGGCTTGTTCAATTTGGGTAACTTCGCGCTCGAGTTCCGTAAGTGTTTGGCGCATAGCGTCAGGATCACGAGCATCGTCAGGCAGCGACTGACTCAACTGATCACGCTGGCTTTCTAGCCTTAACGCGTCCTCTTTGGCTTTTTCAACCGCGGGCCGCTGGGCTTTAAGCTGTTTATCCAGCGCGCCCCTCTCACGCCTTAACGCATCACAGGCGGTGATTTGTTGGCTAATCTCGCGCTCAACGCTTGTCTGCCGAGCGACCTGGCGATGCAACTCATCGCAGGTTTTTTGTAGCTCATTCAGCGGTTGGCTAGCCCACTCGCCTAATTGCTGATTGAGTCGCTGTACTTGCTCGCTGTGGTAGCTTATCTGCTGCGCTAGCTGTTGGTGATAGCGTTCAGCGCCCTGGAAAGATTGACGGGCCTGCGCCTGGGCGGCGCGAGCGTTTTCCACCTGCTCTTTGGTGACGATATCTGCGTTATTAACGGCCGGGGTCGGATGCGCCAGGCTGCCGCAGACAGGGCAAGGGGCATCGTCCTCAAGAGTGAGCGCTAGCAGCGCAGCCTGCCCTTGATGCCACCGCATCTCCTGCTCGGTAGCGAAGCGTTCCGCCTGCTCTGACTCACTGCGCCGCTGGTCTAGTGCTGCCGTTGCCTGCTGTTGTTGCGTGGTAAGCTCACGCCCCTGGCCGGTTAGCACATCCAGCTCTTTACGTTGGGTTAGCAGCGTTTCAAAGCGGTTTAGCTCGACAGGGGCGCTGGCCAGCTGCTGGCGTTCCGTCTGTAACCGTTCTAGATTAACGCCTGCCGCTTCTCCCTGTTGGCGTATGGTGTCCAGTTGCGCCTCATCGCGTTTGAGGGCACCGTCAGCTTGTTGCCAAGCGGCCTGCGCCGTTTGGAATCGCGCCTGTAGTTCGCTTAATTGCTGGCCTTTGTGAATAAACTCGCTCAACTGGCGATGACGCTCGCGCAGTTCAGGAAGCCCTGCCTGACGCTCGCGGGCCGCCTCAAATGCACGCTGCGCCTGCTCCGCGCTAGTGCGCTGGCTGCTCAGTGCGGCGTCTGCCTGCTGCTGTTCCGCGTGGGCGGTGCTTAGCGCCTGCTGCGCTTGGGTTAACGCCGTACGCTGGGGGCGCAACGCCTGTGCGTGCTCACTTTGGGTCAAATGGTCCTGAATGCTGGCGACCTGGCCCTGCTGTTCAAGATGACGCGTTTTTTCAGCCGCCAAGCTATCCCGCGCTTCAAACTGGCGCTGAAGTGCCTGGGCATCATCGCGCTGTTTTTCGGCTTTACGTCGCTGCAGTTGGGCGGTTTCGAAGTCCTTTCGCGCTTGCTCGACCTGGGGCGTCAACGCTTCAAACTCTTGCTCTAAAGCAGCTTCACTCTCCAGCTCACCACCGTCGAGAATCCCGCTGATATGTTGGCGATGCTCTTTCACTTCCCGTTCAATTTGATTGGCCTGAAGGCGCAAACGCTCTTCAATACGCTGAAAGATTTGCGTTTGAAACAGCTGGGAAAAAATCTCCTCGCGCTTTTTGGAGTCAGCGATCAATAGTTCACGAAACTTACCTTGGGGCAGCACCATCACTTGGCGAAACTGGTTGGCATCCAGGCCTATCAAGGTTTGCAGCTCAGCGGTGGCATCGTTGACTTTGCGCGCCACCAAGCAGTTCTCTACCTCGCCATCCGCGCTCAAGCGCCATAGCTGCGCTTCCGCGTTATGGGTAGTGGTGCCTTCGCCACGCGCCTTGGGGCGCTCTTGCTGCGGCACGCGGCGTACCCGGTAATCCGCTCCGCGCAAGCGAAAATCAAGCGTCACTTCCGTTAGGAGCGTGGCGTTCGCTTGGTCGCAGCGCATCTGAGAAGGTTCACGCTCATTACCCGTCGTTTGGCCATAGAGCGCAAAACATAACGCATCGAGAATCGAGCTCTTGCCCGCCCCGGTGGGCCCGTTAATCAAAAACAACGGGCTTCTACCAAGCGCGGTGAAATCAATCGTTTCCGTGCCCGCGAAAGGGCCAAAGGCCTGCATGGTAAGGGTTAACGGCGTCATTCTTGGGCCTCATCGCGCTGCAGCTGGCTAATCAACTCGGCCATGGCACTAGCCTGCTTATCGCTCATGGCATCACCGCTGGTCTGAGTAAAGAAGTCACTAAACATATCCAGGGCATCAAAGCGTAACCGCTCGCGGTCAAGTTGCTGAGTGCCTCGTGCTTCCAGCATGCCGGGCTTTTCCAGATGCAGCACATTGGGATATACCTCACGCAGCTTGCCCATAGGGTCGAGAATGGCGTGGCGATCGGTCAACCGCACTAGCAAGTAGTCATCTGCTTGTGCGTCCGTTCTTCCCTGGGCGATTAGCGCATCCATCTCGCCTTCTAATACGCGTACTTCACGGCTGGGTATTAGCGGAATCTGTTCGATGTGCTTTATCCCGCTCGCGTCTACGTCCAACAGCGTGACGCCTTTGCGCTGGCTGGCTTCGGAAAAGCTGTACTTGAGCAAGGAGCCGCTATAGCGAATATGCTCCCCGCCGCGATACTGCGGGCCGTGCAGGTGACCAAGCGCCACATAATCGAAGCCCTGCATAGGCTCCCAGGCCACGCTTTCAGCACCGCCGAGCGTTAGCGGGCGCTCCGAATCAGACGCGCTGCCGCCATCCACAAAGCAGTGGCTCATTAATATGCAGGGACGTGTTGCATGACGGCGCTCGCTAATCTGCTCAACCAAGTAGCGATGGGCAGCGTCAAAGTCGCGCACTTCCACGTTAAACTGGCTGCGTACATGCTCAGGGTCGGCGTAAGGAATGCCGAATATATCCACTTCGATGCCGTCAATGGTCAGCGTGACGGGCGTGGCGAACTCAGCTAAATCGGAGAGAATATGCAGCCCGGCTTGGCGCAGGTGGCGCGCGCCAAAGCGCAACCGCTCGGCGCCATCATGGTTGCCTGAAATCATGATGACCGGCAGCTTACGCACCTCGCATAGCGCATGTAGCACCTCGTCGAGCAGCGTTACCGCCGCCGAAGGCGGAACCGAGCGGTCATAGATATCGCCCGCAATCAGCACCGCATCGACGTTTTCCCGGTCGATTATCTCGATGAGCTGGTTAAGCACATGGCGCTGGTCTTCCAGCAACGAAAGGTTGTGAAATAGCCGACCCAGGTGCCAATCAGCGGTGTGGAGTAAACGCATAACAAGCTCAACAGCCAATAGTGTCGCGGCATCATAGCAACCTATTGGCGCTGCGTTTAGCGCTGGCGTTGAGCTTGTAAAAAATGCCGCTACGGCGTTCTGGGGAGCTGGCGTTTATGATCGGTGCGTTGATAGGTGTTGGTAATGGTGGTGTAGGCCTGTTCGCTAACCTGCTGACCGGTAAGAAAGGCATCGATTTCGGTGTAAGTGACGCCTAATGCCTCTTCGTCAGCCAATTGAGGTTTAAGCGACTCTAAATCTGCAGTGGGCTGTTTCTCTACCAGTATAGCGGGCGCACCTAACGCAGCACCGACCTCTCTCACCTGTCCTTTGGTAAGCCCTGTCAGCGGCACCAGATCGCAGGCGCCATCACCATATTTGGTGAAAAAGCCCATCAATGCTTCTGCTGCTTGGTCGGTCCCCACCACTAAACCCGACTTGGCGCCAGCAACAGCGTACTGCGCCACCATTCGTTGACGCGCCTTAATATTGCCTAATACAAAGTCGCGTTGGACGGCATCTTGAAACGTTAATCCGCCCTCTTCCAAGGACGCTAGCAAGGCGTCACTGGCTGGCTTCACATTGATATCAAGCACTTCATCGGGGGTAATAAACGTTAGTGCCTGTTGAGCGTGATCTTCATCTTTCTGCTCTCCATAAGGCAGCCGGAGGGCATAAAAGCGTGCATCAACCCCTTTATCGCGGGCCTTTTCGACGGCCAGTTGGGCTAAACGACCAGCAACGGTGGAGTCCACCCCGCCGCTAATCCCCAACACAAGCGCGTGCTGTCCTGTCTCTATCATCTGGCTGCACAGAAAATCGACGCGCGCCTCAATTTCATACTGTGGCTCAATCGATGCCTTTACCTGTAAATCTGCCTGGATACGCTGCTGAGTTACGTGGTTAGTCATGTGGCTTCCTGCCTCCCGGTTACGGATTGAGATTTCAGCTTTAAGATTCATCAACGCGGGGCGCTTTACCTGCCAATACATCACCATGATGCTTTGGCACCCTTTCTAGCGCATAGTGCGCGGCGGCGAGCCGTACCTCATTACGATCACCTGAAAAGCGTTTCGTCTCCACTATTATGTATACCTCTTGGGCATGTCGAAACGCCCAGGCAAAGCAAACGGTTCCCACCGGTATATCATCATGGGGCTTCGGGCCTGCAATACCGGTGTTCGCTATGGCAACATTGGCATCGTTATTGTTTAAAACGCCTAACGCCATTTCGCGTGAGGTGGCTTCGCTAGTCAGGCCATACGTATCAATGGTGTCAAAACTGACGGCTAAATAGCGATTTTTGGCCTTGGGCGAGTAAACAGCCAATCCACAATCGATCGATTGCCCGCTACCCGGTATGCCCGCTAGCTCTGAAACAATTAACCCCGCCGTGCACGATTCCGCCGTGGCCATTTTGAGTTCGTGCTTTTTCAGATACTCACTAATCTTTTCAAGCAGTTCCATTGCTTATCTCCTTATAACGCCATACCTCTGACTCCATTTACACCTTTGAGGCACTATAGTTAAGCACCGTTATTTGTCTAAAGCCTGACGCCATTATTAACATTCTTTATGTGTGTGAATTAACGGCAAAACAGTTATAAAAAAGCCCCGCCCGAAGGCGAGGCTATACTTTGCTAATGGGTTATATTAGCGCCGAAATGCATCGGGATAGTTGGTTAGATCCACGTTCCATAGTACCGGCAGCAAGAAATAAACCGCCGCGACGATGAGTAGCATGGCAATAATGTTGATCCAAAAACCGGTGCGCACCATCTCAATGATTTTGAGTTTGCCGGTGGCGAAGATTATCGCGTTTGGCGGCGTGCCCACCGGGAGCATAAAGGCACAATTGGCGGCCATGGCGGCGGGCACCATCAGTACAAAGGGATGGATATCCAGCGCAAGGGCCAACGACGCTAGCACCGGCAGAATCATGGTGGCCGTGGCAGTATTCGAGGTGATTTCGGTCAAGAACAGTACCATGCCGGTCGCCAGCAGGATCACCAGCAAGAAGTTAGCGCCTTCCAGCACGCTCATTTGCCCGCCAATCCACTCGGCCAGACCGGAAGAGCCAAACCCTGCGGCAATCGCCAACCCACCGCCGAACAGCAGCAAAATGCCCCAGGGTACGTCTTTGGCAACGTCCCACCCCAACAGGCAGCCGCCCTTATTTTTGGAAGGGATCAAAAACAGCAGCAGGGCCGCGACCACCGCGATCATGGTGTCATTGATGCCAGGGATATTGATGATCTGCCCCTGCCACAAGAACGAGCGGGTGATCCACATAAAGGCAGCGAACAAAAACACCGCCAGCACCGCCTTCTCTTCGAAACTGGTGTTACCCAGCGCCGCTTTTTCTTTGTTAATCAGCTCTCGTCCGCCCGGCAGGTGACTAAACTCGATGCGGAAAAACACCCGCGTTAGTAGTAGCCAGGCGCTGAACAGCAGCACCATTACGACGGGAAAAGCAAACATGAGCCAACCGGCAAAGGAGATCTCGATGCCAAACAGCTCATTCACAATGGCGGCGAGGATGATATTCGGTGGGGTACCGATTAGCGTGCCCAGCCCCCCAATGGTACCGCCATAACCGATACCAAAAATCAGCGCTTTGCTGAACTTATCGATTTCGGCACTGTGGTCGCCGTCACTTTTCGCCAGTTCTTGGCTCACCTGGTAGACGATAGCGGTACCAATCGGCAGCATCATCATGACCGACGCTGTGTTGGAGACCCACATGGACAAAAAGCCCGTCGCGGCCATAAAACCAAAGACGATGCTATTAATACTGGTGCCCAGCACGGCAATAATTGACAGCGCGATACGCTTGTGGAGATCCCATCTTTCCATTGCCAGCGCGATCAAAAAGCCGCCCAGGAACAGGAAAATAATTGGATTGCCGTAAGCGGCGGTCACCGTATTGCCATCTAGCGCGCCGGTAACCGGCAATAGCACAATGGGCAGCAACGAGGTCGCGGGAATAGGAATGGCTTCAGTGATCCACCATACGGCCACCCATAGAGTGGTGGCGAGCACCATGCGCCCTTCAAAGCTTAAATCTTCAGGGTGAAAAAACATCACCACAAAAGCGAACAGCAGCGGGCCAAGCAACAGACCAATCTTCTGCGGAGTGGTGTAAGCGGGTGGCTTAGGTTGAGGGGAAGGATCACGCTTGGAACTCGAAGTCGCGGCGTTGGCGGCTCCGCCCGTTGGGAGCGCGCACATCAATAAGTTTTTAGCTTGGTAGTGGGAATGCCATAGCTGATCCCACACCGTCATCAGGGCAGTTTTATGCATACAATTGGCGCCACTTACGGTCAGAGTGAAAAGAACAAATCGAGGATCAACATTCCGATATATATGCCGCACGAAGGGCGATACGGAACCTCCTTTGGCGCCCTTTATTAACTGCAATAGGCAATTAGTCCAGTTATTTACCCATAATTACAACCAAAGTCTAACAACTTTAGTTTAACTATTAGCAGAGACTAATAGTGACATAAGCATATGCACTACGTACGTTGTCGCTATTATTAACCTAATTTCCCCCTATCTATTGAGGAGAACCACGTGCTTGATCGCTGGACAATGCCGCTTATCCAACGCCCCTTAAGACGCATCGCACAGACGTTACTGAATAAGCACATCACCCCCGACCAAGTGACACTTAGCGCTTTTGCGTTGGGTATAACGGCCCTGCCTCTGCTGGCATGGGAGCAGTACGGGCTCGCGCTGTTGGTGATTGTGCTTAACCGCCTGGGCGACGGTATTGATGGCGCCCTGGCACGCTTAGCGGGTCGCGCAAGCGACGCAGGCGGGTTTCTGGATATTGGGCTCGATTTTGTTTTCTATGCCGCAGTGGTGCTGGGTTTTGCATTGGCAAATCCCGGCCAGAACGCCCTCGCTGCGGCATTGCTACTGTTTGCGTTTATCGGCACCGGCACCTCGTTTCTCGCCTTTGCGATTGCTGCCAAACATCAGTCAATAGAGCGCCCCCACTTCCCCAATAAAGCGTTCTACTATTTAGAAGGGCTGACCGAAGGCACCGAAACCGTCATGGCCCTGGTAATTTTTTGCCTGTTCCCGGAGCACTTTTCAATACTGGCGATACTCTTCTCGATTGCCTGCCTCACCACCACGGCAACAAGATTATGGGGAGGGTACTGGACACTGCGTCGGCATGAGTCCGCTAACATTGCGGCTGCTGACGGATAGAGTGACACGCTCTCTCAAGAACGATGGCATATTAGTGTTCTAAATAGAGCACTGCTAGAACAGCGTAGCGGTGAGTGTTACGCCTTAGTCAAACGGGGAAGTCTCCGTTTAATGCCTTACCAAGCCCAGCAGTTAAATCATGGTGTTTAACGCTAACTAAAAGCGCTTAAATTCGCCCCGTAGGCAAATAAAACACGCAATGTGCGCTAGCGCACAGACGCCAACCCCCGGCACGACCATTGTTCTGGTAAGGAAGCATCGTTTGTGCGGCCATAAAAGCGCACTTTCACCAGGATGGAATCTGTGAACCAATTTCTCCGTTTTGTGCGTTCGCACCATGCGTTTGTTGCGCCGTGGGATTCTACTACTCCCGTTAGAGAAGAACTCTTTAGCGCAGAGCGACTTGAACAACATGCTGGCAGTTTGGCGCTTGCTCAAGAGGTGACCACCTCGCCGCCCAAGGTGGTGTCATTAACTCGTCGTCTAAACGATAATGCTAAAACGCTGCTAAGCGTTTACCGCGCCAGCGCCAGCGCACTGACCGCAGGTCGCGATATCGTCCCAGCTGCCGCTTGGCTGCTCGATAACTACCACTTGATTGAAGCCCAAATTCGTGAGATTCGCAGCGACCTCCCCCCTGGCTATTACCGCCAGTTACCCAAATTAGCCAAGGGTCCTTTTGCTGGCTACCCAAGGGTATTGGGGATTACCTGGGCATTTGTGGCGCATACCGACAGCCATGTCGACCTGGATAATCTGCAAACCTTTATCAGGGCTTATCAACGCGTTCAGCCACTCACTATTGGTGAGCTTTGGGCCGTTGCTATTACCCTGCGCATTGTATTGATTGAGAACCTGCGGCGCCTTGCTGACCAAATTATCAGTGAGCAGACGGCAAGGGACGAAGCGGATACTTTGGCCGCTAAATGGCTAAAACCCGCCGATCAGCAATCAGCGCTAGAGCGCCATACCTTTAGTGTCGAGACCAACACGCTAAACTTTCACCAAGGGCCACTGGCTGAGCCCTTCACCGCCCAATTGGCAAAGCGTTTACGTGGCTTAGACCCACGTAGCAGCCCACTGGTCGGCTGGCTTGATGAACAGCTCAGCCATCAGGGTGAAACCATTGAAGAGATGGTTCAACACGCCCAGCAGCGCCAAGGCGCCGCCAATGTGACGGTTCGCAATATCATTACCAGCATGCGTTTTGTCTCCAGCATCGACTGGGCTGAGCTGTTTGAAGGCGTCAGTTTGGTGGACGAGCGCTTGAATCAGCATAGCCATTTTGAGCAGTTGGATTTCCCCACCCGCAATCAATACCGCAGTGCGGTAGAACAGCTCGCCCGGGGGGCCAAGCGCGCCGAGCTTGAGGTGGTGGACACTGCGCTTTCGCTATCGCGTCAAGCAGCCGCCACCACTAGCGATACTCTTGAAGCGGCCCGTATGGGCGACCCCGGCTACTTTCTAATCGGCTCAGGCCGCACCAACCTTGAACAAACGCTGGGATTTACGCCTACTCTTCGTCAGCGACTGCGCCGAACCCTTATTCACCACGGCATTCGCAGCTATATCGTAATGATGGCGGTAGTGACGCTTAGCTTGATGACGTTGGCGGCCGTGCTACTGCTTTCATTGCCGCTTGAAATAGGTGAAACGCCGTTACCTTGGCTAATGTTGCTGGGCATATTGGGCTTTCTACCGATTATTGATGTGGCCACGCTGATCGTTAACCGTCTGATCATCTATTGCATCGATGCCCAGCCGCTGCCCAGTATTGATCTCGCTAAAGGGATTCCAAACCATCTACGCACCCTGATTGCCGTCCCTACGCTGCTGACCAGTGAAGATGACTTACAGGAGCAGATCGAACGACTTGAAGTGCACCACTTATCGAGTGGCGAGGGGGCCCTTTCCTATGTCCTTCTCCTTGACGGCGTTGATGCTCCCCAAGCGGAATTACCCCATGAGGCAGCGCTTCTCTCGGCCGCCCACGCCGCCATTGAGCAGTTAAACGAGCGTTACTCAATATCCGCCCCAGGCGGTCAAAACGCTCAGGACAACGATCAACGCTTTTTTCTGCTGCATCGTCGACGGCTATTTAACCCCAATGAAAACACCTGGATGGGCTGGGAGCGTAAGCGTGGCAAGCTGCATGAGCTAAATCGACTGCTACGCGGGGCGCTGGATACCACCTTTATCGACCCACCACCGCTGCCTGCGGATGTTTGCTATGTCATTACCCTGGATGCTGACACACGCCTTCCCAGAGGCGCAGCTAGCCAGCTGGTCGGCAAGATGGCGCACCCGCTGAACCAGCCGCTGATGGATGAACAGCAATGTCGCGTGGTCCAGGGTTACGCCATTTTGCAGCCTCGCGTCACGCCGTCGTTGCCCGCCGGTGGGGAAGGCTCAATATATCAGCGGGTATTCTCTGCACCTGGGGGGCTGGACCCATACGCCGCCGCTATTTCAGACCTCTATCAGGATTTGATTGGCGAAGGCTCCTTCGCGGGTAAAGGTATCTACGCCGTGGATGCATTTGAAGCATCGTTGGCAAACCGAGTCCCTGAAAACAGCTTGCTCAGTCACGACTTATTTGAAGGGGTGTTTGCCCGTGCGGGGCTCGCCTCCGATATCGAAGTGATTGAGGATTTTCCCGCCCGCTATGACGTGGCCGCTAAGCGTCAGCACCGCTGGACCCGCGGCGACTGGCAGTTGCTGCCCTGGCTACTGGCGCCCGCGCTGCCACTAACGGGGCGCATGAAAATGCTCGGCAACTTACGCCGTTCAGTATTGCCGCCCTTAGTACTCGCAAGCCTTGCGGTCAGTTGGCAGTTCCCGCTCAGTATGGCCATCGCCAGTACGCTGTTGCTCTTAGCCGTGGTGGGAGCGCCGGTTCTGCTATCGCTGGCCACCTCGCTTATCCCCTTCCGGGCCACAACAAAACTGCGCCACCACTATCACCTCTGGTTTGATGAGCTGAAGCTAGGTAGCGTGCAAATTCTGCTGATGGTCATCTTTTTACCCGACCAAGCGTGGCGCATGCTGGACGCCATTGCGCGAACCTTGGTTCGAGTGTTGATTACCCACCGTCGACTGCTTGAGTGGACGTCTGCCGCTCAGTCGATGAAAAGCCCTGCCCTGACCGTATTAGGGTTCTACCAGCGGATGGCTCCCGGCACTGCGTTGGGTCTAGCGGTGACGCTCGGTACGCTTTGGACAACCAGTAGCGCTTGGCCCATTGCGCTACCGATGGCGCTACTTTGGTTGGCCGCACCAGCCGTGGCGTCATGGTTAAGCAGCAGCAAAAGCGCTGTTGTCCAGCCGACTATTTCGGTGGACGAGGCACGCGAGCTACGGCTGATTGCCCGGAGAACCTGGCGCTATTTCGAAACATTCGTGACCGCCACCGACAACCGCTTGCCGCCCGATAATTTTCAGGAAGACCCTCAACCTGTGCTTGCCCAGCGCACCTCGCCGACCAACATGGGGCTTTACCTGCTTTCGACCTTGGCTGCGCGTGATTTTGGCTGGATAGGCACTCAAGCCGCCCTGGAACGCCTTGAAACTACCCTTGAGGTCATGCAAGGGCTGCCACGCTACCGAGGGCACTTCTATAATTGGTACGCCACCCAAGATTTACGTCCGCTCGACCCCCGCTATGTCTCCACGGTGGATAGCGGCAATCTGGCAGGGCACCTTATCGTTATCGCCAATGCCTGCGACAGCTGGCAGGCGGAACGCTGTTTAACGGATCTCCGTGTCGGTATTGCCGACACGCTGAACCTTGCGCGTCAGGCACTCCAACACGCTTCAACACTGTCAGAGAAGTTAACGGTTCAGCTGGCCTTGCAGTTTAAAGCCATCGACGCGCAGTTAAATGGGGCATCGATGTCCTCGGAATGCCTGACCGATATCGCTGAGCTCACCCATAAAGCCCTGAGCCTGGTCCGCGCAGCGCTGAATGAAAAGGCCGACACGTGCAGCGAAGATGTCCTGTTTTGGGTCGAAGCATTGCACTCTTCAGTGGCCCAGCACCGCGATGACCGTGATAGCCAGGCAAACGTAAGCGAGATTGAGTTATCACTGCGTTTACAACAAATCGCAGCGGCAGCGCGACGCATGGCGATGAACATGGATTTCGCTTTTCTCCTCAACAGCGAACGCCAACTGCTGTCGATTGGTTACTCGCTGGATGACAACTGTCTGGATACCAGTTGCTACGACCTGCTGGCATCGGAGGCACGGCTTGCCAGCCTGTTCGCCATTGCCAAAGGAGACATTCCCACCCGTCACTGGTTTAGGTTGGGCCGGGCGGCCACACCGCTTTCGTTTGGATCGGCCCTGATTTCCTGGTCGGGATCAATGTTTGAGTACCTCATGCCGTCCCTAGTGATGCGCGCTCCGGGCGGAAGCCTGCTTGAACAAACCAACCGGCTCGTCGTGAAGCGTCAAGAAAGCTATGCCACCCAGCTCTCTGCGCCGTGGGGCATCTCCGAATCTGCCTATAACGCCCGTGATATGGAGTTCACCTATCAGTACTCCAATTTTGGCGTGCCTGGCTTAGGACTCAAGCGGGGACTCTCTGCGGATCTGGTGATTGCTCCTTACGCCACCGGTCTAGCCACGATGGTCGACCCCAACGGCGCCTGCCGAAACTTTAAACGCTTAGCGGAAATGGGCGCGCTAGGCCGCTACGGCTTTTATGAAGCGCTCGACTTTACCCGCGCGCGCCTGCCTGCGGGGGAAAGCGTGGTAATAGTACGCAGCTTTATGGCCCACCATCAGGGCATGACGATCGTCGCTATCGCGAATACCCTGCACCATGGTCAAATGCGCGCGCGCTTTCACCGTGAGCCGATGATTCAAGCCAGTGAGCTACTGCTGCAAGAGCGCGTGCCTCGCAATGTGGCGATTGTTCATCCCCGCGCGGAAGAGGTGAAGTCAAACGCCAGCCAGATTATTAACGAGGCACAAACCATTCGCCGTGCATCGACGGTAGCCAGTGGCCCGCCCGTGACTCACTTGCTCTCTAACGGCTGTTATTCCGTGATGTTAACGGCCACCGGCGGTGGCTACAGTCGGTGGCGTAATATTGCGATTAGCCGCTGGCAGCCCGACGCCACCCGTGACCATCTGGGTAGCTTTATTTTTCTACGCGACACCCAGCTTCCCGGCGTATGGACGGCAACCGGCCAGACCGTCGGACATTCGCCCGACGCTCCCGATGACCACAATCATGTGATATTTGCTGAAGATTACGCTCGCTATACGCATCGCCACGACGATATCACCAGTCACATGGAGGTATTGGTGTCAGGCGAAGATGACTGTGAAGTGCGCCACCTCTCGCTCACCAATAGCAGCCGCCATCCCCGTGATATCGATATTACCTCCTACTCTGAATTAGTGTTGACCACACCCAGTGCCGACAATGCGCACCCTGCCTTCGCCAAAATGTTCGTGGTAACCGAGTATTTAGAAGCGTTCAATGCGCTGATTGCGACAAGGCGACGGCGCTCGCCTGACGAAGACCAGGCTTGGGTGGCCCACTTTGCCGTAGTAGAAGGCGAAACCGTGGGTGAGCTGCAATACGAGACTGACCGAGCTCGGTTCTTGGGCCGCGGAAAACTTACGCTAAACGCTGTAGCGCTGAACAAAGATCAACGCTTGTCGGGCAGCGTTGGTAGCGTGCTTGATCCCGTGTTTGCATTGCGCTACCGACTGCGGGTCGCCCCCGGCAAGACCACCCGCATCGCTTTCTGGACGGTAGTGGCCTCAACCCGCGAAGCATTGATGGATCTAATTGATAAGCACCATGACCGTAGCGCCTTTGAACGTGCCAAAACACTTGCCTGGACACAGGCGCAGGTTCAGCTTCGCCACTTGGGTATTCAGCCTGAAGAGGCGGCCGATTTTCAGCGCCTAGCCGCGCCCATCCTCTATCCAGACCCACGCTTCAGAGCGCCAGCCGATGCCATCGAGCGCGGCGCAGGGCCGCAGTCAAGGCTATGGCAACACGGCATCTCCGGTGATCTACCGATTATTTTGATGCGTATCGACACCCTCGATGACATTGCCCAGGTACGTCAACTATTGCGCGCCCATGAGTACTGGCGGATGAAACGGCTAGCCGTCGATGTGGTGATTATTAATGAGCGAGGCGCCTCTTATGTTCAAGATCTGCAGCAAGCGATTGAAACGGCCATTCTCAGCAGCCAAACCCAACCGCGGTTCAAAAAGGATTACGCTCAGGGTGCGGTGATTTCGCTGCGCGCCGATTTATTGAGCATGGAGATGCGAACACAGCTGCAGTCGATTGCCTGCGTTGCGTTTATGGCGCATCGCGGCAACCTCGCCAATCAATTAGCCTTAACACTACCCGAACAGCGCGCTTTGCCATCACACTCTTCCACCAAACGCCATCTGCCCAAGCACACTCCCACTAAACCCAGTGAGACTGCCCTGCCCCCCCTTTCAGCGCTTGAGTTTTTCAATGGGCTGGGGGGCTTTGCTGAGCAAGGCCGCGAGTATGTGACCGTACTTGAAGCAGGCAACGCTACGCCTGCACCGTGGATCAACGTGATTGCCAACCCGGGCTTCGGCTTTCAAGTGTCGGCGGAGGGCGCAGGCTATGTATGGGCAGATAACAGCCGTGAAAACCAGCTAACACCATGGTCTAACGACCCCGTGGCAGACCCCAGCGGCGATGTGATTTATGTTCGTGATGAGGAGTCGCTGGCGCTCTTCACCGCTACCGCACACCCCCTGCGTGATCATGGTCGCTATATCGCCCGGCACGGCTTCGGCTACAGCCAGTTTGAGCATCAGTCAGATGGTATCGGCCTTGAGCTACTGCACTTTGTGCCGTTAGATGCCCCGCTTAGAGTATCGCGGCTACGCCTTAGCAATCACTCAGGGCGTCCCCGCAAGCTTTCCGTGACGGCCTATGCCGAATGGGTATTGGGCACTTCGCGCAGTGGATCAGCGCCATTCCTTATCTCACGCCCCGACGCTGAAAGTGGCGCGCTAATGGTAGAAAACCCTTGGAATATCGCCTTCCCTGGCCGGGTGGCGTTTCTGGATATCGGTGCTCAACCCACCCATTGGACAGCCGATCGGTGCGAATTCATCGGCCACGGGGGTAGCTTGGCTGCGCCCTTGGGGCTACGCAGCAATACGCCCCTTTCCGCTGCTCACGGTGCGGGATTGGATCCCTGTGCCGCACTACAGCGCAGCGTAACACTCGCAGCAGGTGAAAGCGTTGAGATAATCGTCCTACTGGGTCAGGCAAGCTCAATGGCCGAAGCCCAGACGCTTATTGACCGCTATAGAGAAGCCGATATTGACGCTGAACTGGCCACAATAAACGCGCACTGGCAAACGCAGCTCAATGCCGTGCAGGTGACTACGCCCGACCGCGCCATGGATATCATGCTTAACGGCTGGCTGCTTTACCAAACCATTGCCTGCCGGATCACGGCGCGCTCAGGGTTCTACCAGGCCAGCGGCGCCTATGGTTTCCGCGACCAGTTGCAAGACGGCATGGCATTGACGTTCACCAGCCCAGAAACCACCCGCCAACATTTGCTACGTGCAGCTTCTCGCCAGTTTGTCGAAGGGGACGTCCAGCACTGGTGGCTGCCCCACTCCGGTCAAGGGGTGCGTACGCGCATATCCGATGATCGGGTGTGGCTTGCCTATGCCTGCGCTCGTTATATAGCCACCTCCCAAGATGTGGCGGTGCTGGACGAGCCCGTCAGCTTCCTTGAAGGTGCGTTATTAGCGCCTGATGAGCACGACTGCTTTTTTCAGCCCATGATAGCCGGGGAAACGGCATCACTCTTTGAGCACTGCGCCCGAGGCTTGGATCAAAGCTTGACGCTGACCGGCGAGCACGGCTTGCCATTGATCGGTGGCGGCGATTGGAACGACGGTATGAACCGCGTTGGCGAGGCGGGCAAAGGTGAGAGTGTCTGGCTCGGTTGGCTGCTGGTGCATACGCTGGAGCAATTTTTACCCTTTGCCGAGCAGCGTGAACAACCGTTATCGAGCGCCTCCCCTTTGCCTTCAACTGAGCAGGCAACAACACGCACCGAGCGGTGGCGTGCCCATGCGATCGCGCTTCGTAGTGCGCTGGAAAGCAGTGGATGGGATGGCCAGTGGTATCGGCGAGCCACCTACGATGACGGTCATTGGCTGGGCAGTAAAGAGAGCGAGGCGTGCCGAATAGACTCGATTGCTCAGTCATGGGCGGTGCTTTCAGGCGCAGCAGAACCCCACCGGGCAGCGCTTGCCATGCGTTCGCTAGAGCGCGAACTCATCCTGCACGATGAGCAACTTGCGCTACTGTTCTGGCCTCCCTTTGACCAACCCCAGCGCGACCCCGGTTATATCGGCGGCTATCCACCGGGTATGCGCGAAAACGGCGGGCAATATAGCCATGCTGCCATGTGGGCGATACTGGCATTTGCCAAGTTAGGCGAAGGCGGTAAGGCGCACGCGCTTTTCTCGCTGCTGAACCCCATCAATCATGCCCGCACGGCGGAAGAAGTGGCTCGCTATCATGTCGAGCCTTATGTGGTCGCCGCTGATGTTTACTCCGTTGCACCGCATACCGGGCGTGGCGGTTGGACTTGGTATACGGGCTCGGCAGGTTGGATGTACCGCGCGGGGATTGAAGGCATCTTGGGAATCCGCCGGGAAGGGAACTGGCTGGTGATCACACCCTGCCTGCCTAGCGAGTGGCCAGACTTCAGTGCGACGCTTACCGTTGCCGCTACGCATTACGCGGTTAACGTTGTTGCAACAGAGAAAGCCCCCAGCGCGCAGCTTGATGGCAGCCTACTCGCACTCCAGCAAGGGGAAGTCCGCATCGCATTGGACGGTAAAAACCATCAGTTGAAGATTAATATTCAACGTTAATTTGATAAGGGTAAACAATTATTAGTCACTAATTTTTGGGGGTTTACTTCTCACTGAAAGCTATATTATGCTCACCTTCGTACAAGGCACGTACAATACATAGTGAAGTGGTTAATAGATTAATCACTATTTTAGAATTGCTTTCACACGGAGCCGTGATATGCACAGCGAATCGCTAACTGACCTTTCCAAGGCAGGCCTTCAAATCGCCATTCAAGACATCAAGGATGAACTCTTCGACACTCCCGAGTGCGACTACGCCATTGCCCAACTGCTTAGCCAGTGGGGCCAGGCTGAAAAAGCCGAACAACTGCTGGATGAGATGCTGCTCAAGTGGGGCACTTCCCCTGAAGTGCTGGCGTTAACGCAGCCTGGTCATACAGAAATGAAAGCTGAAATGAAGGCAGATATGACGTCAGAGATAACCGGGAGTGAACTGCTCGCGGAGAATGACGAACCAATGCGCAAAGCACCAAAAGCAGCACCGGCACAACGTCAGGTTGTTGCTGCCTGACCCGCTAATTTAGCTTGTATCAATGCCTCTGGCCGCGTTCTCGGCAGGGGCATTTTTGATGGACGCCCCCTGGCGTTGATCAACAGTCCCTACCTATAACCTTCGCGCCTTCTACACAGCCGCCCGCAGCATGGAAGCAACTGATAGAATACCGCCCCTTTCAGGTGCGTTAGTGGCCAATCGCCGTAATGCCCTTCTTTTCACTACCTGAGAGTTGCGCAATGTTTGCCACCGCCCACACAGTTTTCCAGCCGTTCTTAAGGCTGGGCCTTATCCCACAGATTTTAATCGGTATCGTTGTCGGGGTATTGCTCGCCCTGTTTGCACCAGGCGTTGCCAGCGATGTGTCCTTACTGGGCCAGCTATTTATTGCCGCCTTACAGGCAGTGGCCCCTATTTTGGTGTTTGTGTTGGTGGCGGCAGCCATCTCTGCTCATCAAAAAGGTCAACCTACCCACATGCGCCCTGTGCTGGTGCTGTATGTGGTGGGCACGCTGATCGCCGCATTCATTGCGGTGGCAGCCAGTTTTCTTTTTCCTACCGAGCTTGCCTTGAATGCAGGTCAAGTGGATGGCACCCCACCTGGGGATATTTTTAGCGTCCTGCGCGATCTGCTGTTGAACGCCGTGGCCAACCCCGTTAGTGCACTGATGGAGGCTAACTTTATCGCTATTTTGGCCTGGGCCATCGGCCTAGGTTTAACGCTGCGCCAAGCCAGTGACACCACCCGCCAGGCACTAAGCGATTTATCCGCAGCAATTACCCGCATCGTTACCCTGGTCATTCGTTTAGCACCGCTGGGCATCCTGGGTTTGGTGGCAGGCACGCTGGCAGAATCTGGCGTTGAAGCGCTGCTCAACTACGCACAGCTGTTAGCTGTGATCGTCGGCTGCATGCTGTTTGTCGCGCTGGTGAGCAATCCGCTACTGGTGTACGTCACCACCCGTAAAAACCCTTATCCACTGGTCTTTACGTGCCTGCGGGGCAGCGCGATTACCGCCTTTTTCACCCGCAGTTCAGCAGCGAATATTCCGGTCAATCTAGAACTTTGCCGCCGCCTGAAACTCGACCCTGACACCTACTCTATTTCGATTCCGTTAGGCGCGACGATCAACATGTGCGGTGCGGCTATCACGATTACGGTTATCACTCTGGCCACGACGCACACGCTGGGCATTAATGTTGATTTCGCCACGGCGCTGCTGCTGTGCGTGGTGTCAGCGCTGGCGGCCTGCGGCGTTTCAGGCGTAGCAGGCGGATCACTGATGCTGATTCCCATGGCCGCCAGCCTGTTTGGCATTCCCACCGAAGTGGCCATGCAGGCAGTGGCGATTGGCTTTGTGATTAGCGTGGTGCAGGACTCAACCGAAACCGCACTCAACTCCTCTACGGATGTACTCTTCACCGCCGCCGCCTGCCAGTCACAAGAGGCGAAGCGTTCATAAACGCTCACTAGCGGGAGTGGCTTTTTATAATAGCCACTCCCTGGTGCTGCCCACATTAACTATTGGATGGCTTAAAAATCCCGGCCAAACGCTCGCGCTCGTCCTCTTCATAAAAACTCGGATCATCAAATAGATCGCGCTGAGTATCATCGAAGATCATTTCTAACGCCCCTGCACTGCTTTGTACCATCGGCTCAAAATGCGCGGTGTGGGTAATCAATGCCGTCACATGGCGGCGACGATAAATGGCGTACAACCCCAGCAGTGTAAACACACAGGCAATATAGATCGGTAGGCCTTGGCTACCCACTGCCGTCATTAGTGAGCCCGCCGCAATCGGCGCCACTGCACAGCCAGCGCCATGCATTACCAGCATATCCGCCGAGCCGGAAACAATTTCATCCGGGTGCAGTTGGTCGATCAGTTGGGCCACCGCCAGCGGATAGAGCGAAAACGCCAAACCACCCCAGATAAAATAGAGCCCCAGCAGCACTTCATGGCTGGGCGCAAAGGGCATACCCGCGGCGATTAACGCCGCTAAGAGCACCACCCAGGTCATTACTCTGGGGCGGTCATGTTTGTCAGAAAAACGCCCAATCGGGATTTGTAGTAGTGCACCGCCAATAATCGCTACGCTCATCACCAGCCCAACGCCGCCAATATCAAATCCCAGCTGCGTCGCATACACCGGGGTCATCGACCAAAAAGCCCCCATCGCGAGCCCCGATAATGCCGCGGATGCCACGGCCAGCGGTGCAAAGCCCAACAGCGCCTTTAAGCTGCTTTTAGGGCGCTCAGGGATTGTAGGCTGCACGCGACGCGTCAGAGTAATCGGTAGCAGCGCCCAACTGATCAAAATAGCAATGACCACAAAGAGCAAAAAGCCTTGCGTTGAGGAGAGCCGCAGTAACTGCTGAGCAGTGGCTAAAGCGCCCAAGTTAACCACCATATAAACCGCGAAAATTCGCCCCCGCTCATGGCTAGCGGCTTGGCTATTTAGCCAGCTCTCAATCACGGTAATTAAGGTAATAAACGAAAGTCCGTAGACCACCCGCAACGGCAACCATACCCAAGGGTTAACAAAGATAAGGTGCAAAAGCGCTACCGATGCACAAATAGAGGCACAGAAGCCAAAGGTACGGATGTGACCTATACGACGAATCAAGCGCCCGCTCACCCAGGTGCCGCAGATAAAGCCAACAAAGTAGCCGGACATGATTATCCCAAGCACCGCACTGGAAAAGCCCTCATCAGTCCCCCGCAGCGTTAGCAGCGTATTCAGCAAGCCGTTGCCCAGCAGCAACAACGCCACGCTCTGCAGTATCGATTTAACCGGTTTGAGCATTGCCAATGAACGCATTGCGTTTCCTCGCAGCAGACAACTTAAAGTTCATCAAAAAAGTTCATGCAGAAAGTAGATGCATAAAGAGTGCCACTGAAAGCGTTCACAATAACCGTTGACAAGCTAACGTTCTTTATATAGAACGTTCTATATAAAGAACAGCCGGACACCAGACGATGGATCAGCTCTCCCTAAGCACCTTAGGTCAACATTTACAGTCATTGCGATTAGCGCGGGGTTGGTCACTTTCTCAGTTAGCCCATGACGCGGGCATTGCCAAATCTAATTTGTGCCGTCTGGAGCAAGGGAACGGCAATCCAACGCTGGATACTATCTGGCGCTTGGCGGTGCAGCTCAACGTGCCTTTCGGCACAGTGGTGGCGCCCATTACCGTACCGCTAGGCGAAGATGGCGTACAAGTGCGCTTAATTGATCAAGGCAAAGATACCCCCCATGTGGATGCCTATTGGATGCGCTGCGCGCCCCACACCCTTCGCCGAGCCGAAGCCCATACCGCCGGCACTCGCGAATCGCTGACGTTGATTAGCGGTTGGCTTGAAGCCGGGCCAGAAGGGGCCACTACCCCGCTTCAGCCAGGAGATACGATTACCTTCGCCGCCGACCAGCCGCATCTTTATCGTACCCAAGAAGCAGAAGCCACCTTGATGATGACCATTACTTACGGCATAAAAGGCGAAACGCCATGAACCACTTTGCCAACCACTCCCCCATCCGCCACGCGTTCAAAGGCGTGCGGGAAGCCATTCCCCTGCTGGGTGGCTATATTCCTGTTTCGCTCTCGTTTGGGTTAGTCGCCACTCAGGCGGGGTTTAGCATGTGGGAAGCCGCCGCTATTTCAGCGCTGATTTACGCCGGCGCCTCGCAGTTTCTATTTGTTGGCATGGTGGCGGCGGGCTCTCCGCTTTGGCTGGTGATTGCGATGACGTTACTGATTAACGTACGCCATGTAGTTTACGGACCGAACCTGGCGGCTTTATTACCGCGCAGTCGCCACTGGCCCTGGCTGATGCATGGCTTAACCGACCAGGTATTTGCCCTCGCGCTTACGCGGCTTCCACAGTTGCCTGCCCCTGAACGATTTGGCTGGTTTGTCGGCGCATCGCTGCTGGCCTGGGGGGTGTGGATTATCGGCACCATGGTCGGCGCCACGGCGGGTGAAACGTTAACCGCCCGCTGGCCACTACTCGGTGAAGTGATGCCCTTCGCCCTACCCGCGCTGTTTCTGACCATGGTCGCGCCGCGCTTTACCGACAAACGCTGGGCATTGGCGCTGAGCTGCACCATTATCGCTGCGCTGTTGTTTACCTTTTTCGGTTGGAGCAACGTGGCCATTCCGCTGGCCGCCGCCTGCGGCGCGATCTGTTTCTATATGGTGAAGTTTCAAACGAGGAGATGTAACCCATGAGCAGTGCACTCTGGCTAGCCGTCGTGGTTTCAGCACTGGGAACTCTGCTCATGCGCGTAGTGCCTTTTCTATGGATGCAGCGCCGTTTAAACAGTGCGACCGGGATTAATAACATGCCCCAGTGGCTCGGCATTCTGGGCCCGTTGATGATTGCTGCGGTACTGGGTGTTTCTATCATGCCGGTTAACCCAAGCGCTGTTTCCTGGATCGCAACCGCAATTGGGTTATCGGTCACGTTGTTGGTTTGGTGGAAATTACGCTCACTAGGCTGGCCGGTGGCTGCTGGGGTAGCGGTATTTGGGCTAGTGCAGGTGATCGCCTACATTTGATAATGCTTTGCATTAGCTTTTACCTCATGCCATCATTCTGGCTCTTGTATTCGAGCCTATCGTAAAGTGACATTAATGTTAAAAGCGCGCACCCATCGCAGGAAGTTTTTAATGAGTGTGTTGCTGTTAACGGTGACAGCGCTCACTTCTTTTATAGCGGCTGCGGACACGCCGAACAGCCCACCTGAGCCGCCAAGCATTGTAACGCTCTACCAGGGCGCAACCGATAGCGCCGTCGCCCTTGGACTGACGCCTATTGGCGTGGTCGATTCATGGCTGGAAAAGCCCATGTACCGCTATCTGCGTGATGCGCTTGATAGCGTCGAGCATGTGGGACTGGAAACTCAACCGAACCTGGAAAAGATTGCATGGCTTAATCCTGACCTGGTCATTGCCAGCGACTTTCGTCACGCGCAAATAGCACCGCTACTTAACGCTATTGCCCCCACGGTATCAGCGCCTACGGTGTTTAACTTCAAAACTACGCTCACGATGGTGGCTAATGCTACGGATCGCGAGGCTGAAGCCCGTGAGTTACTACAGCACTGGGACGCACGCGTTGTCGATTTTCGCCAGCAAATTGCCGTCAAGCTCGGCAGTGATTGGCCGCAAAAAGTGGCCGTGGTGCGTTTTAAAAGCGACCACGTACGTATCTATACCAGCGGCTTTGCAGGCTCGATTCTCAAGGAGCTGGGCTTTGAGCAACCGGAGACACTGCAAAGCCAGCGTTGGGGAATGAAGCTTTCCAGTACTGAAAACATTCCAGTGCTGGATGCCGATGCCCTGTTTATTCTGCTTGAGCCAGATGACCCTGCGATAGCGGATAATTACCAGCACTGGGCCTCCCACCCTCTCTGGCAACAACTCTCAGCGGTACAAAGCGGGCGCGTATTTGAAGTTGATCCGGTCAGTTGGATGATGGGCGGCGGCATATTGGCGGCCAACGCTATGCTGGATGATTTATATAGCCGATATGGGTTGTTGCAGCCCGGCGCGGCGCAGCATCAAGCTTGCCTGACTCGCTCCTCAGATCATGGGAAGCCTGCTTCATGTTAAACAGCGCCGCTGCAAAAACTCTTGGCCTGCTTCTCGGCGCGCTGGTGGCGCTAGGCGCTTTCTTTGCCAGCGTTATGTTAGGCACAACGGAGATCGCTCTCTCTTCTCTGTTCCGTTCGCTCACCCATTATGATCCTACCAACATCGCCCACATCATTCTTTTAACTGAACGCTTACCCCGTGCGGTGGTTGCCGCGCTGGTGGGTGCTAGCTTGGCGATTGCCGGCGCACTGATGCAGACCATGACGCGCAACCCGTTGGCGTCACCGGGCATTTTGGGCATTAACGCTGGTGCAATGTTTTTTGTGGTGGTCGCGGTCTCCTTGCTACCGCTGCACACCCCCGCTCACTACATTTGGGCAGCCCTTCTGGGCGCACTCGTTGCGGCCATACTGGTAGTTTTGCTCAGCCGAGGGTCTCATGGCGAACTTTCCCCACTACGGGTTGTGCTGGCAGGCGTGGCGGTAACGGCGATGTTTGTGTCATTCAGCCAGGGGCTGTTGGTGATTGATCAGCAAAGTTTTGAAAGCGTGCTCTACTGGCTGGCAGGCTCGGTGTCGGGGCGCGATCTTTCATTGGTAGCGCCCTTACTGCCGCTCTTCGGCGGAGCACTGCTGCTCAGTGCACTGCTGGTACGTCACGCCAATGCGCTGTTACTGGGCGATGATATGGTCACCGGGCTCGGCATGCAGGCCACCACCATCAAGCTGCTGCTCGGGCTGATTGTGATTGTGCTGGCGGGCAGTTCAGTGGCATTGGCGGGCATGATCGGTTTTGTCGGCCTGATTGTGCCCCACATGGCGCGGGGAATATTCGGCATTGATCATCGCTGGCTACTGCCTGCCTGCGCCTTACTTGGCGCCTGTTTGCTGCTGCTGGCCGATCTGGGTTCGCGCTTTTTAATGCCACCCCAGGAGATACCGGTCGGCGTGATGACTGCGCTGATCGGCACGCCCTTCTTTATCTATCTGGCGCGACGCAAAATGGCTGGCCAATGAGAGCAGACGCTACGTTAACCCTCAACAGCGTAATAAACAGCGACAGTCATCGCTTACTGCGTCGCCTGCTGATACTAAGCTTTTTATTGCTAGCAAGCGCCGGGCTGTCGCTCTGTTTAGGCAGTTTTCCTACGCCACCTCTGCAGGTGCTAAACACGCTGGCGGCCCCACAGAGTAGCGATATTGCCTTTATTATTTGGGAGCTGCGGCTGCCACGCATTGCGCTGGCGATACTGGTCGGTGCCGCCCTGGCGATAGCAGGCGCGATTCTGCAAAGCATCGTGCGTAACCCGCTGGCGTCACCGGATGTGATCGGCATTACCAGCGGAGCGGCGCTGGCGGCAGTGGTGTTCCTGTCGCTGCTCAGCTCGACACTGAGCATCCACTGGCTGCCCGTTGCGGCCATGCTGGGAGCACTGGTTTCTGCATTGCTGGTAGTTAGCCTTGCTTGGAAAAGCGGCATTAGCCCATCGCGCATGGTGCTAGTCGGCATTGGCCTGGCCGCGGCCATGGGCGCTGGCACCACCCTGTTAATCGTCATCAGCGATGACTCTGCCGCCATGACCGCCTATGTATGGCTCACCGGTAGCCTTTATGCGGCACAATGGAACGATGTGTGGGGGCTATTGCCGTGGCTAGTCGTCGCGGTGCCTATTAGCCTACTATTCGCCCGCCATGCGGATGCCATGGCCCTAGGTGATAGCGTTGCCGAAGGGCTTGGGGTGGCGATTCTGCGCAGCAGATTGGTATTGCTGGCCTGCAGCGTGGCACTGGCCGGGGCCGCCGTGGCGTTTGCCGGCGGCTTAAGCTTTGTAGGCTTAATTGCGCCCCACTTGGCGGCCAAGCTGGTGGGGCGCAACCTAGCCCGCTTGGTGCCTGCATCAGCGCTGGTTGGCGCCTTGATTGTGCTGTACGCAGACCTGCTGGGTCGGGTAGCGTTTTTGCCCAAAGATTTACCTGCGGGCATCTTTGTTGCCGGGATAGGCGCGCCCTTCTTCGTTTATTTACTGCATAAATCGCGAGCTCGCTTTTAAAGCGAATTGACGAAAAAAAGCGGCGCCCCAAAGGCACCGCCAAACAGTAACGAGCATAGAAAGCAGTTAATTAGAAATCTAGCTGATACCCCAGCGTGAAGGTGCGGCCTCGCCCAGTGAAGTAGTACTCGTCGCTGATGCGTGCGGCTTGGGAGTAGTAGGTAATGTAGTCTTCATCGGTTAGGTTTTCGATACCTACTGACACCCTACCGGTGGGCAGGCGATAAGCTAGAGAAGCATCTACTAGGCCGTATCCGTCAAAATCAAGTTCAGGATTATCGACGCTGCGATCAAAGTAGTAACTACCCTGTAAGCGCGTAGAGACGCGGTCATTCCAGGTAGCACTCCAGCCCAGCTTGAGCGTATCCGGGGCAATATTGATGCCGGTGAGCTTGGTGTCTACGCTGCCGTCGCCATCCTGATCCGACTCGCCCTCGGTGTGGGCATAAGAAAGCGATAGATCGTGCTTATCCGCCACCTGCATGTCGCCGGTAACCTCAACACCTTGGATCTCAGTCTTCTCCCGGCTACCTACCCAGGTGCCATTCTGCTCGGTAAGCCGCTGGCCGTAATCCGAGTTGGACTCGTAGTAGCTGATCTCTAGCCCGTAGCCATCCCAGTCAAAACGCGCGCCGATTTCTCGGTTATCGGTCACGATAGGCTGAAGTTGCAGCAGGGTATCCACATCCTGGCCCGCCGTGCTAATACCCCGCAGCACCCGTCCCACGTCGGGCATGCCAAACCCTTCCGAGTAGTTGGCATACAGCTGTGCCCAATCGGTGGCTTGATAGGTTAAGCCGACGTTGTATAGCGTCTCATCGTAGCTTGGATTGCCACCATCAACGGTAACGTTGTCTTGAGTAACGTTGCTGCGGTCAATGGTCTGAAAGGTGTCCACCTCAAGCTCAGCATGCTCGTGACGCACCCCTGCGTGCAGTGTGAGCGGCTCCGCGAGCTTAAACTGGCCCTGCAGGAAAGGCGCCACATTACGATAGCGGCTTTCCGGCACATAGGTGCGCCCGGTATGCACCAGCATCTGTCTTGTCTCATCTTCCAGCACATCCAAACCCACCGTCACACCTAAACGGTCGTCCAGCATGCCATCTCGGTTCAAGGTGAATTTGGCCCCCTGTTTATCGGACTCATTGCGCGTTTGGTCGTATTGGGTATCCCCCGCGCTATCCAGATAGGGGAAATACGGGGTGGTGGCGAAGCGGGCACGAAAGCGCTGGTGATAGACCTGGGCATCCAGCTCGTTACCAAACCAATCCGCGTGGGAGTATGCAAGCCGCGCCGAGGTCACTTCATTAAATCCAGGCTCGCCGTCACGGCTGCCTTTGCGCGCCGTGGTCGGAATACCGGCGGAACGGTCTCCTGCTACCGGCACGTAGTCGTTACCCTCTTCCAAATCGAAGTGGTTAATCGAGGCCTCAATATTCTGGTTGTCGTCGATCCAATAACCCAGTTTGCCGAAAAGATCGTAGCTTTCCGAGTTTTGCAGCTCGCCTGGGTAGGCGATACCGACAACCTCATCGTTACCATCGTAAAAGAGCCCACGCTCCTGACGTGTCGCTGCGGCAACGAAATCCCAGTCGCCTTGCTGGCCGCTAATGCGGTAGTCCAGCTTGTGGCCCAACCCATCCGACTGGAGATCATCATCCATGGTCAGGCTAATGCCTGCGTGCTGGCTAATGCCTCCGCCCTCGGCACGCCGGGTCACCAGGTTGATCAAGCCACCCGTAGCGCCCAAACCATGCTCGGCGCTGGCGCCGTGGATTACTTCAATACGCTCAACCATGGAAAGGTCAATGGTATAGCTATCCCGCGCGCTGTCGCGCAAAGGGTTGGACTGCGGTACTCCGTCAATCAGGAACAGGGCATCGCGGCCGCGGAATGTTTCGCCCCCGTTCGAGAGCTTTTGTCGGCTGGGAGAGTAAGAGGGAATAAGGTTACTGAGCACCTGGCCTGGGTCATCAGTAATCGCCAGCTGCTGCTCGATCTGTTCACGGGTAATGATCGTAACCCGCTGCGGCGTTTGGCCCGCTTCGCTATGGCTACGGCTGGCCGTGACCACCATGGTCGAGTCGGTATCACTGGCGCCACTTTGCGGTTCTGTGGAAGCAGACTCCTGTCCATAAGCGTGACTGGCAGCTACCAAACCTGCGAGTGTCACCGTAGGCCAAAATACCTGACGTTTCTTAGTGTACATCTAGTTTTTATCCCCTTGCTTTTGAGTGAACCTTTTCTTAAAAACGTAATCTACATCTAAATGATAATGATTATTTTATACGTATGAGAACACAAAGGTCTACTCAACTGGAGCGAACCGTTCGTTAAATTGCTGACTTGACAGTCGCAAATATTGAAAATGAGAATATTTTAGCTTACGGTTCTGCCTGTTTTAATAACCCTATGAGCACATCCATGGCCCACTCTTCCCATCCCCATCAGCCACCTCGCTTAAAGGGCGAAGCGCTACACGCAGGCTACGACAATCGACGTGTACTGGATGGTGTCGACATCGCGATTGAGGAAGGCAAGCTCACCGTGCTGCTGGGGCCCAATGGGAGTGGCAAGTCGACGCTGCTAAAAACCCTTGCGCGCACACTCACACCCACTGGCGGGAATGTGTATTTGGACGGCAAGGATATCCATCGCAGCAAGACGCGGGAGGTCGCCAAGCGCTTGGGGATTCTGCCCCAGGGCCCGGTAGCGCCCGAAGGGCTGAGCGTAAAGCAGTTAGTGGGGATGGGAAGATTTCCGCATCAGGGGTTATGGCAGAAAAATGCTCAGCAGGACGCCGATGCCATTCGCGAAGCGATGGCCTTTACCCATGTGACTGAATTTGCTGATCGCTACGTAGACGCCCTTTCCGGCGGCCAGCGCCAGCGCTGCTGGATTGCCATGGTGCTGGCCCAGCAAACCGACCTGATTCTGCTTGATGAGCCCACGACGTTTCTGGATCTGAAGGTACAGGTAGATTTGCTAGAGCTACTCTCGCGCCTAGCCCATGAGAAAGGCCGCACCCTGCTACTGGTACTCCACGACCTCAACTTGGCTGCTGCCTACGCTGATCAGTTAGTGATGATGTGCGATGGCCGTATCGTCACCAGCGGCGGGCCTAGCGAAGTCTTTACCACAACCAATCTCAATCGCGTATTCGACCTGGATGCCCATGTGATCCAAGACCCCGAAAGCGGCAGCCCGATTTGTGTGCCGCGTAAACGGCGCCAAGCCGCCAGCGAGCCAGGGGTGGTTGTTTAGCAACGCTGTGCAGGTGAGCCAAGGTGAGAGGAATTCACTCAAGCACAAAAAAGCCCGGCAATAGGCCGGGCCTTTAGAGCATTAACGCCTTACCAGCTGTATTTCACGCTGCCAATCACGCTGCGGGATTCGCCGTAGTAGCACCAGTATTCACAGCTTGCTACGTACTCTTTATCGGTGAGGTTATTAACGTTGACCTGAGCTTCCCAACCCTCGGCAAACTCATAGCCCACCATCGCATCAACCAGCGTATAACTATCCACTTCTGTGTTGTCCGCGACGCTGGTATCAACGGTGCTGCCTACATAACGCACACCACCGCCAAGAGTAATGCCATTCAATGCACCGCCGGTAAAGGCATAATCCAGCCAGGTAGAGGCTTGATGACGCGGGATTAACGGCGCGCGATCATCGTCTTCTAAGCGAGAATCTGTATAGGTGTAAGCTGCCGTAACTTTTAACGCATCGGTTAGATAGCCAACGCCTTCCAACTCAAAGCCCTGCGAGGTGCGTTCACCTTCTTGCACCTGGAAGCCTGCTGGAGAGTTAACCAGCGTATTGCTCTCTTCCAAATCAAATAACGCCGCCGTTACGTAACCATCCCAACCAAAGGGAGCTACCTTAACGCCGGCTTCCCACTGACGACCTTCACGGGGGTCGTAAAGATCACCAGCGCTGTCAACGCGACCGACTGGGTCAAACGACTCGGTATAGCTGATATAAGGGTTTACACCGTTTTCACCCAGATACATTGCACCGCCTGACCAAGAAACTTGGTCATCATCTGAACGCTGAGTCGATCCCGCCGTTACGTTACGGTTATCAGTTTCGGCTTGGTCATAGCGTACGCCGCCCAACAGCACCCAACGGTCATCGATACGAAGCTGATTTTGAGCATATAAACCAGTCTGCTCTTTATCGATTTCTCGTGTTAACAGATCTTCCTGGGCGATTGGCGTAAAGTTGCCGTAGGTTGGGTTAAAAATGTCAATCGGCTCACCGAACGCGTAGTCGTCCCCTTCCTGACCACGCAGGCTTAGGTTCTGATAATCAACGCCCAGCAGTAATGTGTTCTCAGTGCGATCACCGTACCAGGTACCTACCATGCGATTATCGACGGTCCAGCTATCGATAGAACCGTCACGATATACCAACCCTCTTGAAGCACGGCGATCATCGACCATAAAAAGCGCATAGGTGCTGCGCAGCTCAAGATCTAACTCGCTATAGCGTAGGTCCTGCTCAAATGCCCAGGTGTCATTAAGGTCATGACGAAGCTCATAGCCTAACCCCCACTGAGTCCGCGTATCCTTATCGTAGCCTGGCTCGCTCAAATTGGTCTGAGGGTCGACCCGGCCGAAAGGTGTATCTTGTACGGTGCCGTAGGGTAGTTTAAATCCGTTAACCGGAACGCCGTCATCTTTTTGCACGCTAGCTAAAAAGGTAACAGTCGTATCTTCACTAAAATCAACCGCTAGGCTTGGCGCAAAGTAGTAGCGTTCGTTATCCGTAGCGTCTAAATCGCCATCCCGCTCTTTGTAGAGACCCACTAGGCGATAGCGTACATCATCTGACTCACCCAACGGCCCGCTGGTATCAATCCCTACTTGGCGATGGTTGCGGTTACCAAGCTGCAAATTAACTTCCCCTTGGGGAGTTTCGGTAGGGCGTTTGCTAACCGCATTGATCAAGCCACCAGGAGGCGCCTCGCCGTAGAGAATCGATGAGGGCCCTTTAAAGACATCCACCCGTTCAAGACCATAAGGCTCGGGTAGCCACTGATAGAACCCTTCACGGTAGATGCGTAGACCATCTTGATAAGTAGACTGATCAAAACCACGAACCTTGAACCAATCGGTATTGTTATCGCTACCATAGTGGCCCGACAAAACGCCCGCCCGATAACGGAACGATTCATCTAACTGCTGAACGTTACGGGTTTCCAACTCTTCACGGTCAACGCTCGAAACCGGGCGCGGCGTTTCTACCAGCGGCGTGTCCACCTTCAGCGCGGTAGCAGTTACTACCACGGTATCATTGGAAGTAGTCTCTTCCTGAGCATAGGCAGATGTACAAAGGAGCACCGCGGTAACGGGGATCAGCGCGGATATTGAGCGCGCCAAGGGGCGACGAGCAAACGGCAGACGAGGCATGGGCAGGACTCAGTTAGAATTAGCGACAAGAAGCAGAATAAATATCATGATAATAGTTGTTATTAGCATTTATGATAGCGCTATTGAGTTGTTTTGATCAATGCTTCGCGGCGGGAATTTTGAGTGGTTTCTAATAATGGATCAATCAAGTGCAAGGGAAAATCAATCATGTATCTCGACTGCCACGAGTCTGATGGCAATCGAAATTTGAGAAGAGAGACGCCGCGTTCCCTGCGGCGCGAAGTGCAACATCCTGCTTAGGCATATCCGCTGCCACACTCATAGGTACCCTAAAGCGTATATTCAAAAGTGACTGTACACTGGCGAACACGGGATGAGAAAAATCCTTTACCGTCTAAGCTTTATTGATACGGCTCGCATTTTCGATACTTACCAAGCTTCCTTATGTGCGTCAGTGTACAGAGTTTGCCTATCGTCACTTTATATTTAGCGGCATGATGTTTAACGACTTGAGATATCAGGAAAAAGTACTTGAAAACAAGCATTCTACACAGGCGATGTGTATTAGAAGCTGAGCGATAGCCAGCAAAGGGGGAAGAGATTCAATGCTTGAACTTAGCAATTTCCAGCAGAATGCCCTGCTAGGTCTGCTGCCGGAAGAGGAGCTTTCACGTTTATTACCCCATTTAGAAAGGGTAACGCTAACATTAGGCCAATCGCTGTCTGAGTCTGGGCAGCAAATGAAGTATGTCTATTTTCCGCTGGATTCCATCGTCTCGTTGCTATGTGTGATGGAAAACGGCGCCTCCACAGAAATCGCTGTTGTCGGCCATGAAGGGGTTGTTGGCGTATCACTGTTCATGGGCGGTGAGACCACACCCAGTCGAGCGATTGTTCAAAGTGCTGGGCTGGCGTACCGCCTTAAAGGCCAACTACTCAAGAACGAATTCTACCGCGCTGGCCCCATGCAACGGCTGCTGCTCCGCTACACCCAAGCTCTGCTAACACAGATGGCTCAAACGGCGGTATGCAATCGCCACCACAGCGTTGACCAGCAGCTATGTCGCTGGCTACTCCTCAGCCTTGACCGCTTACCGGGCGATGAATTGGTCATGACGCAAGAGCTGATTGCCAACATGTTGGGCGTTCGTCGTGAGGGAGTCACTGAATCGGCGGGCAAACTTCAGCGAGCCGGTCTTATCTCTTACAACCGTGGGCGTATCAAGGTTATTGACCGACCAGGACTAGAGGCACGGGTTTGCGAGTGCTATGCCGTTGTCAAAGATGAATACTACCGTCTGTTAAATCACCATAATGTGATGTGAATAAAAGGCAGCATCCCTTTTAAAACAGGCATTATCCCGCTATGTACGCTAGCGTGCCGACCTTAATTGACTCACTGTTAATATGCAGACAGTTCGTCAGCGAGCAATGACGGCCTATCTGAAGCCGACATCAAAATGATAGATAACGTCATTATGCCGTTTGCCAGGTTCCTATAACCGGAGAGGCACATGACGTCTATTTTAAACGTTCCAAATGCCAACCAACTGCTTGCAGGGCTTCCGGCTATCGAACGGAATGCGTTTATGACGGCGTGTGAAAGCGTTGAGCTGCAGTTTGGCGAAGTGCTCCTCCAGCCCAGGAACCTATTACCCACATTTACTTCCCAATCGACAGTTTTATTTCCCTGATTATCGTCATTGTTAATAACCACCGATTAGAGGTAGCGATGGCGGGCCGTGAAGGTATGCTCGGTAGCTCCCTGGTGCTCGGCGTCGAAGAGACCCCACTGCTCGCTCTGGTACAAGGTTCAGGTTCAGCCCTACGCCTCACCGCGGACAGCTTTCAGCGGCTTCTCTTGGATAGCCCGGTATTACATCAGCGCCTGAAGCGATATCTCTATGTGGTAATGAATCAACTGGCCACCTCTTCGACCTGTAATCATTTCCACCGCATTGAGGCGCGCCTAGCCCGATGGTTACTGATGACCCAAGACCGCGCCGAAACGGACCAACTGCAGTTAACCCATGAATTTCTGGCCATGATGCTCGGCGTAAGACGGGCGGGTATGACACTGGCAGTAATTGCCCTGCATGCGCGCGGCTTGATTCGTTATCAACGCGGCGCGATCAAATTGATTGATCGACCGGGCCTGATTGAAGCGTCCTGCGAATGCTATAGCGTCGATTGCGCGCTCTATACCAAAATGCTGCCGGTTTTATAACCGTGATGGAGTTGGCTAAATGACATCAGCTCTCATACTCGACTTGTCCGTGCAATTCCCCTTGGAACTTGTAAAACACTAAAGATAAAAACCCGCTATGGCGGGTTTTCAAAAAAGATCATCGTCAAATGAACAGGCATTATGCACAAGTCACCCCTGATCATTTGACGGAAGCCGTCACGTACGGCCCGAAGATATTCGGTTGACACTTTGTTGCCACTTTGATGAAAAGTACAGCGAGGAGGGGATAAAGCGAGGATAAGTCATTGAAAAGTGGTGGGCCCAGTAGGACTTGAACCTACGACCAAGGGATTATGAGTTGGCTACTATAACAATAAGTTACTGACAAACAAAGGAAAGTAGCCGTAATTTAGAAAAAGGTACAGTTGTTTAGAATCAGTAGTTTAGCGAAGTTAAAGGATAGCATGCGAAGCTAGTGTGTGTACCGTTGGTGTACTGATTTTGAGTTCTCACCTCTCTCGAACAGCATGCCTATGGGTAGCACCTACATTGCGAACTATACAGAACTTTGTATACTTACATCATGTCAGAATACAAACCCCTAAATTTCCGAGGCAGCGCCCTCGCCGATCTCCGCGCTTTCCCGGCGACTGTGCGGCAGGAAGCAGGTTACCAGCTTGATAAGGTGCAAAGAGGGCTTGATCCGAACGACTGGAAGCCAATGGCCACCGTTGGTCAGGGCATGCGAGAAATTCGCATCAGAGACGCTAGTGGTGCATTTCGAGTGATCTACGTAGCCAAGCTCGCCGAAGCTGTCTATGTTCTGCACTGCTTCCAGAAGAAAACCCAGAAGACGAGTAAGGCGGATCTCGACCTGGCCGAAGCCAGATATCGCGCCTTGCTAAGCGAGGTGAAACGATGAGTAATGAGACTTTTGAAAGCGTGTGGGACGCCATCGAGGATACTGCCGCCGATGCGGAAAATATGAAGCTCCGCTCCGGCCTGATGATGGCCCTTGAGCAGCACATTAACCGGCAGGGCTGGACTCAGGGCGAAGCTGCTAAGCGGCTGGGCGTCACTCAACCCAGGGTATCCGATCTGATGTGTGGCAAAATCCACCTATTTGGTCTCGATACGCTGGTGAACATGGTGGTAGCGGCGGGGCTGCATGTCGAAATGCGCGTACTTGAGGTCGCTTAAAAACATTCCTGTTCTGTACGTAGAAATATTTACGCAATTTCTTTACGCAAGACCATCCCTTAGCAGGACTTTGATGGGCGGTCACTATGTGTAAAGAAAACTACCAAATTTGGTACGACCTTTATCGGCCAAAAGCAGTCATTCAGAGTGGGAGAATATGATGCTCTCAATAAAAAATTACGCTTTTAATATTATGAAAGAATTTTAAAAAACAAACCATTAGCTTTTTTTCTTTCACTCCAATGTTAACCAGCCATGCGTTTATTGTTTGATAAAACCATAAATTGCAAATAGCTTTCGATTAAAAAAACTCGATATTGCAAGCCTAATCTAGACGCCGTGGTAACCAGCTATACAATACCTAAAACCTTAAGGGTATTGGTGCCTCCATGTGCATTAATCTCATCACCACGAGTGAGGATTATGTAATCGCCCGTTACAGCAATGTTCTGTTCGACTATCAATGCTAGTGCTCGATCGTTGAGCTCCACGGCACTCATTTCACTGGTGTCGAAAGGAAGAGAGACTACTCCGCGATAAAGTACCATACGACGTTGGGCAACCGGGTTGTGAGCGAGGCCTATGATGGGTAGGCCTGAGCTAATGCGCGATGCGATGAGCGGCGTATAGCCCGAGGCCGTCATGCAGGCGATAGCCCTAACCCCCTCCAGATGGTTAGCAGCGTACATAGCAGACAGTGCAATCGTCTCATCGATTTGACTAAAGCCCTCATGGATACGATGACCCGACTCCTGGATAAGCCGCTCGCGCTCGGCGCCAAGACAGATACGGTTCATAGCTTCGATGGTTTCCACTGGAAAATCGCCAGCGGCGGTTTCAGCAGAGAGCATGACGGCATCAGTGCCGTCGAGTACGGCGTTGGCCACATCGAACACCTCAGCCCGAGTGGGCAGAGGTGACTCGATCATCGATTCCATCATTTGCGTAGCAGTAATCACCGCGCGGTTTAATGTACGAGCCTGTTTGATAATACGCTTCTGGATGCCTACTAGTTGAGCATCGCCGATCTCAACACCCAGATCTCCACGCGCCACCATAACCGCTTCACTGGCCTCAATAATGCCAGCAAGGGTGGCGTTATCGGCAACGGCTTCAGCGCGTTCAAGTTTGGCGACCAGACCAATCTCTGTTCCCGCTTCCCCAAGCAACAGACGGGCCTCTTGCATATCGGCGGCACTCCGAGGAAAGGACACCGCCAGATAGTCGACGCCGATCTCTACTGCTGTCTTAAGGTCAGCTTTGTCCTTTTCAGTCAGTGCTGGTGCCGAAAGGCCACCGCCCTGCTTATTGATACCCTTATTGTCGGAAAGTTTTCCTCCCACGACGACAGTGGTGTGGATTTGATTGCCAGCCACTTGGCTAACATCAAGCACTAAACGCCCGTCATCAAGCAGCAGACGATCGCCTGAAACTACATCCTTGACCAACATCTTATAATCGCAACCGACGCGCTCGTTATTGCCAGCGGCGCCCTCCATTGCCATATCCAGGACGAAAGTTTGGCCTTCCGTCAGTTCCACTGCCCCTGTTTTAAAACGGGCAATGCGAATTTTAGGGCCTTGTAGATCGCCCAGGGCGGCGACGCTACGGCCAAGACGATTGGCAATTTCTCTTACCCGCGATAATCGTTGGCGATGATCTTCTGCCGAGCCATGGGAGAAGTTAAGGCGCACAACATCGACGCCAGCTTCTAACATCGCTTCAAGTACACCCTCTCGGTCACTGGCCGGGCCCAGAGTGGCAACGATTTTAGTACGTCGAAGAGGGTGTCGCGGTTGTGGTTTCATAATATGCCTTGAGAATAATCGAGGATCTGGTTCGGTATCATTATTCACTTGAAGCTGATTAATGATACCGCTCTAGTTCACTTTCGATAACTAACAGCCGATTGTACTTAGCCACGCGGTCGCTTCGGGAAAGCGAGCCAGTCTTAATCTGTCCAGCACAGGTGCCTACGGCTAAATCGGCTATGGTAGTATCTTCGGTCTCTCCCGAGCGGTGGGAAATCACCGTCGTAAACCCTGCATCTTGGGCCATCCGGATTGCATCGAGGGTCTCGGTGAGTGAACCGATTTGGTTGAACTTGATGAGAATGGAGTTGCCGATATTCCCATCAATGCCACGCTTAAGGATCTTTGTATTCGTAACAAAAAGATCGTCTCCGACCAATTGTATGGTTTCACCGAGCTTATCGGTTAAGCGCTTCCATCCTGCCCAGTCAGACTCGTCCAAACCATCTTCAATGGAGGTGATGGGGTACTGGTCACAAAGCTCAGCTAAGTAATCGATGAAGCCAGCAGCATCAAAGTGCTTATCCTCACCCATAAGGTGGTATTGACCATCGCTATAGAATTCGGATGAGGCGCAGTCCAGCGCCAACTTGACATCCTTGCCGAGCACATACCCGGCTCCTTTTACTGCCTGCTGGATTACATCAAGCGCCTCAGCGTTCGAGCTCAAAGTGGGGGCAAAACCACCCTCATCGCCCACCGAGGTGGACATACCACGTTCTAGGAGCACCTTCTTCAAGGCGTGGAATATTTCGGCACCCATCCGAAGACCTTCACGGAAATTCGGCGCACCGACTGGCTGCACCATAAATTCTTGAATATCGATATTGTTATCAGCATGCTCACCACCATTGAGAATATTCATCATCGGTACCGGCATCAGATAATGGCCCGGCTGCCCATAGAGCACGGCAATATGTGCATACAGTGGCATTCCTTTGGCAATGGCTGCCGCTTTGGCAGCTGCCAACGAGACGGCTAGGATGGCGTTGGCGCCAAGGGTGGCTTTATTGTCAGTGCCGTCGAGCTCAAGCATAGCCTCGTCGAGACTGCGCTGATCACAGGCGTCCATTCCGATCAGCTTGTCACGGATAACTCCATTAATGGCTTTGACAGCTTTTAGAACGCCTTTACCCAGGTAACGGGCCTTATCGCCATCACGCAGTTCTAAAGCTTCACGGGATCCAGTGGAAGCGCCGCTAGGGGAAAAAGCACTTCCTGTGGCTCCGCTTTCAAGGCGCACTTCAGCATATACGGTGGGGTTACCGCGTGAGTCGAGTACTTCAAGGGCACGGATATCGGCAATTTTTGTCATGGTTCTCTTCTTCAGTTGCATGAGCGGAGAGTAGACTGCGGGTATTCCACCAGTCCTCAACGTCTCCGCTTTAACGAGGCAATAAGCAATCAGATTGGGGCCTTATGCTTGTTTCTTTGCAGGGCCGCTTGCCATAAGAAGACCAACGCCCCGAGCCCTAGCCCGATGAGATCCGTCATCAATCCACCGGCGATCATGGCCAGCGCAGCAACGAGTAATAATACGCGCTGTATCCAATTGACTCGGCCATTGAGGAACCAGGCTTGAACGGCAGCTGCTAGCAAATAGATACCCACACCGGCAGTAATGGCTACGCGCAATATCTCGAACCAGCTACCCTCCATGAGCAATGCTGGGTTATAGAAGAACATGAAGGGTACGATGAAGGCTGCCAAGCCGAACTTGAAGGACGTAACGGCTGTTTTCAGCGGATCAGTACCTGCAATTGCCGCGGCAGCGTACCCAGCTAGGGCCACCGGTGGCGTAATTGCTGAGAGTACTGCGTAATAGAACACGAAAAAGTGCGCGACCAACGGCGGAATACCAATTTGCTGTAGTCCCGGCGCGACCACTGACGCTGCAACCGCATAGGCAGCTGTGGTAGGCATACCCATACCCAGAAGTATCGAAATACACATGGCGAAAAATAGCGCCAACAGATGGCTGGCATCCGCAATCCCTAGCAGCATGGAAGCAAAGCGAGCGCCAACGCCAGTAAGCGAAATGACGCCAACAATGATGCCCGCACAGGCGCATACCGCTATCAACGGAATCGCCATGCGTGCACCTAGAGATAGCGCATTTAGCAGCGCCTTAGGGCCCATCCAGTGTGGAGTAAACCAAGAAACTACCGCGGCACTGATCATCGCAAGGGTACCGGCACGAATTACCGAATAGCCCATGTATAGGGTGCTCACCAGAATAACGATGGGTAGGAAAAGATAGACTTGTTTAACCAACTGTTTAAAAACGGGAAGTTGATCCCGAGACAGGCCCTGCATGCCGTCGCGGCGAGCTTCTAGGTCTACCATGAAGTAAATCGAAAGGAAGTAGAGTGCAGCCGGCAGCAACGCAGCCACGGCGATCTCGGTATAGGGTATACCGGTGACCTCCGCCATAATAAAGGCACCTGCCCCCATAATCGGAGGGACTATCTGCCCACCGGTTGAAGCAGCAGCCTCAATGCCACCAGCACTGCGCGGGTGATAGCCTACTTTCTTCATCAAAGGGATCGTCAACGACCCAGTAGCCACCACGTTACCAGCAGAAGTTCCATTGATCATACCCATCAAGCCAGAGGCAAACACCGCAACCTTAGCGGGCCCACCTCGGGTGCGCCCGGCTGCCGCAAAGGCGAAGTTCACGAAGTAATCGCCCACACGGGATGCTTGCAGGAACGCCGCAAAGGTAATGAACAAAATAATGTATGTGGAGGATACTGCGGTAGTGGGTCCGAGAACGCCATTGTCAGTGTAGAGGTAGGTGAAAAAACGCGATGCCGTATAACCACGATGCTCAAGCAGACCCGGCAAGTAAGGCCCCGCAAATGCATAGATTAGAAACACCGCGGTTATAACAATAAGAGCCAGTCCAGCCACACGTCTGGTCAGCTCCATAATTAGCGCAACCCCCACCGCGGCCACGAGAAAATCATTTTGGTTGGCCATAGGCATGCCCGCCGTCATACGCCAACGGTTGAGCACTAGTACAAGGTACCCGGCGACCAGAACCGAGGCAATAATGAGTACGATATCAGCCCAATGTATCGAGTGACTTGAACTTCGCCCAACCCAACTGCCGATCATCGCAATGGCACTTGCCACAACCAATGCCCAGCTCAAATGAGCCAGAACCCAATTAGAAGGGGTCGTTCCCTGAATATCGCGCTGAAACCAAGCAAGGACCAAACAGAAGCTAGCGTAGCCAACAGCGGCTATCGCAGGTATTAGGGCCAACCATTCTCGCTGGGCAACGCGCACTTCTCCGCCGCTGCGATCCAGGCTCATCGCTGCGGTTATGGCAAACCCAACGGCTAAGCCTCCGGCTACGTGGAGAATGCGAAACGTCCAGGTTTCGATGGGTGAAACATTGAGCGCATAAAGATGCATCGCAGTAAACAGTACACATGCAATGAACACTGTCTTACCGAGCAATCCGGATAACTCGCGCTCATTATGAGCGAGGGGAACATCGGAGACGCTATCAGTACCGATCTTCTCCTCTGCTCCTTGAAGTAGAGTATCTTGAGTCATTCCTGGTCACCTTGGAGGTTACAGTTACCCGCTAGTTTGAAGAGACAATGCGCCAACCGTTAGCCGACGCATTGAATAATTAATAATCAGCCACGTAGGTCTTCAGGAATCTCGTAGCCATTCTCTTCGAACCAACGAACCGCACCTGGGTGCCACGGAATGAAGGAATTATGCTCTGCGTTTTCAGGTATCGTTTCGCGTGCCGAGCCATGTACTTGTAACATCCTCTCCTGGCTTTCCATTACCGTCTTAGTAACCTCATAAACGAAGGACTCAGACATATCCTTATGCGTAATGGCAAAATTCCACAGTGAGATAGCTGGCACATCTTCCTCAAGGCTGGTGTATGCGGATGCAGGAATCGTTCCCTGGCTCAACTCTGGGTAGTCATCAAGGAATTTACTCATTTCCTCTTCGGAAAATGAGAAAATATTAACGTCAGCCTGAGCCTCAAGCTGGCTGAAAGCCGAAACAGGAATGCCTGAAGCGAAAGCAAAGGCGTCAATTAATCCATCTTGAACCTGGCTCGCCTGATCGGCAGCCCCACCATTACGAGTGTCGACCTCTATATCCAACTTTTCGAAGAGTTGGGGAAAATACATATCGCCCGTGCCACCAGCAGGCCCAATACCAACCGTCTTACCATCCAGGTCGGAAATTGAGTCAATGTCAGACCCCTCAAGCGAGATAACTTGGAGAGCTGTTTGGTACATTGGGAAAACAGCGCGAATGTCCTTATGCTCTACACCAGGTGCAAGGTCACTTTCACCATTCCAAGCTTGAAAGGCAGGGCCAGTCGTCACCATGCCGAATTCACTTTCGCCCATTTGGACAAGGGTAACGTTCTGCACCGGGCCCCCTGTTACTTCAGCACCAAAGGTCGACCCGGTTGCTTCCCCGACTAGATTTCCCCAACCAGAGCCATAAATATAATAAGTGGCACCTTGACTCCCGGTCGCAATAGAAAGACTCTCGGGCCAGTTCTCTTTTCCTTCGTCAGCGATAGCACCTCCAACGGTGCCTCCGAGCAATACGGCTGCTACAACTTTTGTAATTTTCATAGTAAGTACTCCGTTAATTTGTAATTATTTATTAAAACTAGAATCCAAAGATTTATGAATAGATGATAAATCCCTCCTTTATTGAGTTAGTTAATTTACAATGGCTTAGAGAACTAGCATGAAATAGCCTAATGATTGATTCACATCTATCACTGAGCAACTGATCTGCTTTCTCAATAGCCTCCGCTAAACTCATTGGCCCATCTACTAACGAAAATGCAGCAGATACACCTTGTGACCTGGATTCATAGAATAAGCGCAGCACTTTGGATCACAAGGTAGAGGCAGGAGGGCCAGCGCCGGTACCCTCTCTGCCTTACCTACCAAAGTGAAGCAGAGCATGGGATACCGACAACTG
>NZ_JACCDE010000001.1 GCF_013415125.1 Vreelandella glaciei | reverse complement strand
TCTTCGCGACCCTGCCCACCCTCGACGCTGATGAGCTCCATACGCTGCTGCCCTGGCAGTGGAAAGAGACCTTACCGGTCTAAGCGAAGCCTGCATAGATGGGGTTAGTGGAGCGCTTACGCTGATGGCGAGTTAGAATATCTAAGAAGACGGGATCTTCAGACCCCGCGGGAAGTTCGGAGAGACTCCGAAACGGACCAGTTTCAGGCAAATAGTAGTGGGTAGCAAAATTTGGCAGTTTCATCATGTAAGCCTAATAGTTTATTTTATTGTGAGCTATAGGCTATTGTGAATATGTAGTTACGGCGGATGACCGCTCAGGGTCGGCACCGACCGTTAATTAATCTGAGCACATAACTAGCATCAATTTAGCCACACTATGACCTCCACCTGATGAAGGATCATGACATGAACGTTTATTCTGATATCGACGTGAAACATCGCCAGTAATCCCTTTTATAACATGACTAAATCAGTCATCCACCCCGCAATCAGCGCACCTACGATTCCAAGAGTAAGGTAAAGACCAAAAATCGCCGGACGAACAAGACTCCATACTGCAATGGCCGAGTACAAACTGATAGTAGCTCCTGACATCAAGAAGGCCATTGCAGCACCTGGTGTCAGTCCCATATCAATCAATCCTCGCAACAGTGGCAGAGCTGCATACCCTTCGATATAAAGCGGCCCACCTACCGCTACCGCTAAAGGCACAGCCCATGCACTGTCTACCGTGGTGAGAATTGAGAACCCCGTCTCTCCTAGATGTGCACGCACCATGGCTTCAAGGGTCAGAGCGAAAGCAAGCCAGCGCACAACCATGGAAAAGGTTGCTTTTGCCTCATCGATAAAGCGCGACGGTGCTGACGAATCGCACGAATTCGTGCTGACTTGCAACAACGCACCTTCTCGAACCCAGTGAGTTTGCGGCTTCCAACAACTTAGCCCCTGCATAACCGCCCCTGCAACCAGGCCAAGCAATAGCGCAGCAAGTAATTTTCCGATGGCAAATGGCCATCCGAGAATGCCTGCTGTCAGGATCAGCATGCCTGGATCGGTGACCGGTGAGGATAGCCAAAAGGCCATAGCCGCCGCCATGGGTATACCCTGACGCAGCAAGGCGGCAACCAGAGGAACACTTGCAATACCGCAAACCGGCGTTATTGCACCAATCAGGCCAGCGAAGACAATAGCGTGCCATGGGCGGCTATCTAACGTATTGCGCACTCGATCTGCGAGTTGGCTTGATGCGAGCCAACCCGCCATGAGGGCAACGAACAAAATCAGTGGCAACAGCTTGAAAAGCTCAACGATTACAGAGCGAGCTAATTCGATACTCGGCTCAGGTAACAAGGAGCCAAGAGCCAGCAGTGCAAGCGTGGCCCACCAAACCAAAGAAAAGCGTGTGTTCATGAAGAATGTTCCCTAGAACCGTTGTATAGCTATAGGATGATCCTGAAGGTAGAATAAGAAAAACGAATTCTATTTATGCATTGCATCAGGTTATCTGATAATGAGACATATGAGAGGTGAGTGGCTGGTCGCTTTCGTCGCTGTGGTTGAAACGGGGAGCTTTACTGACGCGGCAAAACGCATGCATCGCACCCAATCTGCAGTGAGCATGCAAATTCAGCAACTGGAAGCTGCGGCAGCTACATCGCTATTAGCACGGGCACGTAGTGGAGTCATTCCCACCCCAGCGGGCGAGCGTCTCCTACCCTACGCTCGGCGTACTGCCGAGGCCCTTTATGATGCCTCTACCCTCTTCGAGGCTCCCGAACTGTCATCGGGACCATTGCGAGTCGGCATTCCTGAAGAATACTCCGGCACCGAACTTCCCAGGCTACTGAGCCGCTTTCAACGCAGCCAACCCAAGGTCGAATTATTCGTGCAGTGTGCCAGCAGTGATCGGCTTGGGTCGGCCATCGAAAAAGGTGCTTTGGATCTCGGACTCATTGTCGCGGACGATGAAAGGCGACGCGGTGACGCGCTACTTTACGATCCGACTTGGTGGGTTATGGCAGAGGATTTTGAGTTGCCGGTCAGTGAGCCCTTGCCCCTAGTGCTTTTCGATCAAGCTTGTTGGTGGCGACAATGGGCCTTGGATCGAATGAGCGAAATCAGGCGAGAGTGGCGCATCGCTTATACCAGCGACAGCATCGCTGGCGTCGCCGCAGCGGTCCAGGCCGGGCTAGGTATCGGTGTGCTAGGGTTCAGTACGATGCCAGAAGGCGTATGTCAGGTGCCTAAAAGCTTAGGATTACCTAACCTGCCAGGTTCTCATCTAGTATTGCAGCTAGCAGATGGCAATGCACCTAGGTCAGTAGAGATGGCGCGACTAATACAGCAGCATTTCACTTCAAAAGATTACTCAATAGGTGGCCGCTGTTAACTTATTTATTTGACGACTGTTTAGAATAATTGAGTAGACGGAAATTTGGTATGGTGAAACGACGGACTGGGCTAAGCCGTCGTTATCCGGCCAAGAGCGGACATTGAGATGGCTCTCACGCAAAGATAATTAAAATTCGGCTCAGACGTCACGTGAATTTCCTTGTTATGTGACTGCTGATGCATACTCATTTTTTACAATTTTTTTTGCTTTGGATGCGGCTTCCATGGCACTGTTAAATTCTTCCTTGTAAAAGTAAAAGAACGCGACATTATATTGTGCAAGCTCTATAAAAATAAAATTGTTAGTTGAGTGAAAAAAGTAAAAGTCGGGGTTTTTTGTGTGCAAAACACAAAGTGAATTTCTCTTATATACTTTTGATTTAACGGAAAGGGTCTTTAGAGAATTTCTTAAATTTGAGAATACTTTTGATGGACTTTGATCCATTGGCCCTTGAAACATCGCGATAGGAATTTTTCCAATATATGGGATGTATTCAGAGCCTTTAACTTTATTCAGGTTTCTTCTGAGATCAAGAACCTGAAGTTTATACTCTAGTGTCTCAAGCCAGAGAATGATTTTTTCTATATCACTGTCAGTGAAATACTCTTCAAGCAAGTCAATATCGTTAAATCTATGCTTGAGATACCTTTCTAATTCTCCGAGTATACTGTTGTTGCAATCTTTACATGCTGGTACGGTTGTTTTGTTGTAGGTCTGTGAAGTTTTATTCGTTGTAGTCACAAAGTTTCTCTTCGTACATCGATCATAGACCCATTGAGGTATTACATGTTCTTTTGTCAGATCATCAGCTTTACCGCAAAAAATACAGATATTTGTTGAGTGATCATCAATGATCGAATCGATAATATTTTTTTGATTTTTTCTTATTTTTTTTCGAAATTCAATAAGTTTCTTATTTAAACTCATACGCGTTTTTCTCCTTGACACAAAAAAATATCAATAGCTGGCAACGAAGTGTGAAGCTTTGACGCTCCTTTGACTACTTGTTTATTTGAGTAAATTTTCGCTAAGAGCTGCACTCCGTACTAATAGGTCTTAGACAATATGCACAACTCCGGCACGTCCACTATGCTTAACTTCTTTTTCCTTAGTCAGGTTTCAATTGAATTATAATTTTTTCAGAATCGTCAATAATACTTTCAATAGTAATTGGGCCAGAGTTTTCTTCAATTCTTTTTTTAACTTGGAGAGGAGTGCCTAGATCAACTTTAACGGTAAGATCACCTTGATTATCAATAGATTTATTCGTGTCCTCAATGAGATAGTCATCATAAGACCAAGCATCAAGGACTCGATCAATATTTTTAACTAAGACCTCTTTTCTTTGAGGTCCGCTAAGGTAGGAAACAAGGTTCTTGTGCATTTCACTCTGCCTCCAGGCCTCCTTTATAGACTCTCCGATGGTTTGCTGAAGCAACCATATAGCAACAGCAGTAAGAGATACAGTAAGAGTTAAACTCCCTCTTTCTAGTCGCTCAAGATAATAGGCTTCAATGTGGTTAAGCTGCCCCCCCAATCGATCACGCAGTGACTGCTTCTCGGATGGAGTTATATCACTCTGCTTTATTAAATATGCAATTTCCTGAAACTGTACTTCGCGCAGAATTACTGATATTTTCTTTAGGAGAGATCTTATTGTTCTATCAGAAAGAATGTCTAAATCAGGATGAAAAAAAACAAAGGTTACATTTTTCATTTTTATCTTTGGGGCTAGGGTTCAGGCTTCTACCCTTTGGTAGGTAGAATTTTTTCACTGTATTTCAGAGTTATCTCTCAGAAACTGAGTATTTCTCCAGTTAACAGCAGCTCTGAACCGCGTAGCCATCTCCATATTATGGAATAATTAACTCAGGTTCAACAAATGCCCAAGCTTACGGGTAACAGCCAGCTCGCTCTGTGTCTGTTTAAGCGCACTGACACGATCATCTCCCAAATATAGCACTTATTCTGCTGCATCTAACGGCACGGCCGCTTTGGGTCGAGCCCCGACTGTAAATTAACCTTAGCACATGACGAGCGTGAATTGAGCCATTCTTTGACCTCCACCTGATGGAGGATCATGCCATGAACGTTGTGACTGAAAGCCCCAGTACACCTACACCTTGGAATAAAGGAAAATTAGTTGGACAGAAGGTGCCTTTGCGCCTTCGAGATATCTGGGCCATACGTGTGCGCCTACAGCTTGCCAAAAAGACGAGAGACCTTGCCCTCTTCAATTTAGCCATTGATAGCAAATTACGGGGCTGCGACCTTGTAAATTTACGAGTCAGGGATATAGCCCATGGTGCGTGCATATCCCCACGAGCCATCGTGATGCAGCAAAAAACGCATCGACCTGTCCAGTTCGAAATTACCGAGCAGACTCGCATCGCTATTATCGACTGGATACAGCTGGCTCAGCTCCGAAGCGAAGACTTCCTGTTTCCTAGCCGAATCAATAGCGCAAAGCAACTTTTAACGCGCCAATATGCCCGTATTGTGAAAGCCTGGGTTACCGAAATAGGTCTAGATGCATCAATGTATGGGCAGAGTCCTGACCCTGTCGGACCACCCCAAGCTGATAAGAGGTGCAACGCATGACCCAAGTAACGCTACACGCCGACGATAACCGGTTGTTTGTCCAAGCCGTCGACACCGCTATTGCCGTATATCGTGAAGCGGCCACCCGGATGAACGGGGCTGCCCCCCTTAGGGATGGATGATCAGCCGCCTACTGACATTGACTATACGCCGGATTCTGTTGTGGTCACTGGGTTGTTGACCACACTGCGAAGCCTGAAGGATTTACGCAACGCTATTCGCCAGCCATACAGCCAACAATCGGCCATCACGGTGGAGGTTGAAGTTGATGAGCGTGGGCGCAACCCCATAACCATTATGGTGCCAAGCTCTATCGCCACCGACGAGGCTGACAATCTGCTCATGCAAGCGATCTACTACGCCAACGCCAAAGCTCAGAACCATCAGATCTTGCCACTTATAGAGCGAATAAAATAGCCACCTGCTCGCCAATCAACTCCAGGGGAGCCTGCAGCGGCTCTCTGATAAATGGATCTGCCTGATATGACGGCAAAGCCATCGCGACCACCTGTAGGCCGCTGTCATCAAGAACACTGAAGATGTCACTATGAATGTTTACTAAATGTCAAGGAAGCCCAGTTTTTTTGTAGATACTTCGATCTCACCAGTTTCTGAGAGCTGTCAGCGTACTGACCCTGGAGCTCTACTGGGTAGATAAGTCGCCCGTCCTTTCGAATCGGCCCTGTGATAGTTCAGTCGCGGTCACGACATAGCTGAAATTCGGAAAAAATTGATGTAGCGCAAGGGTGGACGCTTGTGATGGCCTACAATTTAATGGTCAGGTCGCTTCGAACTGAACTTCAAAGGCGGATGCAATGAATAACAGGTTTCCTCCTCAGGATCATGAGCACCTTATTGGCACGCCTGGATGTGGGCGATTCGGCACCATTGATCTGAATAAATTCAACGAAGATCTGTATTTGAGTGAACGCCTGACCATTGAATTGATGGATCACACTGCACGGCGTAGGGGCGCGTCTGGCTGCTGTGGCTGGTCTCCATCCGTCTGTTAGGGGACGCTGCCTACATCCATTCCCTCAGGGCCGTGCGCAATGAGTTGAGGCTGTATGGCCTATCTGAAAAAAGTTGTATTCAACCATTTTCCTAAGCAGGAAGCCTCTGAGTATATCGCGAGGCTTGTGCCTGCCCTGACCCAGGAATCCTTTGTGCGTTTACTCTACAAGCGAACTGATGGCCTGCCAAATTTCTTGGCACATGTCGTGAGTGACCTCATCACTCACAAAGCAGGAAGTCACCACAGCTCGGCTGGCGAGCTATTGCCTGAGTATGACGCCATCCCAGAGGAAATAGCGGAATTCATCGGCCATTATACCGAACGGCTTTCGACTGTTCAGCGTGCGTTGCTCGAAGCGGAAGCCGTTTGCGGCTTGCGATTTCAAGTGAACACCTTGGCGGCTGTTCTCGATAAAGATGCTGCCAGCGCCCTGTTGGCCTGGCAACTGGGTGCCGATGCCTTATTACTCCTAACAGATGTGAATGATATCTATCGCGATTTTGGAATGGACGCCGCTGAACCGATCCATGGACTGACTCTTGCTGAAGCCCGAGAACTTGACCTACCGGCCGGCTCTATAGGTCCTAAAATGGCCGCAGCGGTCAACTTCGCCGAAAGCGGTGGTGTCCTCCGTGGCATTGGTAGGCTGAGGGATGCACTCGCAATTCTTGAACTCCGGGCAGGTACCTATGCTGTCTGAAAATAACTTAACCCAGCAATCTTCAGAACAGCACTGGCACTCCGTGAATGCTTCCGGTACCAGAGAGCTACTGGAAGCAACAGCGCCCCTGAGTGGTGAGGAAGCCGCCGCGCGGCTTGCCGTCTATGGCCCTAATCGTCTGCCGGAAGGAAAGGCAAGCGGGCCCCTTGCTAGGCTCACTCGCCAGCTCCGCAACGTCTTGATATACGTTCTGTTGGCTGCGGCGGCTATTACAGGGGCACTCGGCCACTGGGTGGATGCAGGGGTCATCATGGCAGTAGTGGTAATCCAGACGCTGGTGGGCTTTATCCAGGAAGGCAAGGCCGAGCAGGCACTGTCCGCCATTGGACATATGCTGGCACCGAAGGCACGTGTAGTCCGTGAGGATGGCCAGCATCAAATTAACGCCGCTGACCTGGTGCCCGGAGACACGGTGCTACTGGAACCCGGCGACCGCGTACCGGCGGATACCCGCCTGGAAAAATGCCATAACTTGAAGATAGAGGAAGCCATCCTTACGGGTGAATCCGTGGCGGTAGAGAAATCCCCGGAACCGGTGGATAAAGAAGCAGCGTTGGGTGACCAAAACAGCATGGCATTTTCCGGCACCATGGTATCTACGGGTACCGGGCGTGGGGTTGTGGTTCGTACCGGAGCGGCGACGGAGATTGGTCGTATCTCTGGTTTGTTGGCAAGGACCACGTCTCTAAAAACGCCCTTGGTAGAAAAGATGGACCGCTTTGCCAAAATGTTGTCCGCCATTATAGTCATTGCCGCTGCAGCCGTATTTGCCGGCGGCCTGGTCTTCAGTAGCCTGTCTTTCCAAGAGCTGTTCATGGCCGTTGTAGGGCTGACGGTGGCCGCCATTCCAGAGGGATTGCCAGCCATACTAACCATCACGCTAGCGATAGGCGTGCGCCAGATGGCGAAACGTCAGGCGGTGGTACGTCGAATGCCTGTCCTTGAATCACTGGGAGCGGTATCAGTAATTTGTTCTGACAAAACCGGCACACTCACCCGCAATGAAATGGTGGTGACCACAGCAGTGGCGGGCCGACAGCGCCTGGACATATCCGGAGAGGGTTATGGACTTGAGGGTGCCGTAAGCCAGGATAGCCGCCCCGTGGATGCCACTGAGTTGTTGGTGGAGCTGGCCCGGGCAGCTGGACTTTGCAACGATGCCCACCTTGATTTACGAGAAAAGCAGCCGCGCATTCAGGGCGACCCTATGGAGGCGGCGCTGAAAGTGTTTGCTCACAAGGCAACGTTTGATATTGAAGGTGGTGTCCGCGATTGGCCCCGCAGGGATGAAATCCCCTTTGACACCCAGACCCGTTTTATGGCCACTCTCAACCATGATCACCATGGCCACAGCGTGGTGTACGTCAAGGGTGCTCCGGAGCGCATCCTGGATATGTGCGAGGCGGAGGTGACAGAAAACGGCGGTACCTCTGCCCTGGAGCGTTATTGGTGGGATCAGATAATTACCGATCTGGCATCGGATGGTTTAAGGGTACTGGCCTTGGCCCGGAAACCGGTTTTAAGGGATACGGCCGATCTCGCTGTGGAGGATCTTGGCACTGGTGTAGAACTGCTGGGCTTAGTGGGGTTGCTGGATCCACCCCGGCAAGAAGCAATCCGCGCTATCTCCGACTGCCATACGGCGGGTATCCAGGTAAAGATGATTACCGGGGACCATGCTCTGACGGCAGGGGCCATTGCTCGGAAACTGGGGCTGCGAAACAGCGAGCGGGTTTTGACTGGAAAGGACTTGGATAGCCTCACCAATGAGGAGTTACAACAACTAGCGACTGAAGTAGATGTGTTCGCACGCACCAGCCCGGAGCATAAACTGAGACTGGTGGAAGCCCTGCAGGCACAGCATGGGGTTGTCGCCATGACTGGAGACGGTGTCAATGATGCGCCGGCCCTGAAGCGGGCCGATGTGGGAATTGCCATGGGTGTAAAGGGGTCAGAGGCGGCGCGGGAGGCCTCATCCGTGGTGTTGCTGGACGATAATTTTGCCAGCATAGTTGCGGCCGTCCGCGAGGGGCGTACGGTTTACTCTAATCTGAAAAAGGGCATAGCGTTCCTGCTGCCAATTAATGGCGGTGAGTCCATCAGTCTTATCACCGCTTTATTGCTAGGTCTTGCGTTACCGATTTCACCGCTGCAGATTCTCTGGGTCAACATGGTCAGCGCTGTTGTGTTGGCAATAACCCTGGCTTTTGAACCACCAGAACCGGATGTTATGAAACGCCCCCCCCTGCCGAGAGAACAGTCATTACTGCAGGGATTTCTGGTCTGGCGGGTGTTTTTTGTGTCACTGCTGTTTCTAACAGGCATCTTCGGGGCCTGGTTCTGGGCAATGCACCACTATGACGACCAAAGCATAGCTCGCACTCTGGCCGTAAATACTTTAGTGGCCATGGAGGTGTTTTATCTGTTCGCTGTGCGCTATCTCGACACACCGTCTATAACGCTTCGTGGTGTTCTGGGCACTCCGATTGTGTTACTTGCAGTGGCGACAATCGTAGCTCTGCAACTTCTGTTTACTTATCTGCCTTGGTTCCATAACACTTTTGAAACTAGCGCCCTATCCCTGGAAATGCTGGTTTTAGCCTGTCTAGCAGGAGTGGCGGTACTGGTGATACTGGAAATCGAAACCTGGATTCGCAGACGCCTGTGGTCGGCCAGGTCAAACTAGCATGAGAAAGCGCCAACAAAAGCACATGTAACAGTAATATGAAGATTAGAGTTACAGTGTTAATTTTTATTAGGCTTAGAGCCTGTTTCGAAGATTCAAAGTCCCACTTAATTCCTGCCTCCCTTCAACAGCGATGGCACGCTAGAATTGGCACGCGCGAGGCTGCATTTACCAGCTTTTCCGTTTTGGGTAGTCATGTGCCCTGTTATTAATATGGCATAAGATTCCTCCCGGCCGAGGCTGTGTGAAAACCTAAAACCAGTTGGCGATTACAGCGTTCAGCCGTATTGGCACGACTATCGGCTAGCAATACGCTTCAGAGTGCCTTCCTTTATTATTTCCACATCTGAAGATGTTCGAGATAAAGCCTAAAAAATACCTTCTGTAGAGTATCACCGACTTCTAGTAAGGGCGGTAGAGCCAGGGTTAGCTACCCTATGCTCGCACCGCCTGGATCAAACCCGTGGTGCCAAGGAGATTCATGACGCGTTTCATGTTGTAAGCAAGCACATGAAGGCTCATTTCCATGCTAACGTTCTTAAGCCCTTTGGTTAAAAAGTGAGTCGCTCCCATCCACGCTTTTAACGTGCCAAAGGGATGCTCAACCGTTTGACGACGGATGCGCATTATATCCGGCGCCTGATCAAGACGTGCTGTTACCGCCTCCAGAACCTCTTCGTGTTCCCAGCGTTTGATGCGCCGGTAGGTACCTGTAGTACATTGCGATTTCATTAAGAAATCTGGACAGGCCGAACTCCAATAGCAAGGTAGCGTCTGGCCTTTTTCGACGTTCTTGAAGCGCCAAATTAGCCGCTCTCTCGCGGGACAGCGATACTCATTACGTTCAGGCACATACCGGAACGCTTCCCTGGGAAACATACCTTTGGCCTGGTTCGGCGAGGTTTGGGGTTTAGGGAGATACGTCGTAATACCGGCCTCGTGACACGCAAGAATTTCATTACCTGTAAAATAACCGCGATCAGCTACGACGTGGAGATCACTAACGCCGCTAGCATTGCGTGCTTCCTTGGCCATCCGGTAAAGCTGACGCCGGTCACTGCCGACATTAGTGACTTCATGGGCGACAATCAGATGATGCTGGCTATCGATAGCCGTCTGCACGTTGTAGCCCACAATTCGCGTTCATAGAGCGAGCGTCAGGGTCTGTCAAAGAGACTTGCTGATCAGGTGTCTCGGTTCTTTGAATTTCAATGGATTGCAGTTGCTGAACTTCTTCTGTGAGAGAGGTGATTTTTTCCTTCAACCGTGTCGTCTGTGCTTCTGTGACAACAGCGGAGCCTTGATCCATTGCGTCGAGCTGGCGTAAATAGCGCTCAATACTTTTGTCGATTACTTCTGCTCGCCGCTTCATCTTGGCCAAGGTAAAGTTGCGGTCTCGATTGTTGACGGCCTTAAATTTGCTGCCGTCAATGGCCCTCACTGATTGTGAAAAGAGCCCCAGACGCCGACATATCAAGACAAAGTCTCGGCAGGTGGCTTAGATCGCCTTGCCATTGTGCTTGCGGAAATCGGCAATCGTTTTGAAGTCCGGGGCGAGGCGCTCCATTAGCCACATGAGTTCAACATTACGCTGCGCCTCACGTTCCAAACGGCGGCTGGATTGCACGCGGTTGAGGTAGCCGTAGAGATAGATTTTAGAAGTACAGCGGGGTGATAGGCGGGCCGGCCTGTGGCATGGGGATCAACACCTTTGAACCCCAGCTGCTTGAGGTCGAGGGCGTTCACGAAAGCCTCAATAGCCCTAACTGGGTTATCTTCAGTAACGAAATCATCCAGAAGCTCAGGAAACAACGTTGTTTGGGATCGGGATTCACCTGCGACGAAACGTTTCATCGGCACCTCCCACGAACTGTCATGGGTAGAGTATAGCGACAGCTACGTTTTCACACAGCCTCGGCCGAAAGCAGCCATCAAATAATGTCTCATGACAACATCATACATAACACGCCATCACGCATTGAACACTTCATCCACAAAATTCACTTAGCCTCAAACCTATCAGACATTGTTTGCCACCGTCACTAGCCATTAGTCCCCTTTGCTCGTGCTTTTTCACCTTCGCGCCCCTAAACCAAACACGGTAAGCTTGGCGGCAACGCCGCTATTGAGTACGTACTTAATATGACTACCCATTGGATACTCGGCCCGGGCGCCATTGGCCGCCTGCTAGCCCATTCGCTTTACCCAATAGCAGCTACTACGCTACTCGGTCGCCGTGCGCTGCCTGCGCGGCAGATGCTGACCACGCCGGAAGGCGAGCAGCGCGTTCTGCCATTACACTCGTTGACGATAGCTCAACTGGAATCAAACACGCCTAAACCGCCCGCTTTTGTGCATATCACTACCAAAGCCATGGTGGCTGAGTCGGCGTTGGCTGGCATTACTGACTGCATTTCCCCTGCTACCCCCCTGGTGCTGTGGCAAAACGGTTTTTTGGCCCAGCCGCTTATCACACAGGCATGGCCAGGGCCGGTGCTTTGCGCGACAACAACTGAAGGTGCTTATCTAACCGGTGATGATGGCGTGGTGCATGCGGGGCGTGGGCATACCTTTGTGGGTGATTTGCATAACCAGCACGGTGCGCTGGCAGAAGAACTGGCGCACACATTAACCCAGGCAGGGCTTGCCGCCACAAAGGTGGGTGATATTCGCCAACGTTTGTGGCAGAAGCTGGCAGTGAACGCGGCGATTAACCCACTGGTGGCGCTGAATGGTGTGCGTAACGGCGAGTTGCGCGGGGAAGCTTATGTGGGCCGTGTGGTGGCGGTGGTAAAAGAAGTCGCGGCGATTATGTTAGCCGAGGGCATTGCGCCGCCCAATGATGGCAATGGTGAAGATGCCTGGTTGGCGTTGGTGTGGCAGGTGGTGGAAAACACCGCGAACAATAAGGCGTCGATGTTGCAGGACGTGGAAGCCAAACGCCCCACCGAGCGCGGGGCGATATTGGGGCCGTTGATTGAGAGTGCCCAGCGCCATGGGTTGGCGTGCGAGGTATTGCAGGGGCTGGATAATGAGTTGGCGGAGGTTGAGGCGAGCTTTTAGGCATTACCAGGGGCAGCTTTGCTGCTCTCCCGCGGGTGCCTCGTTTCTCGCTGCGCTCGCTACTCGTTACTTCGCGCTACAAGTATGCTTACCTCATTTAGATTCAAGCATCACGTAACAGGAATCACTACCACTTTTTGGTAGGCGGGGCGTTCGGCGATTTGTTGGTACCAGCGCTCTAAATTGGGACGCGGCTGCCAGGTTAGGCCGATATGCCATAAGTTGTAGATAAACGGTGCAACGGCAATATCGCCCAGGCCAAACACATTGCCCGAGAAGAACGCTTGCTTGGCCAGCACGTTATCCATTAATTCAAACAGCTCTTCACACGCCTGCATACCCGCTTCAAGGGCAGCATTATCGCGTTTTTCGAGTGGGGTTCTGACATAGCCCATCAGGATCGTGCGGTGCCTGGGTGACAGGGTGCTGTTCGACCAATCCATCCACTTTTCTGCCTGCGCCCGTTCGGCGGGGACTTCGATCCATAGCTTGCTTTGCCCGTACTGCGCGGCAAGGTAGCGAATAATCGTATTGGATTCCCACAGCACGCTGTTGGTGGCGTCATCTTTGAGTAGCGGCACTAGCCCGGTGGGGTTCATGGCCAAGTATTCCGGCGTATTGTTAATCCCGTGCTCAAGCCCCGCCTGGATCTGTTCGAACGGTAGTTCCAGCTCTTCTAGCACCCAGCGCACTTTTTTGACGTTGGTGGAGTTGTTGCGGCCCCAAAGCGTGATCATGGTAGTCCTTGTATATGAGCAGTTTCTTTAAGTTTGCCCGCCCTTGAGGCCGGAGACAAGCTGTGGCTTTGGTGGGATAGCTGGGGCGGCTTCGCCGCCCATTCGCGCGGGGCCGTCCATACGGGTGCCGCGTGTTGCTCGTTCCTCGCAAAACTCGTTACCACGCGCTGCAAAACCCCGCTCCTCACCACTTACGATTCATACCTCACGATTCACTCCTCACCATTTACCATTCACACCTCCCGCCTTACCCTCACTCTTTATCCCGATAGAACTGCATCAGGCTTGAGAAGTCGAGTTTACCGTTGCCTTTGGCTTTATGCAGGGTGAACAGTGAGCGGGCGGCGGAGCCCATGGGGACTGCGGAGGCGCTTTGCTGACTGACATCCATGGCGAGGCCTAAGTCTTTGATCATTAGGTCGACCTGGAAGCCACCCTGGTAGTTTTTGGAGGCCGGTGCGTTTTCCATGACGCCTGGGTAAGGGTTGTAAACGTTGAGCGCCCAGTTGCCGCCGGAGCTCTGCTTCATGATTTCTGAAAGCACCGCGGGATCCAGGCCGTTTTTGACGCCCATATTGATCGCTTCACAGGTGCCCGCCATCAGGATGGATAGCAGCATGTTGTTGCACACTTTGGCCACCTGCCCGGCACCATGGTCTCCGGCGTGGAAGATGTTTTTGCCCATCACGTCCAGCACCAATTTGGCCTGTTCGAACTGAGCCTCCGAGCCACCCACGATAAAGGTCAGCGTGCCCGCTTGCGCGCCGCCTACCCCGCCGGATACCGGCGCATCGACAAAGCCAATGCCCAACTTCTCGCCTTCAGCGGCCACGCTGCGGGCGGTGTCGGCGTCAATGGTGGAGCAGTCGATCACCAGCGTGCTCTGCTTGATCACCTCGAACAGCGGCGCATCGCCCTCAATATACAGGTCGCGCACGTGCTTGCCTGCGGGCAGCATGGAGATGACGAAATCCGCTCCGGTGGCGGCTTCTTGGGCTGAAAACGCGACTTCGCAGCCGTTGGCTTTGGCGGCCTCCAGTGCGCCTTCAGAAAGGTCAAAAGCGCGAACGTTAAATCCTGCTTTCGATAGGTTAGCGGCCATTGGGCCACCCATATTGCCTAAACCGATAAACGCGACGGTAGTCATGCGTATTGTCCTTATTATTCGTTGATGAAGAGTGACGTTAGTGCTGCTATTTATTTTAGATCGGCGAGCGGGTTGGTCTCCCACGGCGAGGCTAATAGCTCATCGATAAAGCCCTGCTCGACCGAAGCGACGTCCGGGTATGTCCACGCGGGCTGGCCATCTTTATCGACCAGCAGCGCACGCACGCCCTCGGGAAATTCTCGGTGGCGGCAGCACTGCACCGAAAGCGCCATCTCAAACTGGAACACTTCCGCCAGCGACATGTGTTTGGCGCGCTTCAGCTGTTCATCAATCAGTTTGATGGACACCGGGCTGCCGTGGGCCAGCGTTTTCTGCGCTTTGTTGAACCACTTGTTGTCGCTTTTTACCGCGGCAATGGCGGCAACGATCTGCTCGACGCTGTCGTGATCCATCAATTCGCGAATCAGCGTGGCGTGCTGATAAACGGGAGCTTCCAGCTCGGCAAACACCGGCTGCGATGTTTGTTCTAGCTCGCGCATAATGCGGTTGACCACGCCATGGGCATCGGTGTCGGCACCTTTACCCCAGCGCGCATCGATCAGTTGCTGCAGCAATGCATCCCGGTGGTGGCTGGCAATACAGCGATCGGCCAGGCCGAGGTGTACGGCATCCGGCGCACTGACCTGACAGCCGGTCATGGCTAAAAAGCGGCCAGTGCCGCTGGGCAGGCGGTTCAAGAACCAGCTGGCGCCCACATCCGGGTAAAGGCCGATAGTGACTTCCGGCATGGCCAAGCGCGAAGTTTCGGTCACCACGCGGTGGCTACTGGCACTCAACAGCCCCATGCCGCCGCCCATCACAATACCGCTCCCCCAGCAGATCACCGGCTTGGGGTAGGTGTGCAGCAGATAGTCGAGCCGGTACTCGGTTTCGAAAAAGCGTTCGGGAAAGCTGGGGTCGCCTTCTCCGGTAATCGTTTTATACAGGTTGACGACATCACCACCGGCACAGAACGCTTTCTCACCAGCGCTATCCAGCAGGATCGCCACCACACGCTCGTCGGTGACCCATTCGCGCAGGCGCGGCAACATCGCTTCGCACATTTCGAGCGTTAACGCGTTCAGCGAGCGCTCGGCATCCAGCTTTATTTCGGCGATGACGTGGCCGTCTTGGGCGGGGTGTTCGGTAAACAGTACACTGCTCATGGGCATTCCTTATCCTTTTACAGCTCAGTGGCGCCGTCTGCCAATACCCGACGGGAGATGATCAGGCGCATGATTTCGTTGGTGCCTTCGAGAATCCGGTGCACCCGCGTATCGCGCACGTAGCGCTCCATGGGGTACTCCTTGATATAGCCATTGCCGCCGTACATTTGCAGCGCTTCATCGCACACTTTGAAACCCACATCGGTCGCAAAGCGTTTGGCCATGGCACAGTAGGTCGGTGCATCGGCGTGGCCAGCGTCCAGCTTGGTGGCGGCCATGCGTACCAATTGCCGTGCCGCGACCAGCTCGGTGACCATATCGGCCAGGCGGAACTGCAACGCCTGGAACTCGGCGAGCCGTTTGCCGAACTGCTTGCGTTCGAGCATGTATTCCCGCGCTTTGTTGATCGCCTGCTGCGCGGTGCCGATCGAACAAGTGGCAATATTGATCCGCCCCCCGTCAAGGCCCTTCATGGCGATTTTGAAACCGTCGCCTTCGTTGCCCAATAGGTGATTGGCGGGCACCCGCACCTCTTCAAAGGTAATCATGCGGGTGGGTTGGCTGTTCCAGCCCATCTTCTCTTCTTTGCGCCCGTAGCTGATGCCATCGCTCTTGGCATCCACCGCAAACGCCGACACGCCGCTCGCCCCCTCGCCACCGGTGCGCGCCATTACCACCAGGAAATCGGTGCTACCCGCGCCGGAAATAAACATCTTGCTGCCGGTCAACACGTAGTGATCGCCATCGCGCTTGGCGGTGGTTTTTAGCGAGGCCGCGTCGGAGCCTGAGTTAGGTTCGGTCAGGCAGTAGGAGCCCAGCAGCTCGCCCGTGGCCAGCCTTGCGCCCCACTGCTCCACTGCGTCCGGCGTGCCGAAATCCGCCAGCATCCAGGTCACCATGTTATGAATGGTCAGATACGCGGTGGTCGAGGTGCAGCCCATGGAGAGCTGTTCGAATATGATGCTGGCGTCTAACCGCGAGAGCCCTAACCCGCCCACGCTTTCTGGCGCGTAAAGAGAGCAAAAGCCCAGCTCGCCCGCTTTGCGAATCACATCAACTGGAAAGAATGAGGTTTGATCCCACTCGGCCGCATGGGGCTCTAGCTCGTTTTGGGCAAATGCCCGCGCCATATCGGCAAAGGCGACCTGATCTTCGTTGAGTTCAAAATTCATGGCGTATCTCCGCGAATGCGCGTGCGCACTGCTGTTGTCGTTATAATTGACGTTAACGTTAACTTATCCATTTACCCAATCACAAGCAACCTGCAAGCACTTGCTACCTTAGGTGTAGAGGCTCGGGCGTGGTATAGGGAAGCTCTAGCGTCGTATAGGGAATGGAGTCGAAAAAAGGGCGCCAAACGGCGCCCAATGGGAAGAATCAATAAGCCCGAGGCAAAGCCGCCTCTAACCGCTACTTGAAGTTTTTCCGGTACATTTTGTCCAGCTCGCCGACAATACCGCTGCGGAAGCTAAGCACGCAGAACACAAAGATAATGCCCAGAATCACGCTCACCCAGTTCCCCAAGGGGGATTGCGCGAGGATATGCTGAAGACTAACCACAATGCCCGCGCCCATTAAGGGGCCCAGCAGCGTTCCTACCCCACCCAGCAGGGTCATCAGAATGACCTCACCCGACATATGCCAGTGGGCATCGGTCAGCGAAGCCAGCTGGAAGACCACGGTTTTGGTCGAACCGGCCAGCCCGGCCAAACCGGCAGATATCACGAACGCTACCAACTTGTAGGCATCGGCGTTGTAGCCCAGCGATACTGCGCGGGGCTCGTTTTCACGAATCGCTTTTAACACCTGGCCAAACGGTGAGTGCACCGTGCGCTGAATCAGCGCAAAGCCGAAGATGAAAATCGCAAATACAAAGTAGTACATCGCCAGGTTGCTGCTCAGGCTGATAAAGCCAAACAGTTCGCCACGCGGCACGCCGTGCAGCCCATCTTCACCGCCGGTAAACGGCGCCTGAACAAACATGAAATACACCAGCTGGGCGATCGCCAACGTCACCATGGCAAAATAGATGCCCTGGCGACGAATGGAGAGCACCCCAAATAGCACGCCCAACAGGGTCGCCATCAAGGTACCGGCGATAATGCCTAGTTCTGGCGTTAGCCCCGGGTAGCTCGCCAGCAAATAGCCGGTTACGTAGCCGCCGGTGGCCAAGAACGCCGCATGCCCGAAGGACAACAACCCCGCATAGCCAAGCAACAGGTTGAATGCGCAGGCGAATAGCGCAAAACAGAGCACTTTCATCAGGAACACTGGGTAGGCGAGAAAGGGTGCTACCAGCCCCACTACGATCAGCGCCAGATAAAACATATTACGGCGAAACTTGGCGCGCTTCTCACGCTCCATCACCGCTGAGGGTGCCGCCATTGGTTGAGATTCTGTCATCATGCTTATGCCTCCTTACCGAACAGCCCGACTGGGCGCAACATGAGCACGACGATCATGACGAAGAAGATCACCGTATTAGAGGCCTCCGGGTAGTACACCTTGGTCAGGCCTTCGATGATGCCCATCGCCAGGCCGGTAATAATGGCGCCCAGAATCGAGCCCATACCGCCAATCACCACCACTGCAAACACCACGATCAAAAGGCTGGAACCCATAGTGGGAGAGACCGGATACAGCGGCGCGGCAAGCACCCCGGCAAACGCAGCCAGGGCCACGCCAAAGCCATAGGTCAGGGTTATCAGCAGCGGCACATTAACGCCAAACGCCTGCATCAATTGTGAGTTTTCAGTGCCCGCCCGCAGGTAGGCCCCCAACCGAGTACGCTCGATCATGAACCAGGTGAACAGACACATCGCCAGTGCCGCCACCAACACCCAGGCACGGTAAGTGGGCAAGAACATGAAACCCAGGTTCAAGCCGCCCTGCAGTATCTCAGGCGTTGCATAACGCGCGCCTGAAACCCCGAAGAAGTTGACCAGCGTGCCTTCAAAAATCAGCGCCAGACCAAAGGTCAGCAGCAGCCCATAGAGGTGGTCTAAGTGGGCAATTCGGCGCAGCAGAAAGCGCTCAAGCAGCACACCGAAGGCACCCACCACGAGGGGAACCAGCAGTAGCGCCAGCCAGTAGTTAATACCCAGGTAACGAAAGCCCAGCAGCGCGGCGAAGGCACCCAGCATATATTGCGCCCCGTGGGCGAAGTTGACGATCTTCAACAGGCCGAAGATGACCGCTAGGCCCAGGCTAAGCAGTGCGTAAAAGGCGCCGTTCACAAGACCTAGCGTCAGCTGGCCCATGAAGACGGCCAATGGCACGCCGAATATCATCGTCATAACGCGACTCTCCTCGCCATCAAACAGTTGGCGGCAACTTGCCGCCAACCGGTTTTGCACATCTCTTGCGATGACTTCCTAGCGCAAGTGCTGCCTGGGATTAGTTCTGTACCAGTTTGCACTGGCTCTCAGAAAGCGGGCGGTAGGCTTCTGCGGCGGGAATGGTGCTGAGAATTTCGTAAAGGTCCCACTCACCGGTGGACTCTTCAGGCGTTTTCACCTGAGCCAGGTACATATCGTGAATCATGCGGCCATCTTCACGAATGCTGCCGTTGCGGGCAAAGAAGTCCTCGATGGGCATGTCAGCCATCTGCGCACGCACGGTTTCAGGATCGTCGGTGCCCGCGGCTTCTACGGCTTTCAGGTAATGCATCGTGCTTGAGTAGATACCGGCTTGTACCATGGTCGGCATACGGCCCACTTCATCGAAGTAGCGCTGCGCCCATTCACGAGACTGCTCGTCCATATCCCAGTACCAACCGGTCGTCAGCAGCAGGTTCTGCGTAGCTTCCAGGCCAAGGGCGTGAACGTCATTCAGGAAGATCAATAGACCCGCGAGCTGCTGGCCGGATTGCGTCAAACCAAACTGGCTGGCCGTGGTGATCGCGTTAACGGTATCCGCGCCCGCGTTGGCCAGGCCCACGATCTTGGCACCCGAGCCTTGGGCTTGAAGAATATAAGAGGAGAAGTCGCTCGTTGGGAAGGGGTGACGCACGCCACCGACAATCTCACCGCCGCTCTCTTCCACTACCTTGGTGACATCGGCTTCAAGCGCATGACCGAAAGCGTAATCAGCGGTCAGCATGAACCAGCTGTCGCCGCCCTGCTCTACGACTGCTTTGGCGGTACCGTTAGCTAGCGGATAGGTGTCGTACACCCAGTGAATATGGTTAGGCGTGCAGTGTTCGTTGGTAATGCTAGAGGCCGCTGAGCCGGAAACAATCCCCAGGCCGTTATTCTCTTCGAGCACCTTGGTAACGGCGATCGAGACCGAGGAAGCGACCAGACCGCCTACCATGTCGACGTTATCCTGGTCGATCCAGCCACGCACGGTATTGGCGCCTACGTCGGCGCTGTTGCGATCATCGGCACTGGAAATCACGATAGGCGCCCCGTCAACGCTGCCACCAAAATCAGCTACCGCCATTTCCATGGCGGTCAGGCCGCCTGGGCCTGCCAGGTCACGGTAGGTACCGGACATATCGGCCAGGTAACCAATGCGCACTTCGCCGTCGCTCATATCCGCCTGAGCGGTAGACACAGCAAGGCTTGAAGCTGCCGCCACGGCGATGCTGGCAGCCAGCGTTTTTTTGATGAAGGTCATGTTCTTCTCCTGGCCCTGGGGCCTTTGTTGTTGTGAGATGATGGTGTCGCTTTGAGTTGTCGTTGAGCTGTCTTGGAAGTGCGAACTGCTCATTAATGGTTACTATTATTATGGGTGAGCGGCGTGCCCTTGGCGTAAAGAGCGTTTAATGATTAATCATCAGTGCGTTATACCCCTAGCATCGAATTGAGATGTTCCCGGCGCGATGGTAGCTGCGCGGCGCTGATTTCTTCGACAATCTGACCGTGATCCATCACGAAGTGGCGATCTGCCAGCGGCGCCGCAAAGCGGAAATTCTGCTCCACGAGGACGATGGTCATGCCGCGTTCCTTAAGCTGAACCAGTACCTCGGCCAATTTCTGCACGATGACCGGGGCAAGCCCTTCGGTAATTTCATCCAGCAGCAGCATCCTTGCCCCAGTGCGTAAAATGCGCGCCATGGCCAGCATCTGCTGCTCACCGCCGGAAAGCCGGGTGCCCTGGCTTCTGCGCCGTTCATAAAGGTTGGGGAACATGGCGTAAATTTCATCGAGGCTCATGCCGCCGGAACGCACCGTGGGCGGTAATAAAAGATTTTCGTGAACATCCAAACTAGCGAAGATACCCCGCTCTTCCGGGCAGTAGCCCACCCCCAGACGCGGAATATGGTGCGGCTTCATGGTCAGCGTTTCATTACCATTAATCACGATGGAGCCGGTGCGTCGCCCTACCATGTTCATGATCGATTTCAGCGTGGTACTGCGCCCAGCGCCGTTGCGGCCCAGCAGCGTCACCAGCTCGCCTCGCTTCACATCAAAATTGACGCCGTGCAGGATATGCGATTCGCCATAAAAGGCGTGCAGATCCTGAACCCGCAACATCTCCAGGTTTTGCATGTTTTCGATCGGTGCTTGTGCTTCGGCAGTCATCATACCGTGGCTCCCTCTTCCTCAGCGGCATCGCTGCCCATATAGGCTTCACGCACCAGCGGGTTGCGCGACACGCTGTCGTAATCGCCCTCGGCCAGTACCGCGCCCCGCGCCAATACCGTGATGCGGTCGCATAGGCGGCTAACAACGCTTAAGTTATGCTCTACCATCAGCACTGTCCGGCCCTGAGAGACGCGCTTGATCAGCGCAACGATGCGATCAACGTCTTCAGCGCCCATACCTTGGGTCGGTTCATCGAGCAGCATCATGGTGGGGTCGAGCGCTAGCGTGGTGGCGAGCTCCAGCGCTCGTTTACGGCCGTAGGGCATTTCTACCGTTAGCGTATCGGCATACTCCCGCAGACCCACTTCTTCCAGTAGTTCAAGCGCGCGCTCATTAAGGTGATCCAGGGATTTCTCAGATTTCCAGAAATGAAACGAGGTACCCAGTTTGCGCTGCAGGGCCACTCGCACATTCTCCAACGCGGTCATGTGGGCGAATACCGCAGAAATCTGAAACGAACGCACCAACCCTAGCTGGGCGATTTCGTTGGATTTTTTACTGGTGATTGAGTTGCCGCGGTACAAAATATCGCCGCGGGTAGGCGGCAGAAATTTGGTCAATAAGTTAAATACGGTGGTTTTACCAGCCCCATTGGGGCCAATCAGTGCGTGAATATGCCCTTCCTGTACCTGAAGATTGACATCGTCCACGGCGGTGAAGCCGCGAAACTCTTTGGTCAGCCCTCGGGTTTCGAGGACAGGTCCCTGAAGGACATCGTTTGCACTCATAGAGTGGCAAGCCTCTTATTGTTGTTGTGCTAATTCTTTACAGGCATGGCAAAAGCGGCTGCTACTGCCTTACCTGAACGTAAGGTGTATGTGCAAACTAGCAACTGTCGCTATAGCAATACAATTACAACTTTGGTCTATCGACGACATTATCCTGAATTAATAGCTGCCTTCAAAACATAAATATCAACAACTTACCTAATTTCAACGCTTTTCAACTGCTAGCAACAATTGCTTTACGTTAACGTAAACTTGTTTTAGCCTCAGTGGCAGTGTTCCATAGGAGTCATATATTGGGAACAACGCCTTATTGAGAGAACGTCACCATGAGCAAAACTTACTCGATCAGTGAACTAGCCAACGAGTTTGATTTAACCACCCGTAGCATTCGCTTCTATGAAGATCAGGAGCTGCTCCACCCTACGCGCCGCGGACAAACCAGGGTTTACAGCAGCAAAGACCGTGTACGGCTGAAGCTCACCATTCGCGGTAAGCGGCTAGGGTTTTCATTGGCAGAGATACGCGAACTGTTCGAGCTTTGGGACGAAACCCGCAGCGGCAGTAAAAAGCAGCTGCATCTAATGCTTAGCAAAATAGGCGAGCGCCGTGCGGCGCTGGATCAACAAATGAAAGACATCACCATGGTTCAGCTAGAGCTTGAAAGCGCTGAGATCCGCTGCCGCCAAGCGCTCGAAGAACTACTCGAAAAAGAGCCTCAAGAAACACAAAACGAAGAAGAGCACGCGAGTTCGGCCGATAAAGCCTCAGCCCCCTCTTCCGCCACTATGCACTGACGCGTCCGCCAGCCCGATTAGCCGACAAAGCTACGCCAGCCCAGATGGCTAATTACAGATAGCAAACACAAATAATCAGCACAGGTGATTGACCATGTTTTCACACTACTCAGAACTCAACTTCGGCCTCGACGACGAACTGAACATGCTGCGCGAGCAGGTCAACGCCTTTGCGGCCAGCGAGATTGCTCCACGCGCTGCCGAAATCGACCGCAATAACGAATTCCCTAACGACCTATGGAAGAAGTTTGGCGATATGGGGCTATTGGGGATTACCGTCTCTGAAGAGGATGGCGGCAGCGGCATGGGCTACCTCGCCCACTGTATTGCCATGGAAGAGATCTCCCGGGCCAGCGCATCGGTCGCGCTCTCTTACGGCGCCCACTCCAACCTGTGCGTGAACCAGATCAAGATCAACGCCTCCCCCGAACAGAAAGCCAAGTACCTGCCCAAGCTGATCAGCGGCGACCACGTGGGCGCGCTCGCCATGTCGGAACCCGGCGCAGGCTCGGATGTGGTCTCGATGCAGCTACGTGCCAAGCAGAATGGCGACCACTACATCCTTAACGGCAATAAAATGTGGATCACCAACGGTCCGGATGCTGATGTGCTGGTGGTGTACGCCAAAACAGATCCAGACGCCGGTTCCAAAGGCATCACCGCCTTTATTATCGAAAAAGGTATGCCCGGTTTCTCCACCGCCCAGAAGCTCGACAAGCTGGGCATGCGCGGTTCCAACACCTGTGAACTGGTCTTCCAGGACTGCGCCGTTCCTGCTGAAAATATTCTCGGTGGGGAAGGCAAAGGCGTACGCGTACTCATGAGTGGCTTGGATTACGAACGCACCGTGCTTGCCGCTGGGCCGATCGGCATTATGCAGGCCGCCATGGATGTGGTGATGCCCTATATCCACGAGCGTAAGCAGTTCAACCAGTCGATTGGTGAATTCCAATTGGTGCAGGGCAAAGTGGCGGATATGTATACCACCCTGAACGCCTGCCGCGCCTATTTATACGCCGTAGCCGGTGCCTGCGACCGTGGCCAAACGTCCCGCAAAGACGCCGCCGGGGTGATTCTCTACTGCGCCGAAAAAGCCACTCAGGTCGCACTGGATTCCATTCAGCTACTCGGCGGCAACGGCTATATCAACGAATACCCCACCGGGCGCCTGCTGCGAGACGCCAAGCTGTATGAGATCGGCGCGGGCACCAGCGAGATTCGGCGGATGCTAATTGGCCGCGAACTCTTCACCGAAAGTAAGTAAGGGCCCTGTCATGAGTTCCATTTCTACTCAGATCAACCCGCGCAGCGATGTGTTTCAAGCCAACGAAGCCTCAATGCTCGGTGAAGTGAACAAACTGCGGGAACTGACCGCTGCCGTCGCCCAGGGTGGCGGTGCCAAAGCCCGCGAGCGCCACGAAAGCCGCGGCAAGCTGTTTGTCCGCGACCGCATCGATCACTTGATCGATGAAGGTTCGCCGTTTTTAGAGTTTTCCGCCCTGGCAGCGCACAACATTTACGATAGCGAAATTCCCGCCGCTGGCGTGGTCACCGGCATTGGCCGTGTTGCCGGCGTCGAATGTGTGATTGTCGCTAACGATGCCACGGTGAAAGGCGGTACTTACTTCCCGCTGACCGTCAAAAAGCATATTCGCGCCCAGGAGATCGCCCGCAAGCATCGTCTGCCGTGCATCTATCTGGTCGATTCCGGCGGCGCCTTTCTGCCCCGCCAGGATGAAGTGTTCCCAGATCGCGAGCACTTCGGGCGTATCTTCTACAATCAGGCGACCATGTCCGCCGAAGGCATTCCGCAAATTGCCGTGGTGATGGGCTCCTGCACCGCTGGCGGCGCTTATGTGCCCGCCATGGCGGATGAGTCGATTATCGTTAAAGAGCAGGGCACGATTTTCCTTGGCGGCCCGCCCTTGGTGAAAGCCGCCACCGGTGAAAGCATCAGCGCTGAAGACTTAGGCGGCGCGGATGTTCACGCCAAAGTCAGCGGCGTCGCCGACCACTATGCGGAAAACGACGCCCATGCGCTGCAGCTGGCCCGCGCCTGTGTGTCGCGGCTGAACTGGCAAAAACGCGGCCAGATCGCCATGCAGGCGCCCAAGCCACCCAAACTCGACCCTGCTGAACTGTATGGGATTGTCGGCACCGACCTGAAAAAGCCCTATGACGTGCGCGAAGTGATTGGCCGCATCGTCGATGACTCCGACTTTGATGAGTTCAAGCGCTACTACGGCGAAACCCTGGTCACCGGCTTTGCCCATATTCACGGCTACCCGGTGGGTATTGTGGCCAACAACGGCGTGCTGTTTTCCGAAAGCGCGGTGAAAGGCGCGCACTTTATCGAGCTCTGCGCCCAGCGCAAGATTCCGTTGATCTTCCTGCAGAACATCACCGGCTTTATGGTCGGCTCCAAGTACGAACACGAAGGCATCGCCAAGCACGGCGCAAAACTGGTGACTGCCGTAGCCTGCGCCAAGGTACCCAAATACACCGTCCTGATTGGCGGCAGCTTTGGCGCCGGTAACTACGGTATGTGTGGCCGCGCTTACGACCCCAACCTGCTGTTTATGTGGCCCAACGCGCGCATTTCAGTGATGGGCGGCGAGCAGGCGGCGGGCGTATTGGCCCAGGTTAAGCGCGAACAGCATGAGCGCGAAGGCCGCGAGTGGAGCAAAGCGGAGGAAGAAGCCTTTAAGCAGCCCACCCGCGACCAGTACGAGCATCAGGGCCACCCCTACTACGCCAGTGCCCGCTTATGGGACGACGGCGTGATTGATCCGCTGCAAACCCGCGATGTGTTAGGGCTTTCTTTAGCTGCCGCGATGAACGCAGAAATCGAAGAGACACGCTTCGGCGTGTTCCGGATGTAAGGGGGTCTTACCATGGCTTACTCAACGCTGACTATAGAAGAGGGTGTGGCGCGCCTGACCTTAAACCGCCCCGAGGTGCATAACGCTTTTGACGACAGCCTGATTGCTGAGCTAAACGCGCACCTTGATCAGTTGCATTCGTTGGCTGAAGCAGGCGATGTGCGCGCAGTAGTGCTGGGTTCAGAAGGCAAAAGCTTCTCCGCGGGTGCCGATCTGAACTGGATGAAGCGCATGGTCGATTACGACCTGGAAGATAACGTCGCCGATTCCCGCAAGCTGGCAGCACTTATGCACGGCCTGGATACGCTGCCCTGCCCTACCGTCTGCCGTGTGCAAGGCGCCGCCTTTGGCGGCGCGGTGGGTTTGGCCGCTTGCTGCGATGTGGTGATCGCCTCGGGTAAAGCCAAATTCTGCCTTTCGGAAGTCAAAATAGGCCTATCGCCCGCAGTCATCAGCCCTTACGTGCAGCGAGCCCTAGGCGAGCGACAGATGCGCCGCTATGCGTTAACCGCAGAAGTCATGGACGCCGAAATAGCGCTCGCGCTGGGTCTAGTCCATCTGGTGGTGGAGCACGATAAGCTAGACGACGAAGTGGACGCCATGCTGGCCACCCTGTTAGCCGGCTCGCCCCAAGCCCAGCGCGCCACCAAGGCGCTGATGGCCACGGTCGTTCGAGCGCCTGACAGTGACGCCACCCGCGAACATACCTGCCAGGTGATCGCCAAACTGCGGGTAAGCCACGAGGGCCAAGAGGGTTTATCCAGCTTTTTTGAGAAGCGCCGCCCGAATTGGGTCGAATCGAATAACACACCTAACGCTTCGGAGCGTCGTTCATGATAAAACACGAAAAAACCGCTCGCACGACGCCTTTTGATACTTTACTGGTCGCCAACCGCGGCGAAATCGCCTGCCGGGTGATGCGCACTGCGCGCCGGATGGGCCTGAAAACCGTCGCGGTTTACTCTGACGCCGATGCCAGCGCACGCCACGTCCGTGAAGCCGACGAGGCCGTTCGTCTGGGGCCTGCCGCCGCCCGGGAAAGCTATCTCAATATCGATGCGGTGATCGAAGCTGCCAAGCGCACCGGTACTGGCGCTATTCACCCCGGCTACGGCTTTCTTTCCGAAAACGGCACCTTCGTCAAAGCCCTTGAAGAAGCAGGCATTACCTTCGTCGGCCCGCCCGCCTCGGCGATTGCCGCCATGGGTGACAAATCCGCCGCCAAAGCGCGTATGGCCAATGCGGGCGTGCCACTGGTGCCGGGCTATCACGGCGACGATCAAGACGACGCCCTGCTGCGCAGCGAAGCCGACAACATTGGCTATCCGGTGATGCTCAAAGCCAGCGCCGGCGGCGGTGGTAAAGGGATGCGCGTGGTTGAGTCTGGCGATAGTTTTCAAGCTGCATTAGATGGCTGCCGCCGTGAATCTAAAGCTGCTTTTGGTGATGACCGGATGCTGATCGAGAAGTATCTGGTGCAGCCGCGCCATGTAGAAGTGCAGGTATTCTGCGACCGCCACGGCAACGGCGTTTACCTGTTCGAGCGGGACTGCAGCGTTCAGCGGCGCCATCAAAAAGTCATCGAAGAAGCCCCCGCCCCCGGCATGACGGCGGAGCTGCGCAGCGCCATGGGCGATGCCGCGGTGCGCGCTGCTCAGGAGATCGGCTACGTGGGCGCGGGAACCGTCGAGTTTCTTTTAGACATTGATGGTTCGTTCTACTTTATGGAGATGAACACCCGTCTCCAGGTCGAGCACCCGGTTACCGAAATGATCACCGGTCAGGACTTGGTGGAGTGGCAGTTGCGCGTGGCCATGGGCGAACCGCTGCCTTGCAGCCAAGACGAGCTAACCATTACCGGCCATAGCTTTGAAGCGCGTATCTACGCCGAAGACCCAGATCAGGATTTCTTACCTGCTACCGGCCAGCTCACTCGCTTTGCACTGGATTTAGAAGGCGCGGGTCTGAGCGGCGACCAGGTGCGCCTGGACAGCGGCGTGGAGAGCGGTGATGCGGTGTCGATGCACTACGACCCCATGCTCGCCAAGCTGATTGTTCACGGTGCCGATCGTGATGCGGCGCTGGCTACACTCAACCGCGCATTGGCGGCGCTGGATGTACAAGGTGTCGTGACCAACCGTGCCTTCTTAATGCGCTTGGCGACCCACCCCGGCTTTAAGAACGTGGAGCTGGATACCCGCTTTATAGAACGCAACGAAGCGACACTGTTTGCTCCCCGCACTTACAGCATGGAGGCCTACGCCAGCGCGGCACTGATTGGCCTGAATCAACTGGCTCAGGAGTGCGAAAGCGACTCGCCCTGGGATCGCCACGACGGCTTCCGCCTCAACGCCCCGCACACCATTCGCATTGCCCTGTGTGACCCGGCAAGTGCGCAAGCGCCGGATAGCGATGAAGCGGTAGTGATCGTCGAAGGTAAACGCAGCGCGGGCGAATCGCTTTGGAACCTCACCATTGGCGATGAAACCCTTACCGCGAGTTTGCAACCGCTCACAGGCGATGCGGTCGCCGTTACCTTGAATGGTCACCGCCGTCGCCTGCAGGCCCGCCGCGACGGTCATGTGGTCGTGATGGCCGACCCAAGCGGTGAAACCCGCTTGTTCTGGCGGCGTATTGACGCCATTGACCACGGCCATCATGAAGCGGAGTCCACGCTGACTGCGCCCATGAATGGCACGGTGGTGGCTCTGCTTGTGGCGCCCGGCGTGGCGGTTGAAAAAGGCATGCCGCTAATGGTCATGGAAGCCATGAAAATGGAACACACCATGACTGCCCCCGCCGATGGCAGCGTGGATGCGTTCCATTTCCAAGCGGGCGACACGGTTAGCCAAGGCGCTGTGCTACTCGACTTTGCGGCCAACGAATAGGAGTCACTGATGCCACTGCCTACTTCTGTAAAGCTGTTTGAAATGTCGCCCCGTGACGGCCTGCAAAATGAGCCGGGGGCCATTGTGCCCACCGGGACTAAGATTGCTCTGATTGAGCGGCTTGCTAAAGCAGGTATCACGCACATCGAAGCCGCCAGCTTTGTATCACCCAAGTGGGTGCCACAAATGGGCGACGCCGTTGAGGTGATGGCGGGCATCACACGCCAGCCAGGCGTGGTGTACTCCGCGCTGACGCCCAACCTAAAAGGGCTCGCAAACGCGCTAACCGTGGGCGTTGAGGAAGTCGCGGTATTTGGTGCGGCGTCTGAGGCTTTTTCGCAAAAGAACATTAACTGCTCCATTGCTGAATCACTGACCCGCTTTGAGCCGGTGTTAGAGCGCGCCCGAGAGGCTGGCGTGCGCGTACGCGGCTACGTCTCCTGCGTATTGGGCTGCCCCTACGAAGGCGAGATAGCCCCCGCCAAAGTGGCTGAAGTGGCCAAGGCGCTTTATGAGATGGGCTGCTACGAGGTGTCCCTGGGCGACACCATTGGCGTCGGCACGCCGCTGGCTGCTAAACGCATGATTGAGACGACGCGCCAACAGGTGCCCATTGAGTTTCTGGCCGCTCACTTCCACGACACCTACGGCATGGCGCTGGCAAATCTTTATGCCGTGCTAGAAGAAGGCGTTAGCGTTATTGATGCCGCTACCGCGGGACTTGGCGGCTGCCCCTATGCCAAGGGCGCTTCCGGCAACGTAGCCACTGAAGACGTACTCTATCTGCTGGAAGGACTAGGGATTGAAACGGGCATCGACCTACAGGCCGTGATTGAAACCGGCTACTGGATCACCCACGAGCTAGGCCGCAAGCCCAGTTCCAAGGTGGCCCTGGCAAAAGGCCTTAGCCGTTGAAATGAGACATGAATAATAAAAATTAAAAGCAGCGAGTTATCCCCTGCCTTCCCGTTCGGACAAGAAAAATATCGGAGAGATACACCATGGCATCACCTACCCTTACCCAACCCAGCTACTCCAGCAGCATGGCTGACAAGCCGCTTCTTGGCATGACGATCGGCGATAAATTTGACCAAATCGCGACGCAATATGCTGATAACGATGCGCTAATTGTGCTGCATCAAAACATTCACTGGAGCTATCGCCAACTCCAGGAAGAGGTCAATCGCTGCGCCCGCGCCCTGCTCTCCATCGGCGTCAACAAAGGTGACCGGGTGGCCATTTGGGCACCCAACTGCAGCGAATGGACATTGACTCAGTTTGCCACCGCCAAAATTGGCGCCATTCTGGTCAATATTAATCCCTCTTACCGCACTCACGAATTGGAGTACGCGCTGAACCAATCCGGTGCGCGCTTTTTGGTCACCGCCAATAGCTTCAAAAGCTCTGACTACAGCGCCATGCTATATGAACTGGCACCGGAACTTAACACCTGTGCCGAAGGCAAACTCAAGTCGTCTAAACTGTCCGATCTTGAGTGCATTATTAACTTGAGCAGCGAAAAATTGGGCGGTATGTGGCGCTGGTCTGACTTAATGAACGAAGCCAGCAAGGTTAGCCAAACCGACGTTGATGACTTGCAAGCAACGCTGCAGTTTGATGATGCGATCAATATTCAGTACACCTCTGGCACCACGGGCTTCCCTAAAGGCGCGACCCTTTCCCACCACAATATTCTCAATAACGGCTTTTTTGTAGCGGAGAGTATGGGCTTTACTAGCGAAGACCGTTTGGTGATTCCGGTACCGCTCTATCACTGCTTTGGTATGGTGATGGGCAACCTGGGCTGTATGACCCACGGCGCCACCATGATTTACCCGGATGAGGGCTTCGATCCCGGCAAAGTACTTAAAGCGGTTCACGAGCAGAAAGCCACCGCGCTCTACGGCGTGCCCACCATGTTTATCGCCGAGCTTGAACACGAGGGTTTTGCTAGCACTGACTTCTCCACGCTGCGCACCGGGATTATGGCGGGCTCGATCTGCCCTGCGGAAATCATGAAGCAGGTGATCAGCAAGATGAATATGAAGGGTGTGCAGATCGCTTACGGCATGACGGAAACCAGCCCGGTCTCCACTCAAACGGGTGCCAACGACAGCATTGAGAAACGCGTTTCCACCGTGGGCCGCACCCAGCCTCACTTAGAGAACAAAATTGTCGACCCTGGCAACGGAGGCATTCTCCCCCGCGGTGAAATTGGCGAACTATGTACCCGCGGGTACAGCGTGATGCTCAAGTACTGGAATAACGACAAAGCCACCGCTGAAGCGATTGACGAAGCAGGCTGGATGCACACAGGTGATCTGGCCACCATGGATGAAGAGGGCTACATTCAGATCGTGGGGCGTATTAAAGATATGGTGATCCGCGGCGGCGAGAACGTTTATCCCAAAGAGATCGAAGAGTTTCTTTACGCCCACCCGGCGATTTCCGAAGTACAGGTCACCGGCGTGCCGGACAAGAAGTACGGCGAAGAGTTGATTGCCTGGGTAAAACTCAACAGCACCGCGGGCGAAGTCACCGGTGAAGAGCTGCGCGAATACTGCAAAGGCAAAATCACCCACTTCAAAATTCCGCGCTACTTCAAGTTCGTTGACGAATTCCCCATGACCGTCACCGGCAAGATTCAGAAATTTAAAATGCGTGAAATTTCCATTCAAGAGCTGGGCTTGGATCAAGAATCGTAAGCGATGACCCCCTCCAACCCTTTAGCCCACCACTATCAGCGCGCCCTACGCGCTGATGAGGTATTGGCACAGATTGACGCCCACTACCCCGCTGGCCCCACGCTGCATCAACTGGCCCCTTTGGATCAGCTGCATATTGGTGGCGTGGCGGCCTCTAAGCGGCTGCTTGCAGGCCTCAACCCTGACACCCACAGCAAAGTGCTCGATATCGGCGCGGGACTGGGCGGATTGATGCGCCAGGGTGCTTCGCTGGGTTTTAAGATGACTGGGCTGGATATTACGCATGGCTTCAGTGCACTGAACAAAGCGCTGAGCTTACGGGTTAACCAGGCTGACTCGTTACCACTCACCTGGGTAACCGGTAACGCGAGCGCCCTGCCATTTGCCGATAGCAGCTTTGATGCCGTGCTCTTTCAGCACAGCCTACTCAATATGCCCGATGCCACCAAGGTAATCGCAGAAAGCCGCCGTGTTCTGCGCCCTGACGGGCAGCTAGTGATGCATGAAGTCGTCAGCGGCCCGAACGTGGCGCAACTTCGCTATCCAGTGCCTTGGGCGGCCTCTTCTGAGCACTCCCATCTAATGACTATTGCGGAGCTGACTCGATTGCTGGAAACAGGCGGTTTTCGACTTGAACACACGGAAGACTGGAGCAAATTAGCCTTGGAGTGGCGCCAGAGACAGCGGCAAAAAGAGCAGGCGCCACGTCAAGCGGTGCTATCTCCCCAGTGGGTATTTGGCGAGCGCTTTATCACGATGGGTAAAAATTTAGTCGATAACTTAGCCGAGGGTGCAATTAAAGTGGTGGAAATCCAAGCCAGTTGCTAGTCTGAATGGGATAGCTTTTTCTCCCGGCCCGTATTCTCCCACCCCATGGGTATACGACAATATATGGGTATAAAACAATAGGTGTACGAAAAATGCCAACCAAACGCTTGGCAAGCACCCTGCTCTGCTGCGCTGTTCCCTGGTTTAGCAGCTACGCCGACGATACCCCGCCGGTAATGGCCTATACCGCACCCAACAGCGAACTCATGCAGCTGGATAACGGCGTTATCTTGGAAGGCAGCGACCTTCAAAGCCTTGATAACTATACCAGCGGTTTTCGGGTCACCGCAGGCTTCAGCCCCTGGCGACTCCCCCAACTCGATATCGGCGCTGAAATTGCCTACCGGGAAAGCGAAGAAATTCCCATTTCCTCCAGTGTAAATCCACTAATTATGGATACGTTGAGTTTGGGCGGTGCCATTGTTGCCGGAGTTCGCATGGGCGCCTTCAGCGTCTATGCAAAGTCCGGCATCACAGAATGGCGGGGGGAAAGCGACCAGGAAGGCGCCGATGAAAGCGGCACGGCATTGCTGCAAGGTTTCGGCGCCACGGTGACGATCAATCGACTCGTCAGCCGCCTAGAGTACGAACGCATCGACGCCCCCACCCTTAGCCACCTCAATATGTTAAGCGCCTCGTTGCACCTGCCGTTTTAGGCTTTTTGATCTTGATCGCTTTCAGGTGGCGTCCAGATCGGCACATCTTCCTGTTGGGGCTCTGGCCAATCCTGCTGCATTGCGCTGTTCAACGACTCTTCCAGCTTCATAAATAGCTCACCGTAGCGGGGGCTGAAGCTGATGCCCTCTTCGATCTCTTTCCAGGCCTCAAACAGTTCATCCTCATGGGCATCTTCGTTCTGCACAAACGCCCAGGTCATTTGCTTGGCGCGCATGGGGTGAACGCCCATGGCTGTCAGTGCGTGCCCGCCCAGCTCCAGCGCTGAATGATAGGTTTCACTGATAACGTCGTCGGCACCCGCGTCACGTAGCTGATAGCCATGCCCACGGTCGAATGCACGGGCCAGTACCCACACTTGGGGGTAGGCATACTTCACATGCTTAACCATCTGCACGGCACGCTCACGGTCGTCTAGCGCGATAACCAGTAGCCGGGCGTGCTCGATCCCCGCGGTCTCTAGCAAGTCGGAGCGACTGGCATCGCCAAAGTAGCTTTTGATGTTAATTTTGCGCAGATTCTCGATCTGCTCGATCTCCAGATCCAGCGCCACGATGGGGATATTATTGGCGCGCAACAAGCGGCAGATAATTTGTCCAAACCGCCCTACGCCCGCAACGATGACGGGGGCCTGCTCCTCAATAGTATCGGCCTCGGTGTCATCGTTTTTAGCAATAAGGTAGCGCGGCAGCACCAGCCGGTCATAGGCAATAAACAGCAGCGGCGTTAAGAACATCGATAGCGCCACGACTAACGAAAGCACCTGGGAGATATCGGTAGGTATTACGTTGTTTTGAACGCTGTAGGTCAGCAGTACAAAACCGAACTCACCGGCTTGGGCAAGGCTTAAAGTGAATAGCCAGCCGTTGCTACCATGTACCCGAAACAGCAACGCCAAACCCAGCAGAATCACACCCTTTATAACGATAACCGCCAAGCCTAGCGATAGCACCGTGCCCCACTCTGCGGCTAACACCGAGAAGTTGATACCTGCCCCTACGGTAATAAAGAACAGCCCCAGCAGCAGTCCTTTGAAGGGCTCAATATTGGCTTCCAGTTCGTGCTTAAATTCGCTGTTGGCGAGCACCACTCCCGCCAGGAAGGCGCCAAGGGCGGGGGACAAATTGACTACACTCATCAGTGCGGCGATGCCAATCACCAGCATTAGCGCGGTAGCGGTAAATACTTCACGCAGGCCAGAACCAATTACATAGCGAAATAGCAGCGGCATCAAATAGTAGCCAGCGGCAATAACGCTTGCGATAGCTGTCACAACCACTAAGGCATGAGCCCAGCCGGGCAAGTTCGCTACCAGGCTTAAGCTGGCATGACCGTCATCACCGCCCGCCCCCATCAACTCAGGCAGCGCCAGCAGCGGGATCAGCGCCAGCATGGGGATCACCGCAATATCCTGAAACAGCAACACCGAGAAAGCGCTGCGCCCACCCTCCGTTTTGGCGAGCCCCTTTTCATTGAGTGTTTGCAGCACAATCGCCGTGGAAGAGAGCGCAAAAATCAGCCCCACCGCCAGGGCAGTTTGCCAAACCAGCCCCAGCCACCAGGCAATAGCGGTGCCAGCCGCGGCGGTTAACACAACCTGAAGCCCACCCAGACCAATCAACCGCACCCGCATCGCCCAAAGGCCCTTGGGATCCAGCTCCATGCCGACCAAAAACAGCATCATCACCACGCCAAACTCGGCAAAATGCTGAATAGTGGTGGTCTCTTGACCCACCAGCCCCAGTATTGGACCGATCACGACACCGGCAACCAAGTAACCCAGCACAGAACCCAGGCCAAAACGCTTGGCAAGCGGTACTGCAATCACCGCGGCAACAAGATAAATAAACGCCTGAATGAAATAACTGGTCATGGGGACTCCTCAAAATGAAACGTGCTGCTTGACTTCCCTGAGCAATCAGGTAGCGTACTAGTACGCTAGTACAATGCATATTACCTGGTGGCACATATGACAACAGACGATAACTACCAGGCTGAACTCATTCGCCATTTGCTCGCCATTGACTCACCTAAAGCAATGGACGAAGCCCTGGCTAGCCTGCTAACGCCTGCAGAGTACCAAGAAATCAGTAAACGCCTACAAATTTTTAAGTTGCTGCGTGAAGGCGTGCCCCACCGCAAAATTGCCGAAACCCTGGGCGTGGGTATCGCCACGGTTTCACGGGGCTCTCGTGCCCTTACCACGTTACCTTCTTCAAGCCCTTCTTCACGGATTGATTGATCATGACCACTGCTGACACGCACGCCTCACCAGGCCCGCAGCCTTTTACGCTGCCACGCAAACCTCACTATGTGACATTGGCGGCGGACTGCGACTTCTTTGCTCTGTTTCAAAAAATCGAACGCCAATTTGATACCTGCTACATGCTGGAGTCTCTGGGCGAAGACAGCCATATGGCGCGCCACTCGATCATCGGTTTCGACCCCGAGTACACGCTCTACGCCAACGGCAACACGCTGACGATCGAAGACCGCAAAGGCAACGCCAATCACTACCCCAGCGATAACCCCTATGAGCTGCTGCGCAGTCTGATCCCGCAGAATATTATTTCCCGCAAGTATGCCGGTGGGCTCAGCGGTTATCTTGGCTATGATGCCATGCAGTACTTCGAACCATCGCTTACCTTAAAAGCCAGCGATGATTTCGATACCTTCCGCTTTGGGCTTTACAAAGATGGCCTGATCCTCGACAAGATGACCGGGGAAGTCACCTACTTCTATTACGACAACAGCCGCTACGACTTTCTGCAGACGCTAATTGATGCAGACGATGAGCCGGCAGGCCCACTGCAGATAACTGCCCTCGGCGACACCATGAGCCAGGCAGAGCACGCCGAGGCGGTGGCCAAGGTGAAGCAGGATATTATCGACGGCAAAGTGTTCCAGTGCGAAGTCGGCTTTAAAAAACGCTTCAGTATTAAAGGGGATTCCCTGGCGCTCTATGACCAGCTACGCACCATCAACCCGTCGCCGCAGATGTACTACGTCAAATTTGGCGAGCAGAAGCTGATCGGCGCGAGCCCGGAGCTTTTATTCCGGCTGCGTCAGGGTGAAATGGAGACCTTTCCGCTGGCGGGCACCACCACCCGGGGGCAAACAACCCAAGAAGATACCCAGCTCGCCCGGGCGCTGCTCAACGACCCCAAAGAGATCGCCGAGCACAATATGATTGTGGATCTACACCGCAACGATATTGGCCGCGTAGCCCAGTTTGGCACGGTCAAAGTACGTAGCCTGATGGATATCAAGCGCTTTAGCCACGTGCAGCATATCTCCAGCGAGATCGTCGGTATTATCGCCGAAGGTGAAGATATGTTTACGGCGCTGGCCAGCAACTTCCCGGCAGGCACCCTCACCGGCGCACCCAAAATTGAGGCGATGAAGATTATCGACGATCTGGAAACCGACGGCCGCGGCCCCTACGGCGGCGCGGTGGGTCAGTTCTCGTTTAACGGCGACTGCACCTTTGCGATACCCATTCGTACGGTGTTTGTGAACGGTGAGCGCGCCTACGTGCAAACCTGCGGCGGCAATGTGTTTGATAGCAACGCCGCCGATGAGTATGAAGAGATTCGCCGCAAGTTTGCCGGCACCCGCAAAGCCCTTGCCCCCTTTATGGAGACGGACATGGAGAGCCCAGCATGAAGGTACTTATCATCGATAATTACGACTCCTTCACCTATAACCTCTACCAGTTTATTGGTGAGATTTTGACCACGGAGAAGAATCGCGGCGGGCTGGCTAATTTTGAGATACTCGTTAAGCGCAATAATCAAATCGATTTCAACGCCATCGAAGCCATGGCCCCGGATCGCATAATCATCTCCCCCGGCCCGGGCTCGCCGGATGACCCACGCTACTTTGGCGTGTGCGCTGAAGTCATCGAAAAACTGGGTAAGACCACGCCACTGCTGGGAGTGTGCCTGGGTATGCAGGGCATCGTGCATGTGTTTGGCGGCAAGGTGGTGAAAGCGCCGCTGCCGATGCATGGCAAGATCAGCCCGATCAACCACAATAACGCCTCGGTGTTTAACGGCGTGCCCGACCAGCTTGAGGTCATGCGCTACCACTCGCTAATTGCCGATGCGACCACTTTGCCCGAGTGCCTGGAAGTGACCGCCACCGTTGGCGCACTTGAAGCGGATAGCTTTGAGCAGCGCAGCCGCTGGCAGGCATTGGGTGAATTCGAACTGATGGGGGTTAAGCATCGGGAGTACCCGATTCACGGCATCCAGTTCCACCCGGAATCGTTTGCCACCGAGGGCGGTAAAGAGCTAATCGCTAATTTTCTTTTCGCGCCCGGCAATCACGCCAGAGCGTAGGCACTCAGCATAGGGTGGCTAAACGGGTGGCTAAATGAGACTCAATGAAACCGTTAGCCACCCGGCGCAGACCAGATTCACGACAACCGTCAGCCAGAACATAACTTGAAAGGTGGTTTTCTGGGTTTTGTGACGCAGTTGCTGTTGGGCCAGTAGCGCACCCGGCCAGCCACCCACTACCCCAAGCAGATGTAGCGACTTCTCACTCACCCGACGGCGGTTGTTAATAGCCGCCTTTTTATCGATAGCGTAAGTGATATAAGCGATAACGCTCACCACAGCGTAAAAGGCGACGATTGGAATCACAGTGGAGACTCTTGAGTGGTTAGCAGCTACTTGCGTCGTTGAGAAGGTTTGCCGCCCACCGCTGGCTTACCGCGGCCTTTACCAACGGGCTTACCTTTAGCACCAGGCTTGCTTTTAACACCGGGCTTACTTTTAACACCAGGCTTACCGGGGGCTTTACCACCCTTGGGGTGCGGCTTGCCTGCCACACCGCCTTTCGGGCCGGCACCTGTTTTTCCACTGACTTTTCCGCTGGCGGCTTTTTTACCCTTGACGGGTGGTTTAGCCCCAGCCGCTTTGGCACCAGCCGCCTTCGCGCCTGCTTTAGCCGGTCGCCCTTTCGCGGAAGGCGGCTTTGCCTTTCCTGCGCCTGAGCTGTAGTTGGGTCTTTCCGGCTTAGCTTTACTTTTCTTCTCGGGTACCGCCTCTGAGCGTTCGGTCAGCGCAATAATGGTATCGATCTCTTTGGCAGTGAGATCGCGCCAGTCGCCCAGGGCCAAGCCTTTTAGCGGCACATTCATAATGCGCGTGCGAATAAGTTGCGTAACCTCATAGCCGAAATATTCGCACATACGGCGAATTTGCCGATTGAGCCCCTGCACCAGCGTGATGGTGAACACAAAGGTGGACTCTTTTTGCACCTTGCAGCGCTTGGTCACCTTGCCAAGAATCGGTACACCGCTCTGCATGCCCTCGATAAACTCGTCGGTGATCGGCTTGTTTACCGTCACCTGATACTCTTTTTCGTGGTTGTTATTGGCGCGCAGAATCTTATTAACCAGGTCGCCGTTATTGGTTAAAAAAATCAGCCCCTGGGAGTCTTTATCGAGCCGCCCAATGGGGAAAATGCGCACGCCATGCTTCACAAACTCAACGATATTGTCCTTTTCGCTGGATTCGGTGGTACTGACAATGCCCACCGGTTTATTCAGCGCGATCAGCACCAGATCCTCCTCTTCCTGAGGCTCGATCTCCTGACCGTTTACTTTAACCAAGTCCCCCGCCACCACCTGATCACCGGTGGTGGCACGGCGACCGTTAATCCACACGTTGCCCTGCTCAACAAAACGGTCGGCTTCACGGCGAGAGCACATCCCGCTCTCGCTAATATATTTATTGATACGGGTAGATTTTCGAAACGACATAAAACGCCACGTGGCTAAAAGAGGATAAGCAAACAATTAAAAAGAGGAGCCGGGCTCCTTCAAGAAGGCCAACTCCTCGTCGGTAGAGTCCCGCTCCAACAAAGCATTGCGGTGCGGGTAGCGCCCAAAGCGATCAATAATCGCCTTGTGGCGCACTTCAAAGTCGTAGTTATTCTCTAACCCTGGCTGGTTAAACAGCTCCATCGCCACTTCATGGATGGCCGTTGACTCACTATGCATATAGGGCATATACAGAAATGCCCGCTGCTGACTGGTTAACTCGGCGTCGGCACTAGCGGACACCGCCTCCTGGGCTAGTACTAGCGCCAAGGTATCGGTGGCAAAAGCACGAGCGTCATCGCGATAGATATTGCGCGAGAACTGATCCAACACGATGATCTCCGCAAGACGCCCTTGAGCCGTTTGACGCCATGCATAACATTCGCACCGTGCGGCTTGGGCATTCAGCGCACCAAACCGCTGCGAGATTGTACGATCCATTTCAGGGTCTTTTTTAAACCACTGAGCAGGCGTCAACTCCTCAAACCAAAAGTCGAGTACCGCTTGAGCATCTGAGGACATTGATGCCTCCTAGTCGTTAAATATGGTTATGCCTAGCCGGTATTACGCAATCCTGCCGCAATGCCTGCCATGGTCACCATCAGCGCACGGGAAAGATCGGCGCTAATCGCCCCGTCGGCATCGCGGTTACGCTGCAACAACTCCGCCTGAAGGCCATGCAGCGGATCGATGTAGGGGTTGCGTACATCGATTGCCTGGCGAATCAGCGGCGTGTTCTCCAACAGCTTCTCCTGCTGAAGAATATCCAGCACGGCTTCTTCCAGGGACGCGAAACGGTGGCGTAGCTTTTTACCCAATGCCTTCAGCGAGGGCTCATCGACCAAGCGGTGCTCGTAGTAAGCGGCAATGGCGACATCGGCTTTGGCCAGCAGCATCTCCAGCATGTCCAGGTAGGTGCCGAAGAAGGGCCACTCATTGCGCATCTCTTGCAGCACATCGCGTCCACCGGGCTGCTCTAAGCGCCGCGCAAAGGCTTCGCCGCTGCCCAGCCATGCGGGTAGCATCAGGCGAATCTGCGTCCAAGCAAAAATCCATGGAATGGCGCGCAGGGTTTCCACCCCGCCATCCTGGCGCCGCTTGGTGGGGCGTGAACCCAACGGCAGCCTACCCAACGCGCCCTCCGGCGTTACCGCGCGGAAATAAGGCACAAAGTCCGGGTCTTCACGCACGACGCCCACATAGGCGCCATGCGCTACCTTGGCGAGCTGATCCATCTCCTCACGCCAGTGCGGTTCTGGCGCGCGTGGCGGCAACAGCGTGGCTTCCAGCACTGCACAGGCATAGATCTCCATGGAGCGCAGGGCAATATCAGGCTGGCCAAACTTGAAGCGAATCATCTCGCCCTGCTCGGTCACCCGCAGGCTGCCGTTTACCGAACCCGGGGGCTGGGAGAGTATCGCCGCGTGGGCCGGGCCGCCGCCACGACCAACGGTGCCGCCGCGACCGTGGAACAGGGTTAAATCGACGCCGTGTCGATTACACACATTCACCAGCGACTCCTGAGCGCGATACTGCGCCCAGGCAGCGGCCAGCTGGCCGGCATCTTTTGCCGAATCCGAGTAACCAATCATGACCTCCTGACGGTCATCGATCAGCGAACGGTAGCCCGGTATCGCCAGCAGCTGATCCACCACATCGCCTGCGTGATCCAGGTCATTAAGGGTTTCAAACAGCGGTGCGATAGGTAGCGTTACCTGCCCTCCCACCTCTTTCATTAGCAGTGCTACGGTAAGCACGTCCGAGGGCTCAGCGGCCATGGAAATGATGTAAGTTCCCAGCGCTTCTGAATGCTCCTGGGCGATGACTTTGAAGGTATCCAGTACTTCACGGGACTCGGCGGAGCACTCCCAGCGGCGTGGGATCAGCGGGCGACGTGAGGCCAGTTCGGCGAGCAGAAACTCCTGGCGCTGGGCTTCGTCCCATTCGCGGTAGTGACCAAGGCCCAGCGTACTGGTCAGCTCTTCAATCACCTGTGCGTGGCGGCTGGCCTCCTGGCGCAAATCGAGTTTGGTCAGCGTAACGCCGAATACGGCGACCCGGCGCAAGGTATCCAGCAGCGCCCCGTTAGCGATGGTATCGAGACCAACATCGCACAGTGAGCGGTAGCAGCCGAGCAGCGGTGAATAGAGCTGATCACGGGTTTCAATAATCGGCCCGCCGTCATAGTTACGCCCCTCAAGCTCGGCCTTGGCCCAATCCCGGGTTGACTCCATTCTTGTCAGCAGGCGCTTTAGCACTTCGCGATACGGTTCGGCCACATCGCCCGCCTCGGCTTTAAGCGCACTGTTGGCCTTCCACATGGAGAGCTCGGTCTTCAACTGCTCAAGATCGCGCAGGTAAAGGTCGGCGGCCATCCAGCGGCCCAGTAGCAATACCTCGCGGGTGACCCGGGCGGTCACATTGGGATTGCCATCGCGGTCACCGCCCATCCAGGAAGCATAGCGGATGGGCGCGGCATCCAGGGGCAACCGCTCACCGGCGGTATCCAACAGCAGATTATCCAAATCCCGATGGAAATCTGGCACCGCCTGCCATAGCGAGTTTTCAATGACCGCAAAGCCCCACTTGGCTTCATCCACCGGGGTGGGCCGCTCGTGGCGGATCTCGTCGGTATGCCACGCCTGGCTAATCAGCTCTTCCAGGCGCCCCTGGGCACGAGTGCCACGCTCCGGATAATCCTCGGAGCTCTCAATAGCGGTTAAGCACTCATCAATGGCGTCATATTTTTGAATCAGCGTACGCCGGATAACTTCGGTGGGGTGAGCGGTCAACACCAGTTCAACGCGCATGTTGGCAAGGGTCTCGACCAATTTGCGCGGTGAGTTGCCGGCCTGTTCGGCACGCGCAAGCAGCTCCCCCAGTACCGGCTGGGAGCCGGGCTTGTAGTCCTCGACCCGGCGAAAGCGCGCCCGATAGTGCTGTTCGGCAATGTTCGCGAGGTTTAAGAACTGGTTAAACGCACGGGTGACCGGCAGCAGATCCCGCTCGGGCAGCTCACGCAGGTACTCGATCAATTCACGCTGCTGCAGCGAGTCGCCTTGCCGCCCGCGTTTGGCATGGGCGCGAATGGTTTCAATTTTATCGACAAATGCCTGGCCCAAATCGTCGGCAATGGTTCGCCCCAGGCTGTCGCCCAGAATACGTACGTTATCGCGCAGAGATTCGTGTAGGTCGTGACTCATTGGCATGGCCTCCTTGCAGGGGTCGCATCATTATTAGATCAGGAATGGGTAGATTGTTTTTCTTCTGCTTTGGCTGCCTGCCAGTGGGCTTCCATCTCGTCTAGGGAAGCCTCTGTTAATGGCCGCTGGGCAGCGCTAAGCTCACGCTCAACAAAACGAAAACGGCGTTCGAACTTGGCATTGGTAGCGCGCAGGCACTGTTCAGGGTCGGCATTCAGCGTGCGGGCAAGGTTGGTCACTGCAAACAGCAAATCGCCCACTTCTTCCTGAGCATGCTGTTGATCACCCGCGGCGAGCGCCTCTTCCACTTCCGCCAATTCTTCACGAATTTTCGCCACCACACCGCGGGCATCGGGCCAGTCAAAGCCTACCCGCGCGGCGCGCTTGGACAGCTTGGCAGCGCGGCTAAGGGCGGGCAGCGTGCGCGGTACATCGTCCAGCACTGAGGGGGTGGCATCAGCCCTTTCGGCGCGTGCCCTTGTGTCACGTTCTGCAGCTTTGAGTGATTCCCAGCGGCTGTTGACCTGCTGAGTTTGCACCTCTGCGGCGCTCACTCCTGGCGGGCGCCGGGAAGCCAGGGTGCCCTCCGGAAATACGTGGGGATGTCGACGCAACATCTTGGCGGTCAGGGTATCGACGATATCAGCAAAGTCGAAGCGCTGCTCCTCCGCCCCGAACTGGGCGTAGTAAACCACCTGAAAAAGCAGATCGCCTAGCTCACCGGGTAGCTCGTCAAAAGCGCGTCGCTCAATGGCGTCGGCGACCTCGTAGGCCTCTTCCAGCGTATGGGGCACAATGCTGTCCCAGTCCTGCTGTAAGTCCCATGGGCAGCCCTGCCCGGCGTCACGCAGCACTTGCATCAGGGTCAGCAGGTCGTCCATACCATGGCGCATCATTCCCCTCCCTTACGCGTTTGCTTTTCCGGGTCTGCATTGCGCAAACGGCGCACTTCGGTAACGTTTGGCAACTGCTGGATACGGGAGAACAGACGCCCCAGGGATTCCAGGCCGTCGACTTCCAAGGTAATGCGCAGACGGGCAATGCCCTCGTCGGTATCGGTTAATGTGTTCACGGCGAGTACGTTGACTTTTTCATTGCCGAGCAGCCCTGTCACATCGCGCAGTAGCCCAGAGCGATCCCAGGCTTGAATCTCAATGGTCACCGGATAGCGGGTCTGGGCGCGTTCGCCCCACTCTACCTCGATAATGCGCTGGGGTTCGTCCAGGCGCAATTGCAGAATATTGCTACAATCCTGGCGATGCACAGTGACGCCACGCCCCTGGGTGATAAAGCCGATGATCGGTTCGCCAGGCACTGGCCGACAGCAGTTCGCCATGCTGGTTTTCAGGTTGCCGACGCCGAGCACGGTGATATCACTTTTGGTGGCTTTGCTGGATTGCCGCTGAGGCTTGGCAAGCAGGCGATTAAGCTGCTCCTGGTCGTCGGTCTCGCCGAACAGCTGTTGGGCCTGATGCAACACTTGGCCAATACGCAGATCACCGGCACCAATGGCGGCGTACATATCGTCAGCATTGAGGTAGTTAACCGCCTTGGCCAGTTTGGGCAGGTCGAGCCCTTCGACATCCAGGCGGCGCATTTCGCGGTCAAACAGCGCGCGCCCTTCATCCAGGTTTTGACCCCGCGCCTGGTGCTTGAACCACGCCTGGATTTTGGCCCGAGCCCGGGAGGTACGCACATAGCCCAAACTGGGATTTAACCAGTCGCGGCTAGGCCCGCCTTTGGTGGCCGTCAGTATCTCGATCTGCTGACCGGTTTTGAGTTTATAAGTGAGCGGCACAATGCGCCCATTAATCTTAGCACCTCGGCAGCGGTGGCCAATTTCGGTATGCACTCGATAGGCAAAATCGATAGGCGTGGCAATCCGCGGCAGATCAATCACGTGACCGTCAGGAGTGAAGACGTATATGCGGTCAGGGGCCACGTCGCTGGAGAGTCCTTCGCGCAGATCGCCAAAGCCGCCCACTTCGTCCTGCCACTCCAGTACCTGACGCAGCCAGGCAATTTTCTCTTCGTAGCTACGGCTTTTGGCGTTGGTATCGTGGCCTTTGTAACGCCAGTGGGCACACACGCCCAGCTCCGCTTCGTCGTGCATGGCGAAGGTGCGAATCTGGATTTCGAGTACCTTGTTCTCCGGCCCCATGACGGCGGTATGCAGCGACTGATAGCCGTTCTTTTTGGGGTTGGCGATATAGTCGTCAAACTCGTTGGGCACGTGGTGCCAACGCGAGTGAATAATCCCCAGTACGGTGTAGCAGTCCGACACTTCCGGCACCAGAATGCGCACCGCACGCACGTCATGAACTTGCGAAAAATCAATCCGTTTGCGCTTCATTTTGCGCCAGATCGAGTAGATATGCTTGGCCCGCCCATCCACGTCGTAGCGGTGAATATGTTGGGCTTCCATCAAGCCTTTGATGGTTTCGACCACATCATGAATATAGCGGTCGCGGTCAAGGCGCTTCTCCGCCAACAGCTTGGCAATCGCTTTGTACTCATCTTCATGCAAGTAACGAAACGAGAGGTCTTCCAGCTCCCACTTAAGCTGACCGATGCCCAGGCGGTGGGCCAGCGGCGCGTAAATATCGGCGACTTCCCGAGCCACCTGTAAACTTTTTTCCCGGGGAGCGTCTTTTACCTGGCGTAGTGCGCAGGTGCGCTCAGCAATTTTTATCAGCGCCACGCGCACATCGCCGACCATATTAACCAGCATCTTGCGCAGGTTTTCCTGCTGATTGTGTTGGCCCATGCCGTGGTCAGGCGCCAGTGGGTAGCTGATAGCGGCCATTTGCAGCACGCCATCGATCAGGCTAGCCACTTCTTCGCCAAAGCGTTTTGTCACCGCTTCAAGGCTCAGTAGACCTTCCCGCACCGCACGGTAGAGAACGGCGGCTTCCAGCGTAGCCTGATCCAGCTTCAAATCGCCAAGGATATCGGCCATTTCCAGGCCCATGCGGAAGCTGGATCCCGGCGAAAGCCATACACGATGCGTGCGAGGAGCTTCTAGCTCTAACGTTTCAGCAAGCTCACAGGCCTCGACTAAACGCTCGGGATCACGTAGGCGCACATCTTCTTGCAGGCGCGTTAACCATTGTTGTATATCCACCTTTCCGCTAGCGGTTAGCGGCTGGTCTTCACGCACTTTTACCATGACTATCACTCATCCATTCTGGGGGACGATCTCCACACGGCTGTCACCGTGGCTTGACGCATTTAGCTGCATCAGCTTCACACAGCATCAGTTTCAAACAACATTAATTTCAAACAACATTAGTGTTTCCATATGCGCAGTGTGAAGGAACATATCTGCCACTGCTACTTGCTTAACCCGGTAACCCGCATGCACAAGATGTGCCGCATCCCGGGCAAGCGTTGCGGGGTCACAAGAAATATAGACCACTCTGGGCACCGGGTGGCGCGCCAGCGCCTGACAAATTGCTTCCCCACCGCTACGCGGCGGATCAAGTACGAGTGCATCACTATCGCGATGAGCAGATAGCAGCTCTTTAACGCTGGCGGGGTCGTTCAAATCGGCCTGTTGGCCGCTGACCATCAGCGCGTTGTGTTTAGCATTTATCGCAATCCGCGCCACCATGGCAGGGTTGCCTTCCACCGCGTGCACTTCAGCACCCGCCGCGGCGATGGGCAGGCTGAAATTCCCGATACCTGCAAACAGATCGAGCAGTTTTTGCCCTGGCTTGGGCACCAACCATTGCATCACTTGGGCAACCATTTGCTGATTAACCTGGGCGTTGACCTGTAAAAAATCGCCTGGGGCAAAACTCAGTTTTAGCGATGGCTGGTCGTTGAGTATTAGCGACTCCTCCAGCACCGGGGGCGCGCCATGCCAGTGCAGCGTGGGTGTTTCACGACCCAACCAGGTGCCTAAAGCCACCTGACGGTGCTGGGCAAAGGCTTGCCAGCGCTCGGCATCCTGAAGGTGCTCTTTGAGTTGACGAACCAGTACTACTTGGGTGGTCGCCGTTGCCAGCAATTCTATGTGACCCACATGGCGCGGCGCATCTAAGCGTTTGAGCAACTCGCGTAGTGGTGTTAACAACTGCTGCAAAGAATCAACCAATACCGGACAGCGCTCGATGTCGACTAAGCGATGGCTATGGGCAGCACGAAAGCCAAGGCGCGTGTTGCCCTGGCTATCTACCTTGACCCCTAGCCGTGCACGACGCCGATAGCCCTGGTCATCGCCCTGAATCGAGCCAATCTCGCCTAGCGTGATGCCTTGACGCGCAAACAGGTCGCGCACCACCTCACGCTTGTGAACGCGCTGGGCATCAATATTTAAATGTTGTAAATCGCAGCCGCCACAGTGGCCAAAATGCGGGCATGGGGGCGTAACACGCTGATCAGAGGACGTTAGCAGTGATTTAACATGCGCTTCATCAAAACGTTTGCGCGTCAGATGAATCGCCACCTCTACCTGTTCACCGGGCAACGCCTGATCAACAAACACGGTTTTACCGTTGGCTGAGTGGGCGACGCCACGGCCATCGTGCGCTAAGCGCTCAATCACCAAGGGCGACGTATCACCATCGGTAGCCGTATGACGCGTTTTGCCGCCTGGCGTGCCAGCAAGCCCAGAATGACCTGACGCGGGCCTAGACGGCCGCCTTTTTCCCAACATGGCCATGGTTATACTCCTGGGGCAAATAGGCCAGTAGAGAGATAGCGGTCACCGCGGTCACAGACAATAAACACAATCACCGCATTTTCTGTTTGCTCGGCAATGCGCAGCGCGCCTGCCAAACTACCACCTGATGAAACTCCAGCCAGAATGCCCTCTTCACGGGCTAGACGACGCATATGCTCTTCGGCTTCTTGTTGGCCGATATCAAGTGTGACATCCACCCGGGGCGCTTCAAAGATGGCGGGGAGGTACTCTTTTGGCCAGCGGCGAATACCAGGAATGCTGGCGCCATCGGCGGGCTGCAAACCGACAATTTGGATAGCCGGGTTTTGCTCTTTTAAATAGCGTGACACGCCCATGATAGTGCCCGTGGTGCCCATTGAGCTTACAAAGTGAGTCACTTCGCCACCGGTTTGTTGCCATACTTCAGGGCCGGTGGTGCGATAGTGCGCCAACGGGTTGTCTGGGTTGGCGAACTGATTGAGCGGTTTTCCCTCGCCACTGGCGATCATGTCATCCGCTATATCCCGAGCTTCCTCCATGCCGCCGGCTTTACTGGCAGAAATGAGTTTGGCCCCATAGGCTGCCATCGCCTGCTTACGCTCTTCCGAGGCGTTTTCCGGCATCACGAGTACCATTTTGTAGCCTTTGATCGCCGCCGCCATGGCCAGTGCAATGCCGGTATTACCTGACGTTGCCTCAATCAGCGTATCACCGGGGGTAATATCACCACGGGCTTCCGCCTCGCTGATCATGGAGAGTGCGGGACGATCCTTGACCGAACCCGCCGGGTTATTGCCTTCAAGCTTAGCCAGCAGCGTATTGTTGCGACCGGCGCTAATGCGCGTCAGGCGCACTAATGGCGTGTTGCCAACCACATCCTCTAACGTGGGATAGCCCTTAAGATCGTTCATGAAAATTCCTTATCGTAACCGTTATGCTGCATTATATCGGTGCTGTCTTGACCTGGACAGGCAACCTCATTGAATCAGCGAGCTTCTTTTCATGTCATTGAACACCCGTCTTCTGTTTGCCCTACTCGGTTTCCCGCTCCTGGTGTACGCCATAATGGCCGTACTGCTGGTCATACAGAGTGGTACGGAAGCTCGGGCGGCACAGCAAGAACGCTTGGAAAATGCTGGCGAGCTGTTGTCACCCAGTGTTGCTGACGCAGTCGCACAGGGTGATTCTCAACGTCTTGAGGCCCTGGCCCGCCAACTTCTCACCATGAGAGGATTACGGGCGGTAGCGCTCTTTGATGCGCAAGGCGATCGTCTTTTATTACTGGGCAACGCTGCACGACCCACTCTGGAAGCGCCCGCTAACAGCCAACTGCTCATGGAAGAAGAGGCTTGGCGACTGCGCTTACCGTTAGAGGTTACCCAGCCTAATACAAGTCCAGCCAGTGCGGTCAGTGATAGCGCAGGCTGGCTGGTTATCGAGATGGACACCCGAGCGCTCACCCTGGGGCGTTATAAATTGATCGCTAGTCTTAGCTTAGGCGGTATGTTGCTGGGCCTGCTGATGTTTTTAATCGCCTTCGCCATCAGTCGCTATGCCACCCGCCCTATCGAAGAAGCTAACCAAGCGCTTTATCGCCTATCCCGCGGTGACTATCGGCTACATCTGATGCCTTCTAATGCGGCGGAACTTAACCACCTGACTAGCCACATTAATACCCTCGCTGAACACTTTCAGCAGGCCCAGCGGGATATGCAAACGCAAATTGAGCAGGCCACCAGCGAACTGCAAGAATCCATGGAAACCATTGAGGAGCAGAATATAAAGCTCGATTTGGCACACCGCAGCGCTTTGCGGGCGAATGCGGTGAAATCCGAATTCTTAGCCAACATGAGCCATGAGATTCGCACCCCACTCAACGGCATTATTGGGTTTTGTCGGCTGCTGGGCCGTTCATCGCTGGATACGCGCCAGCAGGAATGGTTGCAGCACGTCCATCGCGCTTGCGACAACCTGCTTATGTTGGTTAACGACGTGCTCGACTTTTCCAAGCTTGAGGCCAATCGCCTTACTCTTGAAGAAACGGATATCGATATCGTCGCGCTGGTTGATGAAGTGATTGGGCTTCACGCGCCTGAAGCCCAGCGCAAGCAGTTACACTTAGTGGCGATGGTGTATGACGATGTCCCTACACCGCTGAGCGGTGATCCGTTGCGTATTCATCAAGTGTTAAATAACTTGATTGGTAATGCGCTCAAGTTCACTCATGAAGGTGACGTGATTGTGCGTGTCATGCTGGATAACCAGGAAGGCCAGCATGTCGTGCTTAACCTCAGCGTTAGTGACACCGGGATTGGTCTTAGCGATGCCCATCAGAAGGCCTTATTTAGCGCCTTTTCCCAAGCTGAACCCAGCCATTCACGCCAGTTTGGCGGCAGTGGCCTGGGGCTTACTATCTGCCGCCAGCTTATTGAGCGCATGGGCGGCGAGATTGAGCTGGAGAGTGTACTGGGCCAAGGCACCACTTTCTCCTTTACACTGCCCCTACTGGCTCACAAAGCAATCGAACGGCCGGCGGAGATTAGCCTAGCCAACCCCACTATTTGCCTCTATGAAACCCATGCGCCTACCCGACATGTGTTGGAGCATTTGCTGCAACGCTGGGAAGCGCAACCGATTGCGTTTGATGCCTCTGAACCGGCACAACTGCTTATATTGGGGTTGGAACACAGTGATTATACGCCCGAACGCCACCGCTACTGGCAAAAAGTCATTGATCAAACGCCTTGCCCTGTATTGATTTTAGCCAACGGCAACAGTCTTGACCTGCCCCCTTTGCGATTACCCCAGGGCGGTGAAACGCTTTACAAACCCTTTTCACGCGCTCAATTGGTGGCATCGCTTAAGCAATTACTGCTACCGGTGCTTGTTTCCTATGACAAGCCTGAGCCGTTAGCTGCTCTGCCAGCGTCGACTCAACCGGTCAAGTTGCTGATTGTGGATGACAATGCGCCGAACCGTGAGTTGCTCAAAAATATGCTTGAAGATCCCGCCCTGCATATCACGGCATTAGAAAGTGGCCACCAAGCACTAGAGTTTGCGCGAACCAGCAATGTGGACATGGTGCTGATGGATATCCGCATGCCTGGCATGGATGGTGTACAAACCACCCAAGCGTTGCGCAGGCTTAGCAGCACTTGGGCTCGCTGCCCCATTATAGCGGTCACCGCTCATGTCCTCAGCAGTGAACGCCAAAAGTGGCTCGCCGAAGGCCTTGATGACGTCCTGATAAAACCCATTGATGAGGCACAATTACATCAACTGCTTCATCGCTTTTTGGGGGTTACTCATCGGCTAGCCGACAGTAATGCAACGCCTCCTTCAACGAGCAGTAGCAAAACCGCTATTAAGTCATTTAGCCACACGACGCCCGCCAAACTACTCGTTGTGGATCTTGAGATAGGCGCACGCCTAGCAGGCGGTAAAGAGTACCTCGCACGGGAGCAGCTAAAACGTTTGATCGACAGCTTGGACGAAAGTGAACAACACATGCGTAGCGCTTTTGCGCAACAAAATTTGCCGATGCTGCTCGATTGGGTCCACGGCTTGAATGGCGCCAGCCGTTACTGCGGCGCACCGGAGCTGGCATTGCTGGTAGAGACGCTGGAAACACGGCTGCGGACCAGCGGCTTAGACCATGTAGAAGAGCTACTGGAGGACCTATATCAGGCAATGGCACGACTAAGAGCACACCGCCCGTTTTTACTCAGGCCCTAAGCCAATAAATAATGCCTAAAGACCAAAAACCAAAGACAAAAGCTTCGCCCGGTCTTGGCTGGCTATGAGCGTTCCAACACCACAAAAGCAACCGCGTACTCGGCTTCGTCACTCAAGGTGATATGACTCGCCGTGACGCCTGCCGCCTGGAGTAGCCGCTCTGCTTTACCGTCAAGCACGAAGTAAGGCTTACCCAAGGCATCATTAAGCACCTGGATATCACACCACTGCATTCCGTGGCGCAGGCCAAGCCCTAGCGCTTTAACAAACGCCTCCTTGGCAGCAAAACGTTTGGCGAGGAAAGCGGCAGGCTGGGATTTCTGCAGCCAAAGCGTATGCTCTTCAGGCCCTAAAATTCGCTGCGCAAAGCGCGGGCCGTGCCGCTGCACGGCCCGCGTAAAGCGCTCTATACGCGCTATATCGGAGCCAATACCCACAATCATCGCCTAAAAAACCTCTTAGTAGGGACTCCTGAATAGCCAATCTCTGGAGAGTCAATCTCTGATCAATGCCCGCAACAACCGTGATGCACATGATCTTCTGTATGTTCATGTTCATGTTCGTGCTCATGATCGTGGGCATCGAGAGCTGCCATTAATCCCGCCTCTTGGCCTGCGATAGTCAAGCGTTTCATTTCTTGTACGGCCTCTTTCAGGCCAACAAACAGCGCACGGGCAATAATGGCATGACCAATATTAAGCTCGTTGACGCCTGGCAATGCCGCAATAGCTTCAACGTTATGGTAGTGCAAGCCGTGACCAGCATTGACCACCAATCCTAGTGAAACAGCATGCGTGGCGGCAGCTGTTAAGCGGTGATACTCCGCATTTGCCGCTTCGCTGCCTGGCCGAGCTTCAGCATAAGCGCCCGTGTGCAGCTCGATGGTAGGAGCTCCAGCGCGCTGGGCAGCGTCAATTTGCGCTACGTCAGGGTCGATAAACAAAGAGACGTCGCAGCCCGCTGCGCTCAGCCGCTGGCAGGCACTGGCAATGGATTCAAAGCCGCCGACCACATCCAGGCCACCTTCAGTAGTCAGTTCTTCACGCTTTTCAGGTACCAAACAAACGTGGGCTGGGCGCACTTCTTCAGCCAGCGCCAGCATCTCTTCGGTAACCGCCATTTCCAGATTCATGCGGGTATTAAGCACTTCAGCCAGAATGCGTATATCCCGAGGCTGAATATGACGACGGTCCTCACGCAAATGCACCGTAATACCATCAGCCCCCGCCTCTTCAGCCACTAGCGCGGCTTGAACAGGGTCAGGGTAGCGGGTACCTCGAGCCTGGCGAAGTGTCGCAATGTGGTCAATATTGACGCCTAACAGTATCCGAGGGGGGTGCATAATGCCTCCAGCGCAGCGATAAGAAAGAGATTGTGAGTAAGAAATTCAACCATTAGGGACGATGGCGGCGGCGCGCTAAATCGAGCATTAATTCCCGCGAGCGTAAGACGGTGGAACCCAGGTGCGGTGCCAGTGCGGCACGCATCACCGCCTTCAAAGCGTTAGCGAGCCCATCATGCTGCCAGTCACCCTGTTCAATATAGCGCAGCGTGCGGCCATCTAAACCGCGTTCGGCCGGGGAAAAAGCGCGCGTCGCTGCATCAAAACGATAGCGCAGCTGGGGATCCAAAACGCTACCCTCCGGTGTTGTAAACTGCGGCGTTGCTTCCAGCGCTTCCAATAGCGCCCACTCATAACGGCGCAACGCCAACGCCCTCTCAGCGGGCGCTGGCAATGCTTCCAGCAGCGCCGTATAAAAGGCGAACACATCAGGGGCTGGCAACTCTAGCGGCAATAGTCGGGTGGCGATCTCATTGGCGTAAAGCCCACATAGCAAGCCTTCACCCGCTAATAATGCCGTTTGGCCGCGTGATTCCATCAGCGTCAGCCGCTTTAAATCACGGCTGCCCTGCCACGTCACGAATAGCGGTGTAAAAGGCTGCAAACGTTGTCGCGATTTTGATCCGGGCCGTTGCCCACCATGGGCTACAGCACGCACTCTGCCGTGGTCAAGGGTTAGTAGATCTACCAGCGCACTGGTTTCACGGTAAGGCCGGCGATGAAGTAAGAAAGCCGGCTCAGGCGCCATCGCTACACTCAATCGAGGTCGTAACCCAGGCTTTTCAAGGCGCGCTCGTCATCCGACCAGCCACGCTTCACTTTCACCCAGAGATTCAGCATGACTTTGGTGCCCAGCGCGCGCTCCATATCAAGGCGTGCTTCACGACCAATACTCTTGAGCCGATCGCCGTTTTCGCCAATCAAAATAACTTTTTGACCCTGCCGCTCAACCAGGATGAGTGCGCTGATATGTGTCACACGCTCGGTCTCGCGGAACTCTTCAATCTCAACGGTCATCTGGTAAGGCAACTCATCACCCAACTGGCGCATTACTTTTTCACGTACCAGTTCAGCGGCCATAAAGCGCAGACTTTTATCGGTGATCTGGTCTTCAGGGAAGAAGTGAACGCTTTCAGGGAGATGCTTGGCCACCTCCTCTTCCAAGGTATCCACCTGGGTGCCATGTTTAGCTGAAATTGGCACGATGGCGGCGAAGTCGCGTCGAGCACCCACCTCAGCCAACCACGGTAAAAGATCACCTTTCTCGCCGAGACGGTCGACTTTATTGACCGCCAAAATAACCGGCGCTTTGACGTGTTCCAGACGCTTCAATACCGCTTGGTCTTCTTCGGTCCAGCGAGTGCGGTCGATAATAAACACCACACAATCTACGTCACGCAGTGCCTGGGTAGCCGCCTGGTTCATAAAGCGGTTGATCGCCTTATTACGGTCCTTGGACATGATGTGCATGCCCGGCGTATCGACGTAGATGAACTGGGTCTCATTCTCCGTTTTAATACCCATTACCTTGTGGCGCGTGGTTTGTGGGCGCCGTGAGGTAATCGATATTTTCTGCCCCAAAATACGGTTCATGAGGGTCGATTTGCCCACGTTGGGTCGGCCGACGATGGCAACGAATCCGCAGGTTTGGCTCATGATTTTTCTCCAGGGCTTTTTTCAAGGTACGACAGTGCTTCTTCTGCTGCTTGCTGTTCAGCATGACGGCGGCTAGGACCTTTACCAGTGGTATGCTCAACCAGCAGGTCAATGTAGCACTCCACGGTAAAGGTCTGGGCATGCGCCTCGCCCTTCACGCAGACAACTTCATAGCGCGGTAAGGCGGCTTGACGCGACTGCAAAAACTCCTGCAACCGCGTTTTGGGGTCCTTTTGGGTATCTTGCAACGAGATATTTTCCAATCGCTCTGCATACCAATCCAATACACGGTCACGCACCACATCCATACCGGCATCCAGATAGATAGCACCAATGATGGCTTCAACCGCATCCGCCAGGATCGATTCACGGCGATGTCCACCGCTTTTCATCTCACCAGAGCCTAGCCGCAAGCACTCACCGAACTCCATTTCCCGGGCAAGCTCCGCCAGCGTTTGGCCTTTCACCAACCGCGCACGCAGGCGTGAGAGCTGACCTTCACGAGCCTGGGGGAAGCGTTGAAACAGCGCCTCGGCGATCACGAAATTGACAATGGAGTCACCCAGGAATTCCAGGCGCTCATTGTTACGACCACCGAAGCTTCGGTGGGTCAAGGCCAATTCCAATAGCGTATCGTCGCCAAAGGTATGGCCGATTCGTCGGCAAAAAGCGTTCAGGGAATTACTCACAGCTCTCCTACGTCATTGACGTTAACTAAAGGGACATAACTGACTAACCACAATCTAAGCAGGTGCTTCATTCAATACGCCGCACGCTGGTAAAACTCGGCAACCCGCCATCCCAATGCATCCAGACTCCAAACGCACGGCCAACAATATTCTCTTCCGGCACAAAGCCCCAATAGCGGCTGTCGTTGGAGTGGTCTCGGTTATCACCCATCATGAAATAGTGCCCTTCCGGCACTTCTACTTCACGCATCTGCGGGCCTGGGTCTCGTGGGTTGTTATAAATAAAGTGCTCAGCGTCGCCAAGTCGTTCAGCTAATAATAGCTGCTGGGGAGAACCTTCGGGGCCCTCTTCAATCAACTCTTTAGCCACCGCCTCCCCGTTGATAAAGAGCTGCTTGCCTTCATAACGGATACGATCCCCTGGCATACCGACCACCCGCTTGATGAAATTCACCGACGGTTCACCTGGGAAACGAAACACCATCACGTCGCCACGCTCGGGATCATCTACTTCGATAAAGCGCGTATTCACCACGGGTAATCGTAGTCCGTAAGCAAATTTGTTGACCAGAATAAAGTCGCCCACTTCGAGTGTTGGTCGCATCGAGCCCGAGGGAATTTGGAAGGGCTCAATGACAAAACTACGCACCACCAGCACAACCAATAGCACCGGAAAAAATGAACGTGCGTAGTCGACTGGCCAGGGTTCTTTAAGCAGTTTTTCACTGGTAGCAGGATCAAGCCCTTCCTTGGTATTGGCCTCTGCTGTGGCGAAACGTTGACGGCGCTTGGGTTTTAATACCAGCACGTCCAACAGGTAAACAACGCCCGAAAGCGCAACGGCAAGTACCAAAAGTAATGAAAAATCCATGGGTGGTGTTCTTTCCTAGTCGTTTACCTTGAGCACAGCAAGGAAGGCATCCTGGGGAATTTCCACACGCCCCACTTGTTTCATGCGTTTCTTACCCGCTTTCTGTTTCTCGAGCAGTTTCTTCTTACGGCTGACATCGCCACCGTAACACTTGGCGGTCACGTTTTTGCGTAGTGCCTTGACCGTCGAGCGAGCGACTACCTGGCCACCGATAGCGGCCTGGATGGCCACATCAAACATTTGCCGCGGTATAAGCTCTTTCATTTTTTCCACTAGCAAACGACCGCGATGATGGGCATGGTCACGGTGAATAATGACGGCTAATGCATCGACTTTATCACCGTTAATGAGTACGTCTAAACGTACCAACTTGGCTTCTTCAAAGCGTTCGAAGTTATACTCAAGCGATGCATACCCTTTTGAAATAGATTTCAGGCGATCAAAGAAGTCCATGACCACTTCTGACATCGGCAGTTCGTAGGCCAATTGAATCTGGTTGCCTAAGAACTGCATATCCCGCTGTGTACCCCGGCGCTGTTCACACTCGGTAATCACGTTGCCCACATACTCCTGGGGAACCAGGATGCTGGCGCGGACAACTGGCTCGCGCATTTCATCTACGTCGGCCATATCGGGCAGCTTGGAGGGGTTGGAGACGTAGTTAACGTCGCCATTTTTCATCGCTAGTTCATAAACAACCGTTGGCGCCGTGGTGAGCAGATCAATATTATACTCACGCTCCAGGCGCTCTTGAACAATCTCCATGTGTAGCGTGCCAAGAAAGCCCACCCGGAAACCGAAGCCAAGAGCATCGGAGTTCTCTGGCACATATTCAAGCGAGGCATCATTAAGGGCCAGTTTTTCTAGCGCATCGCGGAAATCTTCGTAATCATCCGCGCTGACCGGGAACATACCGGCATAAACCTGTGGCTTCACTTTTTGGAAACCAGGTAAGCGCGCGACGTCAGGGGTTTTAGTATGGGTAATCGTATCGCCCACCGGTGCCCCGTGAATCTCCTTGATGCCCGCGACAATAAAACCAACTTCACCGGCACGCAGGATATTAGTCTGTTTACGCTGCGGGGTAAAAATACCTACTTCCGTCGTGCCCCAATCGCGGCCCGTCGATTTAATACGGATCTTATCGCCTTTGCGCAGCGTTCCATCAAATAGACGCACCAGTGAGACTACGCCGAGATAGTTATCAAACCAGGAGTCGATAATGAGCGCTTGTAGGGGTGCATCGGGATCGCCTTTGGGTGGCGGAATATCACGCACCAAGCGTTCAAGCAGGGCATCGATGCCAATACCGCTTTTAGCCGACACCCGGCAGGCATCGGTCGCATCAAGCCCGATGATCTCCTCGATTTCCTGAGAAACCTTGTCACAATCAGCCTGCGGCAAATCGATTTTGTTAAGCACCGGCAGGACTTCCAGGCCTTGTTCAATCGCGGTATAGCAGTTGGCCACCGACTGGGCTTCCACGCCTTGCGCTGCATCTACCACCAGCAGTGCACCTTCGCAGGCGTAGAGCGAACGCGACACTTCGTAAGAGAAATCAACGTGCCCCGGCGTATCGATAAAGTTGAGCTGGTAAACCTGGCCATCGGCAGCCGTATAATCCAGCGTCACCGACTGCGCCTTGATGGTAATACCACGCTCGCGCTCAATGTCCATGGAATCGAGCACTTGCTCTTTAAGCTCACGTTCCGTTAATCCTTCACAGGTCTGAATCAAACGATCAGAGAGCGTCGACTTACCATGATCAATATGTGCGATGATAGAGAAATTTCGTATATGCTTGATTTTACTATCGTTTTCTTGGGTCATTTGCCAATTTAATCCGGGTATGTAGGCAATCGAGTACGATTAAAAAAAGTACCTTGAAATGCGCAGTCGAAATTTGGTGTCATTGTACCGTTAGCGGGGTTCCGGTGCTATGTTCATCAAAAAATGCCAAAAATAACCGCTACCTAAACACCTTGCTAATGTTCTACACGTACTCCTTATCAACCCTTGTGCAGGCATAAAGGCAAGCCAGCTTTACCTATTTCATAGTGTTGGCTTGTTCCTATACTAGGTTTTTTATTGGATGAGCTTTAAAAAGGAATGCCATGGAAACCGAAATCTCCATCCTGGATATGCTAGCCCGCCTGCTTGTTGCCTCTGGCCTGGCCCTGTGTCTTGGCTTGGAACGGGAGCTTCGTGGCAAACCCGCGGGGCTTCGTTCTCATATGCTGGTGTCACTTGGCTCGTCTGCGTTCATCATTGTTGGCATGAGCGTGCTGTTTGCCACGGGTGAAGGGGATCACGCGGCAAGTATTGATCCTAATCGTGTTGTTGAGGGAGTGATTGGTGGCATAGGTTTTTTGGGTGCTGGCAGTATCATCCGCAGTGGCGCCCACATTGAAGGGATTACCACTGGCGCCTCGATTTGGCTGGCTGGTGCTGTCGGCGTCGGCGCGGGCATCAATAATTTCCCATTAGCCGTTATGGTCACCATTTTGGGATTAATCATCATGGTGTTGTTAGGCCGTTTCGAGCACGACATGATAGAGAACCTTGTTGATAAAAAAGGTAATAATAAAGAACGTAGAAAAAGGAACGAGGAGTGATCAAAAGAGGCAAGGGGCAATAAAGTGGTCGGGGAGAAATAGAGGTCAACGGAAATACAGTCTAGCGAGCTTAATTATCGAGTGAGGCAGGTTAGCAGCCATAGTCCGGCGAGAACCGCCGGACTATGGGTAACAACAGACGGATTATTCTAGGCGAAGCGCTACAAACAGCGAACGACCCTCGCGGAACAGGCGCAACGGAATGGCACGATCAGTGGGCAACTCTTCGACAATGCTCACTAACTCCTCTGAAGAAGAGACGCTGCGATGATCGATACTTACCAGTACATCCCCAGGCCGAATCCCCGCTTTAGCTGCCACGCTATCTGACTCAACTTGGCGAACTACCACGCCACCTGAGATATTCAGCTGCTCACGCATAGCATCATCAATTTCAGCCACCATTACGCCAAGACGTGTTTGGTTGTTGCTAGTGGCTTGAGCAGTTTGCTGCTCGGCGTCCGGCCAACTGCCCAGCTCTACTGATTCGGTCAGCTGTTCACCATCACGCATCAAGGTAAGCTCTACCTCGGTACCGGGCGCACCTTTGCCAATTAGACGCGGCAGTGAGCTTGAGCGCTCAACCTCTTCACCATTGACTTCAAGAATGACATCACCAGCCTGGAGGCCACCCTGCGCGGCGGGGCCTTCGGGATCAAGGTCAGCAATCAGCGCACCAATCGCACTCTCCATGCCAAACGACTCAGCCAAATCTTCGGAGACCGGCTGGATCATGACACCTAACCAGCCGCGATTAACTCGGCCATCTTCACGAAGTTGCTCGGCCACATCCATGGCTACGTTGATGGGGATCGCGAATGAGACACCCATGAAACCGCCGCTACGAGTAAAGATTTGTGAGTTGATGCCGACCACTTCGCCCTCAAGATTAAACAGCGGACCACCGGAGTTACCGGGGTTGATCGCCACATCCGTTTGAATAAAGGGAACATACGCATCACGCGGCAAGGTACGATTGATTGCACTGACGATACCCGCCGTGACGGAGTGATCAAAACCGAAAGGCGAGCCAATCGCAGCTACCCATTCGCCAACTTTGAGTTCGTCAGAATCGCCCAGCGTCAGTGTTGGTAGGTCATTGGCCTCTATTTTAAGGAGTGCCACATCGGTTTGTGGGTCACTGCCAATCACTTGGGCACTCAACTCACGTCGATCATTGAGCCGCACGAGAATCTCATCAGCGTCTTGAACAACGTGTGCGTTAGTCATCACGTAGCCATCTTCACTAATAACGAATCCAGAACCTAAGGATTGACGCTCCTCACTACGTCCTTGTCCATTGCTAGGCGGCGCGGGGAAGCTATCGCCAAAGTTATCACCAAAGAAATGGCGGAAAATTTCCGGGATTTCCTGACCGCCGAACCCTTCAAAACCCGGGACGCTGCTACGCTGAACCGTTCTACTGGTAGAAATATTGACCACCCCAGGGGCGGCATCCTCTACCAGCTCGGTAAAATCGGGCAAACCCTGAGCGCTGGCCGCTTGGCCAAAGGTTAGCAACGCCACCACGCATACCCAGAGGGTGGAGGGGAGAATCAAGCGCTTCATGCAAGAGCTCCTACTTAAGGTGATAGTAATCGAAGGCAGATCAATAACTCACAGCAACGTTCATAGAAACAGTTAATAGAAACAGTTTATAAAAAAGTGCCGGAGAACTAAATTAACCTTCTAATTGACCAAGCGAGGACGAAAGCGTTCCCCTCGTCCACGCATTAGGTAGTTAATACTTAACGCACCGCCTACCAAGGCGATAAAAAAGATCAGTGGCGGCAGCCAAATTGAGGCACTAACACGCGAGACTAAGCCGGATAACAACAGCGCTAACAGTAAAGGCAGCCCATAAACAAAAAAAGCGAGCAACGTGACGGACGCACTTGGCAAGCTTATGGTGACCAAATCCCCTAACGGATAGCGCTGCTCAATATCTCGGGCTGACTCAGGAATTGCTATAGCAATGTGCTGGTTGTGCCGACGTGCTAACAACCCCAAACCGCAACCTCTTCCCTGTGCACACTGCTCACAGTTCCCTCGGGCAGACATTTCTACAATAAGATGCTGGGGCTTAAACCCTACAACGGTGCCAGTGCGCAATAGAGAGGAGCATGCAGTAGGGGCCATCATTTCATTTCTCGACAGGCGTAAAACGAAAACACTAAGGTTTGCCCTCATCTTGGCTATCACTACTGGCCTGAGATTGAAGCGAGTCAAAGTTGATGGAACGGACGATCCGTTGGAGTGTTACTACAGGCAGCTCACCAATAGCCACCATTTGCCAACGGCCTTCAGCGCTCATTGTATGCTCAATGGCGACAGCAGAAACACCCAGTTGCTGGACGCCTTCTTTTAAAGCGGTAGTAGCATCAGAGGAAAGAGGCTCCACAAAGATACTTACCGTCGCTAAACCGTCGCTATAGACTCGTTGACGCCGATCATTGCCGGTAAAATTAATCGGCTGTGTAACAAACCCTTCGGGCAACCAGGTAACTTGCCAGGGAGTACCCAACACGACCTTAGAATCATCTACCCTAACGATCCCAGTATACTTTTGAGGGGATTGAAGCTGAGTGATTTGAAAAGTTTCAATGATTCGACCCTGCTGATCAATGAGCACATGCTTTAGCAATAGGCCGGTGTCTTGATCTAGCCACCACTCATGGGAAAAACGCCATTGATCGCGAGGCTCAAACATTAGTTTAACCGCTTCACGACCAGCAACACGCGCGTTATCTTCAAGCTCAACGGAATAGAACTGCTCGAGGTGGGCGGCCCACCGCGCTGGCGAAGGCAGCTCACCAGTGCTGTCCTCTTCTGTCCAGGCTAATCGCCCGACTGGCGAGCGTCGCTCGATACTGACAGAAGGACCATCTAAATACTGAACTACCTGCTGTCGGATACCGTCTTGAATTCGGTGTGAAAGCGCAAGAGTGCGCACCCCGATTGGATCAATAGCGACGGCCCTTGCTTGGAAGGCATAACAGTGGCTGGCCCACAAACCACGCTCAAGCCACTGTGTTGCGCTGCTAGGCGCCTGCAGCGAAGCCACTGCACATTCATAACCAGCGTGGCTTTCTGATTGTTTATTTATGCTATCTGCATAGACATCAAAAGAGAGCATACAAGCTACAGCTGCTAGCCCCCATGCTCGCTTAGTCCGCAGGGCAACCATCATATTGCGCACTTCCATCTCGCGCACTCCCCGCTCACCTAATAGGCGCTATGAAAAAGCCCGTCATTGAGGCTTAACGCTGCCCTAGTGGCTCAGTTACTGCAGAAGAACGCATCAGCGGCATCCAGCTGTCACCACTACCGTAAGCAGCACTTTGGGTGTGCTGTTTTAAGTAAGATTGCAGTAAGCCAATCTGATCAACATCAATGTTTGTGCCTTGTGAAGCGGTTACTCCCTGAGGAGTCTGCGCTGAGAAGCCAGCTTCACTAATATTCATCAAGCCGCTTTGACCTGACTGCCCGCTAAGCCTAAACGGCGTAGGTTCAAACATCGGCATATCTGCACGCCCAGCAACTGCCGACTGAGACGCCAAACTAACGGGTTGCACTTGAGTACCCCCATTGGTATTAGAAGCAGTCGTTGCAATGTCGCCACCTTGACCAACCGGCGAATCATTGCCAAAGAACTGCACACCTGTAATGACCATCAAGGAGACAGCAGCAGCAACGCCAGCACCACGGGCAAACGAAATCCCGCCAGCGCGATGGGCCACTTGGTCTGAGCCTTGCGTTATAGGAGCAGGCTCGTCGCGCAATCGGGCCATGATGCCAGCAGAAAGATCAACGCTTACATCGACACCCTGCTCACGCTGCATCATGCTGCGCGCAAGATGGTAGCGGCGCCAAGTATCGGCGGCGTCATCATCGTTAGGCAGCGCCTTCAACACTCGGCGAAGCTCTAGCTCATCACTTTCGCCATCCATCAACACCGAAAGTGATTCCCGTGTGTTTTGACTCATACTTCACACCCTCACACTGTTTAAAAGAAGTACTGGCATGGCGGTCACTCTGAACAGGCGCCATCACGCCGACGACTTCCAAGGCCAAGGCTCCGTTGCACGCTACTTAGGATATCCACCTAACTAGGTTACAACGCTAAGCTCATGACGCTTTGCACATTGATACAGCCATTGTGCTCATCAAGATAGTCATGCTTTATGACGCTAAACGTGCCAGACAGTTCACAAAAAAAGTAAAACCTTCATTTTTTGTGATGGCGACTCAAAGCGATCACTTAGCCCTTCTACTAGTGACCGTTATTCATCGCGACTGTTCCTGGCCGTCGATACTAACGGACGAATATGCTCATCCACCGCTTCCCGAGCGCGGAAAATTCGTGAACGAACGGTACCCACCGGACACTGCATTACCTGAGCGATATCTTCGTAAGCAAGACCATCAAGCTCTCGCAAGGTAATCGCTGTGCGCAGATCATCAGGTAAGTTGGCAATAGCTTGGTAAACCGCTGCTTCAAGCTGGTCTCTAGCAATGGCCGCTTCCGGCGATTCCGAATCGGCCAATCGTCCACTTTGATCGATCATTTCAGCATCAACAATATCTAGATCGCTGCCCGGAGGACGCCTGCCCCGCGAGACCAAATAATTTTTGGCAGTATTGATAGCAATACGGTACATCCAGGTATAAAACGCGCTTTCGGCGCGAAACTTGCCCAAGGCGCGATACGCCTTGATAAATGCCTCCTGAGCGACATCCTGAACTTCAGAGTGATCATGAACGTAACGACCGATCAGGCCGATAATTTTGTGCTGGTACTTTTTTACCAGCAAATCGAAAGCGCGCGTATCGCCTTTTTGGGCACGTTCCACAAGCTGTTGGTCTGTTTCCCGAGTGCCCATTCACACGCTCCTCCAGCTCGTACGGCGTGCGCCGAGCCCCATTCCTATTAGCCCTGACAAGTGGGCGTTCACAGCAAGCAGCATAGCGTCCCTTGGGCATTGATTAATAATAGAGTGAATAAAAGAGCGAATACATCGCCCGTATATGTTGTTGCATTTTATAACGGTACCGAATTTTAAAGACAGGGCCCAGTTAAAACAGAGCCTCAGTGTTGCGCGTTCCGTGCAGGGCATCAAGCACTTAGCTCCTTTCACAAAACCCTGTGGCTGACACTTTTAATGCTGCTATAGTTCCACAACAATTGATTTTTACCTCCCCGGCAAGCGATAGTAGACGCCACTTTTATCGTCCCTTCACTTTTTCAGCCATTACGCAAGCACAGGTAGCAAGATGTCAGAACAGCAGGTTAATAACCTTAACGTCCTCGCTCAAGACGTTCTCACCACGCCAGAAGCGCTCAAAAAAGCCGTACCATTAACCGATGCGGCTGAGCGCACCGTAATAGAAGGACGTAAAACCATCCAGAACATCCTGGATGGCACCGACCCAAGATTATTGGTAGTGGTCGGCCCTTGCTCAATTCACGACGTGGAGGCGGCGCTTGATTATGCCCGCCGCCTTCGCAAACTTGCCGATCAAGTCAGCGACAGCCTGTATATCGTGATGCGCGTCTATTTTGAAAAACCGCGCACTACGGTGGGCTGGAAAGGCCTGATAAACGACCCGCACCTCAACGACTCTTTTGAGATCGATGAGGGGCTACATATCGCTCGAAAACTGCTGGTCGATCTCGCTGAAATGGGCTTACCGCTCGCTACCGAAGCTCTCGACCCTATCTCTCCCCAGTATATGCAAGACTGCATTAGCTGGTCAGCGATTGGCGCTCGCACCACCGAGTCTCAGACCCACCGGGAAATGGCTTCCGGCCTCTCCTGTCCGGTCGGCTTTAAAAACGGTACCGACGGCAGCCTGGATGTGGCGATTAACGCGCTTCAGTCCGTGGCCAGCCCGCACAATTTCCTGGGTATTAACCAAGCAGGCCAGGTGGCCATTATTCGCACCCGAGGCAATGCCTACGGCCACGTTGTTCTACGTGGCGGCAACGGCAAGCCCAATTACGATAGCGTAAGCGTTACCCTGGCGGAAAAAGAGCTCGAGAAAGCCAAACTATCACCCAACATCATGATTGACTGCTCCCACGCCAACTCCAACAAGGACGCAGCGCTACAGCCGTTAGTATTGGAAAACGTTACCAACCAAATCCTGGAAGGCAACACCTCCATTATCGGCCTGATGGTTGAATCCAACATTGGCTGGGGCAATCAAAAACTGACCCAAGACCTTAGCCAACTACAGTATGGCGTTTCCATCACCGATGCCTGCATCGACTGGGACACCACGGTGGAAACCTTCAACTGCATGAACGACAAACTGGCCGCCACCCTGGCCAAGCGCATTGCTAAGTAACACCAACACCGTTGTAGCTGTATTAAGCTGCTATCAAATCCCCCGCCGCGGCGGGGATTTTTGATTGTTTCCCAGAATATTGAATAAGCGGCTAGCGACTAATTTCGCGCCGAAATGGCGGCAGTGCATCCAGCAGTGCTTGCCCGTAACGGCGGGTAATCACCCGCTTATCCAGCAAAGTGATTGTCCCACGATCACTCTCTTTGCGAATCAAACGCCCGCAGGCCTGCACCAGCTTAATAGACGCATCAGGCACGCTAATGCGCATAAATGCATTGCCACCCTGACTCTCTATCCACTCCGCTAATGTAGCGCCCACCGGATCGTCGGGTACCGCAAAGGGTAGCCGCGTAATCACCACGTGCGTCAAATAGTCGCCGGGAAGATCGATCCCCTCGGCAAAGCTCGCCAAGCCAAAGATGATACTCCCCTCCCCCCTATCCACCGCCGCCCGATGGCGCTCGATTAACTCGCGTTTTGGCAGTGCATCCTGAGCTAGCACTCGCTCTTTCACACTCACGGGCAGTGCTTTATCCACCGCACGCAGTTGGGCACGGGAAGAGAACAGCACTAGCGCCGCCTCTTTGTCGGCCAACTGCGAGACAAACGTCACAATCGCCCGCTCATGGGCTTCTCTGTCACCAGGGTCAGTAGCCTCTTTAGGCACGCGCAGGACCGCATTGGCGTAATCAAAGGGGCTCGGCAGCGCCTGATAGCGGTAGCGATTCGCCAAGCCTGCACGCTCCTGCAGGCGCTCAAAGCGCCCCAATGCGGTCAGCGTTGCCGAAGTGACCACCGCCCCATGACAGCGTCCCCATAAATGCTTGGCCAGGGTATGCGCGGCTGAAACGGGGCTGGCCGAAAACTCAATTTCCGGCTCCCCCGCTACCCGGCTTAGGGTAATCCAACGGGCGCTGGGCGCCTCGTTAGCCACATCCTGCTCGCTAAACGCCTGCCACAAAGCATGCGCTTCTAGCGCTCGGCCATGAAGCAACGCGACGAGCGGCAGCCAGGTTTCTGCCTGCTCTCGATCGAGGCCGGTCTGCTTATCGGGATCAAGGCTTTCGCGCAGAATATCGCTGATGCTTTCCAAACATCGCGATAGCGAGGCGAACATCACCAACAATTGCTGCGCCTGTTCCCGCAGAGCGTCGGGTACTTGACCCTTCTCAAAACGCGATTGATGAGTGGCTTCTTCGTCGGCCAAGCCGTTTGGCCGCTCCGCCAGTTGATGCCCCATGCTAAACACATCGCCCAGCGCGGGTTCCAGGTTATGAATCAGCTCCGGCAAGCTCACTAACAGCCGCGACACCGTTGGTTGAATGGCTAACGCCTGGTGCAGATCGGTCAAACTGCTTTTCAGCGTTTTCAGCCAGCGCAAGCAGCCATGTACTGCAAAGCGGTGGGCGAAATGGGAAAGCGCCTTCTCGGGCAGGTGGTGGCCTTCATCGAAAACAAAAATGCAGTCCGCCGGGTCTGGCAAAATAGCGCCACCACCCAAGGCTAGATCGGCCAGCACGAGGTCGTGATTGGCGACGATCACATCCGCGTTTTCAAGCTCACGACGGGAACGAAAAAACGCGCAGGCACCAAAGTGCCCACAGCGCCTGCCCGTACACTGGCGATGATCCACCGTCAGCCGCCGCCAGTGGGCATCCTCAATTGCTTCTGGCCAATTATCACGATCCCCTTCCCATTCGCCCTGTCCATAAGCTTGCGCCATATCGCTGGCAATGACCGTAAAGTCACTACTTTGCGTTTGCAGCGATTGCTCAAACAGAGAGAGCGTTGGGTTGGGTTCAGTGCCTTCGAGCGCCTGATCCAAACGCGCCACGCACACATAGCGACCACGCCCTTTGGCTAATGCGTAGCGAAAGGCGATACCGCTGTGGCTAGCGAGTGAAGGCAAGTCCTGATTAAGCACCTGCTCTTGGAGAGCGACCGTGGCCGTGGAAATAATCAGCCGCTTGCCGCGCGCTTTCGCGATGGGCAAGGCGGCGATTAGATAGGCCAGCGTTTTTCCAGTGCCGGTGCCCGCTTCAAGCACACACACATGAGTATCGCTTGTACGCTTACCTTCGCTGTCGCTTTCTATATTGCCCAGCGTCCGGGCGATTTCGGCGATCATCATACGCTGGCCGTAGCGTGGTGTTAGCTCAAGGGTATCCACCACGCGACGGTAAGCGTCTTGAATCTCGCTTTTGAGGGCATTATCCAGCATGCGGCTTAGAGCATACCTTCCGGCGGATGCACGCAGGGAAGCTTGTCGTTGATATAGCGTTCGATTTCCGGCAATGAGAACGCATCCTCTTCGCCAACGAAGCTAATCGAGACACCCTTGGCACCGGCGCGACCGGTACGACCGATACGGTGTACGTAGTCTTCCGGGTCTTCGGGCAGGGTGTAATTGATAACGTGGCTGACGTCTTCAATGTGAATACCACGACCAGCAACGTCGGTCGCAACCAACACCTGAATTTCGCCTTCGCGGAAGCTTTCCAGCGTTTTGATACGCTGATTCTGAGGTACATCACCTGACAGCATCGCCACGCTTACGCCCGCTTTTTTGAGCAGATCGTCAAGCTTGCGTACCAAGTCGCGGCGGTTACCAAAGACCATGACGCGCTCAAAGCTTTCTTGCTGAAGCAGATTGACCAGCAAGCGCTGCTTGTCGTCATCAGACACCAAATACACACGCTGGTCGATATCCGCCTGGTTCTCAACGGTCACTTCGATCTCGACGTGTGCAGGATCAAGCGTCCACTGGCTGGCGAGATTCAAGATGTCGTCGGTAAAGGTGGCCGAGAAGAGGAAGGTCTGGCGCTCCTCTTTCTTCGGCGTGTAGCGAATAATCCGCTTCACGTCGGGAATAAAGCCCATCGACAACATGCGGTCGGCTTCATCTAACACCAATACTTCGACCTCACTGAGGTCGATATCGCGCTTCTGATGGAAATCCAACAGGCGCCCAGGTGTTGCCACCAGGATATCGATCTTGCTGCCCAGGCTTTCACGCTGCTTCTGGTAGTCCATACCGCCGACCACACTGGCCACATTGAGCTGGGTAAATCGTGCTAACGCTTTAGCATCTTTTTCGATCTGCAACGCCAGCTCGCGAGTAGGCGCAATAATCAAGGCGCGCGGCGCACCTGGCTTTTGACCATTGGGTGTTGGCTCTTCAAGAAAGTAAGCCATCACAGAGATCAAAAAGGCCGCGGTTTTACCGGTTCCCGTTTGCGCCTTACCGACAATGTCACCACCCAATAGCGTTTGGCGCAGGGCCTCGGCTTGAATAGGTGTGCAGTATTCAAACCCTTGGGCGTGAATAGCGCGCATTAATGTCAGCGGCAGATCAAAGTCATGAAAGCGCCACTTACCGGCCACGGCGGGCACCTGAAACTGACGAAGATCCCAGTTCGACTGGCGACGACGCGGTTTACGGCGGCGGCGCTTTGGCTTGCGATTCTGGGCCGGGGCTGTGGTCTGTTCCGACTCGCTCATAGGCTGTCTATCTGTCCATTGCTGTGGAAGTTGGCTTCTTGACGTGCGCATTGTACCAGGGCTTGGCGATAAGAGCGCGCCCTGCTGTCGAAGGAGTCCCAAGGCCTGTTAGAATAGCCGTCAAATCGACGTAAGGAGCGCGACATGACGCGTAAGAAAAAAACTCGTTCACTGGCCGACAAGGTAACTATTCGTACCGGCCGGCGTAAAGATTATAAAAAATGGCGCCACGACAACCCTGACCAAGTGGCTCCATCGCGCCGCTTTGTGGCAAAAAAGCAGCAGCAGCGCAAACTTCAGGCAGTGAGAAAACTTGCTCGCCAGCAGAGTGGGCAGGATATCGCTATTCACCCTGACAAAGGCAGTGAATCCGACAATCCCAAGGGGAGCGATTCATAATGCGCCTGGTTTCGTTCAACATTAATGGCATCCGAGCACGGCTTCACCAATTACAGGCGTTGATCGATACTCAGCAGCCGGACGTAATTGGACTTCAGGAAACCAAGGTGCAGAATAGCGAGTTCCCGATCGCCGACGTGGAAGCCATGGGTTACCACGTCTTTTATCACGGCCAAAAAGGCCACTACGGGGTTGCCTTACTGTGCCGTCAGGCACCTCAAGAAGTGTTTTATGGCTTTCCCGATGATGATGAAGACGCCCAGTGCCGCATGATCGGCGTTCGCCTAGTCGCGGAAGATGGGGAAGCCGTGACGGTATGGAACGGCTATTTCCCTCAGGGCGAAAACGTTACCCATCCCACTAAGTTTCCCAACAAAGAGCGCTTTTATGGCCAGCTAGCGCGGCTGCTCAACGAGCGGTACCGCCCTGACGAGCGGCTAGCCATCATGGGCGATTTTAATATATCGCCGGAAGACCAGGACATTGGCATCGGCGAGGCCAACCGCAAGCGCTGGCTGCGTGAAGGCAAAACCAGCTTTCAACCCATTGAGCGCAAATGGCTCGAAGGCATCAAAGCGTGGGGGCTTACCGACAGCTATCGCATCAGCTATCCGCAAAGCGATGACCGCTTTAGCTGGTTTGACTACCGCTCAAAAGGGTTTAACCAGGAGCCCAAGCGTGGCCTGCGCATCGACTATATTCTCGTCACCAAGGCGCTAGCCGAGCAGGCCACCGGCGCAGGCATTGACTACGACCTGCGCGGCATGGAACGCCCCTCTGATCACGCCCCCACCTGGAGTGACTTCGCTCTTACGCTTAAGCCGTAGCCTTTAAGACAAAAAACTAGTTGAAGCTAGCCAGCCACTGGCCGGCTTCTTCATCGCCTAGCTCTGCGGCGCGGACAAATGCTTGCTGCGCTTGCTTATTTTCACCCCAAGCGTAAGCAAGCTGCCCATAAGATCGCCAGTCGGTGGCTGTTTGGGTGTACTGAGCCAAGGTTTGCCAAGCATCCAGGGCTTTCTCAACGTCTTTAGCCTGCTGCCAAGCGTTCGCCAATAAACGCAAATTTGACTCATCGCGGACAACATCACCCTCTTTTAGCGCCTCCTCAAGGTGCTCGGCTGCTCGGGCGGGAGTGCCGCCTGCCAAATGGAGCTGGATCAACAGCCAGCGATCTTCCGGCTCGGTTAATTTACCTAACTGCCACGCCATCTCCCACAGACCAGCGGCCACACCAGGCTGACCTGCCTGCTGTGCAAGACCTGCCGCTTGGCGCCAATCAGAGAGATCGCTTTGCGAATCCAATCCATCCAACAGCCAACCCAAAGCCTGCTCACTTTGCCCAGCATTGCGATAAATCGCCAATGTTAAAGCCTGCTGCGCTTCAGTTAACTCGGCTGTCTCACTAAGTGCCTGTTCAAGCCAGTTGGCGGCCTCCTCCCAGCGCTCCTGCTGCGCCAGCAGGCGGGTTAGCTGCCAAACGGCATTACTATCTTGCTGATTGGCTAACCACTCAGTGAGAAGCTCAATAGCTTGATCGCGCTGCCCGGCAGCACGACGCAGTGAAGCTTCTTCACGGAGCCAGCGGGTAGCCTGATCGTCATCAACACCACTTAACCCACGCGCAATTGCCAACCGATCCGCTGCCGCAGCAGGCTGATCCTGTCGCGCCAAGGCGCTTGCAGCCAGCTGTTGATAGAGCGCACTAGCCCATTGATCCGATTGATTACCCGAGGCTAACCGCTCCGCCTGGGCGGTGGCACGCTCGACAACGCTGCTTAGCGCTCCCTCTTGCAATTGGCTCTGCAGCGCGTTGAGGTCGGCAATAATATCCCCAGGCAATGCGGGACTCGCCTGCGCTGAAAGCGACCAGACGCTTAGCAATAAAATTAAAAGACGCTTCATGTTGCTACCTCAACTGAAACTCGATCCGCTGGGTGGCATTGCGTAACCGATCACTGGGCTCAAATTGCCACTTAGCAATCGCGTCCCGCGCGGCATCATCAAACACCCGACGCGGCTGCGCGCTGGTAACCCGTATAGAAGAGCTGTCGACACTGCCATCACGCCGAATCGTAAAGGCCACTTCTACAAAGCCTTCCATACCTCGGCGCTGGGCACGGGGCGGGTAATTTGGACCAACTTGGTTCGTCGGTGTCACCTGGCCCACATTCACCGGCTCATTAGAGGGCACTGGCTGAGCTTCCGGGGCGGCCTCACGCACGGCGGGTGCAGAATCCACTGACGCAGGGGCAGGGGCTGCCCTAGGAGCTGCCTCGACAGGTTGCTGTTGCGGGGTCGGCTCTGGTCTCGGCTCAGGAGTAGGTTCGGGCCGGGGTTCCGGTTTCACTTCCGTTAGCTCCGGGAGTTCGCTGTCCATCTCAACCGGCTCAACGGGCTCATCCGGTAGCTCTACTTCCGGCAAACTAATCGTGCTTTCCGCTACCGGAGGCGGCTCGGGTGCGGGCATGGGCGGCGGCGCTTGCTGTGGCGCGGCTTCTACAGGTTGAGGCGTAGGTGCCTCCTGCTCAGGAGCTACTTCCGGCGCTTCAACCATGGTCATTGCCATGCTCATGGTTAGCTCCTCAGGCTCACGCTCAGGTGGAGCTACCAACTGTGCCAGCAGCCAGAACAGCCCCACCGCCAGCACGACACCCCCTAATAACGACAGCAGGTGCCGCATCATGACCCACTCCGACTCGCCGCCACCGCCACTTGGTCAACGCCCGCCTCACGCAAACGATCCATTACCTCGATCAGCAAGCCCGTGGTGGATTCGCGATCCGCCTGAATAACCACCGAGCCATCGTCACTCAGCATATCAGCGACCTGCTGGCCGACCCGGTGAACATCCACCGGACTGCCATCTACCCATACGGCGCCTTCCGGTGAAATCGCTACAAGCACCTGGGCGTCTGGGCGCGGCGTCGCAGCGCTGGATTCAGGGCGATCAATCTCCACACCGCTCTCTTTAACAAAGCTAGTAGTGACGATAAAGAAAATCAGCATGATAAATACCACGTCGAGCATGGGGGTAAGATTCACCTCATTACTCTCTGCAGTGGTTTCTATAGAACGGCGTCTACGCATCACTTTCCTCCAGTGCCCGCGCCAAGCGATCTTGCAGCCGCTGGTCTTCACGACGAATGACGTGCTCTAAACGACTAATAAATAAAAGCCCCACCACCGCAATGGCCATACCGGTTAGGGTCGGCAGCGTCGCACGGGCGACACCGTCCGCCATGGCACGCGCTTGATGCGTTTCGCTTAGGGAAAGGCTATCGAACACGCTAATCATGCCGGTCACCGTGCCTAACAAGCCCAATAAAGGGCACAGCGCGACCAGCAGTTTCAGCCATGGCAAGGGTTTACGCAGTCTAGCGACCAGTGCCTCTGCCCACACATGACGTAACGTACGAGCGCTCCAACTGGTATGGTCGCTGCGCGCCGTCCAACGGCGCAGTAACTGACGCCGCGCGATACGCCAGGTAATTCGGTAGTACCACCAGCGCTCCATGGCCATGGCAAATACCAACACAGCCACCACTGCCAGCACGACCAATACCGCGCCGCCCGCCTCCACTAAGCGCTCAACGGGTTCGAGCCAGAGAGGAAGAGTGGACATATCAGTTCACCGCGGGCGTGTGAGATTCGAGATGATCTGCCAATGTCGCGCTCGCCTGCCCTTCAATCACATGGGTTAAATAGCGGCTACGACCCGACAAGGCTGTCTGCACGAACAGCAGCGGCACGGCGGTAATCAAACCGAGTACAGTGGTTACCAGTGCTTGGCTAATACCGCCCGCCATCAGTTGCGGGTCGCCGGTGCCAAACACGGTAATCGCCTGGAAAGTTACGATCATGCCGGTGACCGTACCCAGCAAACCAAGTAACGGCGCAATCGCGGCCAGCAATTTGACCATTGGCTGGCTTCGCTCCAGTTTTGGCAGCTCAGCCAGCACCGCCTCATCCAAACGTGCTTCCAGCGCTTCAGGGGTCTGGTGTTTGTCCATACCTTCAAAACGCAGCAATACACGCCCCAGTGGGTTGTTAGGTTTTAACTGGTTAAGCGACTGACGCTGTCGATTAACACGCAGGCTAACAAGCACTAAATAGAGGTACTGCCCTAACCCAATGATCAGACCTAAAATACCTAATGCAACGACCACATAACCAACATAACCGCCTTGCTGGAAACGCTCCCACAGGCTGGGCTGCTGGGCTAGGGCTTCCAGCACGCTGCCCTGAGTAGGATCAACAGCGAAGACATGGCTCTCGCCCTGGTAGTAATCCGCTAGTAACCCGCCAACGACATCAGGTGTCCGCGGCAATACCACTAGGTTGCCGTCATTTTCTCCCCGCTCTAAAAGCTCGTTTTCGGTAAATGCTGCGAAATCTCCAAGCCGCACCAACTCACGGGTGGTTACTTCGCCGTTAGCATCGGCGACAGGCAGTGAAAGGCGCTCAGCGAGGCCCGTACGCGCCGTTAATGCCGCCAAGCGATCCACCACCTCTTCCAATTGATGGCGTTCGAGCACTTCGACTTCATCCAAACGTGGCGGCAGCGTCCCTTCTTCTAGGGAAAGCAAACTCTCGTCACCCAATGCATTGCGAATTTCTGAGCTATGCCGGGCAAGGTTAGACAGCAGCCCTGTCAGTGCCTCGCCCTGCTCCGCCTGACGCTCGCTTAACTCCCTGGCTTGATCGGTTTGCTCTGCCTGCTGGATCTCTAACGCTTCATGCTGCTGCTGAGCCTCTTCGTGCTCAGTCCGGGCTTGCTCCAGCGCAGACTCTAATGCTTGCTGGTCGTCTAAAAATCCCACTAAACGCTGCTGGTCACGCGCTTCAGCCGCTTCTCGTGCTTCACGCAGCGACGTTGCGCTTTCGGTTTGTGCCATTGATGCGCCACTGATCGCTACCAGCCCTAATATCAAGCAGGCATAAAAAAGTTGACGGAGAGTTGGTCGACTCATGGTTGCTCTCCCTGCTGGTCATTCGCACTGATTGAGAGCGGCAAGGTTAATAAATCCGGAGCGCGCTGATCTTTCGCCATTCGCAGCCCATTGCGCACTTCACGCAGGTACTCGTCATCAAGCGGCTGCCATCCACCGCTTTCAGCATTCCACACCCCGCCTTCGCGCCCATCAGGGGTTAGATAATAAAAACCGATACGACCAACACGTAAAAAATCCACTTCACGTTCGCGGCCATCCTGGCTTAAACGACCCCGCCAGCTATCCATCTCACGGCCATAATCGAGCTCGACGCGCCAGGCTTCGAGTAGCCCATTAATGCGTTCAATGGTATTTTCGCCCTGTTCATCAGGCTGACGCTCAACCCGTGCCAGCCGCTCCTCGCGTAGAAACGGCAGGTCACGTTCAATCCATTGGCTGAGCTGAACAGACATATTTTGTTCAATCACAGGCAGCGCTGCACGCGTCTCTTCAAGCGTATCCAAAGCAGTCGCCAGACGCTGCTGGCGTTCGGCTTCTTCCGCTAAACGCCCGGTCAGTGAGGCATTTTCAGCGTCTAACTGGCGTGTTTCGCGCTCTAAGCGGCGTAGCTCTTGTAGTTGCTCACGCGTTTGTTCATCGGCAGCATCAATTTGCGCCTGAAGTGCTGCCTGGGTTTGCTGGGCTTCTACACTTTCGGCCGCTTGAGCCACTGCTTGTTCACTTGCCAGCAGCGTGCCACTGGCCAGCACCCCCGCTAGCCACCATCCACGTAAGGCAAAAAAAGGCCTGTTCAGCACGTCGACTCTCCGTCACTGAGTAGCCAGCGGCTGTCACCGCCCGGCTAAAAACTAATTAGGTATTAGAACGATTTGCGTTTAACTTTCACGCGCCTAGCCTACCACTAATATAATAAATGACAATATTTATCATTAACAATCAGGCGTTATCGCTCATCGAGCGCGCATAAAAAAGGCGCCTATCAGCGCCCTTTCATCACAAACATCACTATGTGTGCTCTACTGCTACATACTCTTTCGTCAGCGGCGCTAGCGGAAGCTGCCAAGCCTCTTCACGGGTCACCCATTTTGCTTCGGCAATTTCAGCGGCCACCTCGACAGGCTCGTCAATAACAAGCCCAAACAGATGCGCTTCAAGCATCACGCCCGGCTCATTAGCCGCTGGCACGGAATACATTCCGAGCGGTATCAGCTGATCCTCGCTAACATGCAAGCCAAGCTCCTCTTGCAGCTCGCGGCACAACGCCTCTAGCGCGCTCTCACCTGCATCGATTTTGCCGCCTGGCTGCATATAGAAAGAGGTATTGTGCTTACGCACCAATAGCAAGCGCCCATCTGGGTCACTCACCACGGCAGCGGCAATTTTCAGTACACTACCAGCATTCCCTGTCATACCCCTCTCCTTCGCTCACCACTCTAAACCATTAGCACCTAAACCCTATCAAAACGCCCAGTCGTCGTCTTCGGTGGCGACGGCTTTTCCGATCACGTAGGAAGAGCCGGAGCCGGAGAAGAAGTCGTGATTCTCGCCGGCATTGGGTGAAAGCGCCGCCATGATAGTCGGATCCACATCGGTAACGCTGCTGGGAAATAGTGGCTCGTAGCCAAGGTTCATCAGCGCTTTGTTGGCGTTGTAGTGAAGGAATTTCTTCACGTCTTCACTTAGGCCAACTTCGTCATACAGTGACTCGGTGTAGCGCACTTCGTTGTCGTAAAGCTCCAGTAGCAGCTCGTAGGCGTAATCTTTGACTTCCTGCTGCCGTTCTGGCGTCGCTTCCGCCAGTGCCTGTTGGAACTTGTAGCCAATATAGTAGCCGTGCACGGCTTCGTCACGAATGATCAAGCGAATCAGGTCGGCGGTGTTAGTCAACTTGGCATGGCTTGACCAGTACATCGGCAGGTAGAAGCCGGAATAGAACAGAAACGACTCAAGGAAAACGCTGGCCACTTTGCGCATCAGCGGATCATCCGAGCGGTAGCGCTCTAAGATCAGCTGCGATTTTGCTTGCAGCGTAGGATTCTCTTCGCTCCAGCGAAACGCGTCATCCACATCACGCGTGGTGCAGAGCGTGGAGAAAATCGAGCTATAAGAGCGAGCGTGCACCGACTCCATAAAGGCGATGTTGGTGTAAACCGCCTCTTCGTGGGGAGTGCGCGCATCTTCCATTAATACCGGTGCCCCCACGCTGCTTTGGATGGTGTCCAGCAGTGTGAGGCCGGTGAATACGCGGATCGTCAGCTGCTTTTCTTTTTCAGTCAGGGTGTTCCAGGACTGAATATCATTAGACAAGGGCACCTTTTCGGGTAGCCAAAAATTACTGGTCAGACGGTTCCACACTTCCAGGTCTTTATCATCCTGGAGTCGGTTCCAGTTAATCGCATCAACTCGCGATAAACGTTGCATGGTGTTCATGGCATTGCTCTCAAAACGTAGCGTTCAATGCCCGGCGATCAACACCGGGCATTCAATAACAGATACAAAGCGCTTGCTGATTACAGCGTGCAAGAAACGCAGCCTTCTACCTCGGTGCCTTCTAAAGCACTTTGACGCAGGCGAATGTAGTAAAGCGTCTTGATGCCTTTGCGCCAGGCGTAAATCTGCGCTTTATTGATATCGCGCGTGCTAGCGGTATCCGGGAAGAATAGCGTTAGCGATAGCCCTTGGTCGACGTGCTGCGAGGCTTCCGCGTAGGTATCGATAATTTTTTCCGGGCCGATTTCATAAGCGTCCTGGAAATAGTCAAAATTGGCTTCATCCAGGAACGGCGCCGGGTAATAAACACGGCCTAGCTTGCCCTCTTTACGAATCTCGATTCTCGCCGCCACCGGGTGAATACTGGAGGTGGAGTTATTGATGTAAGAGATTGAGCCGGTGGGCGGTACCGCCTGCAGGTTACGGTTGTATAAACCGTGGGCCATGACCGACGCTTTCAACTCCTGCCAATCATCTTGGGTCGGCAACGCAATACCGCTACGCTCGAACAGCTCACGTACTTTGTCGGTCCGCGGCAGCCACGCCTGATCAGTGTACTTATCGAAGAATGTTCCCGAGGCGTAGGTGGAGTTGGCAAAATCTGCAAACGTATCCTTGTGCTCAATCGCTAACCGGTTGGACGCACGTATGGCATGGAAAGCCACGCAGTAGAAGTAGAGATTGGTAAAGTCCAACCCCTCGTCGGAGCCGTAGTAGATGTGCTCACGCGCCAGATAGCCGTGCAGGTTCATCTGGCCAAGGCCAATCGCCCGCGACTGGGCATTGCCTTCGGCAATAGAAGGCACACTGCGCAGGTTGCTCATTTCCGAAACGGCGGTAAGACCGCGGATGGCAATTTCCACGCTGGTACCGATATCCCCTGCATCCATCACCTTGGCAATGTTCATGGAGCCCAGGTTGCAGGAGATATCCTGGCCGATATGGCGATAACCGAGGTCATCGTCATACTCAGTCGGTGTGTTGACCTGGAGGATTTCCGAGCACAGGTTGCTCATATTGATACGGCCAGCAATCGGGTTAGCGCGATTTACCGTATCTTCAAACATGATATACGGGTAACCCGATTCAAACTGCAGCTCTGCCAACGTTTGAAAGAAGGCGCGTGCATTGATCTTATGCTTACGGATGCGCGCATCCGCGACCATCTCCTGATACTTCTCGGTAACGCTGATATCACCAAACGGAACACCATAAACCCGCTCCACATCGTAGGGCGAAAACAGGTACATGTCGTCATTGCGCTTGGCAAGCTCAAAGGTAATATCCGGAATCGTCACGCCCAATGAGAGCGTTTTGATACGAATTTTCTCGTCGGCATTTTCCCGCTTGGTGTCGAGAAAGCGCAGGATGTCCGGGTGGTGAGCGTTTAAGTATACCGCGCCGGCACCTTGGCGAGCCCCCAACTGGTTAGCGTAGGAGAACGCATCTTCCAGCAGCTTCATAATCGGGATGATGCCCGACGACTGGTTTTCGATGCGCTTGATCGGCGCGCCGGATTCGCGAATATTGCTAAGCAGGAAAGCCACGCCGCCGCCGCGCTTGGAAAGCTGCAGCGCCGAGTTAATGGAGCGGCCAATCGACTCCATATTGTCTTCGATGCGTAGCAGGAAGCACGACACCAGTTCGCCGCGCTGCTGTTTGCCGCAGTTCAAGAAGGTGGGCGTCGCGGGCTGAAAACGGCCGGAGATGATTTCATCGACCAGTGACTTGGCCAGCGTTTCATCGCCCCGCGCCAGGGTCAGCGCGACCATGCAGACACGGTCTTCATAGCGCTCTAAATAGCGCTTGCCGTCAAACGTCTTCAGCGTATAGCTGGTGTAGTACTTGAAAGCGCCCAAGAAGCTTGGGAAGCGAAATTTATACGCATAAGCCTGCTCGAACAGCGCTTTAATAAAAGCAAAGCTGTACTGGCTCAGCATTTCCGCTTCGTAGTACTGCTCTTCCACGAGGTAATCGAGCTTCTCTTCCAACGAGTGGAAGAATACCGTGTTCTGGTTAACGTGCTGTAAAAAGTACTGGCGAGCCGCTTCGCGATCTTTATCCAGCTGTAATTCGCCGTTGACCCCGTATAGATTGAGCATGGCATTGAGGGCGTGGTAATCCAGCGTGCGCGCCTCAGGAGCCGCCGCAGGCCGTTTTGTTCCTGCCACATTCTGGGTAGCTACGTTAGTCGTTTCCAAAACTCTTCTACTCCTTTACGCACGTTGACCACGTCATCGTCAGTGCCAAATAATTCAAATCGATACAGCAGCGGTACGTGGCATTTTTTCGCAATGATGCGGCCAGCTAGACCATATGCTTCGCCAAAATTGGTGTTCCCCGCAGCAATGACTCCCCGCAGGAGATTCCGGTTATGCGTGTCGTTGAGAAAATGAATGACCTGCTTGGGTACGGCACCCTGTGAACTTCCCCCACCATATGTAGGGGTAACTAAAATATAAGGCTGGGAAACACGTAGCGCAGGTTCATCTCGATTTAGCGGTAGCCGCGTGGCGACAAAACCCAGCTTTTCTACAAAACGATGGGTGTTACCTGATTTAGTAGAGAAGTACACCAAATTGCCGGCCATAGATGTGTGTGAGCAACTTGCCAGCATGTAGTCGGCTTACGCCAGGGCTTGAATGCGATCCGGACGGAAACCCGACCAGTGATCTTCGCCGACTACCACGACAGGAAGCTGACGATAACCCAGCGCCTCAACTTCTTCTTGAGCACCGGACTCTGCGGTGATATCGATGACAGTATAATCGAGCCCTTGCTTGTCTAGCGCGCGGTAAGTAGCGGTACATTGAACACAAGCTGGCTTGCTATAAATCTGAATTTCCATGGGTAATCCCCTTTTCATAGCGGCATTTTTCGGGTAGAGCACATCTAGTGCCCGCCCTGACTAAAAGACACAACGCATACTATATATAGACCATTGGAAAATCAATTCAAGCATATGTGGTATTTTTTTACCCACAGGATATTGACAGCTAATACCCAAGGCTATACCAGACAATAAAAAACCGCCCACTAAAAAAAGCGGGCGGTTTTTTTTCACAGCGCCAGAACGGGCACCATTAGCGGGTCATAGCCGTATTAGCTAATCGCTGCCTGATAACGACGCTCTACGTCTTCCCAATTAACCACGTTGAAGAACGCAGCAATATAGTCAGGACGCTTGTTTTGATACTTCAGGTAGTACGCATGCTCCCAAACATCCAAACCGAGTAGCGGCGTATTACCGTGCATCAGCGGGCTGTCTTGGTTCAGGGTATTTTCGACTGCCAGTTTTTTCTCAGGTGTAACGGAGAGCCATGCCCAACCGCTACCAAAACGACCAACGGCCGCTTTTTTGAATTCTTCTTTAAAAGCTTCAAGGCCGCCGAGCTCGGCATCAATCGCTTTTGCAACATCACCTTGAGCATTACCACCGCCGTTGGGCGACATCATCTGCCAGAACATGGAGTGGTTGGCGTGACCGCCGCCGTTGTTGATAACGGCTTGACGCTTGGCTTCCGGAACACGATCCAGATTAGCGACGAGCTCTTCAACAGGTACATCTTCAAGACCTGTGCCTTCCAACGCGGCGTTCAGGTTGTTGATGTAGGTTTGATGGTGACGAGAATGGTGAATTTCCATCGTCATTGCATCAATATGTGGTTCGAGAGCGTCATATGCGTACGGCAGTTCAGGTAGTGTATGTGCCATATCATCATCTCCTTGAGTGGCTTTCGTTGAGTTCATTTACCTATGTGCGGTCAGCCCGCAGCTTTTTCAACCACCGGGGTGGTTTTTCTTACCCTTTGCCCCAGTACTTTAGTCAACTATTGGCAGTTTACCTAATGTACCCATCACAAAAAAGCCGACTTCTGGCGAAGTCGGCTCAATGTTTATAGATCATTCAAATGCTTATAGCTTGCTCTCAAGCTCTGGCAGGATCTCGAACAGATCCCCCACCAAGCCGTAGTCGGCCACCTGAAAGATTGGTGCTTCGTCGTCCTTGTTGATGGCGACGATGACTTTGGAGTCTTTCATGCCCGCCAGGTGTTGAATGGCACCAGAGATGCCCACGGCAATGTACAGGTCCGGTGCGACTATTTTGCCGGTCTGACCGACCTGCATGTCATTGGGCACAAAGCCAGCGTCGACCGCCGCGCGGGAAGCACCAATGGCGGCGCCCAGCTTGTCAGCAATGCCATTCAGCAGCTTAAAGTTCTCGCCGTTGCCCATGCCGCGGCCGCCGGAGATGACGACCTTGGCGCCGCCGAGTTCTGGACGGTCGCTCGGGGCCAGCTCTTCTTTGACGAAGCTGGATTGGCTGTTGTCGGCGACAAAATCCACCGCTTCAATCGTGGCGCTACCACTGGTACCGACGGCATCGAAACCGGTGGTACGAATGGTGATCACTTTCAGCGCGTCGTCGCTTTTCACCGTGGCAATGGCGTTACCAGCGTAAATCGGACGCAGGAAGGTATCGGCACTCTCGACACCCAGCACATCCGATAGCTGGCTGACGTCTTTCAGCGCGGCCAGGCGCGGTAGAACGTTCTTGCCGGTGGTTGAAGCGCTGGCCAGTACGTGGCTGTAGCCATCGGCCAGTTCAACCAGCAGCGCGCCCATGGGCTCAGCAAGCTGATGGGCGTAAACAGCGTTGTCCGCCACGCGTACTTTATTAATGCCGTCGAGTTTCGCCGCAGCGTCTGCTGCCGCTTGAACGCCTTCACCGGCGACCAGGATATCAATATCGCCACCAATGGCCTGGGCGGCCGCCACGACGTGGGCGGTGGCGCCAGCCAGTTGGCCTTCATGTAGGTCGGCAAGTACCAAAATGCTCATAGCATCAGCTCCTTTCAAAGCGTTTATCTCAAAGTACGGAGAGTCAAGAACCGACCTTAAAGAACTTTGGCTTCGTTTTTCAGTTTGTCGATCAGCTCGTCGACCGAGGCCACTTTGACACCGCCTTTGCGCTCGGCAGGGGATTCCACCTTGAGCAGGCTCACCTTAGAGGCCACTTCCACGCCGTAGTCAGCAGGAGTTTTCACATCCAACGGCTTTTTCTTGGCCTTCATGATGTCGGGCAGCTTAGCGTAGCGCGGCTCGTTCAGGCGCAGGTCGGTGGTGACAATCGCCGGGAGCGTGAGGGCGATGGTTTGCAGCCCGCCATCGATTTCACGGGTGACGTTAACCTTGTCCCCGTCCACCGCCACTTCCGAGGCGAAAGTGCCTTGCGGCAGACCCGTCAGCGCAGCGAGCATCTGGCCGGTCTGGTTGTTGTCGGTGTCGATGGCTTGTTTGCCGAGAATCACCAGACCGGGCTGCTCTTCATCCACTACCTTCGCCAGCAGTTTGGCCACGGCCAGCGATTCTACGCGCTCGTCGGTTTCAATATGGATGGCGCGGTCGGCACCCAGCGCCAGCGCGGTGCGCAGCTGCTCTTGGGCGGCCTTGGGGCCTACCGTGACGGCGACGACTTCGGTCGCCACACCCTTCTCTTTCAGGCGCACGGCTTCTTCCACGGCAATTTCGCAGAAAGGGTTCATGGCCATTTTGACGTTGGTCAAGTCCACATCGGAGTGGTCCGCTTTCACGCGGATTTTGACGTTGTAGTCGATGACGCGTTTCACCGCGACGAGTACTTTCATAGGTTCCTCGCTTGGCTTGTAATAAAAGCCGTTAACCTGGGACGGTACCCGCTTCGCGAGTACCCCTTATTAAATAGCGACTAGTAATAGAGTTACTGCATACGTTATTAGCAATAACGTCTTGCTTGGGCACTGCCAAAAATGGCAGTGCCGTCAAATTCATTCAAGCGTTTGATAGATACATGATTGAAAAACCCTATCAATTTGCCATAGCCTGCCAGTTAGTGACAATACTTGCTGCTACTGCCTTGGTCTTATCATTGATCTATCGCTAGCAACACATACAGCCAAGAAATGCGGTTTGCACCATCGTAGGCGTGACCTGACACAGGTATTATGCCTATCATGGGGCATAACCAGAAGCAAACGACCGTTTTAAATTAAGGCCATCTATTTATAAGCTAGTACCTAAAACGTAGGCATTTACTAGCTTTTGCAGATATTGGCGCTTAAAGAGAATAAGGAGAAGCCGGGTGGAAACTGTTGAACGCGATGTAATGGACTTTGATGTCGTCATTGTCGGCGCTGGCCCATCCGGGCTTTCCGCCGCCTGCCGACTCATGCAGCAAGCTAACGAGGCGGAGCAAGAATTAACGGTCTGTGTGGTTGAGAAAGGCTCAGAAGTTGGCGCTCATATTTTGTCAGGAGCGGTTTTTGAGCCCCGCGCACTGACTGAACTCTTTCCAGACTGGAAAGAACGCGGCGCGCCGCTCAATACGCCCGCCATTCGCGATGACGTTGTTTTGCTTAAGGACGCCGAGAAAGCGCAAAAAGTGCCTAACGCACTGGTGCCGAAAAGTATGCATAACACCGGCGGCGATCAGCAACGTTACGTTATCAGTGCCGGCAACCTCTGCCGCTGGCTGGCCGAGCAGGCAGAAGCGCTCGGCGTTGAAATCTTTCCAGGCTTTGCCGCCCAGGACGTTATCATTGAAGACAACGCTGTGCGCGGCATTCTGATTGGTGATATGGGTGTCGCCGCCGATGGTACACCCAAAGATGGCTACATGCCGGGTATGGAACTGCGCGCCAAATACACGCTATTTGCTGAGGGTTCACGCGGCCATATTGGGAAGCGCTTAATTAAAGACTTCTCGCTGGATGAGGGTCGCGACCCCCAGCACTACGGTATTGGCCTCAAAGAGCTGTGGGATGTACCTGCCGAGCAGCATGAGCCTGGCCTGGTAGTTCACGGTTCAGGCTGGCCTTTAGATAACAACACCCACGGCGGGTGGTTTTTGTACCATGCGGAAAATCAGCAGGTGGTGGTAGGTCTGATTATGGATCTTGGCTACCAAAACCCATGGCTTTCACCGTTTGATGAATTTCAGCGTATGAAACATCATCCGGCTATTGGCCAATACCTTAAGGAAGGCAAACGCGTTGCTTACGGCGCCCGGGCCATTACCAAAGGGGGCTTCAACTGCCTGCCAAAAATGACGTTCCCCGGCGGCCTGCTGGTCGGCTGCGATGCTGGCACGCTCAACTTTTCCAAAATTAAAGGCTTACACACCGCCATGAAGTCGGGCTTAGTGGCTGCCGAGAGCGTGTTTGAGGCAATTAAAGGCGGTGATGAGGGCGCTCAGGAACTGACGAGCTTTACTCAGAAATGGGAAGCCAGCTGGGCGTATCAAGAGCTTAAAGAGAGCGCCAGCTTCGGCCCGGCTATCCATAAATACGGCACCATCGGTGGCGGCGCGTATAACTTTGCCCACCAGTTGCTGGGCAACAAGTTACCCAACGTCCATGACACCACTACCGATCACGGCGCCCTGAAGCCTGCGGACGAGTTTGAAAAGATTAACTACCCCAAGCCGGATGGAAAGCTTTCCTTCGATAAACCATCGTCAGTGTTTCTGTCGAATACCAATCATGAAGAAAACCAGCCGTGCCATTTACGCCTGGAGGATCCGGAGCTACCGATCCGAGAGAACCTGCCTAAGTATGCAGAGCCAGCACAGCGCTACTGCCCGGCCGGTGTGTACGAAGTGGTTGAAGATAGCGAAGGACAGCCGCGTTTTCAGATTAACTTCCAGAACTGCGTACACTGCAAAACCTGTGATATTAAAGACCCAGCGCAAAATATCACGTGGGTAGCACCGGAAGGTGGCGGCGGCCCCAACTATCCTAATATGTAAGCCAATCACCCTAATATGTAAGACAGCCGCATGAAGGTTACGGCTAGAAGGGAGCACGCGTCCCTACTAGCCGTAGCCCCTCCCTTTCACACTCAACTTACACGCTAAGAGAGAATAGCGCTTTGCGAGCCTTCCAATAGCTGAATGGGCGCTCGGCGGGCAATAAGCCTGCGTCGGCCAGCTTGGTCAAAGCGCACATCAATCACCGGGTCGCTCGCATTTCCCTCTACTGCCGCCACTTCACCCTCACCAAATACCGCATGGTGCAGACGCTGACCGGGATAAAAGCGAGTATCGGCCGAATAAGTTGCCTTGTGCTCTTCAACGTGTGCCGCTGCGAGCACAATGTCGTCTCGCCCTAAACGCGTCAGATAACGCTCAACCAGCCCCACCGATGTAACTTGCAGCGATGCTTCTGGCGCACTGGGGTTAGCTAGACAAGAGGCCACACGCATACTGTCTTGCCAGGCACTTTCGGCGATAAAGCGGCTGGGACGGTGTACGCCCCCATCATGGAGCACTAATAGCTGTTCTTGGGCGCGCGTGATGGCTACGTAGAACAACCGCCGCTCCTCCTCCAAGCGCTCATCGCTAAGCGGATTATCGCGGCTGTAGTGGGGAAAATCCTCTTCATTGACACCCACCACAGCTACCAATGGCCACTCAAGCCCTTTGGCACCGTGCACTGTGCTAATCAGCACGCCGCCCGCCTGATTTTCAACCGGGCGTTCCAGTAGCTCGATAAAGGCATCTGGGTCTTGAACGCTTTGCGCCTGCTCAATTAAGACATCGAGTAAGCGTACATCCTCTTCACCTTTATCGCGCCGCGCCGCTGCCCGTTTAAGTGTTTTTTCCGCCTCAATGGTTTCCACTACATGCCTTAACAGCTTGGCGGGCGGCCATGCACTCAGCTGAGGCAATTCACATAGCAGCAACCAGCGTTTTTTAAGCGTACGCCGCTGGATCGGCTTTAATGCCGTCAACATAGGGTCATGCCGCTCAGGCCACTGCTGGGTAGTCGCCAGCTGATGGGCTAATCGCTGCAGTCGCTCACGAGCAACAAAGGGAGTCGGCTGGGAAAGCAGCAGTAATAGTTGCTGCGGATCGCGCAGCAGATCGGGACGACGCGACAGCTTCAAGTACCCAGCGAGTGCCTGTACCAACGGCAGACGAAAGACAAAACGATCCTCGCGCTGAAGCCGAAACGGAATTCCCGCCTGCAAAAGCGCCAGCTGGAAAGGTACTGACAGCGCCCAACTACGCACCAGCAAACTGGCCTCGTTAAACGCACGCCCTTGGGCCTTCCAATCCATCAAGGCATCCAGTAACAGCCGACTGCCCTGCCCTACCGAGACGCGCGTCTCAGGGTTATTGGGCGCGGCCAGACACAGCTGATTGGGGCGGCGCTGATTGGCGGCAATGGCATGATTAGCGGTAAGCGCCAAGGCATGGCCATGACGGAACGTGGTAGATAGCGGGTAGTCGGTGGCCTCGCCAAAGGTGGCGGTAAAATTTTCCAACATCGTATCGGGTTTGGCGCCACGCCACTCATAGATGCATTGGTTAGCATCGCCGACCGCCATTACCTCGGCACGGCTGCCCACCAGCACGGATAAAAGGCGCTGCTGAGCGGCATTAATATCTTGATACTCGTCAATAATGACATGATCCAAAAACCCCTCGACGCGACCACGCAGGGCGCTATCTTCCTCTAACGCCTGCAAAGGGCGATAAAGTAAATCAGCGTAGGTCATCACCCCTTCCGACGCTAGTAGCCGCTCCGCCTCGGTAAAAGCAGCCGGAAAATAGTCGGTATCCGGGTCAACATTGAGTCGTTCATAGAGCGATTCAGGGGTAATCATCTCTGCTTTAACCAAGCCGCAGAAGTGGGCCAAGGTTTCAAGCCGATCTCCTTCTAGCGCAGCATCACGGCGCTCAACTGCGTCGCGCAGCACATTAAGGCTCGCTTGACGAAGCAGCCTCTCTAATTGCCAATCGGCGGATAATAGCTGACGAGGCGCAAGCGCGCCCCAGCGACATAGGCTTTGGGTTAGGCGGTGGCCTAGTGAGTGAAACGTGCGCACATCCGGCAGCGCCTGCCCGGCAGGCGCCATTGACGCTAAACGGCGCTGAAAATCATCCTTGGCGGAACGGTTAAACATCAACACCAGAATGCGCTTTTGCGGCACACCACGGGCCAACAGGTGTAGCACCCGAGCGGCCATGGTAGTGGTTTTACCTGCGCCTGCGACGGCCGCCACCCGCGCATGACCGGCGGTATGATTCACAACGGCCTGCTGTTCAGCGGTTAACTTCACGGCGCCTCGCCTGATGGTTCATCGTCAAGCTGACCGAGCGCAAACCACTGACCGGCACTCATTAACCCAATCTCAGTAGTGCCATCGTCGTTTTCACGGGCTTCTGTTGCGTCAACAAGCTGGTAATACACATTACGGTGCAGCCTGGCGGCCAGCCCAAAACGTACCGGCAGTTGCGGGACTGCCTCGCCTTGAGGCGTTAAAGTGACGGAAAGCGGGTGCTCGGCATCCAAGCGAACGACATCGTCAAACTGGGTGGTGAACCACCAAGCATCGTCGTGAAAGTCGGCCTCTACCGCGACCAGCGGTAGGTCTTCTACCTCTATCCGCCAACGCTCTACCGGCGTGACTAAGCAGTAACCATCTTCGTCAAGACGTAGCAGCGTGGCCAATAAACGCGCCACCTTGGGACGGGCAAAGGTCTGTCCTTCGTGCCACCAGCTGCCATCGGCGTGAATACGCAGGTTCATGTCTCCAGAGAGCGGAGGCTGCCAGTGGTCAAGGGGAGGAATAGTGCCTCCCACTTCGTCACGCTGCAGCAGCAATCTATCGATATTCATCTCGCCCTCCTTGCTTAAGCGCATTCAACACACAGGGCTATAGAAGCCCAGACTGTTCTAACGCCTCTTTGACATGGTGCGGAGCATCAGGCGCAGCGGCACGAAAGAGCTGATAAAAGTTGGCTGTGGTCTGCATGGCGACCTCGTCAACACTGACCCCCCGCTCACTAGCGATACACTCCGCCACTTCCACTACCCAGGCCGGCTCGTTGGGCTTGCCGCGATAAGGAACAGGGGCAAGATAGGGGCTATCGGTTTCGATTAGCAGGCGATCCAGCGGCAGCTGGCGGGCTAGCTCTCGCAGCAGTGCAGCGTTACGAAAGGTGATAATCCCTGATAACGAAATGTAAAAGCCCAACCTTACAGCTTCACGGGCCATCGCTAAGTCTTCAGTAAAACAGTGTAATACACCGCCCACGCGAGGGTCGCTATATTCACGCAGCAGAGCCAACGTTTCTTCTTTGGCTTCACGGGTATGCACAATCACTGGCAGTTCTAACTCACGCGCGGCAATCAAATGACGCTTGAACCGCTCGTGTTGCACATCTAGCGGCACGCTGTCGCGGTAGTGATAATCCAGCCCGGTTTCGCCGATGGCTACCGCGCCATACTGCTCGGCAGCTTCTTTTATATCCTCAACGTTGGGCTCGTTCTCACTGTGATGCAAAGGATGCAAGCCAGCAGAGATCGCCACATCGTGATGCTCACGAGCAATGGCTGCAAGTTGCGGCAACTCCTCCAAGGTAACGGCGACCGCAAGAAATTGGCTAACGTGGGCCGCGCGCGCAGTTGCCAGTGTGGCAGCGAGGTCGCCCCCGTGCGTCTGGTCAGATAAACGATCTAGGTGACAGTGCGAATCAACAAACATGCAGGTCTCGACAACGGATAGGGCGTTAACACCATGGTGCTTACTTTCAAGGTATCAACGGCGATTTAATCAGAGCGTGAACGACGGGGCTGCCTTATCCAACTGTCCGGCAAGCAGCGTCTCAATGCGATCACGCACAGGGTAATCTTGCTGGCTGAAATGTAGACCAATACCAGGAATGCGCCGGCCGCTGACACCCTCGGGCGAGACCCATACCACGTGGCCGGTGATTGAAAGACGTTCGCTTTCACCCGGCAGCGTCAGCAGTAAAAACACCTGCTGACCCAGTGCATAGGGAGTCTGAGTGGGCACAAAAATCCCCCCTCGATCCAGAAATGGCATATAAGCGGAGAGCAGTGTCGGCACATCAGGAATGTTAAGAGAGAGCGCTTTTTGGGCTGCCATAACAACCTCGCTAGATTGCTGTGAAATAGGGAGAACACTCTCCGCTAGGAGCGTAGCAGAGCCGCCCAGCGAACCAACCACGCCTCAAGCACCAACTGGGGATTTGGGTTAGCCCCCACCGCCAACAGCCGCCGATGTTCACGGGCATAATCCAGCAGGCGAAACCAATCCTGCACCCGGCCATTTTTGACCGCCTGACGATAAAGCGGCTCAAGATCGGGATTGTGCAGCACGGCTGCTTCACCGGATAAACCGAGACGAATCAGGTCTTCCAGCCAGGCAATACCGTACCACAAAATGGCATCAATCGCCTGGCGATCCAGCCGTGCGGCCTCTGATACTGGCTCTGCGCCGCGCACCAACTGCTCAAAACTGTCGTGAATTTGGTGGCGCAAAGCGCGCTCTTCGGGCGCGGCCAACTCCACCGCCAGTAGCGGCAGGCCTCCCGCTACCTGCCACCAGAAGTAGGCTTCGTCGGCACTGTTGAGTTTCTCGATCAGCCAACCACGACACGCTTCAAAGGCAACACTGGGCAGGGACCACTGCTGACAGCGCGAGCGGATCGTTGGCAGCATCCGTGAAGGCACGTCAGAGAGCAGGATAAACAGCGTCTTATTGCCGGGCTCTTCCAGGCTTTTAAGCAGCGCATTAGCAGCGGCAACGTTCATTGCCTCAGCCGGTGAAATGACGATGACCCGGTATCCCCCCTGCTGAGCCGTTTGAGAAACAAAGCGGTTAACCTCGCGAATAGGGTCAATACGAATCTGGCGTTTGCCCTCTTCCGGCGAGACCCGCAGCAAATCAGGATGATATCCCGATGCCAACATAGCGCAGCTATGGCAATGACCACAGGCCTGGTCGGCAGGAGTGGCGCAAAGTGTCCGGGCGATTAACGCCTCCGCCAACTGTTGCTTACCTACCCCATGGGCGCCATGAATGAGCAGCGCATGGGGCATCCGCCCTCCATCGGCCAGACGGGTTAACTGATGCCAGGTGGCAAGGTGCCACGGCATAACACCGGTTAACGCCATGCTGTTACTCGCGCCGAAAGGGTCTTACGAAGCTGCGTCTGTACTTCTTCTAGGGAGTGTTGAGCTTCAATCACTGCAAAACGTTCGGGGGCTTCTTCTGCTCGTGCCAAATAGGCGTCGCGTACAGCTTGGAAAAAATCGGCCTGCTCTTGCTCAAAACGGTCAAGCTGCTCGTGACGATCGCGCAGGCGTACTTCTAAACGCTGCTTTGCCGCCTCTTTAGGCATATCGAGCAAAAGCGTTAAATCGGGCGAGAGCCCCTGCTGAACAAAATTTTCCAGCACGGCGATACGCTCCTTGGCAATACCTCGGCCGCCGCCCTGATAGGCAAAGGTAGCGTCAGTAAAGCGATCACACACTACCCATGCGCCTCTTGCCAGGGCAGGCAGAATTTTCTCCGCTAAATGCTGCGCCCTAGCGGCAAACATAAGCAGCAGTTCTGCGTCCACATGCAGCGGCTCTTGGGGGGCCGGGTCCAGCAGCAGTGCTCGAATAGCTTCGCCTCGCTCAGTTCCCCCCGGCTCACGTGTGCACACCACTTCCAGCCCCTGGGCTTCCAGCCACTCGGCGACAAAGCCCACATTGGTAGACTTTCCCACGCCTTCGCCGCCTTCCAGCGTAATGAAGCGTCCCCGCTTGCTCATCATGCTCCCTTACTGTGGTGATCAATGTGATGATGACTTTGATGATAGGTCATAGCTATTACCGATTGCGAATATAGCGATTAACGGCATTATTATGCTCCCGCAATGTACGCGAGAAGTGATGTGTGCCATCGCCCCGGGAAACAAAATAGAGCGTTTCGCCGGGTAGCGGGTTTACCGCCGCTTCCAATGACGCACGCCCCGGCAAAGCGATCGGCGTGGGCGGCATGCCATCAATCACATAAGTGTTATAGGGCGTCGCTTCACGCAGATCAGCGCGGGTGATGCGTCCTTCATAGCGCTCGCCCATGCCATAAATAATCGTCGGGTCGGTTTGTAAGCGCATACCCTGCTCCATGCGGCGCTTAAACACCCCGGCAATCTCGCGCCGCTCCTCCGGCGCCCCCGTTTCGCGCTCAATCAAAGAGGCCATAATAAGCGCCTCGTAGGGCGACTCAATGGTCAGGTCGTCGGCACGCTCTTCCCAGACACTGTCCAGAATTCGCTCCATACGCTCAAGCGACTGCTGTAGTAGATCGACGTCGCTCATCCCCAGGTGGTAACGATAGGTATCGGGAAAGAACCATCCCTCAGGAAAGGTGCCTTCACGATCAAGTAGCGTCATCACCTCTTCGTCGCTCAAATCAGCCGTGCGATGGTCAAGTTTTGGTGCGGCATTGAGCAAGTCGCGCATTTGACGAAAGGTCCACCCCTCAGGAATCGTCAGCGGATAGGTGACAACGTTATTACTGCCTAGCAGCGCCATCATTTCCAGCCCGCTCATATCCGGCAAAAGCTGATATTCGCCAGTACGCAGCCGCGGCACGCGCTCCGGCTCCACCCGCGCTAATAAGCGAAACGCCCAAGCATCTTCCAGTATGCCCTGGGATTCCAACTCCGCCACCACCTGATTAAACCCCGCACCAGAAGGCACTTGGTAAAGCGTTGGCTCATCAAGCGCTAGCGGTGCCTCTAAGCGGCTCTGCCAATAAAAATAACCGCCTGCTGCACCGGCAGCCCCGATTATGACTACGACTAACAAAGCGGTTAATAACCGTTTCACCATGACACCTCAAAATAATTGCAGGGCGATATTGATAAGAAGGCTGACGTTTAGACAAAGCCTAACAACTGATGGGCCAAGCGCTGAAAGGGATCAGACTCACTCACAGCCCAGCGCTGCAGCAACGAACCATCCGCTGCTAGCAGTGTCGTCACAGGCCACACTCCCTGAACAGAGTTTGCTACCCATAGCCGCTCGACCTCTGCAAGGCAATCCAGCGACAGCGCCCCCAGAGCAACGACACCTTGATCAATTAATCCAGCGCGCAACGTGCCTGCTACTCCGCATTGGTCAACAAAAGGCGTGAACACTTGCCCTGCCTGCAGCCAAAAAATATTCATACTGGTGGCTTCTATGACCCGGCCTTCGCTATCAGCGAGCAGACCTTCGGCGATCGCGGTATCGCTCCATTCCTGGCGGGCCAGTACGTTCTCCAGACGATTAAGGTGCTTAATACCGGCCAACCGTGGCTGGCGGCTAAGACGCAAATTACAAAGCCTGACTGTGACACCCTGCTGCCAGCGCTGAATTGAGGGTTGAAATGGCGTACGGCGACTAAGTAAACGCGGTGTTACTTCATCCGGCTGCGCATAACCCCGCCCACCACTGCCACGCGTCAAGATAAGCTTGAGTACTTCCAGCTCAGCGGTGCAGTCACCCTGCCACGTGGCATCCAGTGTTGCTTGAAAAGGTAACGGTATATTTAGGCACTGGCATCCTTTCGCTAGGCGGTCTGTGTGATAACGCCATAGCACCGGTTTTCCCGCCCGCAACAGCACCGTTTCAAAGAGGCCATCACCATACGCAAGCCCGCGATCATCAAACGGCACAGTTTGTTCGTCAGATAACGCGGGCGGCAACATCGTCAATTACACCTTCTTGAATAACAGCGAACCGTTAGTACCACCAAAGCCAAAGGAGTTGGAAAGCGCCATATCAATCCGCATGTTCCGTGCGGTATGCGGTACATAATCCAGATTGCAACCCGGCTGTGGGTTATCCAGGTTGATGGTCGGCGGTGCGATCTGGTCACGAATAGCCAGAATGCTGAACACTGCCTCTACCGCACCAGCGGCACCCAACAGGTGGCCGATCATCGACTTGGTAGAGCTCACGGCCACATTATTGGCTGCATCACCCAGTACGTTCTCAATGGCTCGACTTTCTGCTAGGTCACCTGCCGCGGTTGAAGTGCCATGGGCATTGATATAGTGCACTTCAGAAACGTCAACCTGGGCATCTTTGATGGCATTGCGCATAGAGAGCGCCGCGCCGCGACCATCTTCCGGTGGCGATGTCATGTGGTAAGCATCATCGCTCATGCCAAAGCCGACCAGCTCGGCATAGATGTGAGCTCCTCGCGTTTTGGCATGCTCATACTCTTCAAGCACCAACACACCCGCACCGTCGGATAAGACAAAGCCATCGCGATCAGTATCCCACGGGCGGCTGGCCGCCTGAGGGTCATCATTACGCGTTGAAAGCGCGCGAGCCGCTGAAAAGCCGCCAAGACCTAGCGGGGTCGTCGCCATCTCGGCACCACCACAGACCATGACATCCGCATCGCCATAGGCGATCGTGCGCGCGCTGTAACCAATATTATGGGTACCGGTGGTACAGGCAGTGGTAATCGCGATATTCGGCCCTCTAAAGCCGTGCTGAATCGCCATATTGCCCGAAATCATATTAATGATGGAGCCCGGCACAAAGAACGGCGACACCTTCCGGGCCCCACCCTTGTTGAGCGCGTTGTGGTTATGTTCAATCATTGGTAGGCCACCAATGCCTGAACCGATAGCCACACCGATACGATCCGCATTCTCTTCCGTGCACTCGATACCGGAATCTTCAACCGCTTGGGCGCCCGCCGCCATACCGTACTGAATGAAGAGATCCATCTTGCGAGCATCTTTAGGATTCAGGTACGGACTAATATCAAAGTTCTTGATCGACCCACTAAAACGCGTGTTAAAGCCACTGGTGTCAAAATGCTCAATAGGCGTAATACCGCTTTTACCGGCCACAATGTTGGCCCACGACTCATCAACGTTATTACCCACTGGGGTCACCAGGCCTAACCCAGTTACCACTACCCTTTTCCGTGCCATCAGCTTTCCTCCAGGCATCCATGGTGACGCGACCCACTTGGGTCATTCGCTGCTTAAATTTGGTCAACAGTATAACGGAGATTGAACGTTATAAGCATTGTGGCAGCAAAGCAAAAAAGCCGCCCTGCGAAAGGACGGCTCTTAAGGCGGGTGACTAGCACCCCACCCTGGTTCGATGCATCGACGCAGCCCTTACTGGTGGGCGTTCACGTAATCGATGGCTTCTTGAACCGTGGTGATTTTCTCAGCTTCTTCATCAGGAATTTCAGTATCGAATTCCTCTTCCAAAGCCATGACCAGCTCAACGGTGTCGAGCGAATCAGCACCCAAGTCTTCTGTAAAAGAAGAGCTGTTTTGGATGTCTTCTTCTTTAACGTTCAGGCGCTCTGCTACCACTTTCTTAACGCGCTCTTCAATAGTACTCATTAACGTACTCCAGTCGTTCACATTAGCCGTTTTTGATAACCAGCTATTTGGAAACCGCAAGCCAAAAGCTGCGGGGTAGTTTATAGACGCCCTCGGGTCGACGCAACCGCCATCCCCAAGGCCATCAACGCATATTCATGCCGCCATTCACGTGAAGCGTCTCACCGGTGATGTAACCGGCTGCATCACTGGTCAGAAAGCCAACCGCTGCGGCGATCTCTTCCGGTGCCCCTAAGCGAGCCAACGGAATTTGCTTAAGTAACATTTCATGCTGGGCTTCGGGCAACGCCTCGGTCATATCGGTGGCAATAAAGCCCGGCGCTACCGCGTTAACCGTAATGGCGCGAGAAGACACCTCACGCGCTAAAGCACGACTAAAACCTTCCATACCCGCTTTGGCTGCAGCATAGTTAGTTTGGCCCAGGTTGCCCATGGTTGCCACTACAGAGCTGATCGACACAATACGCCCAAAACGCGCCTTGGTCATACCCCGCAAACACGCCTTACTAACACGATAGACAGATTTTAAGTTGGTATCCATCACGGAGTCCCACTCATCCTCCTTCATACGCATCAGCAAATTGTCTCGCGTGATACCGGCATTGTTAACCAAAATGGTCGGCGCACCAAAGCGCTCAGTGATGGTTTTCAATACGCTGTCAATGCTGGCCTGGTTCGTCACGTTAAGACACAGACCTGCGCCTTCAATGCCATTCTCTTTTAAATCAGCATCAATTTTTTCAGCACCGGACTCGCTAGTCGCTGTGCCAATGACGATACGGCCTTGACGACCTAACTCACGAGCAATGGCCTGGCCAATACCGCGACTGGCCCCTGTTACCAGGGCAACTCTACTTTCTTGGGTCATAACGTTCTGCCTCTAACCGTGTAATCAAGCAAGGATAGCGGAATAACACAACCCTTGGTCACGCTTTATCAGCCAACGTTTCACGCGCCAGCTCAAGCGCAGCATTCAGGCTGTCAGGGTCATTCACTGCCAACCCCTTGCTACCCTTCACGATACGCTTATTGAGGCCGGTCAACACCTTTCCAGGCCCGCACTCAATAAATACTTCAACATCTTGACTAGCCATTGCCTCAACGCAGGCGCTCCAGCGCACTGGCTGATAAAGCTGTTCGATGAGACGTGTGCGAAGTGTCGCGGTATCAGCATGCGCCTTGGCGTCGACATTTTGAATCACGGTATAGCGTGGCGTTCGCAATTCAATTGCCTGCATAGCCTCCGCTAGGCGCTCGGCGGCCGGGCGCATTAACGCACAATGCGAAGGAACGGAAACGGGTAATGACATAGCGCGCTTGGCCCCCGCTTCTTGGCAGGCAACGATAGCCCGCTCAACGGCTGCTTTGGAGCCTGCCACTACGACCTGCCCAGGGGAGTTGTAGTTGACAGCAGACACCACGTCGCCCTGGGCGGCTTTTTCACAGGCGGCTTCAACCGCGTCGTCTGCCAAGCCAAGGATGGCCGCCATACCACCTTCACCCGCGGGAACGGCCTCCTGCATGGCCTCACCGCGCAGACGCACTAAGTTAACGCCCTCGGCAAAGCTCATGACGCCAGCGCACACCATCGCGCTGTATTCGCCCAAGCTATGGCCCGCCATTACAGTAGGCCGAGGCCCTTCTAGCTCCTGCCAAACGCGCCAAATAGCGACGCTGGCAGAGAGTAATGCGGGCTGGGTGCACGCGGTTGCATTAAGCGATGCTTCAGGACCCTCTTGGACGACTTTCCATAAGTCGTAGCCCAAAGCATCCGACGCTTCCTCAAATGTCGTTCCCACCACACTATAGCGCTCGGCCAGCTCTCGCAGCATTCCAAGCTGCTGAGAGCCTTGCCCGGGGAAAATGAGGGCAAGGGGTTGAGACATGTCGTTCACCTTTGCACTTGTAGGCATTTGCTCATATGAGCGATAGGCGAGATTATTGGCACATCCTGATGCCACCTATAAGCTCGCAAAAAATAAATTATTTATTATCTAATCATGGCTCGCAGGTGCCACTGCTTCACGTAATGGCGCCTGCCAACGGCCTGCGATCCGCGCAGGCAAATTATGTTCTACTTCCTGAAGAGCACGCTGAATAGCGTAGTAGAAACCATCTGCATGGGTACTGCCGTGACTTTTCACCACGATACCGCGCAACCCCAATAAACTGGCCCCGTTATAGCGCACAGGATCTAACTCCTGCTTTAAACGCCTCAACACAGGTTTGGCCAGTAGGCTTGCTAAACGACCACTTAAGCGCGATTCAAACGCCATCTGCACGCGTTCAACCAACATACTTGTCAAACCTTCGCTTGCCTTGAGCACAGCGTTACCCACAAAGCCATCGCATACCACTACGTCAAGCTGGCCTTTAAACAGGTCACCACCCTCGGCATAACCTTGATAGTCAAAAGCACCTCTATTGGCATGCTCGCGCAGCAAACGATCAGCTTCGCGAACGCTGGCACATCCTTTAGTGGCCTCAGCACCAACATTGAGCAGCGCGACACGTGGCACAGCCGTGCCATCAACGCACTGCGCCATCGCCGCGCCCATTAGCGCAAAATCCACCAGCCGATGAGCGGGAGAGTCCACATTGGCGCCTAAGTCCAGCAAATAACAGCGACGCCCTTGGCGCGCTGGAATCGCGGTACTGATCGCTGGCCGAGAAATACCCTCGACCATCCCCAGCTCGCGCCTTGCTAATGCCACAAGTGCTGCCGTATTACCCGCACTTACACCGGCAACCGCCTCGCCCTGAGCGACACTTCGCAGCATGTGCATCATACTGGTCGCCTGCCCCTTGCGCAGCGCCCAGGCAGCGGTTGTCGATGGCATAATGCAGTCAGGTGCTTCACGCGCCACCAAACGTGACGCTGCCGCAACCAGAGGCTGCGGCAAGCGTGAAAGCTCAGCAAGAATCTGCTGACGCGGGCCAAACAGAATCAGCTCAAGGTCTGGGTGTTCCACCACTGCCTTTGCAGCACCTGTGATAATCGCATGAGGGCCTTGGTCACCCCCCATCACATCAATCGCTAGGCGCATACCGCACTGAGTCCGTTTAGCCGCTTAATAACGCAATTGAGGTTTATACTTCAATCACTTTACGACCACGGTAGAAACCGTCTGGAGAAATGTGGTGACGCAGGTGAGTCGTACCCGTTTCTTTGTCTTGAGACAGCGTCGGAGCGGTCAGTGCATCGTGGCTACGACGCATGCCGCGCTTGGAACGAGTTTTACGGTTCTGCTGAACTGCCATGGGTGTTTACTCCAAGGTATTTAAGTTAAAGGGTGCTTATTTTTTGCCTTTTAAGACATTGAGCACCGCAAATGGATTCGTCGCTGGCGTTGTTTCTGCCGCCGCGCCTTCTGTTTTGCTGACCAGCTGCTCCGCCGAGACATGACATTCGGCTTCATCGTGATAGACCACCTGGGGCAGGCTGAGAATTAACTCATCCTCAACCACCGTCAGAAGATCCAGCTGTTCCTTTTCCACCAGCACCGGTTCATGACTAGCAGGCAACTCGGCCGCTAAGGCTTCGTCAGTGACCATTCCAAGCAGAAAGTCACTGTTCACCTCTTGAGGCAGCGGCACCAGGCAGCGTCGGCAGGCAAGCGCCAACGTCGCTTGCAAGTGGCCACGAATTTCACGACGACCTTGAGCATCGACGCCAAACTCAAGCACGACATGACAGTCGCCGGTTTGGACACCCGCTTCTTCGGCAAGACGTGGCAGTTTATCCAGCGCTACCAAGCCTTCGATTCGTTCGTGGCGGGCTGCGAGCTTATAAGGCTCCACCCGACTGGGGAGTTGTGAGGTCAACATAGGCGCGCAATGATAGGCACTCCCCCTGCTGGTGTCAAAGCTGTCGGTATATTTCTTCATGCCTTCCTCAATAAATAACCAACCGTGGCCTCAATAAACAGCCAACATAGGCAGGTTTAGCTGCTTTCGCTACACTCTACTGCTTTGAAATTGCATTTGCGCCACGTTGCGCCACTACCCAGCCAGGAGCTATTTGTGACTTCATCCGCAATGACCGAGCCATCAAGCAGTCAGGCATCAACGACCGAGCTGGTACTGGCCTCCAGCTCGCGTTGGCGGCGCGAGCTGCTGGATCGACTGCAGCTCCCCTACCAATGCTATTCGCCGAATATTGATGAAATGCCCCATAGTGGCGAAACACCCCACGCTCTGGTCCATCGACTAGCGCTCAGCAAAGCTAACGCCGTTGCGCACCATTTCCCCCACCACTGCATTATCGGCTCTGACCAAGTAGCAGTATTTGAAGGCGACATTCTTGGCAAACCGCATACGGAAGCCAAGGCACGCGCCAACCTGAGCCGCTTTTCCGGCCAGCGTGTCACTTTTTTGACCGGTTTAGCGCTGTTGGATACACGCCACCAGCGTCATCAGGTGCACGTCGAGCCATTCGAGGTGGTTTTCCGCCACTTGAGCACCCAGGAAATTGAAAACTATGTCGCCAAAGAACAGCCACTCGACAGCGCTGGCAGCTTTCGCATGGAAGGCTTAGGTATAGCGCTGTTTGAGAAGCTTGAAGGCCGCGACCCCAACGCATTGATTGGGTTACCACTGATTGCGCTTTGTGACATGCTGCGCCAAGCGGGTTTAGACCCGCTTGGCGCCTCCTGATCATCAGTAGAGCCGACAACCAAGGGCCTGACAACTAAGCGCTTAGAAGCGCAGCGGGGTAGCGGGCGCACTGACGCCCAACACCTCGGCGACGACCTGGGTAAAGCGGCGCGTCAGGCGCTCAAATGGATCAAGACTCGGCGTATAATCGACCCAATTGGTGTCACCCACTCGGTCACGCGCCACTTGCTCAAGGCTGCCTAACTGGTCAACCAAGCCTAGATCAAGGCTCTGCTCACCACTCCAGACCAGGCCTGAAAATATATCGGGGCTGTCGCTAAGCCTTCCACCTCTTCCCGCACGCACATCATCAATAAACTGACGGTGAGTTTGGCTGAGCACTTCCTGCCAAAACTGCTCCGCTTCTTCATCCAGTGGCTGAAACGGGTCAAGAAAGGCTTTATTTTCACCAGCCGTCAGTACGCGGCGCTCCACACCAATGCGCGCTATTGCCTCTTCAAAACCAAAGCCCGCGTAAATAACGCCAATAGAACCCACCAGGCTCACCGGCGACGCAATGATCTCATTCGCCGCCGCCGCAATATAATAAGCGCCGCTGGCACCGACATCTTCGATCACTGCGATAATCGGCTTATCGCCCTGCTCGCGTAGACGCATAATTTCTGCATAGATACGCTGAGACTGCACCGGGCTACCACCCGGGCTATTAATGTGCAGCACCACAGCAGCAGCGCCTTCCGCCTCCCAGGCGTTATTCAGCCCCTCAATGATACGCTCGGCATTGGCAGGCGAATCGCTGGCAATTACCCCACTGACCTCCACAATCCCTAAGTGTCGCTGTGTGGGCGCGGTAGCACTAGACGAATCCCAAAACAGACTATAAAGGGTGGTAAATAGCGCCACCAACACAATAGTAAGCATCATCAGGCGGAAAAACAGCTTCCAGCGGCGAGTGCGTCGCTGTTCCGTTAACACGCCGCCTATCCAGTGATCCATCATTTCCAGCTGCGCCAGCCGCTGGCGTTCGCGCAGGGTTTCGGCATCATCGTCTGGCGCACCCGACATAGGCTTAGCGCCCTTACTAGGTGGCACCTCTGATCCCTGTGTCCAACGATCCTCCCCCACCTCATTGCGATCATCATTGGTCGGGCCGTCACGTCCGTCGTTTGTGCCACTGGGGCGGTTTGGGTCATCGCTCATAAAATGTCCTTATGTAAATGCTGGCTATTCACCTTACAGCCGATCAAAAAGCTCATTAATGCTATGGGCAATCCACTTGGGCTGGCTGAGCGCCAAACGCTCTGGCGTATGTACGCCGTAGGTGACGCCGACGCGATCCATGCCAATGGCCCGGGCCATTTCAAGGTCGTAAGCCGTATCGCCAACCATCACGGCTCGCTCGACGGGCACCTCTAACTCGGCCAATAGTTCCGAAAGCATTTGCGGATGGGGTTTCGAGCGAGTTTCATCGGCGGTGCGGCTGGCGTGAAACCAGCCGCCGCTGTTGGTCTCAGCAAAAATGCGGTCAAGGCCGCGGCGACTTTTACCGGTCGCTACCGCCAACCGCTGCTGCTCACGGCCACGCAAGCGGGCAATTTGTGCCTCAACCCCGGCAAAAAACAGCATCGGCGTCGCATCCGCGGTGACAAAATGGTGCGAGTAACGCTCACGAAGGCGCTCGGCCTGCTCAGGCAAAATACCCGGGCATAGCTGGGCAATGGCTTCGGGTAATCCCAAACCAATAATATCTTCCACTTCAGCGGTCGAAAGCTCGCCCCACTCAGCTTCCAGGGCAGCGGCCTGCATGCAGGAGACAATACGCGGCACCGAATCCATCAAGGTACCGTCCCAATCAAATATAATTAGCTCATACTGCATGACAGCTCCGTATTGAGGGGGCGGGTTATTGACGAGCACGCGTGAGGGTCGCTTCCAGCGCCTCTGGCAGCGGTGCTTTAACGGTCACCGGGCGTCCATTGCCGGGCTCTGGAAATGTTAATGCACGCGCATGCAGAAACAGCCGCCCCAGTCCCAACTGCTTAGTGAGCAGACCGCTCTCCCGGGTGGCGTATTTATCATCGCCCAACAACGCATGGCCTGCATGAGCTGCATGCACGCGAATTTGATGCGTACGCCCCGTCACCGGTTCGGCTTCGATCAGCGTGACTTTTTCAAACGTCTCGACCACTGAAAAATGAGTGCGCGACACTTTGCCATTGGGGTCGACTCTCACCCGGCGCTCGCCATTGCCCGCATCAAAACGATCCAGGCGGGCACTCTCATACGTTTTACGCGCCGGCCAGCGCCCGCTAACCAAGGCTAGATAGCGCTTATCCATACCGTGCTTTTTCAGTGACTCATTGAGGGTTACCAACGCATCCCGGGACTTGGCTAGTAACAAACAGCCCGAAGTATCACGATCCAGACGGTGTACTAATTCCAAAAAACTCAAATCATCGCGCACCTGGCGCAGCGCTTCAATCAAGCCTATTTTAACCCCGCTACCACCGTGCACCGCCAAGCCCGAAGGCTTGTTCAGCACCATCCAATCAGGGCCTTCCATAATAACGCTGCCCACCAACAGGTCGCGTAAATTATCGCTCACTTCCTTGACCGCCTCACGGGGCGCCAAGCGCAACGGTGGCACGCGCACTAAATCGCCCGCCTGCAAACGGTAATCCACTTTGACGCGCTTTTTATTAACGCGCACTTCGCCTTTACGTACGATGCGATAAATCAGCGCCCTGGGCGCTCCTTTGAGCCGCGTCATGAGGAAATTATCAATTCGCTGCCCAGCTTGCTCTGGGGCAATATCCACCCACTGTACTTCGCGCCCTTCGGACATTGCCGCTTGCTCCTGCTGTAGTTCGCTAACATCAGCTAAAAAACGGCATTCTAGCGTAGACCCAAGGGCATTGCGTCAATTGCTGGTCGTTGTCTTTACTGTTATATTCCAAAACGTTCACCAGCCAAGCGCATAAAGCTTTCTTGTCTAACGCTCGCGGCTAGCAGCTAAATAGCTAATTGGTTAAATTTGTTAGCAGAAGACGTCTACGCTGAGCTCGGTTAATGCGCCTGCCCGACTAACACGCAGGCCTGAACACAAAAACGGCACCAGTGTACGCATTGCCCGTTTTTCAGTACCAATATCTGATCTAAAAAAATGCAGTAACTCTGCCGCCCGTTTTTATGCTGGCAGAGAAAAGTAAGCCTCGCCCTCAACGGCAGGCAGCAACGAAACAACGCCACGCCCCGAGCAGCCCCTCCTTTCTCGTCACAAGGCGCTGGCTGGCTCCGGGCGACAAGTTCAACGCTGTGCCGGTGGCCGGCGTTGGTGAATCGATGAATGCCAGGTGTTGGCGGTGTCAGCAGGGCCGGATGGATGTGACAACCACCGGAATATGTCCTGCCTCCGCCACGTACTCAACGCCCTACTGGCCGGGTTGGCAATGATGCCTTCCCGGCTTGACGCGTCAGCATTGCAATGCGCCGAGCACAAGCACGCAGCACCCAGCGGTTCGCCTACGTCACCCCATAGGCAGTTCGCCGGCACGCAACGCTATGCGAGACAACATGAAACGGATGCTTATTAATGCGACACAGCCTGAAGAGCTGCGCGTCGCCTTAGTCGATGGACAACGCCTGTACGATTTAGACATCGAATCCGGCGCTCGAGAACAGAAAAAAGCCAATATCTATCGCGGTAAAATCACCCGCGTAGAGCCCTCACTTGAAGCTGCCTTTGTCGATTATGGCGCTGACCGCCACGGCTTTTTGCCGCTCAAAGAGATCTCTAAAGAGTACTTTGTAAAAGACGTTTCCGGCCGTCCCAGCATTAAAGAAGTGCTTAAAGAGGGCCAAGAGGTCATCGTTCAGGTCGACAAGGAAGAGCGTGGCAATAAAGGCGCCGCGCTTACCACCTTTGTCAGCCTGGCGGGCCGCTTTTTGGTATTGATGCCCAACAACCCGCGTGCGGGTGGCATTTCTCGCCGTATCGAAGGCGATGAGCGTAGTCAGCTCAAAGATGCCATGGGTCAATTGACCGTGCCGGACAAAATGGGCCTGATCGTGCGCACCGCTGGCATTGGCCGTAACCCGGAAGAGCTGCAGTGGGATTTGGACTATCTGGTTCAGGTGTGGGAATCGATCACCACTGAAGCCGCCAAGCGCCCTGCCCCATTCCTAATCTACCGTGAATCCAACGTCATCATTCGCGCTATGCGCGACTACTTGCGCCAGGACATCGGCGAAGTATTGATCGACAGCCCCGAGATTCACGCCGAAGCGCTAGGCTTTATTCGCCAGGTAATGCCCTCGTATCAGCAGAAGATCAAGCTTTACGCTGACGAGGTACCGCTGTTCTCGCGCTTTCAGATCGAATCGCAAATCGAAACGGCCTATCAGCGTGAAGTAAAACTCCCATCTGGCGGGTCGATCGTGATCGACCACACGGAAGCGCTGGTTTCTATCGATATCAACTCCGCGCGTGCTACCCGCGGTAGCGATATCGAAGAAACCGCCCTACAAACCAACTCCGAAGCCGCCGATGAGATCGCCCGCCAGCTACGCCTGCGCGATATCGGCGGCTTGGTGGTAATCGACTTCATCGACATGGGGCCAGCGCGCAACCAGCGTGAAGTTGAAAACCGTATGCGCGATGCGCTTAAGCTAGACCGCGCGCGGGTGCAGATTGGTCGCATCTCACGCTTTGGCCTAATGGAAATGTCCCGACAGCGCCTGCGTCCTTCGCTGGGTGAAACCAGCGGCGTGGTTTGCCCGCGCTGTAATGGTCAAGGCACCATTCGCGATGTGCGTTCGCTGTCGCTGTCAATCATGCGCCTGATTGAAGAAGAGGCCATGAAAGAGAACAGCGCGCAGATTCGCGCTATTCTGCCGGTACCCGTCGCTACGTATCTGCTCAATGAAAAACGCAGTGTGCTGGCCGATTTAGAGTCCCGCCAAAATGTTCGCGTAGTGCTGCTGCCTAACCCTGACATGGATACGCCCCACTACGACGTACAGCGCCTGCGCGATGATCATTTAGACGAGGATGACACTCAAAGCCTTTCGAGCTTTGAGCTCTCCACGGATACCGAAGTAGGTAAGGAGCCGACACCCAGCTTCGTACCGCCCGCTCAACGCGCAGAAGCAGCGGTAAAAAGCGTTACGCATAACGCCCCCGCGCCGGCATCGCTGCAAACCGAAGAGAAAGCGCCTGCTGCTGCCCCGGCGGTGAAAGCAGCACCGGCGACCAGCGAGCAACCCAGCGTCATTGGCCGCTTTATCCGTGGCTTCGCCAAGTTGCTAGGCAGCGACGAAAGTAATGCTGAAGCTGCGCCAGAGCCCAAGACTGAAACCCCGGCGCCGCGCAAGCCAAGCGAGCGTAAAACCAATCAGCGCAGCAGTGAGTCGCGGCAGAAGCCCTCACGCAATGAGCGCGGCGACAACACTAGCCGTAGCGAGTCGCGCAGCGGCAGCGATAACAGCGCCCGGTCTGAGCCAAAAACTGAACAAAAAGCCGAGCAAAAAAGCGAGCAACGCACCACTGCTCCGCGTCCTGCCGGTGACGATAACAGCGACAAGCGCAGCGGCCCCAGCCGCACCCGCAATCGTCGTCGTCATCCCCAGCAAGACGATGCCACCGAAGAGTCGGCCAACAAAGCGCCTCGTAAAGAGAGCCAGTCGGATAGCTCTGGCAAAGACAGCTCTAAAAAGAGCAATAACGGCAAAAGCGCAGCGCCGAAAGAGCCACGTCGCGAGGCTGGCCAAGACAGCCAACCCGATGAAACTGCCAAACAGCCAGAAGCCAAGCAGGATGACGGCAAGCCGAAGCGTACGCGTAACAACCCGCGTAACCGCACACGTACCCAGGCGATCAACCCACAGGCAGAAGCCGAGCAGTTAAAGCTGCAGGCAGAAGTGGTAGATGAAGCGCCAGAAACCGCTGAACCTGCGGATGAAGCGCCTGTCGCGCCAACAACCGAAGCGTCAGACGCGAAAACTTCGGCACCGGAAGTAGAAGCACCAGCTTCAGAGAGACCGGCTTCAGAAGCACCAACTGCCGAGACTCAGAATGATGACGTCGCCGCATCTGCCGATGAAGCCACTCAACCTGCTTCTGACACCGCTGAGCAGGAAGCCGCTGCCAAGCCCGTCACCAGCGAAGAGCCCGCACCTGCTGCTGCCTCTGAAACGACTGAACCTCATTCTGAAGAGAGTAAGACTACGTCAGTGCCACCTGAGGTGAACTCAGAAGCAATCGAAACCAACTCGGAGCCTTCTGAAACTGAGCAAACTGCTGATAACCAGCCAAGTGCTAGCGAATCGGTAGCACCTGAAGCTATCGAACCGCCTGCGGCCAACGCGGTCGATCCGGCGGCCACTATTGAAGAAGCTGCCGCTGAGCCTCTCAGTAGCGCTGACACGGATCAAAGCAGCGAACAGCGCCAGCCTGAAGCGTCAACTAACGCCCAGGAAATTCGCCAGGAAGCAGTAACACCAAGCATTTCTGAGAGCGCTTCTGAGCGTGACGACGCGGCCTCTTCAGTTGAAGAGCCATCCAGCAGCGAGCAAAAGCAAGGCGAGGAAGAAAAGAGCGTCGAACATAGCGGCGAACTAGAAACGACTGAAGTAGAGCCTCAGCCTGCTCAGCCGGTGGCTAGCGAAGCTCCCGCTGAAGATGCAGCAACTGAAGAAACGCCTAAACCACGTCGCCGCACACGGGCTCACAACGATCCGCGTGAAAAGCGTAAACAGGCGCAACAGGACACCCACTCCGAGTAAAATCGGACGCGTGTTGCAACAGCAAAATCCCCGCTTAAGCGGGGATTTTGTTGTCTAGGAGGCGCCTTTTAAAAACGGCAGAAGGATTCGCTGGAAAAGGGCGTTAAGGATTAATAAAACGTGGTTCGGGTTCTAACAGCACACCAAAGCGTGTTTTTACTTGAGCGGCGATATAGCTGGCGATTTTCATCAAGCCGAGGCGATCACCGCCACCAAAATGCACCAGCACCAGCGCTTGATGCTGGTGTACGCCAAAGGCGCCGTCGCGCATCCCTTTTAAACCGCACTGGTCGATCAACCAACCTGCCGCTAACTTTGTTTGCCCTCCCGCCTGGGGAAAATGGGGCATCGCAGGATACTGACGCGACAGCTGCGCTGCCTGCTCATCACTTACTAGCGGATTTTTGAAGAAACTTCCCGCGTTGGCAAGCACCTCAGGGTCGGGTAGCTTCTCGCGGCGAATAGCACAAACGGCTTCAGCAACCTCAAGCGGCGAGGGTGTGGCAGATAACCGCGCGGCAAGATCGCCATAATGCAGTTGCGGCGCTGGCATACGTGATAAACGCAATATTAGCTGGGTAATCACAACACTATCGGCTAACTCGCCTTTAAAGATGCTGTCCCGGTAAGCAAACGCGCACTCTTGAGTACTTAACCAATAACAGCGTCCAGTGGCGAGCTCCATGACCTGCACCGCTTGCAGCGTGTCAGCAAGCTCAACGCCGTAGGCGCCAATATTTTGCACCGGTGCCGCCCCGCAACTACCGGGAATTAGCGCCAAGTTTTCGATTCCCCACAAACCCCGTGCGGCAGTCGCCATGACTAAGGCGTGCCAATTAACCCCAGCGCCCACTTGGGTAAACACCTCCCCTTGTTGAGCGCCTTTTGGTTGTCTCAGCCACCATTGCTTTAAGGCTGGGCGTAGCACCAGGCCCGGCACCTGCTCAGGTAACAGTACATTGCTGCCACCGCCCAGCAACGTAACGGGCCAGTCCTGAGCGTGGGCATAAGCGAGTGCAGCGCGCAGTGCTGACAGCGTACCCGGCGCTGCATAGTGCTCGGCGTGACAAGGTAGCCGCAGCGTATTGGCAAGAGTTAAATCAATATTGGACTGCAGATTAAAAGCCGCCACCTCAGTGCTCACGCTTGAGGTGTTGAATGAGCCCGTTTGAAGCGGCTTCAATCATATTTAAAACGTTTTCAAAGCCCTCATCCCCACCATAATAAGGATCAGGTACTTCTGCACCAGGCGTACCGGCAAAATCTAAAAACAGGCCGACATGAGCCTGGCTATTGGCGGGCTTCAGGTCACATATGGCGCGCAAATTGTCCTGATCCATACCCAGCACGTAATCAAATTCAGCAAAATCCTGCACATTTAACTGGCGGGCACGCAGACCACTTAAATCGATACCACGGCACAAGGCTACTTGCTGGGCGCGTGAGTCCGGCGCTTTGCCCACATGCCAACTGCCGACCCCGCAGGAGTCTATTTCAACCTCGTCGGCTAGCCCTGCTTGCTCAAGGGCACGGCGAAAAACACCTTCTGCGGTGGGCGAACGGCAAATATTGCCTAGACACACAAATAACACTTTCACAACAACTCTCCTTAGGCGCTAGGCAAGCAGCGCACGCACACGGGCTAAATCCTCGACAGTATCAACACCCGTGGGATTTACCTCACAGGCTAAGGCTACCTGTATCGCGTGGCCGTTTTGTAATGCACGCAGTTGCTCAAGCTGTTCAAGTTGCTCCAGGCTAGAGGCGGGCCAGTCACGGTAAGCCGCTAGAAAACCCGCGCGGTATGCATAGAGGCCAATATGGCGCAGCCAAGCGTCGGTCGCCAGTAGCGTGGGCGCCTGTTTGAAATGCTCCCGATCCCAGGGAATGGGCGCACGTGAGAAATACAGCGCTCGACCCTGCAAGGTGCGCACCACCTTAACCACGTTGGGATTAAACAGCGTGTCGACATCGTTGATAGGCTCCGCCAGCGTGGCAATCGATGCCTCGGGGTCATCGGCCAAGCGAAGGGCCACTTGATCAATCAAGGCAGGCGGAATCAAAGGCTCATCGCCCTGCACATTAACCAACAGAGCGTCATCCGCTAGCGCTAAAATATCAGCCACTTCGGCTAAGCGGTCAGTGCCCGAAGGATGATCGTCGCGCGTCATGATCACCTCAGCACCATAAGGCAGCATGGCATCCCGAATGCGGCTATCGTCCGTGGCCACCACAACCCGGCAGGCATGGCTTTGGCATGCGCGCCGCCATACGTGGGCGACCATCGGCTCTCCGGCAATTTCTAACAGCGGCTTGCCGGGCAAGCGGGTGGAGCCATAGCGTGCGGGTACGACAACCGTAAAGTCTGGCACGGCAACGTCAGGAGAAGCCATTAAACGCCTCCGGATTGTCCTGAAGCGCGTCCTGACGCGCTCCCTGACGCGCGACCAGGGGAAGTAGGCAGCTTCTCATCGGCGTCCATGGCACGGGCTTCTTCCGGCAGCATGACGGGAATCCCTTCTTGAATGGGATAGGCCAGGCCATCGTAGTGGCAACGCAGCTCTTGAGCCTCACGGTCATATTTCAGCTTGCCGTTACACAACGGGCAGACCAGCATTGCCAGCAGTTCCTTATCCATGCGCTTGACTCCTTTAGGAAAGTGCCGACAGCCGTGCTGCCAGCCAGTATTCAAATTCAGGTGGAAGCGTGGCTTCCACATCTAATACCCAACTATTCGACGGCGCCAGGGCATAACATTTAACGGCATCTTTGGCTGTCATGATAATCGGGCGGATATCTGCAAATTTTAGCGCGTCAGCGCTGTAATGCTGATGATCGGCCAACGGGTGCCAGTCACCACTGACCCCCAAATTGGAAAGCGTGCGAAAAAAACGCCCGGGATTGCCAATCCCCGCTACTGCGTGCACTGGCAGCGTAAACGGCAGCGGCGCTAGCGAAAACCGAGCACCGTCATCTAAGCGGCGCCAATAACGCGGTGCTAACTGCATAGTGGTCACAGAGCCGACCGGCAACGCCTGCTGTGAGTCACCATTGATGATCACGGCATCAACGCGCTGCAAGCGGCTGGGCGATTCGCGCAGCGGCCCGGCGGGTAAGCAGCGACCATTACCTAAACCGCGGGCACCATCAACCACGACTAGCTCAATATCCCGCGCCAGTGCCAAGTGCTGCAAGCCATCGTCGCTCAAAATAATATCGCAACCCGCCGCCACTAGCGCCTGCACGCCGCGCGACCGTTTGGGGTCTGCCACTACCGGTAGCCCTGTCTGCTGCGCGAGCATCAAGGGTTCATCGCCGCTTTCGGCAACATTAGTGGCGGCGGTGACAAGCAAGGGATAGTGCGATGATATTCCGCCATAGCCGCGGGTAACAATGCCTGGTGACCAGCCCTGCGCCACCAGCCAATTGCCCAACCACGCCACTAACGGTGATTTCCCGGTTCCCCCTAAGGTGATATTGCCGACCACAATCACCGGCACGGGGGCCTTCCACATAGCCTTCTTACCATGCTGGTAGGCCTGTTCACGGCGGGCCATTCCCCATTGATAAAGCGCCCCTAAGGGCTTTAGCGGCCAAAGCCAACGGCTGCCCTGATAGGCACCTTGCAGCCAACGCTCTGCCAGTGTCCGAGTCTTTTGCGCTTTTTTAGGCAGGGTCATAATGCTTCTTGAAACTGCAACTGATGCAGCGCTGCATAAGCGCCATCGGCATCCAACAAGGCCTGATGGGTGCCCTCTTCAATAATACGCCCCTGATCCATCACCACGATCCGGTCGGCCCGTTCGATGGTGGACAGGCGGTGGGCAATCACCAATGTAGTGCGCCCCTCACAAACGCGCTCCAGCGCTTTCTGAATATAGCGCTCAGATTCCGTATCCAACGCTGAGGTGGCCTCATCGAGCACCAACAGTGGCGCATCCTTGAAGATAGCTCGGGCAATCGCCAGCCGCTGACGTTGCCCACCCGAGAGCATCACGCCATTTTCGCCTACGGTGGTCGCATAACCATCGGGTAGTTTGTCGATAAACTCGTGGGCATAGGCCGCTTCAGCCGCCGCTTGAATAGCCTGTGGGTCAGGATTAGCCACCCCATAGGCAATGTTATCGGCAATTGAGGCATTAAATAGCGTCACCTGCTGGGAGACCAAGGCAATCTGCTGGCGCAGCGGCCCAAGCGCGTACTCATCAACATTGACGCCATCAATGGTGATAATGCCTTGGCTAGGCCGGTAGAAGCGCGGCAATAGGCTCACCAGCGTAGATTTACCACTTCCCGAGCGACCGACTATCGCTACCAGCTCACCTGGCGCCAGCCGTAGATTAATATCATGCAGCACTTCGGGTTGGTCGTCGGCATAGCGGAAGCTAACCTTATCGATAACGACCTCACCGCTTAAACGGCTGGCAATACGCTTACCGTTATCCTGCTCCGGCGTCATATCCAGTAGACCAAAAAGCTCTGACGCTGCCGCCAACCCCTTCTGAATCTCACCGTTAATCTCAGTCAATTGGCGCACTGGTTTGATCATCAGGGCGGCGGCCGTAATAAAGGCGACAAACTCACCGGGGGTCATGTTCTCCATCAGGGAGGGCGCCATCGCCAGCCATACCAGCAGCGCCATAGAGATAGCCACCAGCATCAGAATTACCGGCGAGCTAACCGCCCGGGTCATGGCCTCTTTCATACTTTGACGACGATTCTCTTCACTCACTCGCTCAAAGCGCTGCTTTTCATAATCTTCTGCACCATGGGTGCGCACTACGCGATAGCCAGACAACGCTTCCGACGCAATATGGGTCACATCGCCCATAGAGTGCTGAATGCGCTTGGAGATACGCCTAAACCGCTTACTGACGTAACTCACTACGACGGCGATAATCGGCGTCACGCCTAAAAATAGTAGCGTGAGCATCCAGTTGGTCCAGAGCAGATAAAGCACTAGGCCGACGACGAACAGGCCTTCACGTAGAATAATCGTCACCGCCTTGGTGGCCGCCCCTGCCACTTGCTCGACGTGGTAGGTCACCCGCGATACCAGTTGACCGCTGGAGTGGTGGTCAAAAAACCGGCCAGGCAGGTGAAGAAGATGAGCAAATACATCGCAGCGCAGGGTATGAATCACATAGCGCCCCACATAAGCCATAAAGTAAGTACTTAAAAAAGTGCCTACCCCGCGGGCGGAGAACATAATAATGACAAACAGCGGCAAGAAGAACCGGAAAGCAGCATCCGGGTTTTGAATGCCATCAATCAGCCGCTTCATCATTTCCGCCAGTGCGGTACTCGACGCGGCGTATACCACAAACCCCACCAGCGCCAGCAAAAACGCGCGCCAATGTGGCTTAACATAGCCCAATAACCGCTTGTAAATACCCCAGCTTGAATCAGCCACACGCGCTCCCGGCAATAGTGTGCAATGCGGTGAATTCTACCTGATGGCGACGTGGTTCAACACCGATTGCGTCGACTTGACCGTGGTCGCGTCGTTCTAACCTCAAAAGGACGAGCAGCTTCCAGCCAAAAACGCAGTGCGCCGTCTTGGGCCGTACTCCACAAACAGCTTTCCTGATCACGAAAACGGCGCACGACGGCATCTCCCGGATGCTGAAAAGGGTTATCACGTCCTGCGCTAAAAACAACATGTTCAGGGGCGGTATGACGTACGAACTGAATACCCGAACTTGTTCCACTGCCGTGATGCCCCGCGACAAGCATAGAGACAGGCGAATCCACTTCAAGCAAAAAGCGTCGCTCTATCTCGCTACTCACATCCCCCGTGATGAGCAGCCGGTGCTCGCCTACACTGACTTCCAATACACAGGATCGATCATTGGGTGACAAAGCATTAGCGCCCGCGGGTGGCCATAAAAAGCGATAATTAACGCCATCGCGCTGCCAGGTTTGACCTCGCTGGCACGCCCGGCTGTCTACTGACAGGGTCTCACCCTCGGGCGCTATCCACTGATTAACCTGATGCTCGGCTAATAACGCATTAACACCACCCGCATGGTCGTTATCGGCGTGACTAACGATCACCTGATCAAAACGTTGACCCGGAGACCACAGCGTTTCCAGCGGCATAAAACCGCCACGAAAGCGCGGCCCGGTATCATAAAGCAGTCGATAATGTTTGCTACGTAACTCGATCAACTGCCCTTGCCCCACATCATGCACGCTCACTCGAAGCCCTTGCTGGGGAGTCGTTGACAATAGCGACCACCAAGGCAGCGCCACCACCAACGCCGTAGTGGCTAGCCGCATACCCGGTAGCACCGCAGGCAATCCCCAGCAGAGTGATAGCAGCAGCAGCGCAAAGGCCAGTGGATAGGTCAATGGCCGATCAGGCTCCCATAGCGGCCAGTGCTGAACAGAGAGGCTCAACAGTAAATGGAAAATATTAAGTGCGGCCTCAAACAGCCACCATAAAGCATGGCCTAGAAAAGGCACCGGTGATAATAACCAGCCCAATAACGCCGTAGGCACCATGATGGAACTCACCCACGGCACGGCCACTAGGTTAATCAATGGGGCGGCGGGCGCTATGCGCCCAAATGCTACCAGCACAGCAGCGGCCATTAGCGGAGCAAGCAGCAACTGTGATCTGACCAGTGCCCAACACCAGCCTTTAATACCCTGAGGGCGCCGCCGACCCTGCCAAATAGCGATTAACCATGCCACCGCCACAAATGACAGCCACATACCGGGCCGCCACAGAGCCAGCGGATCAACGAGAAGCACCAGCGCAATGGCCAGCCACCACCCTTGCCATGGGCTTGGTGCATGTCGACCACTAAGCACCCACAGGCCAATCAACGTCATCACCATGGCACGCATAGCGGGCGGTGCCATCCCGGCAAGCGTGGCGTAACTGATGCAGGCTACCGCCGCCACCCACCAAGGCCAAGCGCGCATGCGCCAGTTGGTAGGCGTCGTTAAGCGCGCACCGAGCTTGGCAAGCATCAATACAAATGACGTCACCAGCCCAACGTGTAAGCCTGAAATAACGACCAGATGGGTGGTGCCGGTCGCATTCAACAACGACCAGTCATCTTGGGTAAGCTGTTCGCTATCACCCAATGTCAGTGCCGCCAACCAGCGTTTAGTGCGCTCATCTAGCGCCTGCCGGGCTAAAAAACCCACCCCCAACTGACGCAGCGATGGCCCGGCGGAAGCTAGCCGAACGGGCGGTGGATCTTGGCGCAGATACCCAGTAGCGTGAATTCCCTCACGCCATAGCCATTGCTCATAATCAAACGTACCGGGGTTGGCAAAACCACTGGGAGGCCGCAAACGGAGCGTCATTCGCCACTGCTCACCGGGATAAAACGCTTTATCGCTATAAGCCGTTACCCGCACCTTGTTTATCACCACGCAACGTGGTCGTTGTGCCGGGCCTTGGCAGCTATCAACACGCAGCATCAGACGCGTTGCGTCCCCCGACGGCTGAGCGTTCAGCACAGTGGCTTCAACGGCTATATCCTCGCCACTCAGCCCTGCTGGCAAACGGCTCGTCCATTCATGCTGAACGCCAGCAAATACCCATAGACCCATCAGTAGCCATACACCTCGGCGGGGTTGCCACGCCACTATCAACAACGCGGCGACCAGCACCCAGCCGAACGCATTGGAGGTCATCCCTGCGGCATGGCTGTACCATGCCAAAATCCCTCCAGCAAGAGCTGCAAGTGCAGCGGGCATGGCGACCCCTAACCGCATAGAACTCTCCCTGGCGAATGTTCATTGATGGCCTAGCATAGCCGAAGGGCAACGCTATATGGATAATGGGCAGCATCGATAGGTAAGAGTATCCGTCATGCCGCGCAGGTTCCTGCAGCGCTACATGCCCAAACCCGACACCATCAGAAAACAGCGCTCGCTACGCTTTATGGCACCGCTGATTGCAGACCCGGGTTTGTGGCTCCTCACTCGCCGAAGCGTTGCCAATGCGTTTAGCGTGGGCGTGTTTTGCGCCATGCTCCCCATCCCTTTTCAGATGGTGGTCGCTGCGCTGGGTGCTCGCTTAACGCGCTGCAACTTAGCCCTTTCGATCGGTTTGGTATGGATCACTAACCCTTTAACAATGCCGCTCATTTTTTACGGCAATTATCGGATTGGCACTTTCATACTCGGTGCGCCTGTACGAGAAGCGCCCTCGCGTATTTCAACGCGTTGGATTGCCGAACAGATGCACGACATTATGCCGCCTCTGATCGTTGGCTCGCTGGTGACAGCGCTGATATTAGCGATCGTCGTCAATATCGGTATCCGCTTAATCTGGCGCTGGCACGTCTCCCATAATTGGAAACGCCGCCGCCAAAAACGTCGGCAGCGGCGTGCGCAGATTGAAGCAGAATTTGATGATTAAGCCTGATAGTGAGGCTAATGGCTGAGCTTGACCAATAAGCTTAATGCATCAGTTCATTGGCCAAGCTCGATCCTTAAAGCGTTGGCGTTTGTTCGACCAATTTGCCCGCATCAAGCTTTAGCACACGATCCTGATGGGCCGCGAGACCCACATCATGGGTCACAATCACAAACGCACAGGCGCTCTCTTTGGCCAGTTCATCCATCAGCGCCAAAATAGTCGCTGCGGTGGTCTGATCAAGATTGCCCGTAGGCTCATCCATTAGCACCAGACTAGGATCGGTAACCAGCGCCCGGGCAATCGCCACGCGTTGACGCTCCCCACCAGAAAGTTCACCTGGCTTATGATCGGCACGCGGCTGCATGCCCACTCGCTCCAATATCTGCATCGCCCGCTGCTCGGCCGCCTTTTTCGACTGGCCGCGAATAATCAGCGGCAACGCCGCATTTTCGACGGCGGTGAACTCCGCCAGCAGGTGGTGAAACTGATACACAAACCCAATGTAGCGATTACGAAAACTACCCAGCGCGGCTTCATTTAACCCCGACAGCGGCTCACCGGCGATCACCACGCGACCGTCATTAGGACGGTCAAGACCGCCCAATAGATTCAGTAACGTTGTTTTACCCGACCCCGAGCTACCAACGATAGCAACTCGCTCGCCAGCCCGAACCTTCAGATTGAGTTTATCCAGCACCGTTAGGTCTTGGGGGCCTTCGCTGTAGGTACGTGTCAGCGCTTGGCAGTCAAGCATGATGGCGGCGTCTTGCTCTTTGTTCATAGACAGCGAATTCATCGACATCGTGTCATCCTTATTCCTGAAGCCATTATTCATAGCGCAACACATCCGCTGGCTGAACCTTCGCCGCCCGCCACGCAGGATAAAGCGTCGACAGGAACGTCAAACCAAAGGCGGCCAATACAATACGACTAACATCGTCCCACTGTAGGCGAGAAGGTAAATCGCTAATGAAGTAAACCCCAGCATCCAAGAACTGAATACCCAGCGTTCCTTCGACCCAGCCAATCAGGTCAGCGATAGTGAGTGCCAGCAGCACGCCCACCGCCACACCGATCGCAATGCCAATCGAGCCAATGGCCAACCCCTGAACAATAAAAATGCCCATGATAGAGCGCGGTGTGGCCCCTATGGTGCGCAAAATAGCGATATCGGCACGCTTGTCCGTCACCACCATGACCAGCGTGGAGACGATGTTAAACGCTGCCACGGCGATGATGACGGTTAAGAGCAGCGCAATCATGCGCTTTTCCATCTGTATCGCCTGGAACAAATTGCCATGAGAGAACGTCCAGTCGCTGCCGCGGTACTCAGGGCCAAGCTCATTGAGAATGGCCTGGGTTTCGCTACTAGCAGCAAACAGGTCATCTAGCTGAAGGCGAAGCCCGCCAATAGCGTCGCCCAAGCGGGCAAGCGTCTGCATGTCTTCAATATTGGCATAGGCCAGATTGGCGTCTAAATCCGCACCGACGCTAAAAATACCGCTAACGGTGAAGCGCTTTAAGCGCGGGAACACCCCAGCCGGGGTAATCGATGCCTCAGGCACCAACAGCGTCACTCGGTCCCCAACGCCAACGCCCAGGCTGCGCGCCAGCATCGACCCCAGCACTACATTCCACTCACCGGGCACCAAATCGGCTAATGCCCCTTGGCTCATATGTTCGCCAATAATGGAGACACGGTCTTCCCAAGCGGGATTAATACCATTCACCATGGCACCCTGATTGTGGCCACCGACCGAGAACATGCCCTGCTGCTCGACAAAAGGCGCCGCGCCAATGACCCGCTCTCGCTGCATCAGCTCTTCGGCCAGAGACTCCCATTCGACCATTCCCACACGGGACTCAATTTTAGCGTGGGGAACCATGCCTAAAATGCGCGTCCTCAGCTCATGGTCAAAGCCGTTCATTACCGACAACACCAGAATAAGTACGGCGACCCCTAACATTAACCCCAGCATTGAGGTAAGCGAAATAAACGAAATAAAGTGGTTCCGGCGTTTAGCGCGCACGTAGCGCAGCCCCACCAGAAAAGGCAAACGATCAAGCATGGCGTCATTCCTTATCAATAAGCGCTCATGGTACGGTTTTTTTAGTCTCGCTGCATGTTCCAAACGGCCATTAGAGCGATCAGCCCTGCGAGCGTTCAGATTAAAAACGTTACGCTTGCAACTTGCCCCGCCACCGCCTACATTGCGCCGATTTACTGCTGACCGTGGGCCTGCGCTTTTATGACTTATCGTTTGCTACCCGAATGGTATCCCCAAGACGGGATACAATTGACCTGGCCGCGGCCTGACGGCGATTGGGCGCACATGCTTGCTCGCATCGAAGCCACCCTGGAACGTATTGTGATCGCTACGACTCGCTTTCAGCGCGTGCTGATTTGCGTGCCCGATGAGTTAACGCAACAACGCATAACCACTACATTTGACGCTTACGGCGTGCCTGCTTCCCGGCTGCAGCTTATTGTCGCACCCACTGATGATACCTGGGCGCGAGACCATGGGCCGATCAGTGTTATCGACGCCCAGGGCCAGATGCTGATGCTTGATTACACCTTCACCGGCTGGGGCGGAAAATTCCCCGCTGAGCGTGATAATCGGCTTACCCAGTGGCTTGCCGAGGCGGGCGTTTGGGCTTGCCCGCTAGCGACACGGAATTTAGTACTGGAAGGTGGCGGTATCGAAACCGACGGAGAAGGCACCCTGCTCACTACAGAAGCATGCCTGCTCAACCCCAACCGCAACCCCACGCTATCGCGAGAAGATGTAGAAGCCCAGCTCGCCCAAGATTTTGGCATTGACCGCGTATTATGGCTGGTCAACGGTCATTTAGAAGGCGACGATACCGACAGTCATATCGATACGCTTGCCCGTTTTTGCGATCCAACCACTATCGCCTATGTACGCTGCGATGATCCCAATGATCCTCATTATCCGGCGCTGGCGGCGATGGAGCAGGAGTTACAAGCGTTTCGACAACGCAATGGTGAGCGCTACCGTTTAATCGCGCTGCCTTGGCCCCAGGCCTGCTTCGACCCTGATGACGGCCACCGCCTGCCAGCCACTTACGCTAATTTTCTGATCATCAATCAAGCCGTACTGGTTCCTACTTACGGCGACCCGGCGGATGTTACCGCGCTACACGCGCTGGCAAGTGCATTTCCCGAACACACCCTAATTCCGATTGAGTGCGTCAGCGTTATTCGCCAACATGGCAGCCTGCACTGCTTAACCATGCAGCTTCCACAAGGCACGCTTACCCAGAGTACGTTTCCCGCGACCGCTATTTGTTAAAGGAGTCACCATGTCGACGACGCTAACCGTCGCTGTTGTGCAGCAACCTGCGTGGCCTGATAAAGCGCAAAGCCTGGCCGCCAGTGAAGCAGGTATTCGCAGTGCCGTTAAACAAGGCGCTCAGTTGGTACTGCTGCAAGAACTGCATGCCACTCATTACTTTTGCCAGTTCGAAGACCCTTCGCTGTTTGATCTAGCGGAGCCGTTGGATGGCCCGACCGGCCAGCGTCTTGCAGCACTCGCTAAGGAGCTGGACATTGTCCTGGTCGGTTCGTTGTTTGAGCGCCGCGCACCAGGGCTTTACCACAATACCGCGGTGGTCTATGACCGCGCCAAAGGGCGCGTTGGGCAGTACCGTAAAATGCACATTCCCGATGACCCTGGGTTTTATGAGAAGTTTTATTTTACGCCAGGCGATCATGACAGCGCCCGCGGCGAAGGCTTTACGCCCATTGAGACATCCGTAGGCCGTCTTGGCGTGCTGGTCTGCTGGGATCAGTGGTATCCAGAAGCCGCCCGATTGATGGCCCTGGCCGGTGCGGACTTACTGCTCTACCCCACTGCGATCGGCTGGGACCCCAATGATGATGCCGCTGAGAAAGCACGCCAGAAAGATGCCTGGACAGTGATTCAGCGCGCCCACGGCGTAGCCAACGGTTTACCCGTGCTGGTCGCTAACCGGGTTGGTTTTGAGGCGGATCACTCCGAGGTCGGCGATGGCATTCAGTTCTGGGGTGGTAGTTTTGTCTGTGGGCCGCAAGGTGAAGTATTGGCCCATGCGGGGGAAGAGACTGAACAGTTAGTCGTTGAGCTTGATATGGCGCGCAGTGAAAACACACGCCGTATTTGGCCCTACCTGAGGGATCGTCGAGTAGATGCGTATGGGGATCTAACTCGCCGTTACCGCGACTAACCCCGCGCCCGCCCCCAAGAAAACAAAACGCCTGCTTGGGTATTCATTCCCGGCAGGCGTTTTTGATGATACAGAACGGGCTAGCGCGACCGATTACTTCCAGAAATCGCGAATTGAGGCGATCCCTTGAGCGCCTACGGCACGGGCGTGATTGGCATCAAAGCGCGTCATACCGCCTAATGCAAACACCGGCATACCAGCACGCTCGACCAACTGTTGAAAGTCATGCCAACCGAGCGGAGCGACTTCAGGGTGCGATGGCGTGGTGCGCAACGGCGACAGGCTGACAAAGTCACAGCCTAATACGGCTGCTTGGGTCAGCTGCTTCTGGTTGTGCGTCGATGCGGAAAGCCATTTATTTTCAGCAATCGGACGACGCTCAAGCTGCATCAAACGCTCGCTGGTCAAATGAATGCCATCAGCGTCAATATGATCCAGCAGCGTGGGTTCACCATTCAGCAGCAGCCGCGCGCCGTGCTCACGGCATAGAGTCAGCGCTCGCTGAGCACGGGCGAGATAAGCCGCTTCGTCCAACTGCTTGGCACGCAGCTGCACCAAGCGAATTTTATCTTCACGCAACGCACGCTCCAAAAATGCATCGAAGCGCGCTTCGTCAGCCTCTTCCCCGGTAATTAAATACTCGGTAGGCAATCTTACCGCTCGCAGAATCGGTAAATTGGCCGCCGGGAAAGGATAGTTGGAGAGTTCGCTCATAGGCACCCAGCGCACGGCCTGTCCTTCACGGCCAAAAGGCTCTCCGGCAAACTCATGCACTTGCCATACATCCAGCAGGATATGCTTGTCAGGATACTCATGGTGGACGCGAATCAATGGCTGAGCACAAACAATCTCGACGCCCAGCTCTTCATGCAGTTCACGCTTTAATCCTTCAAGACCGGTCTCATAAGGTGCTAGTTTGCCACCCGGAAACTCCCACAGTCCGCCATGATCAACGTTTGACGGTCGACGAGCGATCAGTACTTGCTGTTGATCGGCGCTGATAATCGCAGCTGCCGCGACGTGAACCCGTCGTTTTACCTTTATGCTCATATACTCATATACTCGTTACGTCTTGATCCACTGCGCGCACCAACGCTTCTGCCATCGGCGCTATCTCGCTGCGTGTGTCCATTATCCCTGCCAACCAATGCCCTCGGCTGAGAGCGACCGACTAGCTACGGTAATCCGCGTTGATAGACACATAGTCATGAGAGAGGTCAGAGGTCCACACCGTGGCACTCTCTTCGCCGCGCCCCAAGTTAATGCGAATGGTAATTTCTGACTGCGCCATGACAGCGCTTCCCGCCGCTTCGGTGTAGCCTGCCGCGCGTCCACCTTGTTCGACTAAACGCACGTCGCCTAAGTCAATCACCACGCGGTTAACGTCAAAGTCGTTCACCGGCGCCCGCCCGACGGCTGCTAGAATTCGCCCCCAGTTGGCATCAGAAGCGTACAGCGCTGTTTTGACCAGCGGCGAGTGAGCAACGGTGAAGGCTACATCAAGCGCTTCTTGCCGACTTTGCGCTTCGCCAACCTGCAGGGTGACGAACTTGGTCGCCCCTTCAGCATCGCGAATGATCGCTTGCGCCAGCCCGGTCATTACCCGCTGTAAAGCGTTACTGAACGCGGCTATCTGCGCTTCATCGGCGATTCGAGGGCCTGTGCCGGTCGCCGCCAACATACAGGCGTCATTGGTAGAGGTATCGCTATCCACCGTGATGCAGTTAAACGAACGATCGACGGTTTCACGCAGTAGCCGATCCAGTAGCGGTGCCTCGATAGCTGCATCGGTCACCACAAAGCCCAACATGGTCGCCATGTTGGGCTTGATCATGCCCGACCCTTTCGTGATGCCGTTAATCGTTACCTGCTGATTACCTATTTCAACCGTGACACTGGCCCCTTTGGCCCGGGTGTCGGTGGTTAAAATGCCTTGGCCTGCGTGTTCCCAGGCAACACTGTCGCTGGACAAACTTTCAAGCGCCGGTGTCAATCCCGCTAGCAGTTTCTCCATTGGCAGCGGTTCACCAATCACGCCGGTTGAGAACGGCATTATATCTTCAGCCGCAACCCCAACCTGCTTGGCAAGCTCAGCACAGCATGCCCGCGCATCGCGCAAGCCTGCCTCGCCAGTGCCCGCGTTCGCGTTGCCGGTATTGATCAACCAATAACGCGGCGAGCGGTGCTCCGCACGGCACTGCTCAAGGTGCTGCTTGGCCACTACTACCGGCGCTGCACAAAAGGCATTACGGGTAAAAACCCCCGATACCGTCGCTGTATCGGGCAATTCAATCACCACCACATCACGACGATTCGGCTTTTTGATACCCGCCATTGCAACCCCAAGGCGCACCCCTTGCAGGGGTGGCAACTCTGGAAAGGGAGTGTTTCCCACCGCCATGATTCTCTCCTTTAGGCAAACCTTGGTCAGACGTTATCTAAGACACAATCGCCGTTAGCTTAATTTGCCACAGCACTGCTTGTACTTTTTACCTGAACCACAAAAACAGGGGTCGTTACGGCCCACTTTGGGGCCTTCGCGACGCACCGGACGCCCTTCACTGCCAGGCGCTTCTTGTTCGCTCTCAGTTTGCTCAGGGGTCGGGGCATCATGACGACTAGCGGCGGTGGCGGTTTCGCGCTCCAGCGCTTCGCGGCGTTGACGCTCAAGGGCATCTACTTCCTCGGGCTGACGAACCTGAACGTGGCTCAGAATGCGCGTTACATCTTCTTTAATATGGTCAAGCAGGTGCTGGAAGAGCTCAAACGATTCACGCTTGTACTCCTGCTTGGGATTTTTCTGGGCATAGCCACGCAAGTGAATACCACGGCGCAGATGATCCATTGACTGAAGGTGCTCTTTCCAGCGCGTATCCAGCACCTGCAGCATGACTTGCTTCTCAAAGCGACGAATCAGTTTCTCGCCCGCTGCAGCCACTTTTGCCGCATAGGCTTCACGGTGCATGGTCTGCAGCCGCTCACGTAACTGCTCCTCGCTAAAGCGATCATCCTCAGCAGCCCACTTAACCACGGGCACATCAAGATTAAACTCCGTTTTCAGGTGCGCTTCCAAACCGGGCAAATCCCACTGCTCGGGCAGGCTCTGAGGAGGAACATAGCTGCTAATTGCCGTTTCCATTACCTCTTCACGAATACCGATAACGGCATCAGCCACATCGTCCGCGGCGAGAATTTCATTACGCTGGTCGTAGATCACCCGGCGCTGGTCGTTGGCAACGTCATCGTACTCAAGCAGCTGCTTACGAATATCGAAGTTACGCCCTTCGACTTTTTTCTGGGCACGCTCAACCGCATTGGAGACCATTTTATGCTCAATGGCTTCACCATGCTCAAGCCCTAACGCCTGCATCAAGCGCTTAACGCGATCAGAGCCAAACAGACGCATCAGGCTGTCTTCAAGCGACAAGAAGAACCGCGTGGAGCCGGGGTCGCCCTGGCGACCAGCACGGCCGCGCAGCTGATTGTCGATACGCCGAGACTCATGGCGCTCAGACCCTACCACATGTAAGCCGCCAGCGGCCAACACAGCATCGTGACGTGCCTGCCACTCGGCTTTTAACGCATCAACCTGCGCTTGGCTTGGGTTTTTCAGCTTGGCCGATTCAGCCTCCCAATTGCCCCCCAGCACAATATCGGTACCCCGGCCAGCCATGTTGGTGGCGATGGTAATAGCCCCTGGGCGGCCTGCCTGAGCGATAATTTCGGCTTCACTCTGGTGCTGTTTGGCGTTAAGCACGTTGAACGCGAGGCCTGCCTCTCGCATCAGGTTGGCAAGGTACTCCGATGTTTCAATTGAGGCCGTACCAACCAGCACAGGGCGCCCAGCTTCCGTCTCAGTTTTGACATCTTTAATGATCGCTTCGTATTTTTCTTCAGCGCTCAAATAGACCAGATCGTTCAGGTCTTTACGTGCCAATGGACGGTTGGTAGGAATAACCACCACGTCGAGGCCATAAATTTGACGAAATTCAAAGGCTTCAGTATCCGCTGTACCGGTCATACCGGCTAACTTCTCATACAGACGGAAATAGTTCTGGAAGGTGGTGGAGGCAAGCGTTTGGCTTTCGCGCTGTACTGTAACGCCCTCTTTGGCTTCTACAGCCTGGTGCAAGCCTTCCGACCAGCGGCGCCCTGGCATCGAACGGCCAGTGTGTTCGTCGACGATGACTACCTGACCTTCAGAAACGATGTAATCGACATCACGATTATAGAGGTAGCGGGCGCGCAGGGCCGAATGCATATGCTGGAGCAAATTGAGGTTTTGCGCTGCATAGAGTGATTCTTCATCACCCAATAAACCCTCGCCGCGCATTAGCTCTTCAACTTTGTTATGTCCCTGCTCCGTTAGCTCTACCTGTTTCTGCTTTTCGTCAACTAAGAAGTCGCCGACCACCGGAGCATCTTCATCTTCACTCTCTTCGCCTTTCTCAAGCTGCTGGGCCAACTGATTAACGACTTTATAGAGATCCGTATTTTCGTCTACCGCGCCCGAAATAATCAGCGGTGTACGCGCTTCATCGATAAGAATCGAGTCAACTTCATCGACAATCGCAAAATGCAGGCCACGCTGCACTTTGTCTTCTAACGAAAACGCCATGTTATCGCGTAGATAATCAAAGCCAAACTCGTTATTGGTGCCGTAGGTAATATCGCACTGATAGGCATGGCGCTTCTCTTCGCCAGACTGACCGGAGAAAATAACACCAATGGAAAGGCCTAGAAATTCATACAGCGGGCGCATCCACTCAGCATCACGACGGGCCAAATAGTCGTTCACGGTCACCACGTGAACGCCTTTCTCCGTTAGCGCATTCAGATACACCGCCAGCGTTGCCACCAGGGTTTTACCTTCACCGGTTTTCATTTCTGCAATACGGCCACGGTGCAGGGTCATTCCACCCACCATCTGCACGTCAAAGTGACGCATGCCCATAACGCGCTTACTGGCCTCTCGGACGATTGCAAAGGCGGGAGCTAACAGCGCATCTAGGGACTCACCTGACGCGAGACGTTCGCGCAATTGCGCTGTTTTTTGCTGCAAATCAGCGTCACTTAATGCCTCAAATTCTGCTTCTAGGGCATTAATCTGAGGCACATTTTTATGCATGCGTTTTACATCGCGGTCATTTTTAGAACCAACGACTTTACGTAATAAATTATTAAGCATGAAATATCCAAGTATTCACGAACAACCCATCGGACTTTGCCTATATACAGCAGACCTTTTTCTGCAGGTCTTCTACCTACCAGCGTAGGGACAAAGTAAGTATCTTAACGGCATACTTGATGGGCAGGAGGTCCGCGCTGGGTCAAAACATCACGCGCCGCCACCAGCAGGGCCATCGGCGCAAGCCAACTGCTGAGACGCCGCACCGGGGCAAAGCGCCTAGGGCGTTGAGCCCAACGGCGCAGAGCGCGCTGCCGTTTAGCAATCCAGTGCGACTGCGCACGTAAAATCGCGGGTACCCATAAACAGATAGTAACGCTGCGTTCGCCACTGCGAAAAGCATCCGCAGGGCTTAAACTCGCGGGTAATAGGCAACTTACTAATAAGCCGGCCAGCCACCAACGCGCTAAGCCATACCGGCGATGGCGCCGCGGCAAAGCTGATTGAACATCAAGCGTAGGTGACATGCTGTAGACCGGCTCCTGAGCGTGGTAAAATCTGCTAAAGTGAGATCGGTTAATGTCTCCGACATCATCATTAGCGGCACCCTAGGATAGCGGTGCCCTAGGAATTAAGCGTATGAGTATAAAGGTTAAGCGTTCTCGCGCACAGCCCATTGCCCGCCTACTCTCAAAGTCGGGCGATATTAGTCAGTTAATGCGCCTATCTCGTTTAATTGACCAGGCGCAGCAGCATCTTCGCGCGCATCTGCCCGAAGAGATGCGTGAACATATTTTTGTCGGTGGCTTTCGCGAAGGTCGCTTAACACTGATCAGTGGTCAAGCAGGCTGGCTAACCTGGTTACGTTTTGAGCAGCGTCGGCTATTAGAGCTGCTTCATCAGTTGCCTGGCTTTGAAAGCGTGAGCGGCTTTACCTTTAAAGTGCGCCCAGTGCACCCTATCGTGGCCCCGCTACGTAATACACGCAGCCTTTCAGCAGATGCAGGCAAAACACTGGCTGAATGCGCTGAAGACACGACAAATCCCACGTTAAAGCGCGCCCTTGAACGGCTTGCCTCTCATGCTCAGCCACCCAACGAGTAACAGTTGCCATAAGGCTATGGCAAACAAATTTGCCGGCTATAACGCTCTTGGCGTAAAACGTATGCTGGCGACAAAATGCATAAAGCACCGCCTAAGCGATGCTTTATTGATATTACCACTGCTACGATAACTCTTCGGACTACCTTATTAGCTAATAGCAGCTTTTCTATAAGCGGCTATATTATGCCATTGCGGGCGCAGCATAAGAGATCGGCGCCACGGCCTTATCTTCTTCAAACGTCACTATTTCATAAGCGTCAGGCTGAGCCATCAGCTCACGGCACAGCTGATTATTCAACGCATGTCCTGACTTAACACCACGAAACTCACCAATCAGACTGTAACCCAACTGGTATAAATCGCCGATGGCATCTAATACTTTATGCTTGACGAACTCATCTTCGTAGCGCAAACCACCTTCGTTAACAATGCGGTAATCGTCTACCACGATCGCATTGTCTAAACTGCCGCCCAATGCCAAATTGTTAGAGCGTAAAAACTCTAAATCACGCATAAAACCAAAGGTACGTGCGCGCGACACTTCTTTGACAAATGATGTGGTCGAAAAATCGATCAACGCCGTCTGTTTCTGCTGTTCAAAAACGGGGTGGTCAAAATCAATCGCAAACGAGACTTTAAACCCTTGGTGGGGCAAGAAAACAGCCTCTTTATCACCATCGTTAACAGCTACACGATGTTTAATGCGAATAAATTTCTTTGCTGCATCCTGTTCCAGAATACCGGCTGACTGAATCAAGAAGACAAACGGGCTAGCGCTACCATCCATTATGGGAACTTCAGGTTCGCTAACGTCTACGTAGGCGTTATCAATACCCAATCCAGCAAAGGCTGACATCAAGTGCTCAACAGTAGCGACTTTAACCCCATTAAATGAAAGCGCCGTGCACAGCTTGGTATCTTCAACCAACTCAGCTCGCGCTGGCACGTGTACAACGGGGTCCAGATCGGTTCTGACAAACACAATCCCAGTATCGGCCGGCGCCGGACGCAGAGCTAAATGAACTTTTTTGCCTGAATGCAGGCCCACTCCGGTGGCACGAATGACGTTTTGTAGGGTGCGTTGTCTGATCATGGATAGTAGCCGAACTCTGATGACGGTAATAACCGCAGGGGAAAAAGTTATCAAACAGTGTTCACTTTAACAGCAAGCGAGCGTTTTAGCCAATAAAACGCTCGCCCGCTGTTACAGTGAGACTGTTATCGAGAATCAATCCGCCTGGCGGCGTAGAAACGCGGGGATGTCCAAATAGTCATCAGCTTCAGTAGAGCGACGCTTCTCAGGACGAGGTTTAGCGGCAGCTTCGGGTGCTTCAGCACGCGCTGTCGCCTGCTGACGCATCACCGTAGGTTGCTGCATTTTGCGATAATCGGATGTTGATTCCGCCGCTGAACGGCGCGCCGGTTCGCGTGCGGTGGTTTTGGCTTTCTGGCCATCTAGGCCTGCGGCAACAACCGTGACGCGCAGCTCATCAGACATCTCCATGTCAATGGAGGTGCCAACGACGATGGTGGCATCTGGAGAAGCAAACTCTTGAACGGTAGCGCCAACATCATTGAACTCACCGATTGATAAATCGGGACCAGCGGTGATGTTAACCAAAATACCGCGCGCGCCATGCAGGTCGATATCTTCCAGCAGCGGACTGCGAATAGCCTTTTCGGCAGCTTCACGAGCACGATTCTCGCCCGTCGCCCCACCGGTACCCATCATCGCCATGCCCATTTCAGACATTACGGTGCGAACATCAGCAAAATCGACGTTAATGATACCTGGGCTGGTAATCAGCTCTGCGATACCTTGCACAGCGCCTAGCAGCACATCGTTCGCCGCACTGAAGGCTGTTAGCAGCGTGGCGTTTTTGCCCAATACGGAAAGCAGCTTTTCGTTGGGAATCGTGATCAACGAATCAACGTGCTCGGAGAGCTCTTTCATGCCCTCCTCAGCGGCGCGCATTCGCTTCGGCCCTTCAAAGGGGAAGGGGCGCGTCACTACCGCGACGGTAAGAATCCCAAGCTCTTTAGCGACCTGAGCCACCACGGGCGCACCACCAGTACCGGTGCCACCGCCCATACCAGCAGTGATAAACACCATATCGGCGCCGACCAGCAATTCCGCGATACGCTCGCGGTCTTCCATAGCCGCCTGCCGCCCCACGTCGGGATTGGCACCTGCACCTAATCCTTTAGTGATTTCGCTACCCAGTTGCAACACGGTTTTTGCTGAACAGCGCTTAAGCGCCTGGGCGTCAGTGTTAGCGCAGATAAACTCAACGCCTTCAATATTGCTTTCGACCATGTGGTTAACAGCATTGCCGCCACCGCCGCCAACACCAACCACTTTGATGACCGCACTGCTCGAGGGTGCGTTATCTACCAATTCGAACATAAGCCCCGTCTCCTGAACCGCGCTTGCGGCCCTGTCAGAAATTTCCTTTGAACCAGCCTTTAATTCTTGCCAGCGCCGAATGGTCTTCCTTGATATCACGCCGGGCAAGCTCGTTGCGACCCTTATGGGCTGCAACCACTCCCCCGTGGCTTCTTAGACCTTGCCCATGACGCGTTTCCTGCAAGGCATAATGCAGCAGACCAACCCCCGTCGCATAAATGGGGTTACAAACGACGTCCGCCAAACCTCTTACATTCTGTGGACATGCGATACGAACGGGCATGTGGAAAATCTCTTCCGCCAATTCGCTAACCCCTTCCATGCGCGAAGTTCCACCGGTAAGCACAATCCCAGCAGCCACCATGTCTTCATAGCCACTTCGGCGCAATTCATCTCTTACTAGCGTAAATAGCTCTTCGTAGCGTGGCTCTACCACTTCAGCGAGCGCTTGACGCGATAGATCACGCGCAGGACGATCACCTACGCTAGGTACTTTAATCATTTCATCGCTTGACGCTAAGTGAGTTAGCGCGCAAGCATATTTAACTTTAATCTCTTCAGCGTGTTGGGTTGGCGTTCGCAGGGCCATGGCAATATCGTTAGTGACTTGGTCGCCCGCAATAGGTATAACCGCCGTGTGACGTATGGCACCTTCACTAAAAATTGCCATGTCGGTGGTGCCGCCACCAATGTCCACCATACAGACGCCCAGCTCACGCTCATCTTCCGTCAGTACGGCCATGCTTGAGGCAAGCTGCTCTAAAATAATAGCATCTACTTCTAATCCGCAGCGACGAACACACTTTTCAATATTCTGAACAGCATTCAACGCAGCCGTGACTAAATGCACCTGAGCTTCCAAACGCACGCCGGACATGCCCAGCGGCTCACGGATTCCTCCCTGAGCATCAATTGAAAACTCTTGCGGGAGTACATGTAATACGCGCTGACCTTCCGAGATAGCGCGGGCACGAGCAGAATCAATAACGCGCTCAATATCAGAGGGAGTCACTTCTCGCTCTTTAATAGCCACGACACCATCAGAGTTCATTGAACTGATATGACTACCGGCAACGCCAACATATACCGAATGAATATCACAGCCAGCCATCAACTCGGCTTCTTCAACGGCCCGCTGGATAGACTGCACCGTTGATTCAATATTGATCACAACACCGCGCTTCATTCCGCGCGAGGGGTGCGAGCCAATACCGGCAATTTCAATTCCGCCGTCATCGGTGGGTTGACCGACTATCGCGACGACCTTGGACGTTCCAATGTCCAGCCCGACCACCATATTGGATGCGTTGGGTGAGCCTGCCATGAGTCGGGAAATCTCCTTGCGTCATTGTTAAAAATAAATATTAATAGGGTGACGCTTAATCCAACGCTTAACATTGAAGGCGTACTACCCAAAATAAACAGTGGTTTTCTCAGTTACTGACTAAGTACAAATAGCTGGAATTTAAAACCACTTAACCATCATCTGGCCCATAGTATAGAAACAATAGTCGTAATACGACTAGTACGAACCCACAATAATAGGCATTGAAAGCAATTTAAAGCCGATTATTGGCTTTTTCATCGATGGCAACCACTCACTTTTACACCTTATTTGCATCAAGTAATAGAAGAGTTACTCATCTTGCACAGCAAATTCACTTTCTCCATGCCACGCTACGGCGACACCATTAGGGTAACGGAGATCTATATAGCGGATCTGATCACCAAGAGAGTACAACTCCCTTTGCCAAGAAGCAGATAAACGCGCCAATCGAACTTCGTGCTGACGACGCCCTAACATCACCCAAGCGCCGTCATTTAATTGCAGCCGCCAAGCCCCACGCGGCTCTAAACGAAGTTGTGTAAGATCAAGTGATAACTGAGTAAAGTGCGGCAACAGCCGATGATAGTATTGCAACACTTCCTCGCTGCTACCGACAGGACCCGCCATATCAGGCAAACCCGAAGGCGGGTTTAATGGTGCAAATGCGAAAGGCTCTCCCTCAGGATTAAGCAAGAAATCATCATTCCAGCGTGCGACGGGCTGTTGTTCAATGAGCTCAAACATTAACGCATTCGGCCATTCGCGCGTAATTCGCACTTCATTTAGCCAGCCGACTTGCAGGGCGCGGTCACGCAACTCACCCAGATCCGCCGAAAGCCAGGTGGCATCGACCACCAGGGGCGCCAGCTGGGTACGCAGATAGTCGGCGCTGACGTATTCCCACTCACCGCGAATAGACACCCGCTCAATAGGGCGATCTAACCACAGCCAAAGCGCCCGGCCACCGGCGCCCATCAGCAAGGCTAATAGAATAACGCCCAACCAGGCATTACGCCTTTTCATAAGGCACCCTTCATAACAAACTCGTCATAGCGATAACTGCCTGCCAGCGGTATTCAATATTTCCATCACCAGCTCGTCAAAAGAGATACCCGCATGTGCCGCTGCCTGGGGAACCAAGCTATGGTCGGTCATCCCAGGCACGGTATTAACTTCCAACAGCCAGAAACGCCCTTCGCTATCGTGCATCACATCAACACGCCCCCAGCCTACCCCGCCGATGGCGGCAAATGCCTGCTGGCATAGATCCGCCAGCGCTGCTTCCTGCTCCGTTGCCAGGCCACATGGCAAATGGTACTGCGTGGTATTGGCGATATATTTGGCTTCGTAATCATAGAAACCGCCCGGGACTTCAACCCGAATCGCTGGCAACACTTGATCGCCTAGCAGCGCAACCGTGTATTCGTCGCCGACGATAAAGCGCTCAGCCATGACGCGGGCGTCGAACTGTGCTGCCTCGTGATACGCAGCCTCAAGCGCCGCCTGACTTTTGACAATGCTAATACCTAGCGTTGAGCCTTCATGCACGGGTTTCACAATCAGCGGCAAGCCAAGCTGAGCGACCACGGCTGACCAATCCGAACCGGCATCCAGCATGATGCTCTCTGGCGTCGGCAAGCCAACCGCACTCCATACTTGCTTGGTGCGCTGCTTATCCATACCCAACGCTGAGGCAAGCACGCCACTCCCGGTATAGGGAATATTGAGCAGCTCCAGCGCCCCCTGAAGCGTGCCGTCTTCACCGCCGCGTCCATGCAAGGCAACGAAGACCACCGAAGGAGCCAGCTGCTCTAATCCCACCAGGCCGTTGTCGCGGGGGTCATAACCACAGGCATCGATGCCCTTACGCTGAAGGGCCTCAAGTACTGCCGCCCCGCTTTTAAGCGATACCTCGCGTTCAGCAGACGTACCGCCGTAAACGACAACGACTTTTCCGTGCGACTCAGGGTTTGTTACGTCAACGCTCACAGATCTACCTCGTTCATCGCTAGCTGTGCCTGTGCCAGACGCAGGGAAATCCCCCCCACATCACCAGCACCCTGGGTAATTAAAATATCGCCTGGCCGTAACACATTGGCTAACAGCACCGGTAACTCGTGCTTATGCTCGACAAAGAGTGGGTCGACTTCTCCACGCTGGCGAATCGACCCGGCCAGGGTTCTCCCCTCGGCACCAGGAATAATAGCTTCACCGGCGCTGTAAACATCGAGCAGCACCAACGTATCGACTTGGGAAAGTACGCGTACAAAGTCTTCATACAAATCGCGGGTACGGCTATAGCGATGGGGTTGGTAAAGCATCACCAGGCGGCGCTCGGGCCACCCAGCGCGAACGGCCTGAATAACCATGTCGACTTCACGCGGATGGTGACCGTAGTCATCCACCAGCATGATGTCGCCGCCGCCTTTAGGTGCAGGGAAATGCCCATGCACCTGAAACCGACGACCCACGCCTGCAAAGCTCGCCAACCCACTCAAAATTGCACTATCGCTGACGCCTGCATCAGTAGCCACAACAATCGCCGCCATGGCGTTGAGAGCATTGTGCCGCCCAGGCATGGCCAAGCGTACCGCTAGCGGCTCAGCGCCACCTGGGCGTAACGCAGTAAACGAAACTTCTCCTTCGCGCTGGGCAAAATCGACAATGCGATAGTCAGCATCGCTATCAAACCCATAGGTCACAAATTGCCGCTTCACCTGATCGCACAGCACACGGACATGCGGGTCATCGATACACAGCACCGCCAGGCCATAAAACGGTAGATTATGCAGAAATTCGATAAAGGTACTTTTCAGCCGCTCAAAATCACCGCCATAGGTCGCCATATGGTCAGCATCGATATTGGTAACGATGGATACCATTGGCTGCAGGTGCAGAAATGAGGCATCGGACTCATCGGCTTCGGCAACAAGGTAGTCGCCCTCGCCCAGGCGAGCATTAGTACCGGCGCTGGTCAGCTTGCCGCCGATCACAAAGGTCGGGTCTAACCCCCCCTCTGCCAGCAGGGTCGCCGTCAAACTGGTCGTGGTGGTTTTGCCATGGGTACCCGCTACGGCAATACCGTGACGGAAGCGCATCAGCTCGGCGAGCATCTCAGCCCGGCGCACGACCGGTACACGATGCTCGTGGGCCCAGCGAATTTCAGGGTTGGTTTCATCGATTGCGCTAGACACCACCACCACGTCAGCGCTTTCTACGTTTGCTTCAGCATGACCAATCGCCACGCATACACCACATTGGCGCAGTCGCTCGACGACTGAAGAGTTTTTCATATCACTACCGCTGACGATGTAGCCCTGGTTGGTTAGCACCTCTGCGATACCGCACATACCAGCGCCACCTATACCCACAAAATGAATGCGCCGAATGCGACGCATACCTGGGCCAGCGGGAGTGCCACGTGAGGGTGTCGTGGGTTTGTCTTTATCGATCACGCAGAATCTCCTAGCTTTATCATCGCCAAACACCCTTCAGCCAAGCGCTGAGTCGCATCCAAATGCGCGGCCTGACGGGCGTTCGCCGCCATCGCAGCCAGGGTATTGGGGACGAGCAATTCATTTAAAAAGTCGCTTAAACGCTCAACCGTCAGCTCAGACTGTACAACGCACTTGGCGGCCCCCGCCTTAACTAACACCTGCGCGTTGATACGCTGATGGTCATCGACCGCAAAGGGAAAAGGCACCAGCAATGCAGGCTTGGCGGCGGCGGCCAGCTCGGCCACGGTGAGCGCACCAGAGCGGCATACCACTAAATCGGCCCACTCATAAGCAGCAGCCATATCATCAATAAAGGGACTAACCTCAGCGTTTACGCCGTGCTGCTGATAATTTTCGGCAGTCGCAACATCACGATCCTTACCCGCCTGATGGCGGACCTCGGGTCGCTGCTCAACAGGCAGTGCAGCAAGCGCTGGCGCCAAGCGTTCGTTTAGTGCCACTGCGCCAAGCGAGCCCCCCACCACTAGCAGACGCAGTGGCCGTGCAGAGAGCTCATCAACATTCCGCGGTGTACTACCCAAGGCAGCAATATCGTCACGTACGGGATTACCAATCACTTCGGCGCGCGAGCCAAAGGCTTCTGGGAAGGCGGCGTAGGTACGCTTAGCCAGTCGCGATAAAACACGATTTGTCAGCCCTGCCACAGCGTTCTGTTCATGGATAACCAGGGGGATGCGCGTCAACCAAGCCGCCAACCCGCCGGGGCCACTGGCAAAGCCACCCAGGCCAACCACGACATGCGGCTTGAACTCTCGAATCACCGTCCGCGCTTCTAAGACTGCACGGGTGAGATTCAGCGGCGCCTTTAGCCAGCCGGTTATGCCGTTACCGCGCAGCCCGCTGATGGCAATAGTATGCAATCTAATACCCGCCTCAGGCACCAGACGGTTCTCAATCCCCCTGGGGCTGCCCAGCCACTCAACATCCACCTGCTGCTTCTGCAGTGCGTTGGCGAGGGAAAGCGCCGGGAACACATGGCCGCCGGTGCCACCTGCCATTATCAGCACTCGTCGCCTAACATTAGTCTTCACATCAAACTCCTGATAGCACCAAGCGGCATAACGTTACGATAAACGCGGTTCATGGCGCGATTTATACGGGGTGGACGCCCGGGGGCGGTGACGCGTTTCGGCATCCGTGCGCAGCAGCAGCCCCACCATCACGCCAGTCACCAATAGACTTGAACCGCCATAGCTCATTAGCGGCAATGTTAAACCCTTGGTTGGCAACAGCCCGGAACTTACCGCCATATTAATAAACGCCTGCGCAGCCACAATAAACCCGATGCCGTAACTTACATAAGCGCCAAAAAGATGCCCGGCCATCTCCGCTTTGCGCCCTACCCACATAGCGCGCGCAATAAATAGCGTAAACAGCAGCACGACAATAATCGCGCCGATCATTCCGAGCTCCTCGGCGATCACCGCAAAGATAAAATCGGTATGCGCTTCCGGCAGGTAGTGTAGTTTTTGCACACTGTTGCCCAGGCCGGTGCCAGTCACGTGCCCTCGCCCGAAGGCAATCAGCGCCTGGGTTAATTGGTAACCTGTCGCAAATTGATCTGCCCAGGGGTCAAGAAAACTAGTCCAACGCGCCAGTCGATAGGGCTCTATCACCACCATCATAACCGCCCCTGAGCCAAGCAGCGCGCCACTGCCCACAAGCAGTACTAGCGATGCGCCACTCATCATCAGCATACCGATAACGCAAACGGTAAAGACCACCATGCCGCCAAAATCCGGGGCTAGAAACAGCAGCCCGGCAGGAACCGCCAGCACGGCTAATGGGCGCCACATGCTGAATGCGCGCCGTCGCAAATCGTAGGTAAAACGCGACATAAATGCCGCCATATAAAAAATCAGCCCAATTTTGGCAAATTCAGAGACCTGCAAACTAGGCAATGGCCCCGGCAACGCTATCCAGCGCTTACTGCCGTTGATCTCCTGGCCAATAATCAGTACTAGAAACAACAGAAAGATAGAGGCGAGCAGAATAAGCGCAGCATTCTGGCGCCAGGCTTCCAGCGGCACACAGAGCATAAATACACATGCCATGATAGCGAGTACTAGGAAAATGCCGTGCTGGCGGGAGTAGTGGTAAGTATCTTCCAGTAAGCCAATTGAAGCGGAACTCACCATTACCCAGCCCAAACCCGCTAAGGCTACTGCCGCCATCACCAGCCAGATATCACAAGGCAAATCACGCGTGGTAAGAACAGTACGCAGACGCTGAAGCCGGCTCATGACGCTCCCCCAGTAGTGGACGCTGCCTGTTGATGCACCCAACGGCGAAATACCTCGCCACGTTCTTGGTAATTAGCAAACTGATCCAGGCTTGCACAGGCAGGTGATAGCAGCACACAGTCTCCAGGCTGAGCGATTTTAAACGCTGCTTGCATGGCCTGAGTTAGATCGTCTACTTGCTGAGTCGTCACGTGACCATCCAACGCCTCCGCCAATCGCGGAGCATCCAACCCAAACAGCAGCACATGACGCGCACACTTCTTCAAAGGCTCGGCCAGCGGGGTAAAATCCGCGCCCTTACCAACCCCGCCTGCCAATAAAATCAAACGTCCTTCCAGCGTAGCGCCAATGCCATTGATGGCTGCCAGAGTAGCGCCCACATTGGTGCCCTTGGTGTCGTTAACCCAGGTGACATCGTTGATACGCGCTATCATTTCGCTGCGATGTGCCAGCCCTTTAAAGTCACGCAGTGCGCGACACATGGGCGCCGCTGCAAACCCTAACGCCTGCCCCATCGCTAGCGCAGCCAGTGCATTAAGGTAATTGTGCTGCCCAGTCATGCTTAACTCATCAATGGACAACCAGGGGGTGTCGCCCTGCATCAGCATTAATTTACCTTGATCACGCGCCAGCCCCCACTGGCCCTCCACCGGAGCGTCATGGGAAAAGTAGGCCACTTGGTCAACGGGATAGTCAGGCCATGACAGAGGGTCATCCCCATTCACCACCGCGTGCTGGGCACCGATAAAGATACGTTGTTTTGCAGTTCGATAACCGTGCATATCACCGTGACGATCAAGGTGATCTTCGGACAGGTTCAGGAACGCGGCACAGCTCGCCCCCAGACAAGGTGTCGTCTCCAGCTGAAAGCTCGAGAGTTCAAGGATATAGAGCGCGGCATCCGGGTGGCTGGCCAACAAGTCCAACGCGGGGGTGCCCAAATTACCACCCACTGCCGCATTCACGCCTGCCTCCGCTGCCATTTCACCGAGCAGCGTGGTCACCGTCGACTTCGCATTAGAACCGGTAATCGCTGCGATGGGCGCCTTTGCGGCACGCACGAACAGGGCCATCTCACCCACTACCATCGGCTCCCCAGTGCGAGGATTTAACTGATCCGCCAGCTCTTTCAAGCCCGGCATTCTCGGGTCAAGCCCAGGGCTTACCACCACCTCTTCCACATCGCGCAGATCCAGCGCGGCAAGCGAGCCGCAGTGAATTTCCACCCCGGGATGCGCAGTGCGAAAATCATCAAGCCCCGGCGGTTCGGCCCGCGTGTCCGCTACCATGTAAGGTACATCTAAGCGACTTAAATGACGGCAGATAGCCCGACCGGAAAGCCCCAGCCCGACAACCAGCGTTACTCCCTTAGCTACTTGAACCATTACAAGCTCCCTCTCGCATCATGCCAACGATCCGTCGATGCACTCATGGTCAGATGCATTAACGAACTTTGAGCGTTGCGAGGCCAAGCAGCACCAGCACCACGGTAATAATCCAAAAGCGGACAATGACCCGCGGCTCAGGCCAGCCTTTCAATTCATAGTGATGATGCAAAGGCGCCATTCGGAAGATGCGACGCCCGGTGAGCTTGTAGGATCCCACCTGAAGGATGACCGACACTGTTTCCATGACAAAAACACCGCCCATGATAAACAGCACAATCTCCTGGCGTACGATCACGGCTACCACCCCCAGCGCAGCCCCTAACGCCAAGGCACCTACGTCGCCCATAAAGACCTGGGCGGGATAAGTGTTAAACCATAAAAACCCCAGCCCAGCGCCAGCAATCGTTGCGCAGAACACGGCTAATTCACCGGTTCCGGCAATAAACGGAATATGCAGATATTCGGCGAAAACGGTGTTGCCACTGGCATAAGCGAATACCGATAAGCCCATGGCCACGAGCACCGTCGGCATAATAGCCAGGCCATCTAAGCCATCAGTTAGATTGACGGCGTTGGAGCTCCCTACAATCACAAAATAGGTAAGCACGATATAGAAGACACCGAGCGGCAGAGCCACCTCTTTGAACAGCGGCACCAGCAGGCTGGTCTCGACCGGCGTGGAGGCGGTTAAATAGAGCAACAGCGCCGCCCCCAAACCCACCACCGACTGCCAGAAATACTTCCAGCGAGCGGGTAAACCGCGTGGATTTTTTTCCACTACTTTGCGGTAATCATCGACCCAGCCGATGGCGCCGAAGCCGAGCGTGACACCCAGCACCACCCAGATATAGAGATTGGTTAAGTCACCCCATAACAAGGTGCTGATGGCAATGGCCAGCAAAATCATTGCCCCCCCCATGGTGGGGGTGCCCGCTTTTGAGAGGTGGGATTGCGGCCCATCGTCACGCACGGATTGCCCGATCTGGCCTTCCACGAGGCGCCGAATCATCCATGGCCCCAGCCATAAACAGAGCATTAACGACGTGAGAGCGCCTAAAATTACGCGAAGGGTTAAATAGTTAACGACCTGAAAATCAGATTGGTACTGCGACAGAAAATTCGCCAAGTGAAGTAACATGAACGGCGTTTACCTTATTTATCCGAACGCAGTGCATTAACGACATGTTCCATGCCCGCACTGCGCGACCCTTTCACCAGCAACGTAGTGTCAGGCGGCAAAGTATGAGTGACATAACGCGTTAGCGTCTCGTGATCGTTAAAGTGCAGCCCACGACCAAAGGCTTCGCTGGCGGCACGTGCGGCCTCGCCCAGCGTTAACAGCTCATCAATACCAAGCTCGGCGGCATAGCGGCCGATATCGGCGTGCAGCGCAGCCGATGCTTCCCCCAGTTCGCCCATCGCCCCTAACGCACACCAGCGTGGCGGAGGAAAGCTGGCCAAGGTATCCAGGGCCGCTTTGACCGCGCCAGGATTGGCATTGTAAGTGTCATCCAGCACAGTGACACCGCGCCATCCGGATACCACGGCCAACCTACCGGCAAGCGCTTGCAGCGATTCCAAGCGTGATATCACTTGCTCTTCCGGCACGCCTAGCGTTAATGCTGCAGCTGCAGCAGCCAACGCATTACTGACATTGTGCTTGCCCAGTAACGGCAAACGCACCTGGCCCAGCGCTCGACCATGCTGAAATAGCGTGAAAGCATACCGCCCTTGCGAATCACAGGAAAGCGCTGCGGCGCTCACATCCGCCTCGGGGTGAAAACCAAAGCTCACCACCCGCCGCGGAGCCGCACAAGCAGCCCAAAACGTAAAATAGTGATCATCCCTATTCAGAACAGCAGTACCCTGCTCGCCCAGCCCGACCAGTAATTCACTTTTCGCCTGGGCAATCTGCCCCATGCCACCGAACTCGCCCACATGGGCACCGGTGACATTGGTGATAATCGCCACATCGGGCTTGGTCAGCGGGGCTGTCCAGGCGATTTCACCTAAATGATTAGCGCCCAGCTCGATCACCGCGGCTTGATGATGCGGCCGCAATCGCAATAAGGTCAGCGGCGCGCCAAAGTCGTTATTCAGATTACCTTGAGTGGCTAATACGTCGCCTAAAGGCGCTAGCAGAGCAGCACACATCTCTTTAACGGTCGTCTTACCGCTATTGCCGGTGACGGCTACCACGGGGCCATGCCATGCGCGCCGGTGCGCGCCGGCAATCAGCCCAAGGGCCAAACGTGTATCCGGGCACACCAGCTGGGGTAAGTCGGCAGCAACGGGGGCGTCGACCAATGCCGCTACGGCACCGAGCTCGCTGGCAAGCGCAACAAAATCATGACCGTCAAAGCGAGGGCCTTTAAGGGCAACAAACAGGCAGCCAGACTCGATCTTGCGGCTATCGGTAACGACTGAACTGACTAACAGCTGCGCTTTATCAACAGGCGCCTCAATACCCAGCACAGAGGCGAGCTGGCCAAGTGTCCACTGCATTAGTGACTTCTCCGCCCAGCAAAGGCACGCTGGATCTCTTCGCTATCGGCATAGGCATGGCGCACTCCCTGGATATCCTGATACGCCTCATGGCCTTTTCCGGCGATAAGCACGACATCCTGTAAAGCCGCCTGCTTAATAGCGGTGGCCACAGCCTCACGACGATCCCCGATTTCAATAGGGTTCGCGGTGTCAGAGAACCCAGACAAAATCTGTTGGCGGATTTGCTCAGCGGACTCGTGCCTAGGATTATCATCGGTAACGATAATGTGGTCTGCCAGCGCCTCGGCAGCTTTAGCCATTTCGGCTCGCTTACCTGTATCGCGCTCTCCCCCGCAGCCGAATACACACCACAATTTGCCAGCATCACCCAGATGGGCACGCAGCGCTTGTAACGCGCTATGAAGCGCATCCGGCGTGTGCGCATAATCCACCACCACGGTAGGCGTGCCGTCACCACCATAGCGCTCCATCCTGCCCGGCACCGGCGTCAGCGAAGACGCGGCTGAGAAGAGGTCGTCGAGTGATTCGCCTAATCCGTACAACACAGCCATCGCTAACAGCACGTTATCTAAATTAAAACGCCCCATTAAACCTAAGCTAAGCATTTTCTCGCCCTCGGGAGTCGCAATCATTGCCTGCTGCCCCTGCTCAGAGGGCTGCCAGTCCAGCACGCGCAAGGTAACGGCTTCATCTTTACCCGTCGCCAGCACCCGTACATTACTGTTGCAACCTGCCAGCATTAAGCGTGCTAAGGGGTCATCGCCATTGACTACCGCTAGACGGAGCTCCGAGCGCCGAAAAAGCTTCGCTTTGGATGCTGCATAGGCGGCCATGCTGCCATGATAATCCAAATGGTCGCGCGTCAGATTGGTAAACACGCCTACGCTTACGTTTACCGTTTCTAAGCGGTACTGATCCAGCGCATGGGAAGAGGCCTCAAGCGCCACACGCCGCACACTCTGGCTGGCAAGCTCACCCAGTGTCGCCTGCAGCGCTAAGGCGCCAGGCGTGGTTAAGCCGCTATCGCGCAACTCACCGGGACGCCCTACACCCAACGTACCAATCAGTCCGGTGGGCGTTCCTAATGTCTCGCTAAGTGCAGCGATATAATTAGTGACGGAGCTTTTACCGTTGGTACCGGTCACGCCAATCACTTCAAGATCATTAGGCACTTTAAACATGGCGCGCCCTAACTCACCCAAGCGCACCGAAAGATGCGGCAGTTTCAGCACGCGGCCTTCAAGCAGCACCTGACCGGGCTCGCCTTGCGCTAACACAAGCGCAGCACCCGCATTGAGCGCTTGCTCAATAAAATCGCGGCCATCACGCTGACTGCCCGGCACTGCCACAAAAACATCGCCCGTTTGTAGTTTGCGGGAATCCATTTCTATGCGTACTAGATCCGGCAGCTCAGGCAAATCGACGGGCAGTGGTGAATTAGGCCATACGTGCGCAAGCGCCGACACCACATCGACTGAACTCAGCGTCATGCAAACTCCTTAGAAAAACTACTCAGCATCGTGATCCGGCGGAACATCCAACAAGCGCAAAGCATTACCCGTTACGCTGGAAAAAACCGGGGCGGCGACAGCACCACCATAAAATTCGCCAGCCTTGGGGTGATCAATCATGACTACAGTGACAATACGCGGATCAGAAATAGGCGCAATCCCCGCAAACACACTGCGATAAGCATCGGTGGTATAGCCTTGCTGTCCGGTCTTACGTACGGTGCCCGTTTTCCCTCCCACGCGATAACCTTCCACCCGGGCTCGCCGACCACCGGTATAAGCGGCTACCGAGGTTTCCAAGATATTGAGCAGATCATTCGCAACCGTGGGCGATATAGCAGGAATGCCCTGAGGGGGCTCAGAAAGGCGTAAAAGAGAGGGCTGCAAACGAACACCATCATTAGCTAACGCCGTGTAAGCACTCGCTAGCTGCACCGCGGAAACAGAGAGTCCATAACCATAAGAGAGCGCTGCTCGCTCACTGCGCGACCAGCGCACCGGTGCGGGCAAACTACCCGTTGACTCACCAGGAAAACCTGTACCGGGCGCTTGCCCTAATCCTAACTGGTTATATTTTTCCCAAATAGCGGTATCGCTCAGTTGCAACGCTAAACGTGACATACCGATATTCGATGATTTCTCCAGGATACCGGCCAGATCCAACTCACCATAGTTACGAAAATCGCGAATTGTAAATTGGTCCAGCCGCATCCAACCGGGCGATGTATCCACTATGACATCGCGGTCTACCACCCCGCTTTCCAAAATAGCTGCCATGGCCAGCGGCTTCATGACCGAACCAGGCTCAAATACATCCACCAGAGCTTGGTTACGCAACCCACGCGGATCGAGTCCTGCCCGGTTATTAGGGTTATAGGAGGGCAGGTTCGCCATAGCCAACACTTCCCCCGTGCGCGCATCCATCATTACTAGCACGCCACCATCAGCCTCATTCTCAGCGACTGCCGCACGCAGCTCACGGTACGCCATATACTGAATACGTTGATCAATAGCCAAGGTGAGCTTCCCCCCCGGCTGGGCTTCGTTAATCACGCCAAGCTCACGCACCAGACGCCCACGGCGATCTTTAATCACTCGCCGTTGCCCAGGGTGGCCTGCCAAATAGGGCTGATAGGAGAGCTCTAAACCTTCTTGCCCAATGTCATCAACGTTGGTGACGCCCAATAATTGCGCCGCCACTTCGCCAGCAGGATAGTAACGCTTGTATTCACGCTGGGGATAGACACCGGGGGTCCGTAGATTAAGGATCTGCTGAGCCGCGGCGGGCGTCATTTGGCGGCGTAAATACATAAATTCACGCTCACTAAAGCGTGCTACACGCGACTCAAAGTCATCCAGCGTCATCCCTAACGCCTGGGCTAGCATAACGCGCTGTATGGCATCCTCGGGCAACTCCTGGGGGTTCGCCCAGAGTGTGACGACTGGCGTAGAAATAGCCAGTGGCTCTCCATTACGGTCGGTAATCATGCCGCGGTGGGCGGGAATCGCTTCATGGCGGAGGGTACGTGCATCCCCCTGGCTTTGCAGAAAGGGGCGGTCAATAACCTGAAGCAGCGTAATGCGGCCGATTAAAATAGCGGATGCCAAACCAATCGCCAATAAAATAAATACGAACCGACCACCTCCAAGAGGAGGTGCAATCGGGGCCTGACGAGAGGTGCCTCCGCGACGCTCGCTTCTCATGGCCTAATCACCTCAACATCATGGACATCGGGGATTCGCATGCCCAGGCGCTCAGTGGCAATTTGTTCTATACGAGCAGGCGTTGACCAGGCGCCCTCTTCAAGCAGTAGCTGCCCCCACTCTGTTTGCAATTGGTTCTCTTCTTGCTCTAGCTGTTGCAGCTGAGCAAATTGCACCCGCGTCATATGCGTAGTAATGACAACAGCTAACCCAGAGGCCATGCAGAGTAAAAATAACAGGCTAATAACCACTGGCCAGGCGCGCAGGCGTAGCTTGAAAGGCCATTCGGCGCGTAGCGTGGTTGCCCACTGCTCAATCCGATCCATGCTCATGATTACATCCGTGATGACATCCGTTTGCGTGCAGCCCGCATGACGGCACTTCGTGCGCGAGGATTAGCATCCACTTCTTCCTCACTTGGCCGCACGCCTTTGCCTAACGCCTCAAGACGCCGATTTATTTGATCGTCGCGAATAGGCACCCCACGCGGAAGGTCAGTGTCACCGCGCACATGATGACGGATAAAACGCTTCACACGGCGATCTTCCAGCGAGTGAAAACTGATAACCACCAAGTGACCGCCGGGGGCAAGCGCCTCAAGCGCCGCATCAAGCGCACTGTCTAATTGCTCAAGCTCGCCGTTGACGAATATACGCAGCCCTTGAAACGCTTTGGTGGCTGGGTGACGACCTTTTTCCCAGGCGGGGTGAGCAACTTTAAGGACTTCAGCCAAATCCACCGTATGGGTAAAGGGCTTCTCGACTCGACGAGTGACCACCGCCCGGGCTAAACGCTTGGCATAACGCTCTTCACCGTAGGTTTTAAATACGTAGGCAATATCAGCTTCACTGGCACGCGCCAAGAATTCAGCAACGCTTTGGCCCTGGGTAGGATCCATGCGCATATCCAGCGGGCCATCACGCATAAAACTAAAACCGCGTTCGGGATCATCAAGCTGAGGGGAGGAAACGCCTACATCAAGCAGCACCCCTGAAAGCTTACCGAACACGCCTTGTTCACGGGCAAATTCGGCAAGCTGGGCAAATTCACGTTGAGTAATCTGGAAACGCGCATCATCAATGTCAGCTGCTGCGGCAATGGCTTGAGGATCGCGATCCATGGCGAGCAACTGACCTTGCTTGCTCAGACGGTCAAGAATTACCCGTGAGTGACCGCCTCTCCCGAAAGTACCGTCTAAATAGACGCCTTGATCGTCATGCACCAGGGCATCAATAGCACCTTCCAGTAGTACGCTGGTATGGCGAAAGCGGGAAGCAACCTGTTCAGCGTCAGGAGAAGGCATTTTTTTCTCACACAAGATGTTAGAGACAACGTAATAAAGAGCGTGCATGCACGCCCTGATGTGGAAATGGGGGAGTCGGCCGATAAGCCGGGTTCTGTCGTGGACAGCCATTCCTCTAGGCGCTGCGTTACCACAGCGCTCAAGCAACCTACCCGGACCCAGCGCGGGCCACGCCATTGGGTCCCTATTTGGTCTTGCTCCGAGTGGGGTTTACCATGCCACGCACTGTTACCAGGCGCGCGGTGCGCTCTTACCGCACCCTTTCACCCTTACCGGCCCCAGAGGTTTATTTCAGGGGCTTAGGCGGTCTACTCTCTGCTGCACTTTCCGTCGGCTCACACCGCCCAGGCGTTACCTGGCACTCTGCCCTATGGAGCCCGGACTTTCCTCCCCCAACACCTTTTAAGGGGTATTAGCGGCGACTGTCTGGCCAACTCCGGCGGCAAGCATACCAGCGCCCTCGACTTGCCTCAATGCTCGCCTTTAATTGCTTGCAAACGAGCGTACCAAGTTTGCTTGCGACCACCGAGCATTCGCGAGGCAATCGCAGCGCTCTGCTTAACGCCCACGCCCTCTGCCAGCAGTGCCTCTAGCAAGACCTCCGCTGATATATTCTGATGTTCACTCTGCTCAACCGGCGGAGCGCCAGCCACAATAATGACGAATTCGCCGCGAGCTTGATTAGGGTCAGCCGCCAACTGCTCAAGCAAACTCTCAGGCGTTCCGTGCAAAAATGTCTCAAAAGTTTTGGTTAGCTCACGTGCCAATACCACATCCCGCCCGGCCATTTGCTCCTGCAGCGCCTCAAGGGTGTGCACAATACGGTGAGGCGACTCGTAAAACACCAACGTCTCTTCACGGGCTTTCCAGCCATCGAGTGCTTGGCGGCGAGCGCCTGGCTTGGCAGGTAGAAAGCCAGCAAATACAAAGCGATCTGTCGGCAAGCCCGCTCCCGACAAAGCGGTAATCAACGCGCAAGGGCCAGGAATAGGCACGATATGGCGGTTTCGCGCCCGCAGCTCACGAACCAACACAAAACCTGGATCGCTAATCAACGGTGTTCCTGCATCGCTGATTAAGGCAATATCTTCTCCTGCGGCGAGATAGCTATCCAAGGTATCCACACGACGCGCTTCATTGTGCTCGTGTAAGGAGATCATCGGCTTATTCAAGCCTAAGTGCGCCAACAGGCGGCCGCTATGGCGGGTATCTTCAGCTGCAACCCGCGCGACTTGCCCTAACACCCGAGCGGCACGTGCGGTTAAGTCGTCCAAATTCCCAATTGGCGTGGCAACCACGTACAATGTACCCGGATTATGGTCTGGCATTGTTGACTCTCAATTCGTTGATGGCTTGCTCTATCGGTGCGCTATGCTTGTGCCGTAGCCTCGGCAATCGCTGGCAAGCAGCGACAGCGCAAATGGAAACTTAAGGAAGGATACATGAAACAGTCATTACGTGGCTTACTCGCCGCTGCCCTTGTGGCATTTCTCGTTGCTGGCTGTGCGATGCAGTCGCCAAGCGTGGTAGACCGCGTGCCTGTTGAAGACCCAGGTCAATTACTCAACCAAGCGGAACAGCAGGCACCCGAACAAGCAGCTAAAACGCGCTTGGAAGCAGCCAACATTCTGGCGAGGCAGGGTGAGCGCGACAGAGCCTTTGAAACCGCCGACGGAATCGATGAAAGCCTGCTATCAGAACCTGACCGTGTGCGCTGGGCGTTGCTATTTTCCGAACTTGCCCGCGCCCTGGATGAACCACGCGCCGTGTTACGCGCCACACAAGTACTCGACGACGAACTGCCAATGCAGGCTAGCCAGCAAGAGAGGCTTGCAGAGCGTCAGCGCTGGGCTCGTGAAGCGCTTGACCAACCTGGCGCGGTAACGGTCGCACTGCCTGAGCTTGAAGGTCAGGCAATACGCCGTATCGTGGTTGCACTGCCCGAATCTGGCCCACTTAGCAGCGTCGCTAACACCATCGCCACCGCCATGCGTCAGCACCATGATGTTAAAGGGGGCAATACCGAACTCAGCTTTCTCGACGCGTCGCGCTACTCACTTGATGAGCTCTATGACCGCGCCCAGCAAATGAACGCGCAGCTAATGATTGGCCCATTAGATAAAAGCCAAGTCACCCAGCTAGAGCAACGCGATAGTGTTCCCCTTCCTACGCTGGCGCTCAACTATGGCAGTGGCGATAACAACCAAGCACAGCGGCTATTCCAGTACGGCCTCTCCGCTGAAGATGAAGCACGCCAAGCAGCTCGCCGTGCGTGGCAGGATGGCCACCGCCAAATGTCCATGATGGTGCCTGATAACGATTGGGGGCGCCGCGTAGGTGAAGCCTTTTGGAATGAGTGGCACAGCCAAGGCGGTGAAGTTGCCAACGCCGTACGCTACAACCCTGATAGCTCAGTCTCTAATGCGGTACAAACCGCTCTCAATGTCAGCGGCGAACGCGCCCGCCTAAGCAATATTGACGCACTTTTCCTACTCGCGTTACCGGAATATGCGCGCCAAGTGCCGCCCACCATGGACTATTATTACGCCCCTGATCTGCCAATTTATGCCACATCGCATTTACATGAAGGCCGCTTGCAAACGCGCCTTGATCAAGATTTAAACGATGTCATGTTTATGGATATCCCCTGGCAAATCCCCGATGCTGCGGTTGGTGGTGAAGAAGCGCTTCCTTTTGCATCAACCTATCAGAGCCTACGCGATGAATCGGATGCCTCTATGTTCCGCCTAATGGCCATGGGTGTTGATGCTTACGAGCTGGCAATTCGCTTCTCAAATCTTAACGAGCTCAACGGCTTGAACGGCAGTACCGGCATGCTTTACTTAAACGACGACGGCCGCATTTACCGTGAGCTGCCTTGGGCAAAATTCCAAAACGGTGTTCCATCGCCTATTTTGATCCCTAACCGTAACGTCAGTGACGAATAACGCCCATACCGCTCGTGCCCGTGGTGCCGCCATTGAGCAGATAGCTGCTCAATGGCTGCGCCAACAGGGACTCACCCTCGTCACGCAAAATCATCACGTGAAAGGGGGTGAGCTTGACTTGGTAATGCGAGATGGCGATATTCTCGTCTTTGTCGAAGTTAAACATCGCACTACGACGCGCTATGGCCATCCTCTAGAAACGGTCACCCACCAGAAACAGCAGCGATTGGTTCGTGCGGCCAGGTTATATATCGCTCGCGGTGGACTTTCATCGCCATGCCGCTTTGATGTCCTGGCGATTACTGGCAAGTCCCCCGATCTTGATTTTCACTGGGTGAAAGCTGCTTTTGATGCCTTTTGACTGTCTTTAAAAACGGTCTTTACACTTTAATTTAACCAGGAAGCCCTGATGGACTTTCAATCTCGGATACTCGGCCACTTTAACGCCAGCATCGACACTAAAACGTATGCCAGCGAAGTGCTTCCGCCCTTTATTGAAGTGGCAAGCCAAATGATGGTGCAGTGCCTTGTTAGCGAAGGAAAAATACTTAGCTGCGGCAATGGCGGCAGTGCAGGCGACAGCCAGCACTTCTCCTCTGAACTGCTCAACCGCTTCGAACGTGAACGGCCAAGCCTGCCTGCGTTAGCGCTCACCACCGACACATCCACGCTAACGTCTATCGCCAACGACTATAGCTATAATGAGGTATTTTCAAAGCAGATCCGTGCTCTGGGCCAACCGGGCGACGTACTGCTGGCTATCTCAACTAGCGGCAATTCAGGCAATATTGTACAAGCTATCCAGGCGGCGCATGATCGCGATATGACCGTTGTCGCCCTTACCGGTCGCGATGGCGGCGACATGGCCTCACTGCTAGGCCAGGATGATTGTGAAATCCGCGTTCCTGCCACCTCGACGGCGCGCATCCAAGAGGTTCATCTTTTGGTAATTCACTGCCTATGCGACCTTATCGACGAACAACTGTTTGGCAGCGCTTAAACACCAGTAGTCCTTGTTTATAGCGTTAACATAAACGGACTTCGATTAATTTTTAACAGCTAGCTAGCACCAAGGAGTCATACCGATGCCCCAGCACCTCTCCTCTCGCGGTTTTATCGCTGCTGCGCTTTGCGCGGTAATGTTTATCAGCGGCTGTGCCAATAACTCCGCTTCCAATCAGTCAAACTATGCCCAACGTAGCGACGACGTTGAAGCCATTGATGCCACTATAGAGCGTGAAGTTGACGACGCACTTGAGCGCGCCGATGCGCGACTCGGCGACGCCCGTATCCGCGCCCATGCCTATAACGGTGTGGTGCTATTGGTGGGACAAGTGCCTAGTGAAGAGCTTCGCGCTATGGCGGGCGAAGTCACCACCAGCTTACGCGGGGTCAATGAAATTCATAACGAACTCACCATTGCCGCTCGCCTACCGGCCAGCCAGCGCCTGACGGACACATGGCTAACCACCAACGTCATCAGCCACCTAGCAACTAATGACCACATCGATTCTTCTAAACTAAAAGTGACTACAGAAAACGCCAGCGTTTACCTGATGGGCAGCGTGACGCGTGCAGAAGCCGACCGCATCGTTAATGCAGCCTCCGCAGTTGGCGGCGTACAACGAATCGTCAAGGTGTTTGACTACCTCGACTAAGCTGTACACCCTTTCATTGCCAGCTCGCATAAAAAAGCCTCGCTTGATAAAAGCGAGGCTTTTTAATTCACACCACAGGTGTTATTTAACTAGCGTTATTTAACAACCCGTAGCGTTGGTTTTTTCTTAGCGCTAGAAGCTATATCAGAGGTTTCGGCTGAAGTTTTGGGATCGCCATGTTCATCATGAACTGGCTCAGTGACTGAAAGCTCAGGCTTACCAGAGGCTTTCTCGTCGTCCTCAATATCCCCAAAAGATTCGGTGCCTTCACCCAACTCAGGCTCATGGCCAAAGACCATTCCAGCGCCATTTTCCCGGGCATAGATAGCAATTAAAGCCGGCGTCGGAATCATCACCTGCATCGGCTGCCCACCAAAGCGGGCATTAAAGCCTATTGCTTGATTCTCCATAAAAAGATCGCGCACGGCAGTAGGCGCCACATTCAAAACGATCTGGCCATTCTGAACAAACTGGCGAGGCACCTCGACGCCTGGCAAGGTAGCATCCACCACCAGATAAGGTGTTAGCTCATTATCCAGCAGCCACTCATAAAGCGCTCTGGCGAGATAGGGCCGACTCGATTTCATCTAGACTCCCTCCTCCTTACAAGTAAGGCTCCCTGCCTCTAACAAGCGAACGGGAGCCGAATGAATTCAAGCGCGCATCTCTTTTTCACGCTCACTTAAAGATGCCTTAAACGCTTCACGCTCAAATACACGTGACATATATGCCAGCAACGGCTTAACCTGCTTTTCAGGCAGTTCAATATTGAGATCCGGCAAGCGCCACAACACAGGCGCTAAGCAGCAATCCACTAGCGTAAACTCTTCGCTCATGAAATAAGGCATATCTTCAAAAATTGGCGATATACCAATTAAGCTTTCGCGTAGCTCTTTACGCGCCTTATCCGCTTCTTTCTTTCCACCGCTGCGAATCTGATCAACCATTGGACACCACTCACGCTCAATGCGGTGCATCCATAGACGACTTTGCGCCCGAGCCACTGGGTAAACAGGCAACAACGGAGGATGCGGGAAACGCTCATCCAGATACTCCATCATGACTTTGGACTCATAAAGCACTAGGTCACGATCTAACAGTGTCGGTACACTGTTATACGGATTGAGGTCTGCCAGCTCTTCTGGTGGTTTTTCGTCGAGAACATCGACGATATCAACGGCGACCCCCTTCTCGGCCAGCACAATGCGCACACGATGACTGAAATGATCATCACCACCTGAGTAAAAGATCATCGACGACCGCTTGGCCACAACACCCATGAAAGCATCCTCACTTCAAAACAATCTTGGATAATAACACGCCAGCACACCCTTAGGGGAAGCTAGCTTGCTTTGCTTTATTGTCATGCTGACAAGAAAAAGGCGCACGGCTCACGCCGTGCGCCCTACTGACGATCAGCTACTACTAATTAGTGGATATCTCGCCAATACTCACGCTTGAGCAGGTAAGCAATCACACCAAAAATGAAAATAAAGATCAGCACCTTAGGCGCCAGTGCCTGGGCCTGAAGCTTGGAGGGCTCGCCTACATAAGCCAGGAAGTTAGTAAGATCATACACCGCTTCCTCAAACTCAGCAGGCTCGAGCTCACCAGGCTCTGTGACTTGCAGCACGTCACAAGACTGATACTTACCTGATAACGCATCCGGCTCTTGCCCTTCTACCGGATGATCCGTTTCAGCACACACCAGCTCTTGCACGCCCTGCAGAGGCTCCAACACGTTAGGCATTGCTACCAAATCGAATACCGTGTTGTTGACGCCGGTTGGACGGCTGGGATCTTTATAAAAACCGAGCAGATAGGAGTAGATCCAATCGGTTCCTCGCACACGTGCTTTCAGCGATAGGTCGGGCGGCGGCGCACCAAACCAACCCTCTGCATCGCCACTGTCCATAGCAATGTGCATTTGATCGTTATAGGCCAACTCAGGCGAAAAAATCAGATTCTCTTCCACCAGATCCTGAGGCATCCCCAAGTCGTCAGCCGCACGGGCAAAACGCTGATACTGAAGCGAGTGACAACCCATGCAGTAGTTAACGTAGAGCTTCATGCCGTTTTGCAACGAGGCTTGATCGTGAAGATCAGGCTCCATCGAATGAGGCACACTTGCGCCTCCTGCAGCCATCGCGGTTACTGGCACTAAGGCGAAAAGGAGTCCTAATAGATGCTTTTTCATTAGCCAGTCACCCTTTCTGGAACGGGTTTAGTCTTCTCAAGCTTGGTGTAGACAGGCATCAAGACAAAGAAGGCGAAATAAATCACGGTGCACGTTTGCGCCAGAATGGTTCGCCCTGTCGTTGATGGCAACACACCTAAAACACCAAGAATAACGAAGCTGATGGCAAACAGCAGCAACATCACTTTCGACATCCAGCCTTTGTAACGCATAGAGCGTACCGGACTACGATCCAGCCAGGGCAGAACAAACAATATTGCAATCGCTGCGCCCATGAATATAACGCCCAGGAACTTAGCGTCTAAGCCAAACACCGAGAAAGTTATAGCACGAAGAATGGCGTAGAACGGCGTCATGTACCAAACGGGCGCAATGTGGTCAGGTGTTTGCAGCGGGTTAGCCTGATCAAAGTTAGGACGCTCAATGAAGTAGCCTCCGCCTTCTGGGAAGTAGAACACCACCACACAGAAAACAAACAGGAATACCGCAACACCTACCAGGTCTTTAACCGTGTAGTAGGGATGGAAAGGAATCCCGTCCAACGGAACACCGGCCTCATCCTTCTTCTGCTTGATATCAATACCGTCGGGGTTATTTGAACCCACTTCATGCAGGGCAATGATATGCAGCACTACAAGCGCCAAAATAACGATGGGCAGGGCCACCACGTGCAGCGCAAAGAAACGGTTAAGGGTAATCCCTGAGATCAGGAAGTCACCGCGAACCCACTGCGCTAAATCAGGGCCAATAGCGGGAATGGCAGAGAATAGCGAAATGATAACCTGCGCGCCCCAATAGGACATTTGGCCCCAAGGAAGCAGGTAGCCCATAAAGGCTTCCGCCATTAGCACCAGGTAAATCGTCATGCCAAAGACCCACACTAACTCGCGGGGGGCTTTGTAAGAACCGTATAACAGGCCACGGAACATATGCAGGTAAACAACGAGAAAGAAAGCAGAGGCGCCGGTGGTGTGCATATAGCGAATCAACCAGCCCCACTCCACATCGCGCATGATGTATTCGACAGAATCAAACGCACCTTCAGCCGAGGGATTAAAGCTCATCGTCAGCCAAACCCCGGTTAGGATTTGGTTAACTAGCGCCAGCAGCGCTAACGAGCCAAAGAAGTACCAGAAGTTGAAGTTTTTTGGCGCGTAATATTTAGATAGATGCTCTTGCCACATTTGAGTCGCGGGAAAGCGATCATCTACCCACCGCATGATGCCCTTTTCCGCTTTGGCTTTATTCGGGTTACCCATTAGGCACTCTCCTCATCTTCGCCGATGACAATGATATCGTCATTCTCAAAGCGGTAGGGCGGGACCTCGAGGTTAGTCGGCGCAGGAACGTTATTGAACACACGACCAGCTAAGTCAAAGCGAGAACCATGGCAAGGACAGAAGAAACCACCCGGCCAATTATCGACGCCTACGCCCTCTGCATCAGGCTCAGGGCGAAAAAGTGGCGAGCAACCTAAGTGTGTACAGATACCAATCAGCACCCCAATCTCAGGTCGAATCGACCGCAACCCCCCATCGATGTACGCAGGTTGTTGTGGCACTTCCGAATCAGGATCAGCTAACTGGTCACTGCCCAGCGATTCAGTGCGCTCAATCATCTCCGGTGTACGGTTGATAATCCATATAGGACGACCACGCCACTCAACGGTCATACGCTGCCCTGGTTCAAGCCTCGATATATCCGCTTGAACAGGAGCACCCGCCGCTCTTGCCCTGGCACTAGGCTGCCAAGAAGCCACAAAGGGTACCGCAACCCCGACAGCACCTACCGCACCCACAACGGAGGTGGCACCTACGAGGAAACGGCGTCGGCCTTTGTTTACGCCGTTATCTGCCATTTCAGGTTTCTCCCATCAGCTTACCCGCTTCGCCGCAAAGGCGTCTTGCGACGACGAATATCAAATACGCTCTATGGTAAAAAAACAAAGCGCTGTGCACAAGAACAACCGCCCGTGACCATAGTGGTACGAGCAATATAATTTTATGATATTTCAATAAAAAACGCCCAGGTCGGTGACCTGGGCGCTTTACCGCATAACGTAAAGAATTAACGCTTAGAGAACTGCGGACGACGACGTGCTTTGCGCAGGCCGACTTTCTTACGTTCAACTTGACGAGCATCACGCGTTACGTAACCAGCGGCACGTAGCGAAGGACGCAGGTCTTCATTGTAGTTCATCAGGGCACGTGTAATACCGTGACGAATAGCGCCTGCCTGAGATGAACCACCGCCACCAGCGACAGTTACGAAGATGTCAAACTGGCTTAGCGTTTCGGTCAACTCAAGCGGCTGACGAACAACCATACGACCAGTAACACGACCAAAGTAAAGGTCAAGGTCTTGGTTGTTGACAGTGATTTTGCCAGAGCCTGGCTTCATAAACACGCGAGCGGTGGAAGTCTTGCGGCGCCCGGTACCGTAATACTGCTGTGTCATGGCGAAGATTTCCTCAGATGTCTAGTTCAAGCGGCTGTTGGGCAGCATGCGGATGCTCGGCACCGGCGTACACTTTTAACTTAGTGTACATGGCGCGACCCAAAGGACCTTTCGGCAACATGCCTTTAACGGCTGACTCAATAATGCGCTCAGGCGCATGATCAAGCATCTTGTCGAATGTCATAGAGCGCAGACCGCCCGGGTAACCAGTGTGGCGGTAGTAGGTTTTAGCCTTCGCCTTGTTGCCGGTCACATGGACTTTCTCTGCGTTGATAACAACGATGTAGTCACCGGTATCAACGTGAGGGGTAAATTCGGGCTTATGCTTGCCGCGTAGGCGACGAGCAATCTCGGTTGCCAGGCGACCGAGCGTTTTGTCCTTAGCGTCGACAACATACCAGTCGCGCTGGACGGACTGCGGCTTAGCACTGAACGTCTTCATGGATAAAATCACCAGATTAAATGTATTGGGTGACTCACACCGTTGTACGGCGAAGCACCATCCCTATTCTTTTTGGTTGCCAGCTTACGCCAGCAACATGTAGCGAGGCGGCATTCTACAGTAAGGATAACGACAAGTTAAGCCGTATCGTGACTTTTTTACTTGGCTTAGGGGCTCTTCGCCCGCTAGGGTTTATGCGCCAACGCCAAGTACTCCTTTGACTGCATTTCTTGCAGGCGAGAAAGCGTACGCTGAAACTCGAATGTCAGCTTGCCATCGCTATAAAGTTGCTCAATTGGCACTTCTGCCGACATCAGTAGTTTTACGCCACGATCATAAAACTCATCCACCATATTGATGAAACGGCGCGCCTGATCATCCTTTTTTGCATCCATTCGCATTACATTGGAGACCAACACGGTGTGAAACTCACGGGCCAGTTCAATATAGTCATTTTGACTACGCGGCCCGTCACACAACTCAAGAAATTCAAACCAAGCAATATCATCATGCAAACGGCGGGCTTTCAGCACACGATGGTTAATTTCTAGCGACGCATCTACCTCGCCCTCCTGCCCCGCTATTTCACGAAAGCTACGCGAAAGTTCATGCTCAGCCGCTTCTTCCAGCGGTGAGTGAAAAATAGCAGCCCGCTCAAGTGCGCGCAGACGATAGTCAACGCCTGAATCGACGTTCACCACGCTGCAATGCCGATTGACAAGCTCAATGGCAGGCAGAAAACGGGCCCGCTGCAGACCCTCTTTATACAGGTCATCAGGCACGATATTTGAGGTTGCCACCAGCACTACCCCGCGCTCAAAAAGCGCCTCCAGCAGGTTGGCAAGTATCATGGCATCGGTAATATCTTTGACGAAAAATTCATCAAAGCAAATCACACGCGCCTCAGTGGCAAATTTACCCGCAATCAGCGTGAGGGGATTTTTTTCACCCTTGTAGTGTGTCAGCTCGTTATGGACGCGCTGCATAAAGCGATGGAAATGGGTACGCATTTTGTCAGGAAAAGGGAGGGATTCGTAAAACGTGTCGACTAAATAGGTTTTACCGCGCCCTACCCCTCCCCAAAAATAGAGCCCTTTTACCTGAGGCAAGACAGGTTTATCGGCAGAGGAAGATCTTTTACCCATTAAGCCGGCCATCTTGGCTTTCAAGCCCTTATGGGCAACCAAGGTTTTTGGCACGGTCGTAGGTGCAGCTACAAGCTCATCATAAAGCCGCTGCAAATGTTTTACTGCTGATTCCTGCGCCGCATCATATTGAAAATCCTCACGCTCTAAATCCGCGCGGTAGCGCTCAATAGGCGATGCCGGGCGTGTTTTGGACATTGCCCTATCCGCAGATGTTGATGACATGCAATCGCCTCCCACAGCATGTAAGGCAGCAACCAGCACAACCACTGGCCACCTTAAGAAGGCTGCGATTATACCCGCAGAGACGTCTAAGCGCATGAGTGGATTGACCCAACCGGCAGACTGACGCCTATAATGGCAGCCTGTTTAATTCAAAAACTGCTGGCTAATGCAGTCTGCGGTTATATTCAAGGCGCCAGGGAGAACACTGTGGACGCAAGCTCACCATTAACCTTTGCCATTATCGGTTTTATCGTCGGTTTAATCGTTGGATTAGGCTGCTATCGCCTCTTCAGCAAAAGCCAGCGTGAGGCTGCTTCCATGCGTCAAAAGCTACTCGAACGCGAACATCAAATCGCTGAAATGAAGAACAGCGTGGGCAGCCATTTGACCGGGATCTATCAGCGACTCAGCAATATTCGCGATGAAGCCAACCAACTAGAACTTCAGCTAAAAGAGGACGCTGAGGAGTGGGATATTCGAGATGCGGCGATTCAGCCAAGCCTTGATCTTTCTGGCATCAATTCTACCTCTGAACAGCAGGCACCGGCTGATACAGCGGCTCCCGCTACCCCGCGCGACTACGCCGACGGTAAAGGCGGTACGCTATCTGAGGATTTTGGCTTGAAAAGAAATGAGGTGACAACGCCTCAACCACCCCGCTATTAAGTGACTAAACGACAATATTAAATAACCAAACAACAATAAGCGGCCCCGATTCTCATCAACAAACTTTCGGGGCGCTTAATGTGTTAAGCAGGATTATCAATATCCACAAAGCGATGCTCAACATCATACTCATTACTTAACCACTCACCCATGGCCTGGATCCCATAGCGCTCGGTGGCATGATGACCAGCAGCGATATAATGGATCCCCATTTCGCGCGCCAAGTGGGTGGTTCGCTCGGATATTTCACCCGACACGAAGGCTTGCGCCCGCGCCTCAAAGGCTGCCGTAATCATGTCTTGCGCCCCACCGGTGCACCAGGCAATGCGCTCAATATCACCCACCTGTGGGGCTTCAATAACCAAAGGCTCACGCTGAAGGGTGTGCGCAATTTGCACGGCGAGATCCTGTACAGAAAGTGGCTGCGCTAAACGTCCTGACCATAAAAGTCCTTCTCCAAGCTCGCCATCAATACACCCCTCCACTTTCCAGCCTAGGCGCCTGGCCAATTCGGCGTTATTGCCCATTTCGGCGTGAGCATCCAACGGTAGGTGGTACGCCAGCAGGCTGATATCGTTATCAAGCAGTGTTTTAATCCGCTTCTGCTTCATGCCGGTGATCGCAACGGGTTCGTTTTTCCAGAAATACCCATGATGCACCAACACCACATCCGCCTGCCAAGCAACGGCTTCATCCAGCAAAGCCTGACAGGCTGTCACTCCCGTCATAACGCGTTTAACGTGCTCACTACCCGCCACCTGCAAACCATTAACCGTATAATCTTTAAACTGGGCAGCGCGCAGCTGATGGTCACAGGCTGCCACTAATTGGTCACGATGAATCATATTGCGTCCTTTTATTGATTTAAATGCACCCGTGAGGAACTTGCTAAGAAAGTGTTACCATTAAAACATTGTAAAACTCGCTGCTTTTTATCGCGAACAGTGAGACTGACTCGTTAAGGAATTTATTACATGCGACGCTATATGCTGCCTTACCTATGGCCTGTTGTTACTGGCGTACTGCTCGCTGTGGTGATCCTGTTTGCGCTCCCCGAGCAACTTCCCAACCCGTTTCGTGATTCAACGCCACAGGCACCTCAATCTCCGGCCCCGGTTATTTCTACGGTCCCAGCGGCAGTCGAACCCAACCCTAATCGCCCAGCTCCAGAAATACACCAGGCTGCCCCTCTATCCCGCAATAAGGGCCCAGTGAGCTATTCACGAGCAGTCGAACAAGCAGCGCCGGCCGTGGTTAACATTTATTCATCACGTATTGTGGAACGCGATCAGCACCCACTGATGTCGGACCCCTTCTTCCAGCAATTTTTTGATAGCCAGGGCGACGATGCGACGACTCACCAGCGGATGCTTTCCAGCCTAGGCTCTGGGGTTATTGTGAGTGAAGACGGCTACGTATTAACCAATCACCACGTTATCAATGGCGCCGACGAAATTCAGGTGGCGTTACGTGATGGGCGCGAAACGTTGGCCGAAGTGATTGGCACCGACCCTGAAAGTGATTTAGCCGTGCTGCGCATTAATTTGGACGACTTGCCGGTTATTGAACTGACCGATTCTGCCGACGTAGCAGTGGGCGACGTAGCGCTAGCCATTGGTAACCCTTTTGGGGTGGGCCAGACCGTCACCATGGGCATTATTAGCGCCACGGGACGTAATCACCTAGGGCTCAACGCCTATGAAGATTTTATTCAGACAGATGCTGCGATCAATCCAGGTAATTCTGGCGGCGCGCTGGTCAACCCTGACGGTGCCATGGTGGGTATTAATACCGCCATTTTCTCACGCTCAGGGGGTTCCCAGGGTATTGGCTTTGCGATCCCCGCCAACCTTGCCCACAGCATCCTAGATGAACTGGTTACTCAAGGACGTGTGATTCGTGGCTGGCTGGGTATAGAGGCACAAGCGCTATCACGCGAACTCGCGGCCTCCTTTGGGCTGCAAACACCTCAAGGCGTCATTGTTGCCGGTGTCGTCAGCGGTGGTCCGGCTGCGCAAGCAGGTCTAGAGCCTGGCGATGTACTACTCGCCGTGGACGGAGAGCCCATTCTGGATGCTCGCTCCACGATGAGCGAAATCGCCTCAATCCCCCCCGGCACGTCGCTGCCGTTAACCATTGTGCGCAGCGGCGAGCGCATGGAAATGACATTAGAAGTGGGCGAACGCCCGCTTCCCGCTATTCCGATTAATGAAGAGGTGCCCGGCCAACGCGACTCATAGCGGTAACAGTTTGAACGCGTTGGCACGATATTTGGTGGGCCTCAATCGCGAATACGGTACTCAGCTGAACGGGCGTGGGCGGTTAATGACTCGCCTCGCGCCAATACCGAGGCAATTTTGCCCAGCTCAGATGCACCGCCTGCCGAGCAGTGAATAATTGAAGAACGCTTCTGGAAATCGTAGACACCTAGCGGTGACGAGAAACGTGCCGTTCCAGAGGTAGGCAGCACGTGATTGGGCCCCGCGCAATAATCTCCCAGCGCTTCAGCAGTGTAACGCCCCATAAAGATCGCCCCGGCGTGACGGATATCGTCCAACCAAGCGTCTGGCTCAGCGACCGAAAGTTCCAGATGCTCAGGGGCAATCCGGTTAATCAGCGTAATCGCTTCTTGGGCGTCCTGACAAAGCACTAACGCCCCACGTCGGCGTAGCGATTCACGCACAATCTCTTCGCGCTCTAGTGTCGGCAGCAGGCGCTCAATCGCAGCCTCAACGGCAGCTAAGTGCGCCTTATCCCAGCTCACCAAGATCGCCTGCGCGTCTTCGTCGTGTTCGGCCTGGGAGAACAGATCCATCGCCAACCAATCAGGATCAGTCAGCCCATCGGACACCACCATGATTTCCGAGGGGCCGGCAATCATGTCGATTCCCACCTGTCCAAATACCGCCCGCTTTGCGGTGGCGACATAAATATTGCCCGGCCCCACGATCTTGTCGACACGAGGCACACTCTCAGTGCCATAAGCAAGCGCAGCCACCGCCTGAGCCCCACCGATGGTGAAGACATAATCGACCCCGGCCAGGTGGGCCGCAGCCAATACCAACTCATTGAGCACGCCATCCGGCGTAGGCACTACCATGACAATCTCTCGGACACCGGCCACATGGGCAGGAATCGCATTCATCAGCACCGAGGAGGGGTAAGCCGCCTTCCCCCCCGGCACATAGATACCGGCGCGATCCAGTGGGGTGACTTTCTGTCCCAGCACCGTGCCGTCAGCCTCTTCGTATTGCCAGGAGCTGGGCTTTTGGCGCTCGTGGTACTGCTTAATGCGCTCGGCAGCACTGGAGAGCGCCTCACGCTGCTCAGAAGGCAGGTGATCAAACGCCTTCTTCAACTGCTCAGGTGTGAGTTGCAATTCGTTCATTGAGCTAACTGAAAGCCGATCAAAGCGGTTGGTAGCTTCAATTACTGCGGCGTCGCCTCGCTGTTTAACACTGGCAAGAATTTCTTCTACGCGTGCCTGAACTGCTTTGTCTGACACCCCCTCCCAATCTAACAGCGCATCAAGCTGATGGTTAAAGTCTGCATCGCTTGTCGACAGGCGTGAAATGGTGGCATTACGTTGTTTGCTATTGGGTTCGCTCATGGGTCACCTCATGTCATTCGGCAAGCTGTGCCTGACGCTTTTTGACCGCGCTGTCTAGGCGGGCCAGTAACGGCTTAATGCGCTCATGCTTCATGGTCATGGCTGCCTTATTCACCACTAGTCGGGTGCTAATATGGGCGATTAACTCACGCGGCTCCATTCCATTCGCCCGCAGTGTATTGCCGGTATCAACGATATCGACAATTTCGTCCGCTAGGTTCATCAGGGGCGCAAGCTCCATGGCGCCATAAAGCTTGATCACTTCGGCTTGAATGCCCTGCTCGGCGTAGTAACGGCGGGCCACGTTAACAAACTTGGTGGCCACCCGACGCCGGGCGCGCGCTGGCAACTGGCCGGTAACGCCCGCCGTCATCAACTTACAGCGAGCAATCTCCAAATCCAGCGGCTCGTAAAGCCCTTCAGCGCCGTGCTCAAGCAGTACATCTTTCCCAGCGATACCCACATCCGCGGCACCCAACTGAACGTAGGTGGGCACGTCGGTTGCGCGGATAATCACCAGCTTGACGTCTGGCAAGTTGGTGTCAAACAGCAGCTTACGGCTTTTGCTTAGATCCTCGGCGGGCGTGATGCCCGCATCGGCCAGCAGTGGCAGCGTCTCTTCCAGAATGCGGCCCTTCGAGAGGGCTAAAATCAGTTGCTTACTCATCGTTTAGGCCAGTGGTTAATAGCATGCACCGCCGGTAGCATGCAGAATTCGTAGCAAGCGAGTTTGGTCGCATGGTTTAGCCAGGAATACGGCGAATGCGCGCGCCCAGTAACTGCAATTTTTCTTCGATGCACTCGTAGCCACGGTCAATGTGATAAATACGATCGACCAGGGTTTCCCCTTCGGCCATCATCGCTGCAATCACCAGCGAAGCGGAAGCGCGTAGATCGGTCGCCATGACAGGCGCGCCGGATAGCTTCTCAACCCCTTCAATCAAAGCGGTATTACCTTCCAGCACAATATTGGCGCCCATGCGGTTAAGCTCTTGAACATGCATAAAGCGGTTTTCAAAAATGGTCTCGACTACCCGTGAATGCCCCACAGCCACCGCATTCATAGCCACGAACTGAGCCTGCATATCGGTGGGGAACGCTGGATAAGGCGCCGTGCGTATATTCACCGCCTTGGGGCGCTTGCCGTGCATATCCAAAGCAATCCAATCGTCACCGCTGGTAATCTCAGCGCCTGCCTCTTCCAGCTTGGCGATGACCGCATCCAGGATATCCGCCCGGGTACGCCTTACCTTCACTCGCCCGCCTGTCATGGCAGCAGCTACCAGAAACGTGCCCGTTTCAATACGGTCAGGCATGACATCGTGTTCGCAGCCGTGGAGTTTCTCAACGCCCTCAATGGTAATAGTGTCAGTACCTTGGCCGCTGATTTTAGCGCCCATCTTGATCAAACACTCTGCCAAGTCGACGATTTCTGGCTCGCGGGCAGCGTTCTCCAGAACGGTTTTGCCATCGGCCAACGTCGCCGCCATCAGCAGGTTTTCGGTACCGGTTACCGTCACGGTATCAAAGTAAATCGTCGCGCCTTTCAGGCGGCCATCGACCCGCGCACGGATGTAGCCCGCTTCAACACGAATCTCAGCCCCCATGGCCTCTAAACCACGGATGTGCAAATCCACCGGGCGCGAACCAATCGCGCAGCCACCGGGCAACGACACATCAGCTTTACCGAAGTGGGCAAGCAGCGGCCCTAACACCAGGATGGAAGCACGCATCTTCTTAACCAGCTCATAAGGTGCGTGGCATTGGGTCACCTGAGAACCATCTAACTGGATACTCAGCTTCTCACCCATTACCGGCTCAACCCCCATACGACCCAGCAGCTCTAAGGTGGTGGTAATATCCTGCAGGTGCGGCAAATTACCAATCACTACGGGGCCGTCGGCCAACAGGCTGGCACACAAGATGGGTAACGCTGCATTTTTGGCACCGCTCACCCACACTTCACCGTCTACCGAACCATTGCCGGTAATGATTAATTTATCCATGGAGCGACCGTTACTGGACGTTTTCCGGTGCAGTTTGCCACTGCGCCGGAGTAAACGTTTTGATACTAATGGCGTGGAGCGCGCCAGAGGCGATCTCATCACTGAGAGCAGCATAGACGAGCTGCTGACGTTTGACCGGAGAGAGACCTTCAAAGGCATCACCAACCGCAATCACCTGAAAATTACAGCCTTCACCCTGAATATGGAACTGACATCCGTCAATACGGGATTCAAGCAGTGCTTTTACCTCGTTGGGTTGCATGGCGCAAAAAACTCCTTTGGGGTCGTCAATATTAATAAACGTAATTGGGGCGACATAATAAAGAAAAGCAGCGCGCTTGGCGATGGCGTAGTTTTAAATGGCCTAGCTTTAAACAGCCAAGGTCGCTGATGGATGATCAATCAATGCATCCAGTTCAGCTAATGAGGCAAGTCGGCGTAGAGGATCTGAAAAGCGGATAGTCTGAACCTGGATTTCGCGCTGCCGACACGTGCGCAACCATTCAAACAGCACGCTGATGGCAGCACTGCTGGCTTTTTCAACGCGGCTAAAATCCAGTGTTAGTGAGGTTAAGTCGGCTTGCTTGAGCCACGTAACACCGCTGGCGGCCAAATCAGCCGCCAACGTCACATCCACATCACCGACTACTTGCAGGGTAGCGTCTTCAGCATCCACCGTGATACCGGGGCGTGAAAAAAGCGTTGTCACGCATCGCCTCCCTGTTCAAGCTCTTCAACACCCACCTCAGGCGACCAGCCGTCGATGACAGCATCATAATCGCGATTATTATCGCGCATGGCCTGGTCGAACTGATTGCGGAACGTCAAACCCAGGTTAATGCCATTTACAATCACATTGACCACCCGCCACTCGCCATTAGAAAGCCTTAAGCTATAGTTCACGGGGTACACTTGACCATTATTCGCCACCACTTCCATCGCGACACTAGCTTGATCGTCATAGCGCTGCGCTTGCTGGGCATCCAGCACTCGTAGCTCGTCATAATCAAATGTCACCAGCCCACGGGTATAGGTATCAATCAGCGTTTGACGAAACACATCGGCAAAACGGCTGCGCTGTTCTGGGGTGGCGTTGCGGAAATAGTTACCCATCACACTGGCACCGATATAGCGAAAATCAGCCACTTGGTCGAGATTTCTATCCACTAACGCCTCAAGCTCACCCAGATTATTAGCGTAATAATCTTGGCGACCATCAAGGTCTTCCATTAGTGATTCAACATTATCGCGAACCAATGCTTCAGGGGACTGGCTCTGTGCTAGGGCCTGTAGCGGCAACACTAACCCCACCATGATCATACCCACCAGCAACCAACGACTTACCATCCCGTTTACTCCCTTCATAACCATTATCTCCCGACCCGTTAATGCACTGGGTTCGTGCCTCATTAGTTGAAACATTAATTACTTGCCATGTTGGACACAAATTGCTGGATAAGTTCTTCCAGCACCAGCGCCGACTGAGTATCACGAATCGTGTCACCCTCCTCCAGCATCTCAGGGTCACCGCCTGCGCTAAGGCCGATATACTGCTCGCCTAACAAGCCGGCAGTAAGAATAGACGCTATCGTGTCTCTGGAGAGCTGGCCTTCCAACTCGCTGTCCAGGCTTAGCACCACCCGTGCATCGAACCACTGCGTATCCAACTCAATAGATTCAACGCGCCCCACCGTCACCCCAGCCATAGTGACCCGAGCGCGAGGTTTTAAGCTACCAATATTGGCAAAATTGGCCTCCAACTGAAACGACTGAGCGGGCGCGGAGAGTGTCAGTCCACTAACACGCAAGCCGAGGAATACAAGTCCCAAAATGCCAGCAATCATAAACAGGCCAACACCGAACTCCATGGTTTTACTGCGTCTCATGAAACTGCTCCACCCATTAAAGGCCGCCAAACATGACGGCAGTCAACACAAAATCAAGCCCCAGAACTGCAAGCGACGAATACACTACCGTGCGTGTGGTAGCACGAGATATGCCTTCTGAGGTCGGCACCAGGTCGTAGCCCTGAAAGACAGCAATCCAGGTCACCACCAGCGCAAACACAGCGCTTTTGATCATCCCATTGCCAATATCACTGACAAAAGCCACATTGGCCTGCATGTTGCTCCAGTAAGAGCCCTCGAAAACGCCCAACCACTCCACGCCCACCAAGTAGCCACCCCAGATACCCACCACACTAAAACCTACTGTTAGAATGGGTAGCGACACAAAGCCCGCCCATAGCCGCGGAGCGACCACCCGGCGCAGCGGATCAACACCGATCATCTCCATACTGGTGAGCTGCTCGGTGGCTTTCATTAAGCCAATCTCAGCGGTCAATGCCGAGCCCGCACGGCCAGCAAACAGCAACGCAGCCACCACAGGCGCCAGCTCACGCAGCAGTGACAGCGCCACCATCTGCCCAAGCGCCTGCTCAGCGCCGAAATCGACCAGAATGGTATAGCCCTGCAGTGCCAGCACCATGCCGATAAACAGACCAGACACCAACACGATGGCGAGTGAGAGCACACCGACAAAATGCATCTGATGCAACCATAAGCGCCAACCCTCACGGGATGGCACACCAACAGCGGATTGGAAGAGAAACACCCCCGCGCGGCCTAATGCTTCCATTAAATCGCACCCTCGACGCCCCAATCGGGTAATACGCGCGGTGCCGTTAGAAAATTTTGACTGCATTTGTCCCTGCCCTGTATTTACCCTGCATTGAAGCCATTAGCCTGTCTTTGTCATCGGGGGCTCGCCCAAAATATCGCGATAAAATGCCTCAGCGGGATAGTGAAACGGCACTGGGCCATCGGGCTCGCCATGAATAAACTGGCTCACCCTGGGGTCTTGATTCGTATCTAAGGTTTGCGGCGTACCATGGGCAACCACCTGACCATCAGCAATTAAATAGAGATAGTCTGCAATGCTCAGAGTCTCTTTAATATCGTGAGACACCACCACAGAGGTGAGTTGCAGCGCTTGATTAAGGCGCTTAATAAGCTGCACTAAAACGCCCATCGAGATGGGGTCCTGACCAACGAAAGGTTCGTCATACAGGATCAACTCCGGGTCCAGCGCCACGGCACGAGCCAGAGCGACCCGCCGCGCCATGCCTCCCGACAGCTCTGCGGGCGTCAAGTGACGCGCCCCCCGCAGCCCGACCGCCTGCAGCTTCAGCAGCACTAGATCGCGCACCATGGTATCGGGCAAATCAGTATGTACGCGTAACGGAAAAGCAACGTTTTCAAATACATCTAAATCGGAAAACAGCGCGCCACTTTGAAATAGCATCCCCATCCGCTTGCGTAGCGTAAATAGCGCCTTACGAGATAGCCGATGAACATCCTGCCCATCAATCACTATCCGCCCACGCTCTGGAGTCAACTGCCCGCCGATTAGCTTAAGCAGCGTGGTTTTACCAGTACCGCTTGGCCCCATAATCGCGGTTACTTTGCCGCGCGGAATCGTCATATTTATGCCGCGAAAAATCTCGTGATCGCCACGTGAAAAATAGAGGTCTTCAATTTCAATAAATGGAGCATCTGTCATGGATCAGTTGACTCTTAACGAGGCGCACTTGGGTTAGCCATCATACCCTATTTGCGGCTATCGCGGTTACAAAACAGTGTTTCTAAAACATTATCAAACATTGTACTATAACGCTACAAGGCACGACGAAACGCTTGAGTGTTTCCACTGGCATACCCGTTTATTGATAGCGAACCCGTAGCAGACCGCCTTATCGTCAAAACGCACCCGGGCTAACGTCCCCAACTACTATCTCAACGACTGCCTATAAAGGGTGCCAAGATGTTATTCTTGGTGGTTACTACTTTTTATATGTTCAATGATTAAGAGAAAACGCTATGCGCCAGCCTCTCGCTCCACCCAGCCTACTACGCGAAAGTGCATTGCGTACGCTGCAAATTGAGCAGGCAGCCATTGGCGGCCTTCAAGCCAAACTAGACGAAAGTTTTGACCGTGCCTGCGAGCTAATTCTCGCCTGCCAAGGCCGCGTGGTGGTGACCGGCATGGGCAAGTCGGGGCATATCGCTGGTAAGCTGGCGGCCACACTTGCCAGCACAGGCACACCAGCTTTTTTCGTTCACCCTGGTGAAGCCAGCCACGGCGATTTAGGCATGATTACCCGTTCCGATGTGGTATTGGCGCTGTCTAACTCGGGTGAAACCGCCGAAGTCACTGCGCTCTTACCGCTGCTTAAACGCCTGGGTACGCCGCTAGTCAGTATGACAGGCCGCCCCAACTCCACGCTGGCTAAACACGCTGATGCGCACCTGAACAGCGGCGTAGAGCGTGAGGCATGCCCGCTCGACTTGGCCCCCACCAGCTCAACAACGGCAGCGCTCGCCCTGGGCGACGCCCTCGCTGTGGCGCTGCTGGAAGCGCGCGGTTTTACCGCTGAAGATTTTGCCCTTTCCCACCCTGGTGGCAGCTTAGGCAAACGCTTGCTGCTGCGCGTTAGAGATCTTATGCACGACGGTGAGCGACTGCCCCAAGTCCCCCTGGGAAGCCCGCTGCGCGACGCGTTATTGGAAATCACCCGTCAAGGGCTAGGCTTTACCTGCGTGGTAGATAGCGATGGCCGCCTAGCCGGGGTATACACTGACGGTGACCTTCGACGCACGCTCGACCAGTTTCACAACCTGCGCGATGTCATCGTTGACGATGTAATGACCCGGCCGGGCAAGCGCATCGCCCCCGACATCCTGGCGGCGGAAGCGGTACGTATCATGGAAGAGAGCCGCATTACGGCGCTAGCAGTGGTTGATGAACAACAGCGTCCTATCGGGGCGCTACATATGCATGACCTGCTTGCCAGCGGCGTTATTTAAGCCAGCGGCGTCATTCAGCAATATTACCGACCCGCTTTACGAATTTAATGATAAGGAGGTTCTATGACCTTACCTAATGCGCTACTTGATCGACTCCGCCGCGTGCGCCTATTAGCGCTGGATGTTGACGGCGTACTGACCGACGGCCGCCTCTACTTTCAGGCTGACGGCATCGAAATCAAAGCATTTCATACTCAGGATGGTCATGGGCTGAAGCTTCTTAAGCGAGTGGGCATACATGTAGCGCTAGTGACGGGCCGCGATTCCCCCATGGTGAGCCAGCGCGCCGCATCACTGGGCATCAACCTGGTCCATCAAGGCTGTGAAGACAAGCTTGCTACCCTGCGCGGGCTTTGTCAGCGTCTCGATATAGAGCTAGAGCAGGTGGCCTACTGTGGTGACGACCTGCCTGACTTGGCCGCTATTAAGCGTTGCGGCGTCGGCATTACCGTCCCTAATGCGCCAGATTACATGCACACCCACGCCGACTGGACCACGGAACGACTAGGTGGCCACGGCGCGGTACGTGAAATCTGTGACACACTGCTTGAATCTCAAGGGCACTGGGGCGCGGTGCTAGACACCTACCTTCACGGTCGCACCTAATGGTGAAGCAGATAAAAGTACGCGTTTGGTTAGCCGGGCTGGTGGTAGCCTTGGGGGCTTTACTGGTGTGGCTTGACCCACAGGGGCCTCAAGACACGGCCATTGACCCTGGAGCGCAGGCCCAGGAGCCAGGCCACGTCCTGGAAAACGCTGAGATCACCCTTTTCGGTGATAAGGGCAGCGTATTACAGGCGCTTAAAACCTCACGTCTGATCCATACGCCGCAGCGTAGTGAAACCTGGACGGAAGAGCCCGAAGCTATTTTATACGACAGCGAAAACCGCCAGTGGCTGGCTAGCGCCGATGTAGGCACGCTTAACATGTCCACTCAGGTCTTGCTGATGTCAGGCTCTGCTCGCCTGATCGCACCGGATGAAGGTTGGCAGTTAGATACCGAATTATTGCACTATGACGGGCTAAACCAGCATGCATGGAGTGAAACACCGGTAGTGCTACAACAGCCGCCCCAGCAAATGAACGCGTCGCGCATGGACGTCTGGCTTAACGAAAGCCAAGTGCGCTTAACTGATAATGTGCGTGGCACGCACCCTCCGGCCACGCAACGCTAACAGGATTTGCCATGAAATCACTGCTATATAGCGCCCTTTTTGCCCTTGCGGTACCGCTCTCGGCACTGGCCCAAAACAGCCAGGCCCCGGTAGAAGTCGAAGCCGACCGCTTAGACCTTGACCAGCGAGCGGGAACCGCTGTCTATACAGGCAATGTCGATATTCGCCAAGGCGGAATGCAATTACGTGGCGAGCGAGTAGAGATCGAACGCAACGAGGCAGGCGAGCTCTCCCGCGCGACCTCCACCGGTGAGCGCGCCTACTTACGTCATCAAGCTGAAGGGCAAGAAGGCCCTACGGAAGGGTGGGCAAGGCGCATTATTTATCATGTCGCTGAACGCCGCGTTGAGCTGATCGACCAAGCCGAATTAACGCAACAAGAAGACACCTTCACCGGCGGTCGCCTTGAGTATTTTATTGACCGTGAAGTGATTCAGGCCCGCTCTGACGTTGACGGCAGCGAAACCCAGCGCATACGTATGACGCTTCAGCCCGAACAATAGGGAGCCAAGCCTTGGCAACTACAGACACCACGCCAATCAAAACCCTATATGCCCACCACTTGGCCAAAAGCTATAAGCGACGCCGAGTCGTTAAAAACATCAATTTAGAGATCTCCCAAGGTAGCGTTGTGGGCTTACTGGGCCCTAACGGCGCGGGTAAAACCACCTCGTTTTATATGATTGTGGGGCTGGTGAAATCCGATGCTGGCAAAGTGGGTATCGACGATGTAGATCTAACCCGCGCCCCAATGCATGAACGCGCTGCGGCGGGTATCGGCTACCTTCCGCAAGAAGCGTCTATTTTTCGTAAATTATCGGTTGCCGATAATATTATGGCGATACTCGAAACGCGCAAAAAGCTCAGCCGTAGCGACCGCGAGCAGCGCCTGGAAGCGCTACTTGAAGATTTTCACATCACCCATATTCGCGACAACCTGGGCATGAGCCTTTCAGGCGGTGAACGCAGGCGTGTGGAGATTGCTCGCTCACTGGCGACAGAACCCGCATTCATTCTGCTGGACGAACCCTTTGCTGGCGTAGACCCCATTTCGGTGGGCGAGATCAAAACCATTATTCGGGCATTAAAGCAGCGCCACATCGGCGTACTGATCACCGACCACAACGTACGCGAAACCCTGGATATTTGTGACATCGCCTACATCGTAGGCGATGGTCAAATCATCGCCAGCGGCTCTCCAGCCTCGATACTCACTAACCAGAAAGTGCGAGAGGTTTATCTAGGCGCCGATTTCCGCCTCTAGCTTATTTTTCACGTCTAATTAGCGCTCTCCAACAACTTTACTACCAATGGCATGCTTATTGCACTTGCACCGGAGACCTACTCGCACTAGGGTGGAGCATTCTGATTAACGAGTGGTTCTCAGATGGTCATGAAAGCTTCTCTTCAACTGCGCATCGGCACACAGCTGACCATGACACCTCAGCTGCAGCAGGCCATTGCCCTGTTACAGCTATCAACGCTGGACTTACGACAAGAAATTCAGCAGGCCCTAGATGCCAACCCCATGCTGGAACAAGAGGATGAATTTGGCGAACAGGCTGCCAGCGAGCCCAAAGAGGAAGAGTGGTCAGAGAGCATTCCCACCGAGCTCTCGGTAGATAGTGACTGGTCTGATACCTACCAAGATATGGGCAGTCACGGCGGCACCAGCAGCGAAGGACCTGATTTTGAGCGCCAAGCGGCTGGCCAGAGTCTTCATGGGCATTTGCTGTGGCAGCTCGCCATGACTGATTTTGGCGCACGAGAGCAACTTGTCGCAGAAAGTCTTATCGACGCGCTAGATGCTAATGGCTATTTAACCCAGCCGCTCAACGACATCCGTGAAGGGCTTCGCGCCCAAGGCGTCGATGGACTTAGCCAGCGCGAAGTAGAAACTATTCTGCTTAAGCTTCAGCAATTTGAGCCAACAGGGATATTCGCCCGCGACCTGCGTGAGTGCCTGATGCTGCAGCTGGCCACTCTTCCCGATGATACGCCGTTGCTGGTTCCTGCCCGCCGCTTAGTACGGCAGTTTCTGGAAGCACTAGGCAAAGATGACATGCGCTTACTTAAACGCCGCCTGGGACTCGATGATGACCAGCTGGCTGATGTCATTCTCCTCATTCGTAGCCTTGATCCACGCCCAGGCAGCGCCTATGGCGATACCGATGATAGTTATGTAACGCCCGACCTGGTCGTACGCCATGACCACGAAGGCTGGCACTTAGAGCTCAATCCTGAGGCATTGCCAAGACTGCGCATTCAGCCCGACTACGCAAGCTTAATAAAGCGTGCGGATAAAAGTCAGGACAATCAGTTTTTAAAAGAGCATTTGCAGGAAGCGCGCTGGCTGATCAAGAGCCTATCTAGCCGCAACGATACGCTACTGCGCGTTGGCCGCGAGATTATCACCCGGCAAATTGGCTTTTTAGAACACGGCGAAGAAGCCATGAAGCCGCTCATATTGGCCGATATCGCCGAGGCCGTGGAAATGCACGAATCGACTATTTCCAGGGTGACCACTCAGAAATTCATTCATACGCCTCGCGGCGTATTTGAACTCAAATACTTTTTCTCAAGCCAAGTCAGCGGCCAGGATGGTGACAGCCATTCAAGCACCGCTATCCGCGCTCGGCTTAAGAAATTGGTTCAAGAGGAGCCGCCAGGAAAGCCTCTTTCTGATAGCCGCTTAGTCACGCTATTAGGAGAGGGGGGAGTTCAAGTAGCGCGTCGAACGGTGGCTAAATACCGTGAAGCCATGGGCATTCCCTCCTCTAGCGAGCGACGTCGTTTGCGCTAGCACAAATCAACGTATTAGGGAAACTCTCGACAAGGGCTTTGCAACGCGGCAAAAAGGGTTACAATCGAAGTACAGTCCGATGGATAAGGAGTACGTCAATGCAAGTTAATATCACTGGTCATCACGTAGAACTGACTGACGCCTTGCGTGACTATGTCAACGAAAAGCTTGAACGTGTAGAGCGCCATTATGACAATATAACCACGGTGCAAGTCACCTTATCTGTGGAGAAAGAGCGCCAGCAGGCCGCCTGTACACTGCACGCAGCAGGTGCTGATTTACATGCGGAAGCCCTAGACAGTGATATGTACGCCGCTATTGACGCATTAGCGGACAAAATTGACCGGCAACTCGTTAAACATAAGGAAAAAGCACAAGCTCGCGCCCAAGGCGCAGGCGTGCGTTAATTCAATGACGTTGGAAACCATACTCCCCCCGGAACGTGTTCTATTTGACGTCCCCGGGGGCAGCAAAAAAAGGGTGCTGGAATTTTTCAGCACCTTTATTGCCCAAAATATCCCCAGTCTGGACAGCCAAGAAGTGTTTAGCCGTTTAATTGGCCGTGAGCGCTTAGGCAGTACCGGGATTGGTAACGGCGTGGCTATTCCCCATGCGCGTAGTCCTCACTGCTCGGCCCCGATTGCTGGTTTTTTAAAACTCGCAGAAGCGATTGATTTTGACGCTATCGACGGCGACCCGGTGGATCTGGTGTTTGTATTGCTAGTTCCAGAAGAGGCTGATGACACACATCTTTCTTTGCTCGGCCAGGTAGCGACCATCATGAACGATGCGGATACGCGTCAGAAACTGCGTAAAGCAGGCAGCCAACGCGAACTACTTGAGTTGCTTACCGCTAAAATTCGTGAGCAAACAACTTCCTGAAAGCCTAAACCTGCCAAGCGGTACTCAACGGCAGGTTGATTTGCGCTCACCACCCTTAACGCAGCTTGATCAAAGCAAAGAGAGACTCTATGCAACTTGTGATCATTAGCGGCCGCTCTGGGTCAGGTAAATCTATCGCCTTACAAGCGCTTGAAGATCTTGGCTACTATGCGATTGATAACCTCCCTGCCATGTTGCTGGGGTCGTTGGTGGACGAATTACGCGACCAGGGCGACCGCGCCCATTTGGCGGTCAGTATCGATGCCCGTAACTTGCCTGGCGCCCTGGCACGACTGCCCTCTTTATTAGAGGATTTGCGGCAACGTAAAATTGATTTTCAAGTGATCTATCTGACCACTGATGCGCGCATCCTACTTGAGCGTTACTCCGCAACACGGCGGCGGCACCCGCTGACGCGCGATAGCGAAATGACGCTTGAAGAGGCTATCAATAAAGAAGAAGAAACGCTGCTCGACATTCGTGATCTAGCCGATTTATTGATCGATACCTCGAGGCTATCAGTTCACGATTTGCGTCGTCGCATTACCGACCAAGTCGCCCATCAGCGGCGCGACAAGCTCACGCTGACGCTTGAGTCGTTTGGTTATAAGCGCGGTGTACCGTTGGATGCTGATTTGGTTTTCGACGTGCGCTGCCTGCCAAACCCATATTGGGACCCAACGCTACGCCAATTCACAGGCCGCGATGCGAACATAGTGGCCTTCTTAAGCGGTTATCCCATCGTAGACGCCATGAGTAACGATATTCAGGCTTGGCTTGAGCGCTGGCTGCCCGCTTACCAAGATAGCCAGCGTAGCTACATGACTATCGCGATTGGCTGTACCGGTGGGCAACACCGCTCGGTCTATATGGTCGAACAGCTAGCAGAGCGATTAGTACACAGTATGGGCGAAATTCAATTACGTCATCGCGAGCTAGGCTTGCAGTACACATTAAATGAACAGCCAGCTGCTCCGCCCGCCAGCACATCCCAAACCGACGAGCAGCAAGCAACGTCTTAAGCGCTTCTATCCATTAATGACACCACTCGGCGAAAAGGAACCAGGGTGCCAGAAAGAATTCTCACACTTACCAATCAACGCGGCCTGCATGCACGCGCGGCGACCAAACTGGTAAAATGCGGCCAACAGTTCACGGCGACAATACGTGTTCAAAAACAGCAACAGGTCGCTGACGCCGCCAACATCATGTCACTGCTGATGCTCGCCGCCCCTTGCGGTACCGAGCTAACCATCAACGCTGAAGGCGATGACGCCGAACAGGCGCTTGATGCTATTCAAGCGCTGTTCGATGCTCGTTTTGAGGAAGATCAGTAGCTTTTAATCTCCCGCTACGGTCATGGCATCAATTAACCAACTACCCGTGTGAACACTGCCACGGGTATCGGTGTCATCGCCAATCCCCACTAACCCGGCAAACATCCGCTCCAGGTTCCCGGCAATCGTAAACTCCTCGATCGGGTACTGTACTTTTCCATCCTCTACCCAAAACCCTGCAGCGCCACGTGAGTAATCACCGGTCACGCCGTTAACGCCCTGCCCCATCAGCTCGGTTACCCAAATCCCCCGGCCCATCTCTTTTAATAGACTGTCACGGGATTGCAGTGGTGCCACTAAACGCACATTTCGTGCCCCACCAGCATTGCCCGTGGTTTGCATACTCAGCCGACGAGCGCTGTAGGAAGAGAGCATATAGCTGGCAATGCTGCCCTGATCGATAAAACGATTATTACGGGTTTGCACGCCCTCGCCATCAAACGGCGAACTCGCTGTGGCACCGATTTCCATTGGACGTTCTTCAAGGCTGAACCAATCAGGAAACAGCGGCGTGCCAAGCCGATCACACAGAAAAGAGGCTTGGCGATATAAAGCACCACCTGCTAAACCACTCAGTAAATGACCAATCAATCCACTGGACAGCGACGGGTCAAATAGCACTGGAAAGGTGCCCGTGGGCGGACGTTTTGCGCCGAGCCTGCGCAGCGTACGCTCGGCGGCCTCACGGCCCACCTCGGCGGGGTCGCGCAGTGCCTTGGGATCGCGTGCAGAAGTGTAGTCGTAGTCGCGCTGCATACCGCTCGCATCCTGTGCAATCAGCATGCATGAAAGAGAGTGACTACTGCCCTTTTGGGTGCCTAAAAAGCCGTGGCTATTAGCATAAACGCGCACGCCTTCGCCACTCGAAAGTGATGCGCCATCCGACTGAGAGATACCGTCAACATCACGCCCCGCCTGCTCGCAAGCAAGCGCTAGCTCGATCGCCTCATCGGTTGTGAGTGCCCAGGGGTAATGCACTTCCAGATCGGGTAACTCGGTGGCCATCAACGATGCATCGGCCAACCCGGCGGCCGGATCTTCTCCGGTATAGCGGGCAATCGCCAGCGCTTTTTCTACCGCAGCCTGGATCGAGGCACTGCTAGCATCCGTTGATGAGGCACTACCTTTACGCTGGCCTACGTAAAGCGTCACGGCGATGCCCTGATCACGGGATAACTCAACCGTCTCAACTTCACCCTGGCGTACGCTAACACCTATTCCCTGATCGACGCTTGCGCCTACTTCGGCAGCATCCGCGCCCAAGCGCTTTGCCAACGCTAGCGCCTCTTCGGCCCGCGCGGTCAGTAACGACTGCTGCGCGGATGCATCAAATGCCTGTGCCATATGTCCTCCTATCTCAACCGAATGTCTCCAAGAGAATGTCTTCGGCGAATCAATGTTGTACTCGCAGCTGGTATAATGCCGCAACGAATTTTATCTGTGAGCCACACTATGCGTAAGCAACGTCCCGACCCCGTTGAAGTTGAAGAGCAGGAAGAACGCCCAAGCAAGTCGCAACTCAAACGCGAAATGCATGCCTTACAGGCACTTGGGGAAACGTTAATCGCCATGCGACCGGCAGAGCGCGCCCGCTTCCCCCTTTCTGACGATATGCTGCGTGCTATCGAGGAAACCTCGCGGATTCGTTCTCATGAAGGCCGCCGCCGCCATATGCAGTACGTCGGCAAACTTATCCGTAAAGAGGACCTCGCCGCCATCCAAGGCGTGTTCGATTCCATTGATCAAGAGCAGGAACAGCGCGACCACGCGTTTCACCGTCTCGAAAAATGGCGTGAACGCTTAATTGACGAAGGCGATGATGCTGTTGACCTGTTCATGGCGGAGCATCCCGATGCGGACCGCCAAACGCTGCGTCAATTAATTCGCAACGCCCAGCGCGAACGCGAGCAGGGCAAACCACCGACCAGCTCGCGTAAGCTCTTCAAACACCTTCGCGAAACCTTAGCGCTTTAAAACAGGCGCTTTAAAAGCAGTTCTTGAAAAAAGCTTTTTAAGACTGCGTGCCGCCAACGGTCAGCTCATCCAATTTCAGGGTGGGCTGGCCGACACCGACCGGCACGCCCTGCCCCTCTTTACCACACACACCAATCCCGGTGTCCAACGCCATGTCGTGGCCAATCATGGAAACGCGCTGCATGGCTTCCGGACCATTGCCGATTAAAGTGGCCCCTTTAACAGGCGCGGTCACCTTGCCGTCTTCAATCAGGTAGGCTTCGCTGGCGGAGAACACGAATTTACCCGAGGTAATATCCACCTGGCCGCCGCCAAAGCTGACCGCGTAAATACCGCGCTTAACGCTTTTGATAATATCGCTAGGCTCATCCTGACCAGCCAGCATGACCGTGTTGGTCATGCGTGGCATCGGCAAGTGGGCGAAAGATTCACGCCGCGCGTTTCCTGTGGGCGCCATGCCCATTAATCGGGCATTGAGCTTATCCTGCATATAGCCTGTTAAAATGCCGTCTTCAATAAGCGGCGTATACTGACCCGGCGTCCCTTCGTCATCCACGCTCATTGAGCCACGGCTATCCGATATCGTCGCATCGTCGACAATGGTGACGCCTTTAGCGGCCACACGCTCGCCCATCTTGCCAGCAAAGGCGGAACTGCCTTTACGATTGAAATCACCTTCAAGGCCGTGCCCTACCGCTTCATGCAGCAAGATTCCCGGCCAGCCGGATGCCAACACCACAGGCATTTGCCCTGCGGGTGCATCAATGGCTTCCAGGTTAACCAACGCCTGACGCACCGCCTCTTTGGCGTACTGCTCCGCCACTTGATCATCACGCAGTTTAGCCATGGAGTAACGACCGCCGCCACCGGCGCTGCCGCGTTCGCGACGCCCATTCTTAACTGCAATCACGCTGACATTGAAGCGCACCAGCGGGCGGATATCGGCCGCCAACGTGCCGTCACTAGCCCGCACCAACACCACTTCATAGGTGCCCGATAAGGAGGCACTTACCTGACTAATACTGGGGTCGGCAGCACGCGCCACACGGTCAGCCTGTTTCAGCATGGCGACTTTCTCTTCAGCACTCAGGCCAGCCAAGGGATCAATCCCTGCATAGCGCGACATGGCGGACACCGGACTAACCAGTTGCCCAGGCAAGCGCTTACCACTGCGCACAATGCCAGCCGCGGTGCGGCCGGTATCCATCAATGCATTGGCGGTAATTTGGTTGGAGTAGGCAAAACCAGTCTTCTCACCCGCCAGCGAACGCACGCCGACACCACCATCGATATTATAACTGGCCTCTTTTACCTCGCTATCTTCCAGCACCCAGCCCTCTTGCCAAGTCCGCTGGAAATAAAGGTCGGCGTAGTCAATACCCGCGCCCATGGCGTAGCCCAACCCTGTTTCCAGAGCGTCTAAATCCAACCCTCCGGGAGTCAACAGGATGGCTGCAGCGGTATCTACATCACTTTTATATGCGGTCATTGGGGGCCTTCTAAAGTAACCTGCGGCGAAGTCCATGGGCCTCGCACGCGATAATGAAGCGTTGTGGCGCGATCAAGGGCGTCGCCAAACAGTTGATCGGCGAGAAATAGCGCGCCGCCGACGATGGGCGCACCAACGGCAATGGCCGCGATCGGCAAACTTTGCGTCACTGGTAGTGTGACGCCAAGCCGCTGGTCAAGTTCACGCGTTACAAGATCGACGTTGCCTGTTAGCGTTAGGGTGGTGGCCGGGGCGTCAATTTGCAATGGGCCGCGAAGTGTTAGCAGTCCACCGGTTACATCGGCGGTACCGTTTACCCGGTCAAATGCAGTGCCCTGGCCGGTAACGTCAGAAAAATCCAAGCGCAGCCGTCGTAAGATGTTATCGAAATTGAGCAAGCCGATTAACCGCGCCGGTGCCGATTCCAGGGTGACGAAGCTGCCGTCACGAATGTCGGTGCTGATATAGCCATCGGCATGCCTTAACGCAAGTTGCCAGGGGGCGCCTGGCCAATCCAGCGAGGCCACCACATCGGTGCTGCGGCTGCGCATGGCCACAGGCTGGTCTAGGCGCTCAAGGGCGGTGCCGATATCCCCACCTTGAATTGAGATATCCGCACGGGTGTGGCTGGAAGAGGCATTACCCTCCCAGTACAACTCGCCTCGCGCTGAGAGCTGGCCAAGGGTCAACCCAACCGGAGTGAGCGAAAAGCGCTCTCCATCGGTTTGCCAGTAGGCCGTCAACGGACCGAAACGGCGTGGCCCCATGGAAATTTCGGATAATCGCAATCGCCCATTAGGCACATCGGCCAGCCAATCGGGAATGGCGGCTGGCGCCTGGCGCTGGGTTTTAACCGCTTGCATCCAGGAGTCTGGCGTAGGCGCATCACTGTCATGTTGCTTGTTAGCTAACGCCAGCAAACGATCAAGTGACAACGCTTCAATCGTCATATCCAAGGGCTGCGGCGATTGCGCATTGTACTGTAAGCGCCCGGTCACAAGATTACCGCTTAAATCCATATCGATGAGGTCACCGTTCATGCCACCGGTGGCACTAAGGCTGCCTAAACACTCATCTTGATAAACCACGCAGGGTGTCGATAACGCTACTGTTAAGGGCACCTGGCCGTTACCATTGCTGGGCGTAGACGCGCCTTCTGCCATTAATGGTGCAATCGTCTGCTGCCAAGCCAGCGGGTCAATACGTGGCACATCGGCATCAATGCTAAATCCAGCCTGAGTAGGCCAAGCGTGCGTGCGCGCTGCCTCATTGCCTAGATATAGCGACCCGGCAAGAGAGCCGTTACGCTGCTGAAGTCGTGCGGAAGCAATATCAGCCAAACGGCTTTGGATCCGTCCAGCTTCAATGTCAGCCGTCACACTCCAGGGCCATGGCTGCTGGGCCGACTTGGCAAAGGGTGCCGGTAAATGGCTGGTGACACCGAGTAGACGGCTTTCAAGGCGCAGGGTTGGCGTGGGCATTAAGCTGACATTGCCTTGCCACTGTAGCTGTCCTTCTAACGGCAGGCGCCCTTGGCTGTCATTTAATCCAGCAAGCTCAAAAAGTGCCGAGGTCGCTACATTACCCTGCAGCTCTATTCTGTCGTCTTGGGTGTGAATATCTGCGGCTATTTGCCCGCCTAGCAATTGGCCACTGGCGTCACCCACCAGCCCGCTGCTCTCTCCGTCCTGCAGCCAAGCGAGGTCACCCTGGACCGACTGAAGCCGTAAATCCAACGGCTGGTAAACCACTTCGGAGAAGCGTGGCAAGGCGTTAATTTCCAGTTGCAGCGCATCAGGCGTTTCCAGCGGTAGCGACAAGGCAATATCGCCATTAACATCGCCCGTTACGCGCAAATCACTCAGTGGGGAAAGATCAATATCGGGCATCGCCTGTAAAAAGGTCGTTAACGCTGAACCATCCGCCTGCAGCTGGCCCGATAGATTAAGTATCTCATTCTCCATTACCACTTCACCCTCTGAAGCAGTCACACCATGGCTTTGGGCATGTTCAACTTCAGCCTCTAACACCTTATTTTGCCATTTTAGACGGCCTTCAACGTCATCAAGACGTGGCCAGCCTGGCGCAATCGGCAAATGGCCTTGTGTAATTTCCAGCGCAAGTGTGGCGGTAAAATCCTCAGCGGTTACCGTTTCTCCTAAGGGTTGGCTTAGCTGTAACGCCCCCTCGGTGACATAGCCACCGATATCGTTGAGCAGCCAATCGCGTAGCCCTTCATCCATCACGCTAAGCGGCAACCACTGAGCCAGCGGTCGGTCTAGCGCGTCCACCTCACTAAAATCTAGATCTAAGCCAAAATGGCCACGCTGATTACCGGTGACTAAACCAAAACCACCCGACACCTGGGCGCCATCCCAGTCAACGCTGAGGTTCTTGCCACTCACCATGGTATTGGGACCATCGTATACCCACTCCACTTCCCCTTCGGCACGTCTTAACTGCATGGGAGCGGTAAAAAACTCGGGGAAATAGAGGGTACTGTCGCCGTCGCTGCTAAACAGTACACGGCCACGAAAATCCCGCGCCTGCACCCAGGCATCCAACGGGCCGCCGCCAGGGGCCTGCTGCCAAGGCGAGACCTCGACACCGGTTAGGGCCGCATCGACTCCCCAGCGGCCCTCTTGCTGCCCAACGTGCAATCCCTGGACTTGCCCGCGGGGGGCAAGGGTTTGCAATACTCGCGTTACTGACTCAGGTAGCAATACATAATCGCGCCAGGCTGTCAGCGAGGCGAGTTCAAAGGCACTGGTGCGAACTTCCCACCTCCCTGGTTGATGGGTGGCGTGCCAGTATCGCGGCAAGGCCGGGCCAACGCTGCCCCCGAGGGGTTGCGCCCACTCGACACTATCAGCGTCACCACTCAGCCATGCCTCGCCTCCGTCGCCGTCACGCTGCCATAAGCCATTCGCTTCAATATCCCTTAGCACCGCGTACTGAACATTATGGCGAAGGGTTAACTGGGGCACATCGACGGCAACACGGGCCTCCTCAAGACGCCCAGCGCTCCAGCGGCCCCATAGCCGCGCACTCCCCCCGGCCTGCTCTAAATAGGCGGCATGATCAGGACGGAACATAGCGGCCAGCACTACCAATTGGTCAAGCTGAATATCCAGCTGCAGTGCGGCAGAAAAGTCGCTAAAGCCATGTTGACCGGGCTGCATCTCAACCTTCATTTCAGCCGCGGGAAGGGCAACCTTGCGCGCTTGCTGTAAAGATTCCGCAATATTGATCGCGCCTTCCAGCCGTGTGCGCCGCTCATCGCCAGTCAGCAGCAGTGTCTCCGCATGTAACATCACGGTGTCGTGCATACCATGCAGCACCACGCGGGTGTCATCTACCCACAGACGCTGGCGTAATATGAGCCCGGCCCAGTCATCAATAGCGGCCAGATCGACATCCGGCTCAGCCGCCATTAATAGCGGCAACTCGGCAGGCTCAGGCCATTGCCAAGAAGCTCCCGTGCCTTGATAGAGATGAAACTCGGTTCCGCTTATGCGTGCGTCGCTAAAAATCGGCGCCCTATTGACAAGTGATGCCCAAGTATCCAAACGCAGCCCCGCATGGTCCAGGGAAAACAGTGCTTGGCCATCGGGCGTTTCTGCGCTCAACCCATCAAGGCTTAACAGCAGGTCGCTCCGGGCGAAGGAAAGCGATAACCGCTCAATAGTGACCGGCACGCCAATACGCGCTTCAAGCAGCGCTTCAATGCGGGGGGTAAGAGCGTCGGATTGACTGAAGGCCAAGCGGAGCAATAGCAGCAACATAGCGGTGCTGCCTAGCAGCCAGGCCGCTATCACTAAACTCCAACGCACTAGCGAACGAGTCTGCATGATTACATCAGTACGATATCGTACTGCTCTTGGGAGTAGTGCTGTTCAACCTGGAAGCGGATCGTTTTATTAATAAATGTCTCCAGATCTGCTACCGCAGCTGACTCCTCATCCAATAGACGATCAACGACGGACTGCGAGGCAAGCACCATGTAAGTTTCGGCACTGTAGGCGCGCTCCTCTCGGAGAATCTCGCGAAAGATTTCATAGCAGACCGTTTCCGGGGTTTTCAGCGTTCCACGGCCACTGCAGGTGGGGCAGGCTTCACAGAGCGTCTGCTCCAAACTTTCCCGGGTACGCTTACGAGTAAGTTGAACAAGGCCTAGTTCAGTGACGCCGGTACACTTGGTTTTGGCGTGATCGCGCTCTAAGGCTTTTTCCAGCACCCGCAATACCTGCCGCTGATGCTCAACGTCAATCATATCGATAAAGTCGATAATGATAATGCCGCCCAGATTACGCAGCCGAAGCTGGCGGGCAATCGCCGTCGCTGCTTCAAGATTGGTCTTGAAAATAGTCTCTTCAAGATTGCGATGCCCCACATAACCACCGGTATTCACATCGATGGTGGTCATAGCCTCAGTGGGGTCAATAACCAAATAGCCGCCAGACTTGAGCTGTACCTTACGGCCTAACGCTTTCTGGATCTCATCTTCGACGCTGTAGAGATCAAAGATAGGGCGCTCGCCGGGGTAATACTCAATACGTTCGACCGCATCCGGCATAAACTCTTCAGCGAATTCCACCAGCTTGACGAAGTTTTCTCGTGAGTCGATACGCACTTTTTCGATATCGTCGCGCATAACGTCGCGCAGGGTACGCATAAAGAGCGGTAAATCATCATAAATAACGCTTTGTGGCGTTGCGGTAACTTTACGCTCACTCACCTTGCGCCATAGACGCAGCAAGAAATACATATCACCTTTCAGTTCTTCATCGCCCACCCCTTCAGCGGCGGTGCGAACAATAAAGCCACCCGTTACTTCCAGCGTTTGCTCTGCCACGCTGCTATCCAGCAATGCCTTTAAGCGCTCGCGTTCACGCTCATCTTCAATGCGCTGCGATACGCCATGGTGCGGCGAGTCCGGCATGTAGACCAAATAACGGGAAGGGATCGAAAGGTGCGTGGTTAAGCGCGCCCCTTTGCTACCAATAGGATCTTTAGTGGCCTGCACCACCAGCGCCTGCCCCTCGTGAAGCAACTGACCGATAGTTTGCTGCTCATCTGGAGGCGTACCTGGCGGCATCACTTCATGGGCATGAATAAACGCCGCCCGCTCCAGGCCAATATCAACAAAGGCAGCCTGCATTCCAGGCAGCACACGCACTACTTTGCCTTTGTAGATATTGCCCACGATGCCACGCCGACGGGAACGCTCGATCAGTGCCTCTTGCAAAACACCATTTTCAACCAGCGCGACGCGGGTTTCCATTGGCGTTAAATTGATGAGAACTTCACCGCTCATGCAAAATTCCTTGTTGGTTGACGTATTCCTTGCCAGCGATCTAGGCGGCGCTCTCATCCAAGGGGAGTTAAACGCGCTGCCAGATGGGGACTCCCTGTCGACGTAGCAAGTGTGCCGTCTCAAACAGTGGTAGCCCTACCACCGCCGAATGACTGCCATGAATCTGTTTTACAAAGATCGCTGCTAATCCCTGTATGGCGTACCCACCTGCCTTATCAGCGGGCTCGCCGGTACGCCAGTAGGCAGCAATCTCATGTGCTTCTATTTCTCGCATGGTCACCTGGGTGGTCACGCAGCAGGAGAGCATACCTTCAGGCCCACTCACCGCCACGGCGGTCAGCACTTCATGCTGCCTACCGGAAAGCAGCCGCAGCATATCAGCCCCCTGCTCGGCATCCACCGGTTTACCTAGAATTCGCCCATCAACGACGACAGCGGTATCTGACCCTAACGTAGGTAAGTCAGTTAGGGGGGATGCCGCCTTGGCTTTGGCAATCGCTAAGCGCTGTACATACGCTTGGGCCGACTCACCAACCAGCGGTGTCTCATCAATATCACAGGGGTGAACCGTAACCGACACACCAATAGATTCCAGCAAGGCCCGACGGCGTGGTGAGGCAGACGCTAAGCATAAGACAGGTGCAGTCATGAAGCGGCCAACCGACGCTCAAATGCTTGGAACATGGTAGACAGCCACGGCCATAAAAATGCACTAATCAGCGAGGGAATTAAAAAGGCCAGGTGAATCGAAAAATCACCCACGATGGTGCGCAGCCACTGCGCGACGAGCTGCACTAAGCCGAGCAACACCAACACGAGAGCCGACTGTTGTACCAGTGAATAAGCCCGGAAGCGTGGGTACACCAATGCACAAAGGAACGCTAAGAGCGAATAGATGAGAGCATGCTGCCCAAGCGCGGTGCCTTCGATTAAATCCATCAAAATGCCTAGTACAAAGCCATGAAAAACGCCGACTCTGTCGGGAGCTCGCATACACCAGTAAATTAGCATAAGTCCCAGCCATTCAGGCCGATATACCTGCCAGCCATCGGCCAGCGGCATGACTTGCAAACATAACGCCAATAGCAGGCTTAGCCAAATAGCTAAAATAGGCACAACCGGTGCACGCGCCATCAGGGCACCTCTTGATCGGGATTAGCAAGCCGTAGCGAGGAGCGTAACGCCTCTGCCGAGATATTCAGCGTTTCATCCCACGCATGCTGTTCCACTTCCACACGCGGAGGCGGGAAAAGCAGCAAGAAGTGGCGCGAGCGTTGTAACTGCGCCATGGGCTCGGCCGTTACACGCGCAAAGGGCTGTCCAGGGTCGTGGAAAACCTCTGTTACGCGTGCGACGGGGTACCCCGGCGGGAAACGCCCCGCTAGCCCTGAAGTGGTTAGCAAGTCACCCTCACGAATATCCGCCGTATCGGGGACATGCATCACATTAACACTGCTGTAACGCCCAGCCCCCTGAACAATAAAGCGTAACCCATTACGGTTTAGCTGGACCGGCAAGGCATGACTGGCATCCGCCAATAGCAGAACGCGACTGGAGTAGGCAGAGACAGCGGTAATTTGACCCACTAAACCAGAGGCATCGATAACCGGTTGCCCCACGTAGGCGCCGTTACGGTGCCCACGGTTGACCACCATTTGATGACTAAAAGGGTCATTATCCAGCGATAAAAGCTCCGCCGTGATATAAGGAATATCACGACGTTCAGCGGCCCTCAGCAATTCGCGCAGCTCACTGTTTTCCGCTGTTAAATTCGCCATTCGCTGACCACGATGGGAAAGGGTAAGAATCTGCTCACGCAAACGCCGGTTTTCATCCACCAGTGCCTGTTGATCAGAAAGCGCCAGCGACCCCCAATTCAACAGGTCGCTAGGCACGCTAACCACCCATTGGACAGGGGCAACAACTGTCGACAGTTGCGCACGCACTTGTTCCATACGCGTGAAACGCTGATCAACAAACATCAAAGCACTGGCAGCCAACACGCAAAAAAACAGCCGATAGCCCGGCAGTGGCCCGTGCGAAAACAGCGGTTTAATAGGCAATCCCCCCTGCAATTAACCGCTGCGATTAGTCGCTCGACAGCAACTCAAAGGTGTGCTGATCAATCATTTCCAGCGCTTTACCACCGCCACGAGCAACGCAGGTCAACGGATCTTCCGCCACAATCACCGGCAAACCTGTCTCTTCAGCAATGAGTTTATCCAGATCGCGCAACAAAGCACCGCCACCCGTTAACACCAAACCACGCTCGGCGATGTCGGACGCCAACTCGGGGGGCGACTGTTCAAGCGCGCTTTTGATCGCAGCCACAATGGAACCCAGCGTTTCCTGCAATGCTTCCAGGATTTCGTGGGAATTGAGCGTAAAGCTACGCGGGATACCTTCAGCCAGATTACGGCCACGCACATCAATTTCACGTAGCTCACCCCCTGGGTAGGCGCAGCCGATCTCTTCTTTGATGCGCTCAGCCGTCGCTTCACCAATCAAGCTACCGTAGTGACGACGCACGTAAGCGGTGATCGCTTCATCAAAGCGGTCGCCGCCCACCCGGATAGACTCGGAATAGACCACGCCATTAAGTGAAATAATCGCGATTTCAGTGGTACCACCACCGATATCGACCACCATCGACCCTTGCGCTTCATCAACCGGAAGACCCGCACCAATAGCCGCGGCCATGGGTTCTTCAATCAAGAACACCTCGCGAGCACCAGCACCTTCCGCTGACTCACGAATCGCCCGACGTTCGACTTGCGTTGACATGCAAGGAACGCATACCAGCACACGTGGGCTGGGGGTTAAAAAGGTGCTCTGGTGCACTTTGCGGATAAAGTGCTGAAGCATCTGCTCGGTGACGGTGAAGTCGGCAATCACCCCATCTTTCATAGGCCGAATTGCCGTAATATTGCCAGGCGTACGCCCCAGCATTCGCTTGGCATCAGTACCGACTGCCGCGACGCTGCGCATATTGCCTGACTGACGGATAGCAACCACGGACGGCTCATCAAGCACGATGCCGCGACCGCGTACATAAATCAGTGTGTTGGCCGTACCCAGATCAATCGATAGATCGCTGGAAAACAGCCCCCTTAAACGTTTAAACATGGATGTTGTTACCTAGTGCAGACCGGGAACCCTGTGCGGATGCAAACGGTATCACCGCAACCCCCTGGCAGCAAGCACGAGTCGTGCCTAATACTGCCCGTTAAGGCCAATATGTGGTACCTTTTGCGGCTATTTTCCACGTCTGCGACACAAGACGTTTTTTTGATATCGGTATGTATACCGCTTAAAGCGGATATTGTTCAATTACGTTTACGAGGAATATCGATCATGGCGCTTGAAGAATCTCATGTGCGCCGGGCCGCTCACTTGGCCCGACTCGCCGTCAGCGATGACCAAGCCAGCGGCTTTGTAGAAGACCTAAGCCGGATTCTGGACATGGTCGATCAGCTACAAAGCCTTGATACTGAAGGTGTTAAGCCGCTCGCCCATCCCTTAGATGCGACCCAGCGACTGCGCGCCGATGAAGTCACCGAGTCTAACCAGCGCGACACTTTTCAGCGCTGTGCTCCGGCAGTGGAAAACGGCTTGTATCTGGTGCCCCGCGTCGTTGAATAATAACGTTGCCGAGCTAACCCGAGCCACCCACACCGCCTCTTTTTTTCGCCCCTGAACGGAGCTTCCGGGTCATGTATGAGAAAACATTAACGCAACTCGCTGCTGCCTTAAAAAGCGGCGAGTTCTCAAGCCGAGAGCTGACCGCTCACTATTTGCAGCGCATTGAAAAAGCTGACGGCAAATTGAACAGTTTTATCAGCGTGACCGCTGAGCAAGCGCTGAAGCATGCTGAAATAGCCGATAACGCCCGGGCGGCGGGCACTGCAGGGCCGCTGGTAGGCATTCCTCTGGCCCTTAAAGATATTTTTTGTACTCGCGATGTAAAAACCAGTTGCGGCTCAAAAATGCTGGATAATTTTATCGCCCCCTACAATGCCACCGTCGTTGAAAAGCTGAACGCAGCGGGCACGATTAGTCTGGGCAAAACCAATATGGATGAGTTCGCCATGGGCTCGTCCAACGAAAACAGCTACTACGGCCCGGTCAAAAACCCTTGGGATTTGACCGCGGTGCCGGGCGGCAGCTCCGGCGGCAGCGCGGCAGCGGTCGCGGCTGGCTTGGTACCTGCCGCCATGGGCACCGATACCGGCGGCTCCATCCGCCAACCGGCGGCGTTTTGCGGCATCACTGGTTTAAAGCCTACTTACGGCCGTGTTTCACGCTTTGGCATTATTGCCTACGCTTCAAGCCTTGATCAGGCAGGCCCCATGGCGCGCAGCGCCGAAGATTGCGCACACCTGCTGGGCGTTATTGCCGGTCACGATGGACGCGACTCCACCAGCGTCACCCGCGGCGTACCGGATTATGTGGAAAGCCTTAACGCCCCGCTCTCAGGCTTAAAGATTGGCCTACCTAAAGAATATTTTGGCGATGGCTTAGATCCCGATGTTGAAAAGGCCGTCCGCGAAGCAGTGAAAGTGTACGAATCCCTGGGCGCGACGGTGCGCGAGGTCAGCTTGCCGCACACCCACTTTGCGATTCCGGCTTACTACGTTATCGCCCCTGCCGAAGCCTCTTCGAACCTGTCGCGCTACGACGGTGTGCGCTTTGGCCATCGCTGCGACAATCCCCACGATTTGATTGATCTGTATACCCGCTCGCGGGCTGAAGGCTTCGGTGAAGAGGTCAAGCGGCGCATCCTGATCGGCACCCACACGCTGTCGGAAGGTTTCTTTGACGCCTACTACACCAAGGCGCAAAAAGTACGCCGCCTGATCCGCCAGGACTTCCTAGACGCCTTTGAAGATGTGGATGTGCTGATGGGCCCGGCCTCTCCCACGCCAGCTTTCGACCTAGGCGCTAAAAAAGATCCCGTATCAATGTACCTTCAGGACATCTACACCATCGCGGTGAATCTGGCGGGCATCCCCGGCATCAGCGTACCGGCTGGCTTTTCCAATGGTCGACCGGTGGGGCTGCAAATTCTTGGCACCCACTTTGCCGAAGCGCAGTTGCTGAATGTCGCTCACCAGTTTCAAAAAGCGACCGATTGGCACCTACAACGTCCTGCCTTTGCCGAGGAGTACGCCTAATGCAATGGGAAACCGTGATTGGGCTTGAAGTCCACGTTCAGCTCGCAACGCGTTCAAAAATTTTCTCCGGTGCCTCAACGGCGTTTGGTGCTGAGCCTAATACCCAAGCGTGCGCGGTCGATTTAGGCCTGCCCGGCGCATTGCCGGTGCTTAACGAACAGGCGGTGGCGATGGCCGTCCAGTTCGGCTTGGCAGTACATGCGAATATCGCTGAAGTGTCGGTGTTTGACCGTAAGAATTACTTTTACCCCGACCTACCCAAGGGCTATCAGACCAGCCAGATGCACCACCCCATCGTGGGGCCTGGCGACATTGAGATTACCCTGGAAGATGGCAGCACCAAGTGTATCCGCATTCACCATGCTCATCTTGAAGAGGATGCCGGCAAGTCGCTGCATGAAGATTTTCATGGCATGACCGGCATTGACCTGAACCGGGCGGGCACACCGCTGCTGGAAATCGTTTCAGAGCCCGATATGCGTAGCGCGAAAGAGGCCGCGGCGTATCTCAAGGCGATTCACTCGATCGTCACCTACCTGGGCATTTCTGACGGCAATATGGCGGAAGGCTCAATGCGTTGCGACGTTAACGTTTCAGTACGCCCCACTGGCCAGGAAGCCTTTGGGACGCGCGCAGAGATTAAAAACGTTAACTCTTTCCGCTTCGTCGAACGTGCGATTGCGTTTGAAGTTGAGCGGCAGATTGAACTGATCGAAGATGGCGGCAGCGTGATTCAAGAAACGCGCCTATTCGACCCAGATCGCGATGAAACCCGCAGCATGCGCACCAAGGAAGAAGCCAACGACTATCGCTACTTCCCCTGCCCTGACCTGCTGCCGGTAGTGCTTGATCAAGCCTACTTGGATCACTTACGCAGCCAGTTGCCTGAACTGCCTGCCGATAAGCGCGAACGCTTCCAAAACGAGCTGGGCCTCTCTGCTTATGACGCTAATGTCATTTCAGCCAGCCGCGATATGGCCGAGTTTTTTGAGGCCGTGCATAACGAGTGTGGCGATGCCAAACAGTCGGCTAACTGGGTACAGGGCGAGCTTTCCGGCGCCCTTAATCGCGAAAACCTGAGCATTGCCAACAGCCCGATTTCGGCGCGCCAGCTAGGCGAGCTGATCAGTCGCGTGCTGGACGACACCATCAACGGCAAAGCGGCAAAAGAGGTTTTCCAGGCGCTATGGAATGGCCAGGGCGAGTCCGCCGACGATATTATTGATGCTAAAGGGCTCAAACAAGTAACGGATACTGGCGCGATTGAAGCGATGATTGATCAAGTGATCGCCGACAGTCCCGCCCAGGTCGCCCAGTATCGTGATTCGGAGCCGGAAAAACGCGGCAAAATGATCGGTTACTTTGTCGGTCAGGTAATGAAAGCATCGCGTGGCACCGCCAATCCGCAACAGGTGAATGGCTTGCTAAAAGAGAAGCTCGACGCGCTGTTGTAACGGTAATTTTATCTGAAAGTTGCTAACTACTAGCGGCTGCCCCGGCAGCCGCTTTTTCGTCTTTATGGCCATCAAAGCTGGCTCGGCTGGGTAAAACGCTTCAGCTGCGCACAGCCTGCCGCCCAGACCTCGGCTTCAAACTCAGCAATGGCGGCGGTAGGAAAACCAATGCCTTGGGCAGGGCTACCCTCTACCAACAGCCCCGCTAAATCGCCCACCAGCGGCATATGGCTAACCAGCATAATCGGTGTGCTCTCAGGCTGTTCAAGCAGCCAGTCGCTTACTGCATGGGGCGAGCCATCTGGAGTGATAAAATCCAGCGTTTCCAGCGAGGTTCCCAGCGCCTCACAGAGCCTTTGCGCGGTTTGCTGCGCGCGCGCATAGGGGCTGGCATAAATCCTCGGCATAAACAGCTTCCCATCAGCCACGCGCTCAGTCAGCCAACGCGCCATTTTTCCGGCCTCCTGCTCGCCGTGGGGCGTTAGTCGGCGCGCTTGGTCGGGATAGCCCGGCGCGGCCTCACCATGGCGCATAATCAGCACATCAGGCATTCCTGCTTCCATTGTCTTTAGAAACTTGGTCCTTAGAAACCTGGTTGTGAGGAGCTTGGTCTCGATGGGCCTGCTGCACGGCTTCACGGGGCAGGATAAACTCCACATCGCTACTCTGCTCACCCATCATTAGGGTACGCGCCATCTCCTGGGCGGGCACACCGTCAAACAAGACGTGATTGAGGCCTTCCGCCAGCGGCATATAAACCCCCATCTCGCTTGCTTTAGCGCATACCAGCTTAACGGTATTTACCCCTTCAGCCACCTGACCAAGGGCATCGACAGCCTCTTCCAGCGTGCGTCCTTCACCCATGGCGTAGCCGACCCGGTAATTGCGCGACAGGTTAGACGAGCAGGTAACGATCAAATCACCCACTCCTGCCAGCCCTAAAAAGGTCATCGGGTTAGCCCCCCGGGCGACGGCAAAGCGGCTCATCTCGGCCAAGGCGCGGGTCATCAGCATACTGCGGGTGTTTTCACCCATGCCCAGCGCTGCCGCCATACCGGCGGCAATCGCATAAATATTTTTCAGTGCACCGCCCAGTTCAACACCATGGCGGTCGTCGCTGGCGTAGACACGAAAGTAACGGCAGCCCAATACCTGCTGTACGCGGGTGCGCGTGAGCGGATCCGCGCTGGCAATCACAGTCGCGGTTAACTGCTTATCGGCAATTTCAGAGGCCAAATTGGGCCCCGCAATCACGCCAATGTGACTAAAGCCCGTTTCCTGCTCAAGCACTTGGCTCATCAGTAAAAAGCCTTCCTGTTCGATCCCTTTGGTGGTACTAACCAGTATCTGCTCAGGTCTCAACCACGCTTTCGCCGCCTGCACCACGCTGCGAAAGGCCTTTGACGGAATCGCGATGAGTACTAGCTCCGCGTCAGCCAGTACGGCTTGAAGGTCGGTTGAGGCCTCCACGGCCGGATTCATTGCGTAGTGGGGCAGATAGCGCCCGTTACGATGTTCTTGGTTAATTTGCGTGACCAGCGTTTCATCACGCATCCACTGGCGAACGCGGGCGCCATTATCGGCGGCAATGCTCGCTAGCGCCGTACCAAAACTACCGCCCCCCAGTACCGCTACGTTGGTTGGCACTGCGACGTTGGTTTGCTGCTCAGCCATGATGATGTCCTAGTCAGTCCTGCAGAACGTATATCCTTACTTTACCAAAACAGACGGCCCGCTGGGGTAACCAAGCGGGCCGTCATTTACGTAGTGTGTCCTGTTAAGCAGTTAGCACACTATTCAAACGCTTCACGTAGGCAGCCGGATCATCCAAGTGGCCACCCTCAGCGATGATAGCCTGATCCAGCAGGATATAAGCTAGCTGGGCAAAGAGATCGCCCTCAGCACCTTCCAAACGTGCTACCAGCGCATGACTGGGGTTAAGCTCAAGAATCGGCTTCACCTCGGGCAGCGGCTGACCGGCAGCTTCCATAATGCGGCGCATCTGGTAGCCCATCTCATGCTCAGGAAGCACGACGCAGGCCGGCGAATCGGTGAGGCGGTGAGTCACTTTCACCTCTTGCACACCATCGCCCAGCGCCTCTTTAACGCGCTTCACCAGATCCTCTTTGGCTTTAGCGGTCTCTTCCTGGGCTTTCTTCTCTGCTTCGTCTTCTACATCGCCGAGGTCAAGCTCACCCTTGGCCACATCGGCAAAGGTTTTGCCATCGAACTCAGTCAGATGGCTCATCAGCCAGTCATCGATACGGTCAGACAGCAGCAGAACTTCGATGCCTTTTTTGCGGAAGATCTCCAGATGCGGGCTATTTTTTGCCGCATTGAAGCTATCAGCCACCACGTAGTAAATTTTCTGCTGACCCTCTTTCATACGCTCTACGTAGTCCGCCAGCGCGTGCTCTTGGGTAGCCGTATCGGTATGGGTTGAGGCAAAGCGCAGCAAGCTAGCGATTTTCTCGCGGTTAGACGGATCTTCACCCGGCCCTTCTTTCAGTACGCTGCCGAAGGTATTCCAGAAGGTTTGATACTGCTCTTTATCCTTAGCGAGCTTTTTCAGCATGTCCAAGCCGCGCTTGGTAAGCGCCGATTTGATCTTATCGACGTTGGGGTCTTGCTGGAGCAGTTCACGGGATACGTTTAGCGACAGCTCGCGGGTATCCAGCACGCCTTTGATAAAGCGCAGATAGAGCGGTAGGAATTGTTCGGCGTCGTCCATAATAAAGACGCGCTGCACATAGAGCTTAACGCCCCGGGCGCCGTCGCGGTCAAACATATCAAACGGCGCGCGGCCCGGCACATAAAGCAGGCTGGTGTACTCCAGTTTGCCTTCGACCTTGTTGTGACTCCAGGTCAGCGGGTCAGAAAAATCGTGGGCAACGTGCTTGTAGAACGCCTTGTACTCGTCGTCGGAAACCTCACTCTTGGGACGCGACCACAGCGCTGTCGCCTCGTTAACGGTTTCCCAGGTAGTCACTTCACTACCCTCGATGCTATTGCCCTCGTCGTCCTTCGCCGTTTCGGTTTTCGGCATGCGCACCGGAACTTCGATATGATCCGAGTACTTACGAACCAAGCCCTGCAGGCGATAGTCGTCAGCAAACTCTTTGGCGTCCTCTTTCAAGTGCAGAGTGATTTCCGTACCGTGCTGAGCACGCTCGATATCGGCAACGGTAAACTCACCTTCCCCTTTCGAGCGCCACTCAACCCCTTCGGAAGCTTGCGTGCCCGCTTTGCGGGTGCGCACGGAAATTTCATCAGCAACGATAAACCCCGAGTAGAAACCAACGCCGAACTGACCAATCAGCTTGGCGTCTTTCTGCTGCTCACCGGAGAGCTGCTTAAGAAACTCGGCGGTGCCAGAGCGGGCGATGGTACCCAAGTTGGCGATTACGTCTTCGCGGTTCATACCGACACCGTTATCACGCAGAGTGATGGTGTTGGCATCGCGATCGTGCTCAATTTCGATACGTAGCTCGCTGTCGCCTTCGTAGAGCGCATCGTTATCGAGGGCCGCGTAGCGCAGCTTATCGCAGGCGTCGGCGGCGTTTGAGATAAGCTCGCGTAAGAAGATCTCCCGGTTGGAGTACAGGGAGTGAATCATCAAATTAAGCAGTTGCTTAACTTCCGTCTGGAAGCCGAGCGTTTCTTCGTGGTTAGCCGATTTATCAGTTGCTTGTTCGTGGGTAGCTGTAGTCATGCGCTTAGCCCTTATCAATCACGTTGAGTCGTATCCCGCTGCGTTTACATGCAGCGGGATAAAATGGTTTCGTGAACTTGATATGGGGATAGGCCGCAATTTTTCAAGCAGCCGGGGATTAAGAAACAAGTGGAATTAAGAAGGCGTTATATCGGGATCGGTATATTTCCATGCCCGATAACCTTCCAGGCGCTGATCGATACGATTGAGCAGCCATCCGACAATCAGCACGTCGTCGACCACGCCGATGAGCATCAGAAAATCGGGAATCAGGTCGAACGGCATTACCAAGTAGCCCAGCGCTAATGCCATCATGCCAAAAGCCGACCAGGGAATTGGTCTAAAGTCGCCGCGGATCACATCACGCGTCATGGGGATAAACAGTTTTAAAGCGCGCACAATACGTTTTGTCGCCCAAACGCGGGATTTGAGTCGACGCAGCAACCACCAAGTGGATAATGGAGCCATTAACATTAAATCCTTTGAGTATTTGGGCCGTCAGATCATGACGGCTAATATTCGTTCAGTATAGCGGTTGCACCGCAATCTGCTTGGGCTGCTCCAGGCCCAGATTAAGTGACACCGATTTATAGAGAGAGAGCACCATGTTGGTTTCGCCATTTCGCCATACCGCCCGTGTGCTGTGTACAGCACTCCTGGCGGGATTACCTGCGTTTTCGTGGGCCGCATCCGACAGTGAGTTACGCGATGCGCTCGCCGCCGCAAGGGAGCAGCAGTGGTCGCGTGTCGATGAACGCTCAATTGCAGATCACCCGCTGCGCGGCTACGTGGAATACCACCGCATAAGGGGGCAATTGCCTAACGTTTCCCCTAACCGAGTGCATCAATTTATCGACCAGCACGCTGACTCCCCCCTAGCGGGGTGGCTGCGTGGTCAAGCGATTGCAAAGTACGGTCACGCGGGGCGCTATAGTGACCTGCTCGCGGTGGCCGACGGTGAGCCAGCAGGCACTGCTCGTCAGTGCTACTACTATACGGCGCTGTTCGCGACGCAACCCCAGCTGGCAAGCGAGGCAGGGTTAGATCTGTGGCGCGTAGGCAGCTCGCAGCCCAACGCTTGCGACCCACTATTTGAGCGCCTGCGGGCCAACGGCACTATCGATGCCACGGCTATATGGGAGCGCAAGATGCTCGCCTGGCAGGCGGGAGAAACGAGCCTCTCAAGCTATCTTGGCGGGCTGTTAAGCGGCCAGTGGCAAACCGCACTGGACACTGTGGATAGTGTTGCCGCGCGCAGCAGCGCCATTACCCAGGCGCCCGCCTGCCTGGGCCCGGAGTGTGCCGCCACGGCAAGCTTCTACAGGGCCGCCATGCAGCGCTTTACCCGCGAGGACACCTCGGCAGCACTTGCCGCTTGGCAGTCGCTCTCGCCGCGTTTAAACCTTTTGCCCAGCGACCGTGCAGCCATTGAAGAAGAGTTGGCTTTTTACGCCCTGGTGCGCGATGTACCGGGCACGCTAAGTTGGGTTGACGGCGTACTACCGAGTATTGAGAGCGAGCGCGTGTTAGAGCTGCGTGTCCGCCATGCGCTGGCTAGCCGTGATTGGAACGGAGTGCTCTACTGGATTGCCGAAATGCCCGCTATTCAGCAGGAAAATAGCCGTTGGCAGTATTGGCTGGGCCGCGCCAATGGGCAGCTTGGCAATCAGGCGGCCGCCGAGGCACGTTACCAGCAGGCTGCGCAGGATCGCAGTTTTTACGGCTTTGCAGCAGCAGAAAAGCTCGGCCAACCCTATCAGTTGAACCTTGAGCGCAATCATTTTGACGAAGCGTCGCGCCAGCGTATAGCGCAACTCCCCGCCGTTCAGCGCACCGAGGCCTTGCTACGCATTGGCGAGGATGGGCTCGCCAACAGTGAGTGGCTGCACGCGGTGCAGAGCGGTTCGCCGCAACAGGCACGAGCGCTAGCCGACTACGCCGCTCAGCAGCAGTGGCATGCACGCCTGGTGCAGACCACCATTGCCGCTGAAATGTGGGACGCCCTGGATTGGCGTTTCCCCCAGGCCTATCACGACAGCTTTCAGCACTGGGGTCGCCTCACTGGCGTAGACCCGTACCTGCTGATGGCCATTACCCGGCGTGAAAGCGCTTACAACCCTAACGCTCTTTCACCCGCAGGGGCGCGTGGATTAATGCAGCTAATGCCTGGCACCGCCAGCCAAGTCAGCCGCGAACTCGGCATTAGTGATCCTGGCCCTTACGGCGTCCTCGACCCAGAGCTAAATATCCGCTTGGGAAGCACCTACTTGCGTGACAAGCTGCAACGCTACCAGGGCAATCGCTTAGCAGCCGCTGCGGCTTATAACGCTGGCCCTGGCCGCGTTGACCAATGGCTAGGTGATGGCGTAGAGGCATTTGACCTATTTGTGGAAAGCATCCCCTTCCGCGAAACCCGGGACTATGTGCAGGCCGTGCTTAGCTATCGGGTGATTTTTGAGAGTCTCGCCAACGGCGGCAATAGCGAAGGCGTTTCGTTGCTAAGCGATAACGAACAGCAGGTACGCTACGACCGAGCCCTCCTCGCCCGCCGCTAAGCACTTCTCTACTCGTCACATTACCAGCGCCCGGTTTATACCGGGCGCTGTGTTAATGCCAGCCGAATACCAAACACCACCAATACACTGCCCGTAGCGGCATTTAGAACTTGCGCAAAACGTGCGTTAGCCAACCACTTGCCGGCACTTCCCACCATCATAACCACGCTGATTTGCCAAATATTGGCAATGATAAAGTGCACCCCCGCCAGCCATAGCGACTTCAGTAGCGCTGGGTCTCCAGGAGCGATGAACTGGGGTAAAAAAGCCATGTAGAACACCACGGTTTTGGGGTTCAACACATTGGACAAAAATCCCTCTTTAACCGGCTGCCAGCGAGAAACAGCAGGCGCCTCTTTTAGTACGCCATTAACGGGCAGCGGCTGCCCTCGCCGTGCTGCCAATAAACTGGTGACCCCCAACCAAATCAAATACCCCGCCCCCACCAGCTTCAACATATGAAACGCCCAGGCTGATTGCAGCAGAATAAGCGAGATGCCTAACGCAGAGATGGTGGCATGAATAAACAGCCCACAGCAGATAGCTACACTGGTAGTCACACCATCGCGAATGCCTCCGCGAGCCGTGTTACGGATGACTAGCAGCGTGTCGACTCCTGGGCTAATCGTGAGCAGCGTGATCGCCACCAGAAAGGAAATAAACTGCGCATCAACAAAACCCAACTGCATCATTTGTGCTTGCTCGCAAAGAAATAAAAAATCTTAGGTATGTGGCTGGACGACAGCCGCGTTTGCATCTAGAGTAATTGTAGCGGGTGGACAATTGAGTTGCCCGTTTGAATATTAAGCACGTTAAGGAAATAGAAAATGGCAACTGGCACAGTTAAGTGGTTCAACGATACTAAAGGCTTCGGCTTCATCTCTCCTGATGACGGCGGAGACGATCTGTTCGCCCACTTCTCCGAAATTCAAGCTGAAGGCTTCAAGACCCTGCAAGACGGTCAAAAAGTCAGCTTTGAAGTGACTCAGGGTAAAAAAGGCCTTCAGGCTTCCAACATCCGCCCAGCTTAATTGCTACCGGATGGACAAAGGCCCGCTAACGCGGGCCTTTTTTATGGCTGATTTTTAAGGCTCAGCTTAGCCGCAACTGTTTATTCCTCACGATTGCGATTAGCTGATTGGCTATCTTCACTGGTATCAAGCTCATCCATCTCACTAGCGCCTATATCACTATCACTCGCGTCTGACTCGATCGCTGGGCCAGTCTCGGCCTCTCGACTCTCCAGTTCCTGAAACTGCTCTTCAAGACGCTGCTGCGCTTCTTCAAAGCGACGCTCTGTATCTTCAATCAAAGCCTCAACGTCGGTAGCTTCACGGTTATCTTCCAGCGGCGTTCGCTCTGGCAAGCTGTTGTCTTCGTCCCAGCTAGACGAGAAATCTTCATTTTCCATCGGCTCTAACGTGGGCGCCTGCTGATCTACCTCTTGAAACTGCTCTTCAAGGCGTTTTTCCGCTTCTTCAAAGCGGCGTTCAGTTTCGGCAATCATCTCATCGACATCAGAACGGGTTGCTTCCCCCGGCATTGCGCTTTCCTCATTGAGCACATCGTCAGGGTCGGCTGCCAGCGTATCTTCTTCGGCCTCTACCGTCGCAGCATCAGCAGCAGAATTATCACCGTTCTGGCTGTCACTACCTTCACGTAGAGCTTCCGCTTGCTCAAGTTCTTCAGCGGCTTGCTGTGCCTCAATGTCATCCTCTACTTCTTCGGGGCTAGACATTTCTGCCGCGTTTTCAGCCGCTGCTGGGGACTCCTCTTCGCGCACTGCTTCATCATCCGTCACCTCAGAATTATCATCTGGTGTTACGGTGGGATCTTCCTGGGAGTCACCGCAGGCACTCAGCAGTAGAGCCATTGCGGCAACTGCAGGTATCCACACGCGATTTGCCATTAGATACTTCTCCTTTATAACGTTTAAAATCTGAGTCAAACCAGTTAAGGCCGGTTGCTGGAAGAGAGTAAGGGGCACTCCTCTGGTAACAGCACACGCAACGCTAGAGGCACTACTTCGGCACAAAAATGGTCATAACAGCGCGCCTCACCATCCAGCGTTAATGGCCAAGGCGGATCACCTGCCTGTGTCGTCAGCGTTAGTTGAGTCGTGGTGAAATAGCGCACAAACCGCCCCTCAGAGGGAAAATTTTGCAGCTCGCTAATCAGCTTGCTCAGTTCTGTCACCGAACGAAAGTCCTTGACCAGAAGCACATCCAGACGACCATCATCAAGCTTGGCCCGTGGCCCCAGCACCTGCCCTCCACCTGATTGGCGGCCATTGCCTAGCGCTAGCAACAGTAGCGATGCACTCTCCTCTTTTTCATCCCAATGCAGCGTGCCGCGATAGCTACGGTGTCGCCATGCTTTGAGCGCGCCCATCAGGGAATAGGCGCCGCCCCCCAATAGTCGCTTTAGGGTTTTCGGCGTTGATGAGGTAATTTCAGCGCCAAATCCCCCGGTCGTCATATTGATATAGTAGCTGGTTGCGGACTCACCACCCGCACCAGCCGTCGCACGCACAACGTCAATGGGGTAGGCACTTAGCGCTCTTGCGGCGGCTAAAGCAGGACCTGGCTCTAATGGCAAACCAACTGAAGTGGCAAAATCATTGGCACTGCCTAATGGCACGATACCTAATACCGGCCGACGATCATGGGGCAAACGCATCAGCCCGTTCATGACTTCACTAACCGTGCCATCGCCACCGCAGGCAATCACATGCGTAATACCCATGGCGTCAGATAGCTCAGCAATATCAGCAGCGTCGCCCCCTTCCCAGGTAGCTCGAACAGTAATTTGCATCCCTGCTTGGCGTTGTTCATTGACTGCTTCACGCAATGCCGGGTTACCGGCAGATTTACCATTAATAATAAGTAAATAGTGTTGCTGCGAATCTGTCACCGTTGTTGTTCCTTTCCTTGGTTAACTGCTGTTGCCCATTATGCCAGTGCTTTTTCGACCACCTCATATACATTAGAAGATAGCGGCTCTTGCTTAATACGCTCTAATTGAGACCGCATTAATGCTTGGCGGGTTTCATCAAAACGCTGCCAGCGCGTTAGCGGCGTGATAAGCCGCGCGGCAATTTCTGGATTAAGCCGGTTGAGCTCAATCACCACATCGGCCAGCAGCTGGTAGCCCTGACCATCTAAGCGGTGGAAATTGACTCGGTTCTGGGCAAATGCCCCAATGAGGGCACGCACTTTGTTGGGATTTTTAAGTGAAAAAGCGGGATGTTGCATCAGGTACTTCACGCGCTCAAGCACATCTTCCTGCGGGCGTGAAACTTGAATGGTGAACCACTGATCCATCACTAACGGATCATGAGACCATTTTTCGCCAAATGATTTCAATGCTGGTGAGGCCAAATCATCGCGATCGCTGTGTACCAGTAACGTCAGCGCTTGACGAACATCGGTCATATTATGATCAGCGGAAAACTGCGCTTCACATAGTACCAAACCTTGCTCATCTTCGATCGACATGAGATAGGAGAGCGCCACATTTTTCAGACTACGTTGGGCAATTTGCTCAGGCGTCGGAGCGTAGGGCTCCTCTGTCACATTGGCCTCATAGACCGCCATAAACTCTTCGCGTAAGGCTAACGCCAGCGACTGGCGCACAAATTCACGTGCCGCGTGTATGGCGTCGACATCCACAATAGGCTGCTGCTCAGCAATATAGGCTTCTGAAGGAAGTGTCAGCATTTCAGCTAATACCGCCTTATCGCTCATTGGGCCGTTCAGAAGTGTTTTAAAGGCATCAACAACACGGCTGTCCATCACCTTCTCGACACTATTACGGTGGGCAGCAATTAAGTCATCCAACGCCAAGAGCGCCAAGCGCTGGCCAGCATCCCAGCGGTTGAAGCCATCGCTGTCGTGGGTCAACAAAAAGGCCAGATCTTCTCGTGAATAGGGGAAGTGCAACTTAACGGGCGCTGAAAATTCACGCAGTAAAGACGGCACCGGCGCTTCAGCGACATCAGTAAAGACAAAGGTCTGCTCATCATCACGTAGGTGAATAACGGCATCTTTGCCTATTTTTTCGCCATTGAGGGTTAATGTTAGGTCTTGGCCTGATTTTGTACCGACTAACCCCATACGTACTGGAATATGCAGCGGCAGTTTATCCGGCTGGCCTGGTGTCGCGGGCGTGCGCTGTCGCAACGTTAAATGATATTCGCCATGCACATAGTCATACTCGCCGTGAGCATCAATATCCGGCGTACCTGCCTGGGAGTACCAACGCATAAACTGGCTTAACTCTTCGCCGGAGGTTTCCGCCATGCAGCCTACAAAGTCTTCAATCGTCACCGCTTGGCCATCGAATCGCTCAAAGTAAAGATCTGAGCCGCGACGGAAATTCTCTTCCCCCACTAAATTACGCAGCATGCGTACGACTTCTGCCCCCTTCTCATAAATAGTCAGGGTGTAGAAGTTGGTAATTTCAATAAAGTGGTCGGGACGAATCGGATGCGCCGTAGGACCAGCATCTTCGGCAAACTGTGCCGTGCGGAAAAAGGAGACATCCTGGATGCGCTTAACCGGTGCAGAATTGGTATCCGCCGAGAAGCACTGATCACGGAAGACCGTAAAGCCCTCTTTCAGCGAAAGCTGGAACCAGTCGCGACAGGTGACACGGTTGCCCGACCAATTATGAAAGTATTCGTGGGCAACGATGCCTTCAACATTCTGAAAGGCGGCATCGGTAGCGGTATGGGGATGCGTCAGCACCGCGGCGGAGTTAAAGATATTAAGCCCTTTATTCTCCATCGCTCCCATATTGAAATCATTAACGGCCACGATCATAAATAGATCCAGGTCGTACTCACGACCATACGCCTGCTCATCCCACTCCATGGCCCGTTTCAACGAGGCCATAGCATGTTCAGTTTTATCCAGGTTCTCTTGTTCCACCCAAAGTTGCAGCGTGACCTCGCGCCCGCTCATGGTGGTGAAGTGATCTTCTACGCGATGCAGGTTGCCTGCCACTAGCGCGAATAGGTAACAGGGCTTGGGATGCGGGTCTTGCCAGGTGACGAAATGACGACCGCCTTCCAGCTCGCCGCGCTCTAACGGGTTACCGTTAGCCAGTAATACTGGTTCACGCTGCTGATCGCCGATCACCGTGACCTTGAAGGTCGCCATTACGTCCGGGCGGTCAGGGTAAAAGGTAATACGTCGAAAACCCTCGGCTTCGCACTGAGTACAGTACATACCATTGGACTGATAAAGCCCCTCTAACGCCGTGTTCTCTTGCGGTGCGATCTCTACCTCACTCTCCAACACAAACCGCTCTGGAACATTGGCAATACTTAGGGTCTCTGCATCTACTTGATACGCGGATTCATTCAGCGGCGTTGCATCCATTGACAAGGAGATGAGCTTTAAATGTTCGCCGTTTAATACCAGCGGCGCATTCGCGTCAGCCTTCGCATGTCGCTCCATCAACAGTCGCGCTTTCACACGGGTCGCGGCGGGGTCAAGATCAAACGTCAGCTCGGTATGAGTTACCCGGTAGGCGGGTGGCTGGTAGTCGCTTAAATAAACCGGCTGCGGATCAGACATAGTGCGTGACTCCTGTATAAAACGAATATTTATATAGTTAACACCGGGTGACGGCGGCAAGTGGCGCTGCCCTGCTAATCGCGGAAGTTATCAAACTGGAGCGGCAAATCCGGTCCCTCTTCGCCCCGCAGCAGTGTCATAACAGCCTGTAAATCGTCGCGCTTTTTACCCGTTACCCGCACCTTCTCACCCTGAATTTGTGCCTGTACTTTGAGCTTGCTAGCTTTGATGCGCTTAACCACATCTTTGGCTTCCGCCGCATCGAGCCCTTCCTTTAAAGCGACTTCCTGGCGCGCTTTCACGCCAGAGAGCACCGGGTCTTGAACGTCCATACAGCGGGCATCGATGCCACGGGCGATAAGACGGGCTCGCAGCACATCAAGCATTTGCTTAAGCTGGAAATCAACTTCCGCCTCTAGCTGCACTTTGTCGCCTTCCAAAGTGAAGCTTGCATCGACGCCTTTAAAATCAAAACGCGACTGCACTTCTCGGTTAGCTTGATCAACGGCGTTAGCACCTTCGTGCTTATCGAACTCTGAGACAATATCAAATGAAGGCATGATGTAATTCCTGACAAGACATGACCACCTATTCTAGAGCAGCCAGCCCCCTAGGGGCCAATTCTGTTGTTTATCTCTTGTTCTTTTCGGTGTTGAAGCCTGTTTTATTGAACCAAAACTTGATTATCACTCACCTAAATCTATACAAAAGTTATCCTTCAAGCCCTTCAAAAAGATGTTCAACCCCTGTTAGATGACTTAGGCTAGCGCGACAAGCTTCTTGCCATCTTAAAAAACGTTACCTCCAGGAGACATCATGAGTGACCGCGAGACCCGCCATAAAGCCTCCATGCAGAAGTTGAAAGCACGCGTAGATGAGAAAGTCGCCAGTGCCGACGAGCAGCGCGGCCTAATCATTGTTAATACCGGTAACGGCAAAGGCAAAACCACCGCAGCCTGGGGGACGGTCACCCGTGCCTTGGGTTATGGCTATAAAGTTGGCGTGGTGCAGTTTATTAAAGGTCTCTGGGAGTGCGGCGAACGTAACCGTCTAGAGGAAGACACCAATCTTGAGGTGGCGATAATGGCCACCGGCTTTACCTGGGACACCCAGAATCGCCAAGCGGATACAGAGGCGTGCCACGCAGTATGGCAAGACGCCGAGCGTATGCTAGCGGACCCAGAGATCTATCTGGTGGTGCTTGATGAAATTACCTATATGCTCAAGTTTGGTTACTTGGACATTGAAACCGTTAAACAAGCGCTGGAGAAACGCCCGATGGAACAGACGGTGATTATTACGGGAAGAAATGCCCATCGCGAGCTAGTCGCCATGGCCGATACGGTGACCGAAATGCAGGAAGTTCGTCATGCCTTCAATAACGGCTTACAAGCGCGCCGTGGCATCGACTTTTAAATATAAGCTGATACATACAGAAAAGGGGCAACTCCGTTGCCCCTTTTGCTCATCTGCTCATTAATAGCCAGCTTGAACCGTTATTAACTATCGAACGGGTTACGCAGCACGATGGTTTCCATACGGTCTGGACCAGTAGAAATGATGTCAATACTCGTACCCACCTGCTCTTCGAGGAAGCTGATGTAGGCGCGGGCATTGGCAGGCAAATCTTCGACCCGTTTAGCGCCCAACGTGGACTCTTTCCAGCCTGGTAAATCCTGATAAAGCGGTTCGACAGCTTCATAGCCTTCCGAATCCACAGGATTATCCAGCACGTCGCCATCTTTACTGCGATAGCCAACGCAGACGCGGATATTTTCCAGTCCATCCAGTACATCCAGCTTGGTCAAGCAGATGCCAGAGACCGAGTTGATCTGCACCGCGTGACGCAGTGCTACGGCGTCAAACCAACCGCAGCGTCGTGCACGGCCAGTAGTGGCACCAAACTCATGGCCACGCTCGGCGAGGTGGCGGCCATCAACGTCAAATAGCTCAGTGGGGAATGGGCCTGAACCCACGCGAGTGGTATATGCCTTGGTAATACCCAGCACGTAATCCAAATAGAGCGGACCGACGCCAGAACCAGTGGCGGTGCCGCCTGCAGTGGTGTTCGAGCTGGTGACGTAAGGGTAAGTACCATGGTCGATATCCAGCAGCGAGCCTTGAGCACCTTCAAATAGGATGTTCTCACCGGCTTTACGCAGGTCGTGCACCATGCTGACGGTGTCGCAGACCATTGGGCGAAGCTCTTCCGCCATTTGCATCGCGGTATCCAGCACTTCCTGGAAGTCGACTGCCGGTTCGCCGTGGTAATTCACCAACACGAAGTTATGGTAGTCGAGCACTTCACCCAGCTTGGAAGCAAAGCGCTCGCGATGAAGCATATCGCCTAAGCGCAGGCCACGGCGTGCCACTTTATCTTCGTAGGCGGGACCAATGCCCCGGCCGGTGGTGCCAATTTTAGCGATACCACGGGCCTTTTCACGGGCCTGATCCAGGCGCACATGATAAGGCAGGATCAGCGGGCAAGCGGGTGAAAGACGCAGGCGCTCACGCACCGGTACGCCTTTAGCTTCCAGCTCACGGATCTCTTTGATCAGCGCTTCCGGGGAAAGCACCACGCCATTACCAATCACGCAGGTTTTGCCTGGACGCAAAACGCCGGAAGGAATCAGGTGAAGAACGGTTTTTTCACCGTCAATGACCAGCGTATGGCCAGCATTGTGACCACCTTGGAAACGCACCACGGCGGATGCTGATTCAGTCAACAGGTCAACAATCTTACCTTTGCCCTCGTCACCCCATTGGGTGCCCAGCACTACGACATTCTTACCCATTATGATGCACTCGTCTCTTGTGTCAGGGCCGTTGGCTGCCAACGACCATTGATAAGCTCAAGACGGCGGTCACATTCATGCTCCGCCGGCCCAGTACGCTGCCCAGGCAGCGCTTGAATCACGCGTTCCCCTTGCTCACGCAGTGCAACAATGGCAGCGTTGAGCGACTCATCCTGCTGGGCGGGTGCCCAAATACTACCGCAACTCGGGGCAGCCAGCGCCAACGACGCCAGTTGTTTAAGATCCATCGAGAAACCGGTAGCGGGGCGAGCGCGACCAAAGGCACGCCCTGTATCGTCATAACGCCCGCCTTTAGCAAGCGCATGCCCATAGCCCGGCACGTAGGCGGCAAACATCATACCGGTATGGTATTGATAGCCACGCAACTCAGCCAAGTCAAAGTAGAGCGACACATCAAAGCGTGCCAGTACGCCTTGATAGAGCGCATCCAACTGATCCAATGCCGCCGTGACCGAGGCTGGAGCGCCGGCAAAACGCTCGCGCGCCTGGCTTAGAATATCCGCCCCGCCATGCAGCTCACCAAGCGCCAACAGCATATCCGCTAATGCCGGATCACTAACACTAGCGTCTACAAGCTGTGCTAATTGGGTAGGCGATTTGAGCGCCAACGCTTCAAATAGCGCGCTTTCCTGCTCATCGCTGAGCACTGCTGCTTCAACTAGGCTGCGGTAAATACCGATGTGCCCAAGCGCTAGGTGGATCTCCTGAGCGCCGGCCGCTTTCATACTGGCCAGCGCCAAGTGAATAATTTCACTGTCAGCCTCAAGCCCAGCATGGCCAAACAGTTCAGCACCTACCTGCACGGGACTACGCCCGCCTTGGTGCTGATCCGCCTTTGCACGCAATACGTTGGTGCAATAACAAAGGCGCACTGGCCCCTGTCGCTTAAGCGAATGGGCATCCATGCGCGCCACTTGCGGCGTTACGTCAGCGGAGGCGCCCATCATGCGGCCGGTTAGCTGGTCGGTCAGCTTAAAAGTCTGTAGATCGAGATCTGTACCCGTACCTGTTAACAAGGAGTCCAGAAACTCAACCGGCGGCGGCATTACTTGGTCATAGCCCCAGCAATGGTAAAGATCGAGCAGCGCGCGGCGCAGCTCTTCCATGCGGCTTGCCTGAGGCGGAAGTACCTCATCCATGCCGTCGGGCAGTAGCCAGCGGTCAGCGATGGTCATGTGAACAATCCTGCAAGACGATGAAGGCCCAACAAACTCAAGCAGTAACGAAGCAATATGATTGCCGACGCCAGCGTTAAATGAGGGCCACAAAAAAACCGGGCGACGCCCGGTTGATAAATTCTATCACGTTTATTGGCCGGATAAACCCCGCCAAGCCCTATGAATGACGAGACGAGGAATACCGGTCAAACGCTACTTACTCACTGTCGCTGTCGCTTCCTTTCGGCTCTGGGTTACGCAAATAGCGGAAGAAATCGCTATTTGGCTCCAGCACCATCAGATTGCCATCGTCAGCAAAGCTTTCGCGATAAGCTTCTAGGCTGCGCCAGAAGGAAAAGAACTCCTGATCCTGACCATACGCTTCAGAGAAGATCGCAGCCGCCTGGGCATCACCTTCACCGCGCAGGGTTTCTGAGCGCTCATTGGCTTGCGCAAGCAACACCTGGCGGCGGCGATCTGCATTGGCCCGAATACGCTCAGCCTCTTCCTGACCTTGAGCACGCCACTCGCGAGCTTCACGCTCACGCTCGGAACGCATACGTTCAAAAACAGCTGCCGAGACGTCTTCAGGCAGGTCGATCCGCTTAATACGAATATCGCGGATAGCTACACCTAATTCCTCACGCATCAACTCGTCGAGTTCGGCGGTGGGGCCTGTCATCAGATCATCACGTCGCTCGGCAATAATCTCTTGCAGGTTCAAACGACCAAACTCATTACGCAGGCTTTCATCCACACGCGGTTGAATCAGGCGAATAGCCATCAGCTCATCGCCAGCCGTCGCCTCGTAGTAGCGCGTTGGGTTAATAACTTGCCACTTAACGTAGGAGTCAACGATCACCGCTTTCTGCTCAAGCGTCAGATAACGGCTAGTATCGGTATCCAGCGTTAGCAAACGCGTATCAAACTTACGAATCGTTTGCGCGATCGGCACTTTTGCGTGCAAACCAGGCTGAATATTCTCTTCGATGACTTCACCAAAACGCAGCTTAACGGCGCGTTCAGTTTCGTCTACCACGTACAGAGTGTTGCTCGCCAGCCACGCAACGGCAGCCAGACCACCAACGATTAGCAGGGATCGATTATTAATCATTTAACGGCCCTCCCTGCGGATGGAGCTACTATTGGTATTCGATGATGAACTGCCCTGGGTGCTACGCAAACGCTCCAACACATCAGGGTCTAACGAGTCATCACTGTTGTTCGCACTATCGCTCGACGATGAATTGCTGCGATTGCCACTAGTACCGCCGCGCATTTGATCCAGCGGGAGATACATTAAGGGGGCGTTTTCGCTCACATCCAGCAGTACTTTCGGCGAATTACTAAACACTTCTTCCATTGTGTCTAGATACATACGCTCGCGCATGATATCCGGCGCATTACCGTACTCGGAGAGTAGCGAGTTAAAGCGGTTGGCTTGACCCTGCGCTTCAGCCACTACCGACTCACGGTAACCCTGGCCCTGCTCAACCACACGCTGGGCCTGACCCTGGGCAGCAGGGATAATCGCATTGGCGTAAGCCATACCTTCGTTGATCGTACGCTGACGATCTTCACGGGCACGGATAACGTCATCAAAGGCATCAATTACCGGCGCAGGCGCAGATGTCGACTCAATGTTGATGGTTTGCAAACGAATACCAGCACCATAGTTATCAAGATAGGACTGCAGGCGACTAGAGACAGAGCTGCCCAGGATCTCACGACCCGAGGTCAGAATATCGATCATATCAGTACCGCCCACCACGTGACGCAGCGCCGAATCCAACGCATTCTCGATTGAGATAGCGGGATCACGCACGTTTAGAACGAAATCACGGGGATTAGCAACTTGGTACTGTGCTGAAATTTCAACTTCAACAATGTTTTCATCGCGGGTCAGCATGGACTGCGTTTGTGTCAATGAGCGAACGCGGGTCACATTCACCATCCGCACCTCGTCAATCAATGGCGGATTCCACTGCAGGCCGGGCTCTACTATGCCCTGGAATTCGCCAAAACGAAGCACAACACCACGCTCGGATTGGTCGACTAGGTAAAAACCCATCGCAGCCCAAATCGCCAGCGCAACAATAATCAGTAAGCCAGGCAAAGCGAAAGGGTTACGGCTTTTACCGCCACCGCCACCACCATCGCTTTTTTTGCTGCCGCCTTTTTTACCGCCACCCAGCATACTGTTGAGCTTATCCTGAAATTTTTTCAGCGCTTCATCCAGATCAGGAGGGCCTTGGTTGTTACCTCCTTTATTGCCGTTGTTGCCACCATTATTACTGCCACGGTTTCCATCATTATCATTTCCACCGCGTCGGCCGCCACTACTCCAAGGGTCGTGCTGGTTGCCACCACCAGGCTCATTCCAGGCCATACTTCGTCTCCACTAAGGTATTCGCTAACGCAAATGCCAACGTTTTAAACGATAGCATTTGCGTTTTGATATTATTGCTCTATAAACCTTGTACCATTTTTATACAAAGCAGAATACAAGCAGCGCTTTAAGATTCGTAATAAGCAGCCTACCACTCATCGGATTCACGTAATGCTACCGGTAAATAAGTATTGGCACGCTCGCCTAACTGAGCCATCAACTGATTAAAATCGCGCCGCGGCAAGCGCACATCCAGCACCGAATGTCCCTGCTCATCAAAAGCTTCCTCACGAACTGCATTCAGTTCGTGAAGACCAGCACGCAGCTTACCTTGCTCAGGATTAAGTGTCAGCGAGAAGCCAATCACATCGTTTGCTAAGCGTTCAGTCAGTGCTTCATGAAGCAATTCTAGCCCCTGGCCCTGCTGCGCTGAGAGCCAAACCACCTCTGGCACACCATGACCATCACGTTCAATACGCGGCACGCTGTCGAGCTTATCAATTTTATTCATGACTTTGAGCACTGGCACATCATCTGCACCAATCTCTTTTAGCACTAGCTCCACCTGCTCCACATTTAATTCGCGGTCAGGATCTGCTGCATCAATCACGTGTACCAGCAACGACGCTTCTGAAGCCTCTTGAAGGGTTGCTTGAAACGCCTCAACCAGCTTGTGCGGTAAATGACGGATAAACCCGACGGTGTCCGCCATTACCACAGGTCCGACGTCTTCAATTTCAAGCCGCCGAAGCGTTGGGTCTAGTGTGGCAAACAGCTGATCAGCGGCATAAACATCAGAGTTAGTTAACGCGTTGAACAACGTCGATTTACCCGCGTTGGTATAGCCCACCAGCGATACACTGTGGATTTCAGCGCGAGCACGGGCGCGACGATTCTGGTCGCGCTGGCTGCGCACTTTATCCAGCCGCTTGTGAATCGATTTAATCCGTCCACGCAGCAGGCGTCGGTCGGTTTCAAGCTGAGTTTCGCCCGGGCCGCGCAGGCCAATCCCGCCTTTTTGGCGCTCAAGGTGCGTCCACCCGCGCACTAGGCGAGTCGACATATATTCAAGCTGAGCAAGCTCTACTTGCAGCTTACCTTCATGCGTTCTCGCCCGCTGCGCAAAAATATCGAGAATAAGACCGGTACGGTCAAGCACTCGGCACTTGAGCTCTTGCTCAACATTGCGCTCTTGAGAGGGACTTAAGCTGTGATTGAAGATCACCAATTCTGCCGCGTGAGCCGCGAGCAGTGCCCGCAACTCTTCCAGCTTTCCTGACCCAATAAATGTACGTGAGTCAGGCCGGTGGCGGCTGGCAGTGAGTAGAGTCGCAGGCTCTGCACCCGCAGAGCGCACGAGCTCTAGAAACTCACCCGGGTCTTCACGTTTTTGCTCATCATGGAAATCGACATGAACAAGAACTGCCGTTTCACCGGCGTCTGGGCGTTCGAAAAACAATCAATACCTCGTGGAATCTCTTGCTTATCCAGCAGTGTTAAATCTCCGCGTCTTGCTCTGCCGGGTCTTGCGCAGGCAAGCGTACGTTACGAGACGGAACCACCGTAGAAATAGCGTGTTTATAAACCATCTGACTGACGGTATTGCGCAACAAGATAACAAACTGGTCAAACGATTCGATCTGGCCCTGAAGCTTAATGCCGTTGACCAAAAAGATGGAGACCGGAATGCGCTCTTTGCGCAGAATGTTCAAGTACGGGTCTTGAAGGGACTGCCCTTTGGACATGTTGCTCTCCCTAAAACTGTCGTTGGGGTTAATTATCAAATGGCGTGCCCTACTAGTGCTACGCCGCAATCTTTTTGCCCGAAAGGCCTAATGTTGTCGAAAAGGCCAAGTGGCCATTCGAAAACATACGCTTACTAAATTACTATCTTGAAGAACTATCTTACGCTAAGCACCGCTTTCACGCACGAGTTTCAACACCTTATCAAGCGCGTCAGGGTGCTGCGAATCCACCCATTCAAGCGATGGCCAGCTTCTTAACCACGTTAGCTGACGCTTTGCGAGCTGGCGAGTCGCGATTATACCCCGCTCTACAAGCGTGGCGTAATCATACTCACCTTCCAGATACTCCCACACTTGACGATAACCAACACTCTTCATCGCCGGTAGGCCTAAATGTAAGTCATTACGCTTTTTGAGGGCAGTGACTTCATTTATCAAGCCCTCATCCATCATTAGTTCAAAGCGCTTAGCGATACGTTGGTGCAAAAGGGCACGATCACTAGGTGCCAACGCTATCGACAACACGCGCCATGGAAAGGTTTCAGGCTGTTGCTCCGCCCATAACTCACTCATTGGCCGACCGCTGGCATAATACACTTCTAGCGCACGTATTAAGCGTTGAGGATCATTGGGATGGATACGCTGAGCAGAAACTGCATCCACTTCGGACAACCGTTTATGCAGCGACTCCAGCCCCTCATATTGCCATTGTGTTTCAAGTTGTTGCCGTATGACCGGATCAGCAGAAGGTAAACTGGCCACCCCCTCTATCAGCCGCTTGTAATAAAGCATGGTACCGCCAACCAATAGAGGAACCCGGCCCGCCGCGCTGATTTGTCGCATCAGCTCTATCGCATCTTCACGGAAGTCAGCCGCTGAATAGGGCTCTGCAGGATCGCGGATATCAATCAAGTGATGGGGTGCGCGAGCAAGTTCAGCGGCACTAGGTTTGGCGCTACCAATATCCATACCGCGATACACCATAGCTGAATCAACACTGATCAGTTCATGCCCTAAGCGCTCATGCAGCGCGATCGCGGTATCGGTTTTCCCGGCCGCAGTCGGACCCATCAAAAAAATTGCCCAAGGGCGCGTATCAGCCATGCGCGGGTAGTGCTCCACTATTTTTCAGAAATTAAATTGTCGTTCGTCATGCTGCTATTGGCCTCTTAAGAACAACCGATCAAGTGCTTTTAGCCCCATCTGTGTCCAGGTGGGTCGGCCGTGATTGCACTGATCACTGCGCTCCGTGCGCTCCATGTCGCGCAACAGCGCGTTCATTTCGTCGATCGTAAGCCGCCGATTAGCACGTACGCTGCCATGGCACGCCATGGTAGAGAGTAGCTCATGTAGCCGCGCCTCGACCTGATGAGTGCGCCCATAGCGCGCCAACTCCTCTAGCATTTGTCGCACTAAAGCCTCAGGGTCCGCCTGAGAGAGCAACGCTGGCAACTGGCGCACCAGCAGTGTTTCCGGTCCGGCAACATCCAGCTCAATGCCCAGCTTGGCAATGGCCTCTTGCTCGCTCTCAGCCGTCGCCACTTCTGCCCGACTAGCGGCGATAGAAACCGGCACTAGCAGCGGCTGGGCATCTAATCCTTTAGCAGCCGCTAGCTGTGTTTTCATACGCTCATAGACAATTCGTTCATGAGCGGCATGCATATCCACCAGCACCAACCCCTCAGCGTTTTGAGCCAGAATATAAATGCCGTGCAACTGTCCCAACGCAAACCCCAGCGGCGGTGGTGCAGTGGGATCGTTGTCGGGCATGGACAGGGGCGCTTCACGCACCTCGCTACCTCGCTCACCAGGAGCGCTCGTCTGCGGTGTTAACAGCGTCTCTTCGTGATTGGGATGGAGCGCCTGATAACCCTGCATAAAGCGGCGCACACGCTCTGCACCAGGGTGACGATCCGGCGAGTGGGTCAGCGCAATCCCCTGCTGCTGCCAACGGGGCTGTTCAGCGTTCGCTTCTGAAGCCGCGCCCTGTGCCAATGCGCCTGACGTGTCAGCCACCTCGCCCCCCCCCTCCCCTGGGGTCTCGGCGGGTTTAGCGGACGCCAGGGAGTGGTGGAGGCTCGAATAGAGAAAATCGTGAACCATACGACCATCACGAAAGCGCACTTCATGCTTGGTGGGGTGGACGTTTACGTCCACAACGTCTGGATCAAGCTCCAGATAGAGCACAAACACCGGATGCCGACCGTTAAACAGCACATCGCGATACGCCTGACGCACCGCATGGGCCACCAAGCGGTCGCGCACTACGCGTCCATTGACAAAAAAGTACTGCTGGTCGGCCTGGGAGCGGGAGTGGGTGGGCAGCCCCACCCAGCCGCTTAGCCGCAAACCGCCCGCTTCGCGTTCGATATAGCGGGCGTGCTCGATAAAATTTTTGCCCAGCAGCGAGGCGATACGCCGCTCACGGGCCGCTGCAGAATGGCCGGCGGGTAGTTGATGAATGACTTTTTGGTTATGGCGCAATACCCAGGCGATGTCGTAACGCGATAGCGCCTGACGGCGAAACGCCTCTTCCACATGGGCAAATTCGGTCTTTTCAGTGCGCAGAAACTTGCGCCGGGCGGGGGTATTAAAAAACAGGTCGCGCACGCCGACGCTAGTACCCCGTGGGTGTGGCGCGGGGGTAACCCTGGCTTCCATTCCCCGCCCTTCCGCGACCACCCGCCAGCCATGGCGGGGGTCATCTTCGGCATTGGAGATCAGCTCCAGCCGTGAGACAGAGCTAATTGATGCCAAGGCCTCGCCGCGAAAGCCTAGCGAGCTAACGCCCTCTAAGTCTTCCAGGCTGCCAATCTTACTGGTGGCATGGCGGGCCAGGGCCAGCGGCAAATCCTCTTCGCCAATGCCAATCCCGTCATCGCGCACCTTAATCAGTCGCGCGCCACCCTGCTCGATCTCCACTTCGATACGCTGGCTACCTGCATCAATGGCGTTTTCAATCAGCTCTTTGGTCACCGACGAAGGGCGCTCAACCACCTCACCAGCGGCAATCTGGTTGGCCAACCGTGGGTCGAGCACATGAATACGCGGCGCGGTAGCGGTCATATCAGTCAACTTGAAACCTCATGAACGATTAGTCATGAACGGGGAATCTGTAACACTTGGCCAACGCGAATCACGTCACCGTTCAATTCATTGGCCTGCCTCAATTGATTAACCGGCACGCCGTGACGTACGGCAATCGCAGAGAGGGTATCCCCCGACTGAATACGGTATTCGTTACCCGCAGGGCGACGCTGATTATCACGCTGCCAAGCAAGCAGGCTGGCCGGTGGCGGGTAGCGTTCAAAATGCTCACGCAAGCCGCTGAAAATAGCCTGCGAAAGCCCCGATTGATGGACTGGGTCGCGCAGACGACGCTCTTCATCCGGGTTGGAAATAAAGCCAACCTCAATGAGCAGCGAGGGTATATCCGGAGATTTCAGTACCATAAACCCAGCCTGTTCAACGCGAGACTTATGCAGCCGATTAATCCGTCCTAGTTGCTCTAACACCTGCCCGCCGATAGACAGCGAATCGTTTAAGGTGGCGGTCATGGTCAAATCCAGGAGCACGCCGCGCAGCACCTGGTCTTTATCGCGCAAAGAGAGGTTGCCATCGACACCGCCGATCAGATCGGAACGGTTCTCGCTATCGGCCAGCCATTGAGCGGTTTCCGAGGTGGCACCACGCTGGGAGAGCGCATAGACCGAACTACCTTGTGGCCTTGGACTGGTAAAGGCGTCGGCGTGTATGGAGACAAAGAAGTCAGCCTTCTGCTCACGGGCCAACGTGGTGCGCTGACGAAGTCCTAGATAGTAGTCTCCATCCCGCACCAGCACGGCCTTAAAGCCTTCGGTGCCGTTGACTTGCGCGGCTAAGCGCCGGGCAATTTCCAGCACTACGTCCTTTTCGCGGGTACCTGATGGGCCAATTGCCCCAGGGTCTTCGCCACCATGACCGGCATCCACGGCAATAATAATATCGCGCCTTGGATGCGGTTTGGCTTCCTGGACCTCTGCCGGGGCTGGGTCACTAGGCGACGCTGCGCTGCTGGGTAGTTGGCTTTGAGCAGATGCTCGCTGGGCCTGAGTTTCCTGATCTCGAATCATCGCCTCGATAGGATCGATCGGGTTCTCGACGGCGCTCTCACCGGGATACTCAAGATCAACGACCAGCCGGTGGCCGTACTGGTCGTTAGGTGTCAGGGTAAAGTGACGCGGCTCAATTTCTCGATTGAGCTCAAGCACTACCCGAAGGCCGCCGCTTTCTCGCGTGCCAGTACGCACCGAGGTAATCGCACTGTCATGCAAAGGCAGCGTACTGGGATCGGTGTCCATTTGAGTATCATCTAAATCAATCACCAACCGCGCAGGGTTCTCTAGTGAAAACACGTTGGCATTCGTGGCAGAGGACAGATCAAATACCAGCCGGGCATGATCCGGCGCCGCCCAAAGACGCATACTTTCCACGCTGGACGCTTGAACATTAACCGCCGCCAGGGCAAAAAAACTGGCGGCTAACAAACAAGATACACGTGCCGCTATGCCCTTTATTTCCATTGAATCACACCGTTGCCCAAATGGTCGGAACTTACCTTGCCTACTTTACTTTCCAATAATGCCAGCATACGCCTGCCCCGATCACTGCTCGCTGTTAATGAGGCTAAGCGCCCTTGAGCGGCCACTTCAAGCACCAGCGCGATATCAGGAGCTGGCAGCCACCCTTCCCCTCGGCTGGGCCACTCAACAATACTAAGCGCATCGTCGGCCAGCATGTCTCGACCACCGATAAACTCAAGCTCTTCTGGATCTGACAAGCGGTACAAATCTAGATGATAAACCCGTTGGGCACCCAGCTCGTAAGGCTCGACCAGCGTGTAAGTGGGGCTTTTAACCGTCCCTCGATGGCCATAAGCACGCAGGATACCGCGGGTTAGCGTCGTTTTACCGGCTCCCAGCTCACCTTCCAGATACACCAGCCCGCGTCCTTGCAACACCTGCCCGAGTGCTTCGCCAAAGGCGACCTGGGCTTCTTCGTTGTCTAATTGCACCTGCATGTGGGCTGCCTTCACGGATTAATCAATTTTCGCGCATAGGATGCCAGATCGCTGGCCAGCAGGCCACGCTCACCTTCTTGCTTTGCCGCTCGATCAGCCGCTAACGCGTGCACCATCGTGGCTAGCCAGGCGCTAAACTCCACCTCACCGCGCTGCGCAACCAGCGCTCCCAGCATGCCGCTAAGCACATCGCCCATCCCGCCGCTGGCCATGCCCGGGTTGCCGTAAGGGCACACGACCAAGCCACTGGGGCCAGCGATTAAACTGCCCGCGCCTTTTAGGATTACCACGCCACCCCGGGCGCGTTGCAGTGCCTGGGCAGCGGCAGGTCGATCTGCCTGAATATCGGCCACCTCACAGCCCAACAGTCGTGCGGCTTCACCAGGGTGCGGGGTCAATATCCAGTTATCGCGGCGAACATCCGGCCATTGACGCGCCAACAGGTTAAGCCCATCAGCGTCCACCACCAGTGGCGCATCTGACTGAAGCGCACTCTGAAGCACCGCCTGCCCCCAGGCAGCCTGACCCAGCCCGGGCCCCACTACTACAACGTCAGCGTTATTAGGCAGCTCTGCGGCCTCGGCGCCACCGCGTACGCCATGGGCCATCACTTCCGGGCAACGCACCAAACTCGCAGTGATATGCTCTGGGGCCGTCGCCAAGCTTACTTTCCCTGCCCCCAAGCGCGCGGCGGCCTGGCAGGCCAGCAGCGCAGCGCCACCGAAACCGGGTGCGCCGCCCATCACCAGTACGTGCCCCATATCACCTTTGTGGTTAGTGCGCAGGCGTGGCGCAAAGGCATCGGCCAGTAGCGAATCATCCAGACGCCAAGCCGTGGGGGGAATGTCGAAATAGGGCTGGGCTTTGACGCCCAAGGGGCGAAAATCGATCTCGCCGGTATAGGCTGGCGCCTCCCCTGTATGCAACCCCACCTTATCGCCAATAAAAGTCACCGTGCAGGCGGCTTTAACAGCAATACCCAATACAGCACCGGTGTCTGCGACTAATCCTGAGGGAGTATCAATCGCCAGTACCGGCCGATGCGCGGCATTGATCATTTCGATAGCACGCTTGAAGCGTCCCTCTACCTCACCGGTCAAACCGGTCCCCAACAGCGCATCGACAATCACTTCGCCGGTGAGCTCAATGCCAGCGTGCCACTCTTCGCAGCCCACCCCCGCAGATGTTGCCAATTCTGCTGCACGGGCCGCATCACCGCTTAGCTCGACTAGGGGCTTCAGCGTAATTCGCTGCACCTTAAGGCCGGACTGCATGGCCAGCGCTGCCAGCACGTGACCATCGCCACCGTTATTACCACTCCCACACATCACGGTTAAACTGCGCACTTGTGGCCAGCGGGAGCGGAAACTGTGCCAGGCACTTGAAGCAGCGCGCTGCATTAGCGCAAAACCATCAATGCCGCCGGCAATGGTGCGACGATCCAGTTCCCGCACCTGGGCGGATTTATATAGAGGGCGTAGCATGGAAGTACTCGGGACCGTCACGATCGCTCCTTTCACATGTTTTGATGGCTGCCAATGCGTTAGCATAGCGCGCTTAATGCCTTGCTGTTGATTGACTATGTCGAATTCCACTGCCTTTGCACGTTCTGATGGTGCAATGACTGACCAGAAACTTGCTCGCCTTGCCGACCTGATTAAAACCTGGGGGCGAGAGCTGGGCTTTCAGCAGGTGGGCATCACCGATACTGAGCTGTCGGCTCATGAAGCCCATCTCGAGGCGTGGCTAGAAAAGGACTACCACGGCGAAATGGGCTTTATGGCCAAGCATGGCACTAAGCGCACTCGCCCTGCGGAACTCGAACCCGGCACTCAACGCATTATCAGCGTACGCATGGATTATCTCCCCGCCGAAGTGGAGAGCACCAAGGTGCTCGGTCAGCCCAGCCGCGCCTATGTATCGCGCTACGCCTTGGGGCGTGATTATCACAAGCTAATCCGCAAACGGTTAGCCCTACTAGCAAAAAAAATTGAGCAAGAAGTCGGTGACTTTGGTTACCGCGCTTTTGTTGACTCAGCGCCAGTCATGGAGCGCGCCCTGGCCCAAAAAGCGGGGCTCGGCTGGTTTGGCAAAAACGCCATGCTGCTCAACCCTAAAGCGGGCTCGCTGTTCTTTCTGGGCGAACTGTATACCGACCTGCCGCTCCCCATTGACGCACCGTTTGAGCACGAACACTGCGGTAGCTGCAGCGCTTGCCGCACCGCCTGCCCTACCGGCGCCATCGTTGACGATAAAGTGGTCGACTCCCGCAAGTGCATTTCGTATCTCACCATCGAACTACACGGCGCGATTCCGGTCGAGTATCGCCGCGCCATGGGCAACCGTATTTACGGCTGCGATGACTGCCAACTGGTCTGCCCTTTCACCCGCTTTACCCATATCACCCAGGAAGATGACTTTGCGCCGCGCCATGACCTAGACCGCGCATCGCTTATTAGCCTGTTTGGCTGGGGCGAAGCGGAGTTTCTAGATAAAACCGCTGGCAGCCCCATTAGGCGCATTGGCTACCAGCGCTGGCTACGCAATATAGCCATTGGCCTGGGCAACGCACCCTGGAGTGAGGCCGTAGAAGCCGCATTATGGTCACGCCGCGCTTACCCAAGCCCTCTTGTCCGTGAACATGTTGCCTGGGCGCTTGAGGAGCAACGCAGGAAGCGCGGTGAGCGCATTGCTACCGATACCTGCGCTTCTTAACGACGCTTTTTAACTACCCTTCTTAACGACTCTTTTTAACTACTCTTCTTCGTCACTGCTCTGCTCAACGCGCAAAAACGTACTGCGGTAGTGGGCTAGCTCAGCAATCGACTCTTTAATATCGTCCATGGCCAAGTGCACATTCTGCTTACTAAAGCCCGCCAACGCGCCGGGGTTCCAGCGTTTGGCCACCTCTTTTATGGTAGACACATCGAGATTGCGGTAGTGGAAAAAATTGAGCAGCGCAGGCATCTCACGCTCCAGAAAACGGCGATCCTGATGGATGCTGTTACCGCACATGGGCGACGATCCCGCCACCGCGTACTGCTGCAGAAATGCCAGGGTTTGCTGCTCAGCTTCAGCGGTTTCCACCTGGCTGGCTTTTACCCGTGCGACTAAGCCTGATTCGCCGTGGGTTTTCTGGTTCCACTCATCCATTTGCGCCAGCAGGCTGTCTGGCTGCTTCACCGCAATGATTGGCCCTTCCGCCACCACATTCAAATCCGCATCCGTAATGAGTGTGGCTACTTCAATAATCCGCTCTTTATTTGGGTCGAGACCGGTCATCTCGAGATCAATCCACACCAGCAGATCATCCCGTGGCGTCGTTTTTCCTTCCGTTGCAGCCGTCGTTGCGTTGCTCATTACCATTATTCCTTTGCCTAAATGCGTATAACATCGCGCAAGTGTGCCTTAAATTGGCCCGTCAAGCAGCTAGACAGGCCTACTTGGCGACTAGATAAATACAATGACACCTTTGCTAGGTACAATGGAGCCTATTGTACCTAGCATCGGGTAGACATGAGCAAACGAAAATTAAGTCGTCAGCAGCAGTGGCGAGTCGATAAAGTCCAGGCGGAACGTGCCCAGCGCGCTGAAAAGCGCGACGTGCAAGACGCTGAAAAACTTGCCGCCGGCGAATACGGTGCCGAACAGCCGGGTCGGGTCGTTGCTCACTTTGGACGCACACTAGAGGTGCGCAATAGCGATAATGAACCTGTGCGCTGTCACTTACGCGCCAACTTGGACGGTCTCGTTACCGGCGACAGAGTGATATGGCGTGCAGGCCAGGAAGGCTCCGGCGTGGTGGTGGCCCGGGAAGAGCGCGACAGCGTGCTAAAGCGCCCCGACGCTCGCGGCCTGCTCAAACCGGTGGCCGCCAATATTGACCAGCTATTGATCGTATTTGCGGTCGAACCCGCGCCTCATGCCAATCTTATTGACCGCTATTTGGTTGCCGCCGAAGCGACCGGTATAGCGCCAGTGCTGGTGCTCAACAAAACCGATCTACTGCCAGAAGATGGCGGCGAGTTAGGCAAATTGTTAGAGCGCTATCGCGATTTGGGCTACCCCGTCGTGCGCACCACCACCGCTACCGAAACCGGTCTGGATGATCTGCGCAGCCAGCTTGAAGGGCGCACCTCGGTGTTTGTCGGTCAGAGCGGCGTGGGCAAGTCATCGCTAATCGACCTGCTACTACCCGATGAAACCCTGCGCATTGGTGCACTCTCGGAAGACTCCCGCAAAGGCACTCACACCACCACCACGGCACGCCTCTATACCATGAGTCGCGCTGAAGTGGCCGACGGCGATCTCATCGACTCACCGGGTATTCGCGAGTTTGGCCTAGTACACCTCAACGAGCAGGAAGTTACCGACGGTTTTATCGAGTTTCACGACTATATTGGTCATTGCCGCTTTCGCGACTGCCGCCACCGTAATGAGCCAGGCTGCGCTTTACTCGCAGCGGTCGAGGCAGGCAAGATTCATCCAGCACGCTTTACCAGCTACCGGCGCATACTTGATAGCTTGGATAGCTAGGATTTAAAGGAGTTACTCATGAGCACCGAAAGCCAATCGTCGGAATCCAACCTGCTGCCGCTAATCGTTGAACCCGAACAGCTGCAGGAACATTTGGATGACCCACAGCTGCTGATTATCGATGTACCGGTTAATGGCGACAACTATCGCCAGGGCCATGTGCCTGGGGCGATCTTCCTCGATTTTCGCTACTTGATGCGCGGTGAAGGGCCGGTACCCAGCGACGTTCCCAGCGTAGAGGCGCTATCGCGGCTGTTTAGTGCCCTGGGCTTGACCCGCGATACTCACGTGGTCGCGTACGACGACGAAGGCGGCGGCTGGGCGGCACGCTTACTGTGGACGCTAGATCTTATCGGCCACACTCGCTACTCCTATCTCAACGGCGGCATTCACGCCTGGCGTGATGCGGGCCTGGAAGAGAGCACACAACCAACTGCCCCAACTCCCAGTGAATACCACGCTGAGTTTCTCAACCCCCAAGCCCTGATTACCTGCGACGAAATCAAACAGAAGCTCGACGATAAGCAGTTTGCGGTATGGGATGCGCGCTCCAAAGAGGAGTACGATGGCGTACGTGGCAACAACAAGCACCTGGGCCATATCCCAGGAGCGGTCAATATGGATTGGCTCCTCGCCATGGACCGCACCCGTGCGCTACGTATACGCGATTACGCCGAGCTCATCACCGAGCTAGGCGCCTTGGGCCTCACGCCCGACATGGAAATTGCTACCCACTGCCAAAGCCATCACCGCAGCAGCTTTACCTGGCTGGTGGGCAAGGCGCTAGGCTTTAATATGCGCGGCTATGCGGGCTCCTGGGGTGAATGGGGCAACCGCGACGACACACCGGTTGAGAAGTGAAAATATTACTGTGACTCTTTCCCAAAAAGCCTTTTCGCTACTCCAGTATCCGCTGCCCCAGCACGCGCTATCGCGCCTGACCGGCAAGTTTGCCCAGTGTGATAATCCCTGGGTAAAAAACACCTTGATTAAAGCGTTTATAAAACGCTTTAACGTTGATATGAGCCAGGCGCTGGAACCAGACCCCACTGCTTACGCCACATTTAACGACTTTTTCACCCGTGCACTTAAAGCCGATGCGCGGCCCGTGGGAGAAGGCATCCTCAGCCCCGCCGATGGCACGCTTTCCCAATACGGACGCCTACAGGCCGGACAACTGGTGCAGGCCAAAGGCCACACCTACTCCGCGCAAACCCTGCTCGGCGGCGATACGGCACTGGCAGAAGAGTTCTTAGGCGGCAGCTTTGCCACCGTTTATCTCTCGCCAAGGGATTACCACCGGGTGCACATGCCGGTGACGGGGACGCTTAGGGAAATGATCTACGTGCCGGGGCGGCTCTTCTCGGTCAACCAAGCCACCGCCAACTACGTGCCCGGCCTCTTCGCCCGCAACGAGCGCTTAGTATGTATCTTTGATACCGAGCACGGCCCTATGGCGATGGTACTGGTTGGTGCGATGATCGTCGCCGCTATCGAAACCGTCTGGTCAGGGCAGGTGACGCCGCTTTCTGGTTACCCACAGCGCATGCAGTTTGGGCAGCCCATAGTGCTGGAAAAAGGCGCTGAGATGGGCCGTTTCAAGCTTGGCTCCACGGTCGTGATGTGCTTTGCTAACCCCGTCAACTTTGAAGAGCGTCCTCTGGCGACAATGGTCAGCATGGGAGAGTCGTTAGGTAATCACTAGCAATTAGGCGTTGAGAATGTAAGCACGTCTTCCAGGCGTGCTTTACCCAGTGCCAGTTGAATAAGACGATCAACCCCCAGGGCGACACCAGCACCTTCAGGCATCCCATGCTCAAGTGCGGCCAACAGGTACTCATCAACGTCTACCTCAGGCAAGCCTAAGCGGCGGCGTTCAACGTTGTCTTCAGCAAAGCGTGTGCGCTGTTCCTCTGCATCGGTCAGCTCATCGTAGCCGTTAGCCAACTCAATACCGTTCAGATAGATCTCAAAGCGGGAAGCCACCCACTCACCGTCTACGTCTTGATGGCGTCGCGCCAGAGCTGCTTGGCTAGCAGGATAATCAATCACCACACTTAGCTCTTGCTGGCCTAACTGTGGCTCGATTACAACGCTCATTAACAGGTCAAGGCACGTCTCGCGGCTTTCATCGGCTAAGGATTGGATAGGCATTTGCGCACGCTCGGCAGCTATCGCCCGCAGTCTATCCAGCGAGGTGGTGAACGGATCAACCTCTACGTAAGTATGAAACAGCTCCCGGTAGCGGTAATGCACAAGCGGGCCGGGAAAACTGGGCAGCAGTGACATAATGAGCGTCGCGGTCTCATCAATCAGTTGATCCAGCGTAAACTGTGGCCGATACCACTCCAGCATAGTGAACTCGATATTATGCCGGGCGCCGATCTCACCATCGCGAAAACTGCGCGCAAGCTGAAAGATCGGCCCACAGCCCGCTGAGAGCAAGCGTTTCATATGGAATTCAGGGGAGGTTTGCAGCCATAGACGGCGCTGCCCCTTGTCCGTGCGCGCCAAGGTGTGTAGCGAGACCAAGTGCACATCCGTGCTGCCCCCCTGCCCCAGCACTGGTGTTTCCACTTCTAGCACGTCACGCTGGGCAAAAAAAGCGCGCACTTTGGCCATTAACCGCGCTCGCTCACGGAGCGTCTCAATAGACGCTGAGGGTTGCCAATCAATGGCCATAACGACTCCTTGAAAAAAACCACCTTAAACAATAATGGCCACGCACATAGCGTAGCCATTAAGACATGCAAGCGCCCTAAAAAGCGATCAAGCGCGGGAAACGTAATCCCCACTGCGCGTATCAATTTTCAGCACTTCACCCTGGTTGATAAACAGCGGTACACGCACCACAGCACCAGAAGACAAGGTCGCAGGCTTAGAACCACCCTGGGCGGTATCGCCTTTCAAACCGGGATCCGTTTCCACGACTTCCAACTCGATAAAGTTAGGTGGCGTCACGGAAATGGCCTTATCATCCCAAAGCGTAATGATATAAGGCACCTGCTCTTTCAGCCACTTAACGGTATCGCCTAGCGCTTTTTTCTCTACCGCATACTGCTCAAACGAGCCATCGGTCTTCATAAAGTGCCACATGTCACCGTCGGTATAGAGATATTCCATCTCTAAATCCATGACATCGGCACCTTCCAGCGAGTCACCGGATTTGAAAGTCTTCTCACCTACGCGGCCAGTCATCAGATTCCGCAGCTTAACGCGGTTAAACGCCTGCCCTTTACCGGGCTTGACCAGCTCGTTCTCAACGATCGAACAAGGATCGCCGTCGAGCATTACTTTCAGACCGGCCTTGAATTCGTTGGTAGAATAGTTCGCCATAATGTCTCTCAATCATCCATTTCAGTTATTTGTTTCAACAGGTGGTGCGCGAAACCATACTTTGCCGCCGTCAGCAGGTTTATATACCAGCAGCGTTGCAAATGGCGTCGTTAAATAAGTGTGCGCATGATAACCCGAAGGAGGGCTTTTTTGCAGGAGAACATCATTATCGCCGCGTCTGAAACGCAAAGCCATCGCGACTCCCTGGTGCAACCTACTTGGCAGCAGCAGCTTTCTCATGCCATTCGCGATCCGCAAACACTTTGTGACCGGCTGGGCCTAAGCCACGACTGGTTGGCGGGCGCCCAAGCAGGTCACGACCTGTTTGACGTATGTGTGCCTGAGGCTTATCTCAACAGAATAGCCTATGCTGACATAGACGACCCACTGCTGCGCCAGGTGCTGCCGCTGGGCGAAGAAGCGTTCACGCCGCATGGATACGTCGTCGATCCGCTCGCAGAAGCCGACCACCGGCCCGCTAAAGGACTGATTCATAAGTATGCTGGCCGGGTGCTGCTTATCGCCAGCCCTAACTGTGCCATCAACTGCCGCTACTGCTTTCGCCGCCATTTTCCCTATAGCGACAACTCCCCCTCCAGAGCACAGTGGCAGGAAGCACTCGACTACTTACGAAGCGACACCACTATTCACGAGGCGATTCTCTCCGGCGGTGACCCGCTGGCTGCCAGCGATCGCCAGCTGGCATGGCTGGTAGAACAGCTAGAAAGCATCCCGCATCTTAAAAGGCTGCGGATTCATACCCGCCTACCGGTGGTAATTCCCGACCGGGTCGATGACGCCCTGCTTGGTTGGCTCTCCGCCACACGCCTGCAAAAAGTGGTGGTGCTGCATATTAACCACGCCAATGAAGTCGACCAAGCCATGGTAGATGCCTGCGCGCGCCTTAAACAAACAAGCGCTACGCTGCTTAATCAAAGCGTGCTGCTGCGCGGCGTCAATGATGACGTGGCAACTTTAGCGACACTGTCGGAACGGCTATTTGAAGCAGACATTCTGCCCTATTACTTACATGTATTAGACCCGGTGCAGGGTGCCGCCCATTTTGATGTGCCGGATAGTGAAGCCCGCGAGCTTGTTGCTAGACTGCGCGATCACTTACCGGGTTTCTTAATGCCACGCCTGGTACGTGAAATTCCCGGCAAAGCGAGCAAAACGCCGCTATAGCGCTTATTAAACGGTACAAATCAGTGCAGATAGCGACTTTTGCGCACCATCAAGATGCATGAAGCGAGCTAGTGTCGCAGCTGCTTTGAAGGCGAATGTACTGTAATTCTCTGAAACAAAAAAAGTTACTTCGAAACGGTCACGATTTTGCTCCATATCTAAGTGTTACAAACGGGGTATCGGCAGCGAACGCTGCTAGACAATTTAGCTTCCAATAGATCGCTAGGGTTCCGACACCATCAACGCATAACCCCTGATGGATGTGGCTGGTCCGAGAGCAATCGACCTAACGCCAAGGCGCTAGGTTACACGGCGGGACAAAAGCCCGGGAGGACAAGGTGCAGTGATGCGCCGATGCCCCCGAGTTTTCCCTTAGCCGCTGGAGGCTGCCATGACCCGTTGCAATCATACTTCCCCAAAGCACTTCCCCCTCGCTACACTTTCAGCCGCGCTCTCTACCACTCTGCTGGCAACGACCCTTGTCGCCGCTGCGCCTGCCCAGGCACAAGAGCAGGATGAGTTTAGCGTCTGCTGGTCGATTTATGCCGGCTGGATGCCCTGGGCCTATGCTGATGTTGAAGGCGTGGTCGATAAATGGGCCGACGAGTACGGTATCAGTATTGATGTGGTGCAAGTGAACGACTACGTCGAGTCAATCAATCAGTTCACCTCGGGCAACGTTGACGGCTGCGCCATGACCAATATGGATGCGCTGACGATCCCCGCCGCCAGTGGCGTCGACTCTACCGCGCTGATTATCAACGACTACTCTGATGGTAACGACGGCATTGTGCTCAAGGGCAGCGACGATCTTGCCGACATTGAAGGCCGTGAGGTCAACCTTGTTCAGTTCAGTGTCTCCCACTACTTTCTGGCACGCGCCCTCGAAAGCGTCGGCCTTACTGAACGCGATATTGAAACGGTCAATACTTCCGATGCGGATATTGTGGGTCTTTTCTCTAGCGATACCACCGAGGCCGTCGCCGCATGGAACCCACAGCTAAGCGCCATCGCAGATATGCCAGACAGTAACGTGGTGTATACCTCAGCGGAAATTCCCGGCGAAATTCTCGACATGATGGTCGTTAATACACAAACACTAGCGGATAACCCCGAGCTTGGTCATGCCTTAGTGGGCGCTTGGTACGAGGTGATGGGGCTAATTGAAGCAGATGACGAAAACGCGCTGACTATTATGGCCGATGCCGCAGGCACGGATCTGGAAGGCTACAAGAATCAGTTAGACGCCACCTACCTGTATACCGACCCAGCGGAAGCAATCGAGTTAATGGAAAGCCGCGAGCTGCTCGAAACAATGGAGCGGGTCGCCGAGTTCAGCTTTGAGCACGGGCTTCTGGGTGATATGGCACCCAATGCTGGCGGCGTCGGCATCGAAACCCCCAGCGGTGTATTTGGCGATGAGGGCAATGTACAGCTGCGCTTCGATCCTAGTTTTACCCAGGCTTACCTCGACGCTCAGTAACGAGTTGCTCCTACTTTAGCGCTACGGGAGTGGCTATTGCCACTCCCTCTGCTCTCATCTTCCGTGGACTTCGTCATGAAGCGATTAATTAACTTAGCACCCTCTCGAGGCGGCCGCTGGCTGCTGGGTTTGCTGCCTTTTTTGCTGCTGGCGATGCTCTATTTGAGCCTCTCCAATACAAGACTGGCGGAAAACCCCAACGACCGATTGCTGCCCACGCCCTCGACCATGGCAAGCTCCTTTTACCACTTGGCCACCGCCGAGAACGTGCGCACGGGGGAGGTTGTGCTGTGGACAGACACCTTCGCCAGCCTAGAACGCATTGTGATCGGGGTAGGTATTAGTGCCTTGATCGGCCTGATGGTCGGTATCTTAAATGGTGGCATTCCAATTATCCGCGCCAAGCTTTCCCCCCTGGTGACGGTGGCCTCGCTAATACCGCCGATGGCGATACTGCCGATTCTGTTTATTGCTTTTGGAACCGGCGAGGCCGCCAAGATTGCGCTGATTGTGATTGGCGTTACGCCCTTTCTTATTCGTGACTTACAAGGCCACGCCCTGCGACTGCCCGACGAACAGTTGATCAAAGCGCAAACCCTAGGTGCCAGCTCATGGCAGGTTTTGTTAAGAGTTCTGCTGCCGCAGCTTACCCCGCGGCTATTAAATGCCACCCGTTTAGCGCTGGGCACTGCGTGGCTATTTTTGATCGCCGCCGAAGCCATTGCCGCTCAAGAAGGACTTGGCTACCGCATTTTTCTGGTGCGTCGCTACCTCTCCATGGACGTAATTCTGCCCTATGTGGCCTGGATTACTCTCTTAGCCTTTCTGCTTGATCAACTGTTGGCCTGGGTATCGCGGCTGGCATTCCCTTGGTACCACTCAGGCGAAGGAGATAAGTCATGAGCCTGCTGGCCGCCAAACGATTAGAGAAGCATTACGGCAACCATGTAGTACTCGAAAACCTTAATTTCAGCGTTGAGCCCGGCGAGTTCGTCACCTTGGTGGGTGCTTCAGGCTGCGGTAAAACTACCTTCCTTAAAATGCTGCTGGGCACCGAAGCGACCTCCCGGGGCAGCCTCACGCTGGATGATCAGCCCATTCCCAATGAGCCGGGGCCTGATCGCGGCGTGGTGTTCCAGAAGTACTCCGTATTCCCCCACTTAACCGTGCTCGGCAACGTGATGATCGCCGATGAGTTACACAGCGCCAAACTGCTGGCTAAGAGCTTCGGTGCCGCCAAGCGACGTGCTGTGGAAAAAGCCCGCTCTCGCATCGACGAAGTTGGCCTTGATCACGCACTTAGTAAATACCCCCACGAGCTGTCCGGCGGCATGCAGCAGCGCCTGGCCATTGCTCAGGCGCTAATGATGCGGCCACGCATCCTGCTGCTTGATGAGCCTTTCGGCGCGCTAGACCCAGGCATTCGCCAGGACATGCACGTGCTGATCAATCGCCTGTGGCAAGAGCAGCAACTGACGATCTTTATGATCACCCATGACTTAAAAGAAGCCTTTGAGTTGGGCACACGGCTGTGGGTCTTCGATAAAACTCGCCACGACCCGCAGGCCCCCGAAGCGTATGGCGCGACGATTACTTATGACCTACCTATTTCGAGAGACCGTCCCTCTGCCGAATTAAAAGAGGCGCTCAACCAGGGCGGCATGAAAACTCATTCTCAGGAGACGCTTTTATGAACAGCGAACCCGCTTACACCACCCATTTACCCGGCGGGCACCACTGGTCGCTGCGCCTGCGCCGGGGCACCACGCTCACCCTGACCGCCCAGCAGGCCGACAGCAACGTGGGGCTTTTGTGCTACAACCCCGAAAACCTGCTGGAACGCTTAAATCTACCTGACACCCTGAAGTGCCAGCACACCTTTAAGCTCACCCATGGCCACTGCCTTTATTCGGATATGGGGCGTATTTTTGCCTCGATTACCCATGATGACCTGGGCTGGCACGACAGCGTTGGCGGCAACTTGATGCCCTACCACTTGCTCAAAAAAGGCTGGCAGCCGGTCAACTATCAGCAGGCCTATAACGACTGGACCCGTACCGGCTTCGATGCCTTTTTGGTGGAGCTTGCCAAATACGGCATGGGCCGCCGAGATATGGCGGCCAATCTCAACCTGTTTTCCCGGGTAGAAAGCGACGACTACGGCAAGCTGAGTTATGTCTCGGGCCACTGCCAGCCCGGCCAAAGCGTCACGCTGCGCTTTGAGATGGATACCCTAGTGTTGCTTCACACTTGCCCCCACCCCCTCGACCCCAGCGCCGACTACCCCCGTCGCGGTGTCGACATCGCCCTCGGCACCACAGAGCCGCCCACGGAAGACGACCCCTGCTACCGTTCACGGCCCGAAAACGCCCGTGGCTTTGCTAACAATCGCCTTTACCACCTCGGCTTATAAGGGAGACGCCGCATGATTATTGAAAGCACCCTACGCCCTGAAAATGCCTTGAGCCGCACCACGGTTAACGCAGGCGATCACTACATTGGTACCGTCAAGCACGGTCAAACCCTGCGCATTCTCGATTTAGAGGGTAACCAGGCCGCCGACACGCTTTTTTTTAGCGCCGATGATACCAGCGAGCGCTACAGCGCCATGGATACCGTGCGGGAGCAAGGCGGGGTTTACCTTACTGCAGGCTCCCCGCTGATTTCCAGCGAAGGGCGCACTATGCTGACCATTACCGCTGACACCTGCGGCCGCCACGACACCCTGGGCGGCGCCTGCGCCAGCGAGAGCAACACCGTGCGCTACGATTTGGAAAAACGCCATATGCACTCCTGCCGGGACAACTGGATGCAGGCCATCGCCAACTACCCCGAGTTTGGGCTTACCAAGCGCGACATTACTCACAACATCAACTTTTTTATGAATGTTCCGGTCACCGCTGATGGCGGACTGACGTTTGAGGACGGTATTTCCGCTCCGGGGAAATACGTGGAGATGGTCGCTGAGATGGATGTGATCGTGCTGGTCTCCAACTGCCCTCAGCTCAATAACCCCTGCAATGGCTACAACCCAACGCCTATTGAGCTGCTGGTTTGGGAATAAGTGATTCGCCCTAGGGACGACCCTAGAAGGCCAAGCAACCTGCGGGACGACCCGCCTTTGTTTGCAGGCAGTGCCATGTCCATCAATAAGACGTTTAGCAAAGTTCTAATTGCCAATCGCGGTGCCATCGCAGCGCGTATTTTACGTACTCTAAAAGCACTCAATATCGACAGCGTGGTGGTCTACGCCGATGCCGACCGCGACGCGCCCTACGTTCACCAGGCAGATGAAGCCTTTTCCCTGGGCGAAGGCTCGGCCAGCGCTACCTATCTTAATATCGACAAGCTGATAGCCATTTGTAAGCAAAGCGGTGCCCAAGCCGTGCACCCTGGCTACGGCTTTCTGTCAGAGAATACCCGCTTTATCGAAGCCTGCGACGCAGCCGGGCTCACCTTTTTAGGCCCCACCGCCGAACAGATTGAACAGTTTGGTTTAAAACATCAGGCTCGCATCCTAGCCGAACAAGCCGGTGTCCCACTGGTGCCCGGCTCCAAACTTCTCGAAAGCGTTAATGAAGCCCTCACCAGCGCCGAGCAGATTGGTTACCCGGTAATGCTCAAATCCACCGCCGGGGGTGGCGGTATCGGTATGCAGGTGTGCCAAAACCCCGCCGAGCTGGCGCGCGCCTTTGACTCGGTGAAAGGCTTAGGTGAGCGCAACTTCGGCGACGGCGGCGTGTTTCTGGAAGCCTACATCGCCCGCGCCCGCCACCTGGAAGTCCAGCTATTTGGCGACGGCCAGGGCAACGTGGTGGCGCTCGGTGAGCGTGACTGCTCCACCCAGCGCCGCCACCAAAAAGTGCTCGAAGAGTGCCCGGCCCCCAACCTGCCGGAACACGTCCGCCAGGCACTCCACGAAACCGCGGTTCAACTGGGCAAAGCAGTCAACTATCGCAGCGCTGGGACCGTCGAGTTTATCTACGATGCCGAGCGAAAAGCGTTCTACTTTTTAGAGGTCAATACCCGCCTCCAGGTCGAGCACGGCGTCACTGAGATGGTGTATGGGGTCGATATTGTTGAGTGGATGATTAAGCTGGGCGCCGGAGAATTATCCAATCTGGAAACATTGGCACAATCACTTACGCCCACTGGCCACGCCGTGCAGGCACGCCTGTATGCCGAAGACCCCGCCCACGACTTTCGCCCCAGCGCAGGCTTGCTGACAGAAGTCGATTTCCCGAAGGCTGATGGCCTGCGCATTGATCATGCCATTGAAGCCGGGCTGGAAATATCGGCGCTGTTTGACCCCATGCTAGCCAAGGTGATTGTTCACGCCGACAGCCGTGGCACAGCTATTGAACAGCTAGCAGACACGCTAGATAACGCCAGCGTTTACGGCATTACCACCAACCGCACCTGGCTTGCCCATGCGCTGCGGGCAGAGCGTTTTCGTGACGCCGACCTGGACACCCACTGGCTAACCACCCTGGAGTGGGCGCCACCGGCCATTGAGGTGGTCGCCCCCGGCACAATGACAACGATTCAAGACTACCCCGGCCGCCAAGGCCACTGGGATGTGGGCGTGCCACCTTCGGGGCCCTTTGATGACTGGTCGTTTCGCCTCGGCAATCGCTTACTGAATAACCCCGCCGATGCCGCCGGGCTTGAAATCACCCTGACCGGCCCAACGCTGCGTTTTCACCGCGCCACCCAGATCGTGCTGACGGGTGCCGGGCTCCCAGCAACGCTGCATGGCGAAGCGGTGGCTTTTTGGCAGGTCATTGATATTCCTGCGGGCGCTACCCTTAGCCTGGGCAAGGCCGCTGCGGGTGCTCGCGCTTATCTATTAGTGCGCGGCGGCATTGAGTGCCCGCACTATTTAGGCTCCCGCAGCACCTTCACGCTAGGCCAGTTTGGCGGCCACGGCGGCCGTGCGCTGCGTAGCGGCGACATGCTCGATTTACCCGCGCTTGCCGCCACCTCCAAGGCACAGTTGGAGGAGGCGTTAATACCTACCTTTGGTCATCAAGACGGCGGAAAAACCTGGCAAGTGGCCGTGCTTTACGGCCCCCACGGCGCGCCAGACTTTTTCACCGATGACGATATCCAGCGCTTTTTTGACCACGAGTGGGAAGTCCACTACAACTCCAGCCGTACGGGCGTGCGCTTGATTGGCCCCCGCCCCGAGTGGGCAAGGGCCGACGGCGGCGAAGCGGGCCTGCACCCCTCCAATATCCACGACAATGCCTACGCGTTTGGCACCATCGATTTTACCGGCGATATGCCTGTGATCCTTGGCCCCGACGGCCCTTCGCTGGGTGGTTTTGTCTGCCCGGCGACCGTGGTCCGCGCCGAGCGCTGGAAGCTGGGGCAGCTCGCCGCTGGCGATAAGCTACGCTTTGTCCCGGTCAGTCTGGCCACCGCCCGCGCCCTGGAAGCGCGTCAGATCGACCAGTTGGAGACCCTCACCGCGAACCCCGTTGAAGCTATTCAGCCAGAACGCGACACCCCGATCCTGCGCGATGTACCCGCCGAGCAGGCCGGTGAGCGCACCGTTTACCGCCGCGCCGGGGACGATTTTCTGCTGATCGAATTTGGCGCCATGGAGCTGGATATCGCGCTGCGCTTTCGGGTACACGCCTGGATGCTGTGGTTACAGCAACACTCGCTGCCCGGACTGCGGGAACTAACCCCAGGTATTCGTTCGCTGCAAATTCACTACGAGCCGCTGGAACTGAGTCTCGATGTGCTTCTGGCGCATCTGCAAAAAGCCGAGCAGGCGCTGATTGATGTGGAATCACTGGAAGTAGAATCGCGGGTGGTGCATCTACCGCTCTCCTGGGATGACCCCGCCTGTCAGGAAGCGATTGATAAATACCAGCGCAGCGTGCGCCCCGATGCCCCCTGGTGCCCCAGCAACCTCGACTTTATCCGCCGCATTAATGCCCTGGAGAGCGAACAGGAGGTGCGGGATATCGTTTTCAATGCCCGCTATCTCGTCATGGGATTAGGGGATGTCTACCTGGGTGCACCGGTTGCCACCCCGCTGGACCCGCGTCAGCGCTTGGTCACCACCAAATACAATCCCGCCCGCACCTGGACAGCGGAAAACTCCGTGGGCATTGGCGGTGCTTACCTATGTGTTTACGGCATGGAAGGCCCCGGCGGCTACCAGTTTGTCGGCCGCACCCTACAAATGTGGAACCGCTACCGCACCACTGCGCACTTTGAAAACCCCTGGCTGCTGCGCTTTTTTGATCAGCTGCGCTTTCATAACGTCAGCCATGCAGAACTCGAGCAAATTCGCCGCGACTTCCCACACGGTCGATATGACTTACCCATCGAAACCGCTCGCTTTCGCTTGGCGGACTATCAAGCCGAGATTGATAAGAACGCCGCCGCCATTGACGCTTTCCGCACCAAGCGTGAAGCCGCTTTCCAGGCAGAGATGGCCGCTTGGCGCGCCAACGGCCAATTCACCTTTGAAGATCAAGCACCTGAAAGCGCTGAAATCGAAATCTTAGACGATGACGAAATCGGCATAGAAAGCCCGGTCACGGGCAGCCTGTGGAAACTGCTGGTCAAAGAGGGCGAACAGGTCAGCGCTGGTCAGGCAGTCGCCCTAGTGGAGTCCATGAAAATGGAAGTAGAGGTCGCCGCTCACAGCGCTGGTCGTGTTGCCCGGCTACCTATTAGCGAAGGGGCATCTATTGGGCCTGGGCAACCGCTGGTGGTGCTCACCAGTGAAGAGGAGGCTGAATCATGAGTCAACATACTGCCGATCAGCGCTTGGCTGACTTCCAAGCCATTCCGGTCATCGACATTCACGACCTACTCCATGGCGATACCGCCGCGCGCCAAACCGTCGCCGACGCCCTTGGCCGCGCCGCACGGGAAGTGGGCTTTTTTCAAATGGTCGGGCACGGAATTGATCAGTCATTACGCGAAGGGTTGATTCGCCAAGCCAAGCGCTTCTTTGCACAATCGTCCGACACAAAGATGCAGCGCTATATTGGCCGCTACCATCATCACCGTGGCTATGTACCGCCCGGAGAAGAGTCGCCGGACCCCGCAAAGCCTGATATGAAAGAGGCGTTTGATCTCGCCTTTGAACTCCCCGAAAGCGACCCAGAGGTGTTAGCCGGAACGCCATTGCTCGGGCCAAACCCCTGGCCAGACCTTGACGGCTTCCGCAAGCCTGTCGCCGCTTATTATGAGGCGGCTTATCAAGTAGGCCGTGCACTGATGGGGGGCTTTGCATTGGCCTTAGGGCTTGAAGAACAGCAGCTACTGCGTCACGTCAATAAACCACCCAGCCAACTGCGCCTTATTCACTACCCTTACAATCCTGATGCTGAAGACGCCCAAGGCATTGGCGCCCACACCGACTATGAGTGTTTTACCTTGCTGCTACCCACCGCGCCAGGGCTTGAAGTCATGAACGGTGCGGGCGAATGGATTGACGTGCCGTATCAAGAGGATGCATTAGTCGTCAATATTGGCGATATGCTGGAAATTTGGAGCAACGGGGAGTTTGTAGCGACCTCCCACCGGGTGCGCAAAGTGAAACAGGAGCGCTACTCCTTTCCGCTGTTTTTCGCCTGCGATTACCATACCGAAGTCGCGCCGCTGCCCGAATTAGTCGAGCGACACGGTAAAGCCCATTACGCACCGCTCACAGCGGGCGATCATCTTTATGCCCAAACCATTCAAACCTTCCGCTATCTGCGTGAGCGTTTGGCAAAGGGCGACATTACGCTACCCGAAGGTGCCCGCGAAGTAGGTAGCCTGGGCCAGCACGGCAAACATAAGGACAACCCCTTATGAATGTCGACTTACCTGCCACACCTCAAGCATTTCGCGGCGTATGGCAGCGCACGCTCTACGCCGAACCCGCTAAAGAGCCCTACCAACAGGCCGACACCACTACTCAGGTTTATTGGATTCAGGGCAAACACTGGCATGCCGACCTGCGCCTGCCTACAGACTCGCCTGACTTTGCAGGCATCACCGGTTTAGACGACTGCAACCGCCGCCAGCTTGAATGGCTGGCGGGGCTCACTGCTTTTGCAGGTATTACCCAAATCGATAGTGAGCTAGGGGTATGCACCTGGCATCGCTATCAGGATCTATGCCCCAGTTTGGAACGAGATGTTGGTTTACTACGCTGGATTGACGGCAACACTTTAGAAGAGAGACACCCGCACGATCAATACGTTGAGCACTGGCAGCAACTTTCCAGTGATGCCGCTGAAGAAGTGATTCAAACAGATCAGCAAGGCCAACTGCGTTGGCTGCAAATCGGCGACCACGCCATAGCGATTACACCTCGCCCAGCAGCCAACGTTTCCAATCTATTCTCCACCCTAAGCACCGCCAACGATGACACCCTGCGCTGGCGCGCCAGCCTATGCTTTGACTACTTACAGCGCAGCCAAGACCGTTGGCAAGTAGTGCTATCTACCCAGCCCTGGCGAAAGGGCCAGCAAGTAAGAAGGTAGGGGCGATCCAAAACAGCGCAAAGTGTATGCACTTTGCGCTGTTTTATCGCATCAGCAGTTTAAAAATTGCTTTTGAATATCTTTTTAAAATTAACAAGTATTTGTTTTATAAAAATAAACACCCATATCTGCAATATCATGGCCCTCAAAGTGCATACACATTGGCAACTATCGATGCCCTTGTGAGGATCTGCCATGAACCGTCGCGACTTCCTAAAAAGCACTTCCGCCTTAACCCTAGGTGCTGCCGCTCTCCCCTTTCTAAAAGTACTTCCCGCCATGGCCAGCGCTAATGAAACGCTGGTGGTGGTGATGGGCAGTACGATTAACAGCCTCGACATCCACCGCAGCGGAACCAATCGCCCCAGCTATCAAGTCGCGGTTAATTGCTATGACCGCCTGATGACGTTTGGCACCAAAACGCTTGAAGATGGATCGTTAAGCTATGACTACGACAATCTAAAAGGCGAGTTGGCGGAGAGCTGGGAAGTCTCTGAAGATGGACGCACAATAACTCTCTATTTGCGTGAAGCCACTTTCTGGGATGGCCGTGCCGTCACCGCCCAGGACGTTAAGTGGTCATTTGACCGCTCTGTCACCTTGGGCGGCTTTCCGACCACACAGATGGCAGCTGGCTCGATGACAAGCCCTGATCAATTTGAAGCCGTCGACGAGCGCACCTTCCGCATTCATTTGCCTCATGCCTCCAAGCTTACCCTGCCAAACCTCACGACGCCGATCGCCATCGTCATTAATTCCGAGTTAGCGTTAGAGCACGCTACTGATGACGATCCTTGGGCGACCGAATATCTGCACCGCACCCCGGCAGGCTCGGGTGCTTTCCAAATCGAGCGCTGGGAGCCTGGCCAGCAGTTGGTTTATCGCCGCAACCCGGACTGGGCCAGCGGTGAGCTGCCGGGGGCAGAACGCGTCATTTTGCGAGAAGTACCCTCCACGTCAACCCGACGTGCATTGCTTGAACGCGGCGATGCTCATTTGTCACAAGACGTGCCTCCCCGTGATGCCATGGAGCTTGACGCTCAATCCAACGTAAAAGTGGTCAGCACGCCGATTGAGAACTGTCTGCATGTGCTTTGCCCAAACTTAACGTTCGAGCCCTTCCAGGATGTACGCGTGCGCCAAGCCATTGCTTGGGCAATTCCCTACGAAGCCATTATGCAAAATGCCGCCTATGGTCGCGGCGTTCCCATGTGGGGAGGTAATAGCGAGTCGCCTGCTGATATTGCCTGGCCGCAACCCTTTCCTTACAGCAACAATCTTGAACGTGCGCGCGAGTTAATGGCGGAATCGGATTACCCCGAGGGCTTTGAAGTCCCTCTCTCCTTTGATTTAGGCCAAGCCGATTGGGCAGAACCCACCGCGCTACTGATTCAAGAGGCCTTGGGCCAAATTGGCATTACCGTCAACTTGGATCGTATACCCGGTGCCAACTGGCGCACCCGCGCGCTGGTAGATAAGCAGTTGCCCTTACACTTGGAGAACTTTGGTGGCTGGCTCAACACGCCTTGCTACTACTTCTTCTGGGCCTATATCGAAGGCAATTTATTTAACTCGTCCAATTACCACAACGACGAGATCGCCCAACTCGTCGATGAAACACTCTTTATGGCTATGGATGACCCTGAGTACGCGCCCAAAATTCGCCGCATGATCGAGATCGCCTTTGCAGATGTGCCGCGTATTCCGCTTTACCAACCGACGCTCAACGTGGCGATGCAGCCCAACATTTCGGGCTATGAGTTCTGGTATCACCGCCAGCTCGATAACCGCCCGCTGCGTGTCAGTTAAGGAGTCAGCATGGCCACTATGTCCCGAACGCGCCTAATTGCCTGGCGAGTCGTTCAAGCGGTACCGGTGTTGATTGGTATTGTGATTGTTTCGTTCTTACTTACCCGGGCGCTGCCCGGGGATCCCGCCGCGTACTTTGCCGGGCCAGCCGCTAATGCCGAATCGATCCAGCAGATACGTGTCAGCATGGGGCTAGATCGCCCTCTACCACTGCAGTTTATCAGCTATGTCCAAGACCTGTTCCGGGGCGACTTGGGTACCGCAATCTCTACTGGGCAGCCGGTGATACACGAGCTCACCACCCGCTTGCCTGCCTCATTGGAGCTCACCGGTTTTGCGCTGCTCTTTTCAATGATTATTGCCTTACCGCTGGGTATTCTGGCCGCCACGCGCCCTAACACCTGGGTAGACCACCTATGCCGTGCCGTAGTGACCGCCGGCGTATCACTGCCCACGTTTTTCACCGGCTTGGCGCTTATTTACGTCTTTTACTATTTGCTCGGTTGGGCTCCTTCACCGATGGGCCGGTTGGATTTTTTGTATCTTTCGCCACCCAAGGTGACCGGATTTTACGTCATTGATGCACTGATTGATCGCGACCTGGAAACCGCTTGGGGAGCGCTATCGCAGTTACTGCTCCCCGCAATCACGCTAGGGCTATTCACCCTTGCGCCTATCGCACGTATGACCCGCGCCGCCATGCTACAAACCCTGGAAAGCGAATTTATCCGCACTGCCCGTGCCGCCGGTTTACCGCGCCGAAAAGTGCTTTTCACCTACGCCCTGCGCAATGCCATTCTGCCGGTGATTACCACGCTAGGCATGGTGTTCTCCTTCGCGCTGGGGGCCAACGTATTGGTAGAGCAAGTGTTTTCGTGGCCTGGCATAGGCTCTTACGCAGTCGAAGCCTTGGTGGTATCGGACTACGCCTCAGTACAAGGGTTTGTACTCACTATGGCACTGCTGTTTGTCGCCCTTAACTTGTTGATAGATGTGATCTACACCCTGGTGGATCCGCGTCTAAATACGCAGGAGTAGCGCCATGACCACATTAACCTCCGCGAGCACCACAAAAGAGGGCGCACTACGCCGTTTCGTACGCCACCTGCTCTACGTAATGACCGACAACCCTGTCACAGCGGTCGCTTTTGCGCTGTTTGTGCTGATAGTGATCGCTGCGCTATTCGGCCCCTGGCTGGTGCCCTATAACCCATTAGCCACTGATTCGAGCAGTACGCTACAAGCGCCCTCTTGGCAGCACTGGTTTGGCACTGACCACCTGGGGCGCGATGTGTTCTCACGTGTGGTGGTCGCTACTCGCCTCGATCTAATGATAGCGGTGACCGCCGTAGCGATCGCCTTTGTGGTGGGCTCAACCTTAGGCGCTATTGCCGGTTTTTATGGCGGCTGGACGGATCGAATTACTGGTCGCTTAATGGACACTATAATGGCCTTCCCGCTGTTTGTGCTGGCCATGGGGATTGTCGCGGCAGCGGGCAACACCATTGAAAACATCATCTATGCCACGGCGATTATTAACCTGCCTTTTTATGCCCGCATGGCGCGTACCGAAGTCGCTGTGCGTCGTCAGGCCGGTTACGTACAGGCCGCCCGATTATCCGGCAATCGGGACTGGCGTATTTTGGCATTTCAAATATTCCCCAACTCACTTCCCCCCATGATGGTGCAAATTTCGCTCAACATGGGTTGGGCTATTCTAAACGCTGCCGGGCTTTCGTTTATAGGTCTAGGCGTCAGCCCACCCACCCCTGAGTGGGGCATCATGGTCGCTGAAGGTGCCAATTACATTGTCTCGGGCCAGTGGTGGCTTGCCGTCTTCCCAGGGCTGGCCCTCATGCTGGCAGTGTTCACCTTTAACTTGCTAGGCGACGGGCTGCGCGATCTGGTTGATCCGCTACGGCGTACCTGAGGAGTTTACTATGGCTATCCCGCTGCTCGATATTCGTGATTTAACGGTTGAATTCGCCACCCGTAATGGCACCGTCACGGCGGTTAAAAAAGTCGACATCAGTATTAATAAAGGCGAGACGTTAGGCATTGTGGGTGAATCGGGCTCCGGCAAATCCGTGACCTCCTATGCCCTGCTGCGCATTCTTGATCGTGCAGGGCGCATTGCCGACGGCAGTATTGTATTTGGTGGCGTTGATGTGGGTGGCGCAGATGAACGCACCATGAGTGAGCTGCGCGGGCGTGAAATGTCGATGATCTTTCAGAACCCTCGCGCGGCCCTTAACCCAATTCGTGCCGTTGGCCGACAGATTGAAGATGTGATGATTCAACACGGCCTGGCCACACGGGGGAATGCCCGCGGCAAAGCCATCAAGATGCTGCAAGCCGTGCGCATTCGTGATCCTGAACAGCGCTACCACGCCTACCCATTTGAGCTCTCTGGCGGCATGTGCCAGCGCATTGTGATTGCCATTGCTCTGGCCTGCCGCCCCCAACTACTTATTGCTGACGAGCCCACCACGGGGCTTGATGTGACGACGCAAAAAGCGGTGATGGATTTGATCGTCGAGTTGGCCGCCGAGCGGCAGATGGCCACGCTGCTGATTACCCATGATTTGGGCTTAGCCGCCTGCTACTGCGATAGGATTGTGGTGATGGAGAAAGGCGAAATCGTAGAGTCCGCTGCGGTCGAAACGCTCTTTGCATCCCCGCAGCACCCTTATACCCAGCGCTTAATGCGCGCCACGCCCAGGCTTGACTCCCAGGTAGCCGATCTTCTACCCGCCGATGATGAGCGCCGTGCCAGCACCAAGCGCCAGCCCATTGGCCCACCGCTGCTTGAAGTAGATTCCCTGGTTAAAGCCTTTGGCTCGGCCGCTAACGAAGTGCGGGCAGTGGATAATCTAAGCTTTACCCTGCACGAGGGCGAAAGCCTTGGACTCGTCGGTGAGAGCGGCTGCGGCAAGTCAACCACCTCAGCGATGATTATGCGCCTGCTGGATCCGACTAGCGGTGCGCTAACGTTCGCCGGTAGCGATATTGCCGTTATCAGCGCGAAGCAGTTTGCTCATCACCCCTTGCGCAGCAAACTGCAAATGGTGTTTCAAGACCCGACGGATAGCCTTAACCCACGCTGGAGCGCCCGACGTTCAATAGAGGATCCTATGCGCAGGCTTGACCAGCTCAACCGCCAGGAACTTAACACTCGGGTATCCGTGCTTGCTGAGCGTGTTGGTTTGCCTGCCCACCTTTTAGACCGCTTTCCCCATCAACTTTCTGGAGGGCAAAAGGCGCGAGTTGGTATTGCCCGAGCAATCGCCCTGGAACCCAAGCTGCTGATTCTTGATGAGCCCACCGCTGCGCTGGATGTCTCTGTTCAGGCAGTCGTGCTGAACTTATTGGCGAGCCTGCGCGAGCAGCTCAATATGAGCTATCTCTTTATTAGTCACGATCTCAATGTCGTTCGATTGTTATGTGACCGTGTGATGGTGATGCAAGCAGGTAAAATCGTTGAGGAAGGCCCTACTGAGAAACTGCTGAGCGAGCCTAGTCACGCCTATACGCGAGCGCTACTTAACGCGATTCCTCACCCACCGGCTCAAGCAAGCTCTATCCACTCCAGTTCTGCCCACCCACCAGTGACCGCTTTATGAAAAATCTTTCTGCCATAAGCCCAGCCAAGTTACGCGAAGGCACTACGGTCGACGACATGCTTAGCATCCTTGCCGATGAGATTATCAGCGGTGACATCGCGCCGGGTACCAAGTTGGATGCACGGGTAATTGCAGAGCGCTTTGCCGTATCACGCACACCGGTACGCGAGATGTTTGGCCATCTGGCGGCTATGGGGCTGGTCGAAAAGCGTCCCAACCGTGGCGTAACGGTCGCCAACATCACCGATGAATTGCTACTGGCGATGTACGAAGCCATGTCAGAACTGGAGGCCGCCTGCGCCCGCCTCTGCGCACTGCGAATGACGCTTGAGGAGCGCAAAACCCTTCAACGCCTTCATAAAGATGCCTTACGCATAGTGCGCGACGGCACCACCAGTGACTACGAAGCCTTTAACCATGAGTTTCATACGCATCTCTATGAAGGCAGCCATAGCCCTTACCTGCGCGATTTGGCCCTAGCGACAAGAAGCCGATTAAAGCCTTTCCGTAAAGCGCAGTTTCGTATGCCACAACGTCCCAGCCTCTCCTGGCAAGAGCACGACGCCATTGTCACCGCCATTCTAGAAGGCGATGGCGAAGCTGCCGCCCGCGCCACACGCTCGCATGTTATGCAGGTCAGTATTAGCACCCAGCATTACATTGAAGAGCACAGAATTTAAAAAACAGCATTGATGAAAACAGACTCTGAGCAAGGAAGACACGATGCGCTACTCACTTACCATCGAATCACTGCACGCCGCCTACCAGCAGGGTGAACTCACACCTGCCGCATTAATCGACGAGCTACTCACACAAGCCGAAAGCAACGGCCAAGACCCCGCCTGGATTACTCGCCTGACGCGAGAACAGCTGGAACCCTACTTGCAGCGCCTGAAAGGCGAGTCGCCAGAAACCCTGCCGCTTTACGGCATTCCCTTTGCGCTGAAGGACAATATTGACCTAGCAGGGATCCCAACCACAGCAGGCAGCCCGGCGTATGCCTATACGCCCACAGAAAACGCCTTTGTAGTGCAACAGTTAATTGATGCGGGCGCGATTCCCATGGGTAAAACCAATCTGGATCAGTTTGCAACGGGCTTAGTAGGCGAGCGCGCGCTAGAAGTATACGGCACGCCTGCCAATGCGTTTGACTCAACGCTGGTGCCCGGCGGTTCTAGCAGCGGTTCGGCAGTGGTAACGGCGGCTGGCATGGTGAGCTTTGCGTTGGGCACCGATACCGCCGGTTCCGGCCGTGTGCCCGCCTGTTTCCATAACTTATATGGCGTTAAACCCAGCCTGGGGCTGCTTAGCACCCGCGGTGTGGTACCCGCCTGCGCCACACTGGATACCATTAGCCTGTTTGCGCTCACCGCTGACGACAGCGTCAAGCTGCTGGAGATTACCGCTGTCTATGATGACCAGTGCGCCTGGTCCCGCCAGCATAACTTTGCCGTACTCGGTAGACGCTACGGAAAAGCGCCCGCCGCGTTTCACTTTGGGGTTCCGCTGGAATCCCAGTGGCAAACCGATATGGCCTATACCCAAGGCATGCATCAGGCGATTGCTGAGCTTGAAGCTCTTGGCGGTGAAAAAGTTGAGCTGGATTGTTCGCCGTTACTGGCGGCAGCACGCTTGCTTTACGAAGGGCCTTGGGTGGCCGAACGCTACCATGTGATCCGTGAACTGATGGAGAGCAACCCGGATGCAGTGCACCCGGTGACTTTCCAAATCACCCAGGGGGGCGCCACGCCGCTAGCGGTAGACGCCTTTGATGCGCGCTATAAGCTCGCTGAGTACAAGCGCCAGGCCGACGCGCTGATCGGACAGGTAGATGTGATGCTCACGCCTACCACGGTTACCCACCCCAGCAAGGATGAGGTGGCGGCAGACCCTATCGGTGTTAACTCCCGCCTGGGCACTTGGACCAACTTTATGAACCTACTCGACTACAGCGCCCTGGCCGTGCCGGTAGGCTTTAGCGAACAGGACTTACCGGTAGGCATCACGCTCTTTGGGCCGGTATTCGCTGATCTAACGTTACTGTCACTTGCTCGCGCCCTGGAAGCGCGCCTGATGCTGCCCTTAGGCGCAACCGGTATTCCCCACTTGCCCTTAGCGGAACTCCCCGTTTCTGCCCAAGATGGCAGTATGGAATTAGTAGTGTGCGGTGCGCACCTAAAAGGGCTGCCGCTTAATCATCAGCTCACCCAGCGGGGTGGCGTATTGGTTAGCATCACCCAAAGCGCACCGCGCTATAAGCTGTTTGCGCTGGCGGGCGGGCCACCCAAGCGCCCGGCGATGCTGCGGGACGACAAAGGCCAAGCGATTGAAGTGGAAGTATGGCGCCTGCCTATTGAAACCCTCGGCAGTTTTTTAGCTGGCATACCCGCACCGCTCGGTTTAGGCCAGGTGGAGCTCGCCGACGGCAGTTGGAAGTGCGGCTTTATTTGCACTGCAGGCGCACTCAATGAAGGGGGCGAGGCAGAAGATATTACCGAGTTTGGTGGCTGGCGGGGGTGGCTCAAAAAACTCGCTGCTAAATAACGTTTATTTATCCAAAAACTCAAGCGCTTGTCGTGTGGCGGGCCACATGACGCTGCCATGGTTCTCTCCCGGATAGAGCGTAAAGCGTACTTCCATGCTTCGCTGGTTAGAGAGCCATTTGGCAAAGCCTTGAGCATTATCGACCATTCCCCGAGCGCGCTGCCGTCTGGCGCGCTCGGATTCGTTATGGTGATCAAAGGCAGGCTGCTCCTGTTCGCCCACGCCAATCATAAGACGAGTGCCATTAGGTATACCCGCTAACGCTGAGTCTTGATTAAATAGCCTATCAAGCGGCTTTTCGCCATACCACCAAAGCGATGGGCTAATCGCTATGTAATTATCAAAACTTGCTGGTTGGTTGAGAAGCACATGAAGTACAAAGAGTCCACCTAATGAATGACCCAATATCGCTTCTTGATCGCTATCTAAAGCAAAGCGCCGATTGATTTCAGGCTTTAGGTGTTCTTCGATAAACGCAAGAAAGCGTTCCGCACCGGCCTGTGGTCTCTGCTGGTTTTGGCTAACGGTATCGTGGCCATGGGGTACGGAAGGCGTAAAGTCTTCACTGCGTCGGTCCATATTAAAACGGCTTGTTTCAGGGTAGCCAATCGCCACAATCAGTAGCGGGCTGCCCGCGCCTTCCGGCCCTCTGCGCGTTAGTGTATCGCGTGCGGCTTGTAACAGCGGAAGGCGAGCGTTACCGTCCAGTAAGTACAGTACGGAATAGCCGGTTTCTGGGGGTGGTGCATCGGGCACTGATAACTGAATTAAGTAAGCATGTCCTGTTTCGGGTGATACCAGCGTAAATTCCGAGGTGCCCGGCAGTATTACTTCACCGGGTAGCGAACAATAAGCCATGGCCGGAATCCAGCACAGTAGTAAAAAAGCCCAATGGCGCAGTTGCCGATAAGCCGTTTGAAAACGAAAAGCGCGCCACGGTTTCCCGTGGCGCTTGATCACACCATTAAAAGTCATAGCGTAGCGATGCCACCATGTTGGCCGGGGCCCCCGGCATGTTGAAGGTGTTCACGCCGCCTACCCGGTTATAGTAATCGCGATCCAGCAGGTTGTTGATGTTGAGCTGACCACTGAGCTGCGAGGTGAAGTCATAGGCGATCATGGCGTCGACCACTGCATAGCCTGGCGCCTCGATCCCGCTGCTGGACTCAAAACCACTCATGGCGGTCACGCCGCCGCCGATACGCAAGCCGCCCAGGGTATCGCCAGCGAAGTCGTACTGCGTCCATACGTTCACGATGTTATGAGGCATCAGTAGAAAAATACCGTCTGCACGTGCTGAAGAACTGCGTTTTACTTCGGTATCCAGATAGGTATAGCCGGCAATAACCTCCCATTGGTCGGTTAGGCTTCCGGTAACTTCAAACTCTGCTCCCTGAATCCGCATTTTACCCACTGACTCTGAATAGCTGGCAGACGTATCTGCAGGCGCAGCGGCACGGTTTTCGTCATACAAGCGGAAGGCGCTGACGCGGGCGTTTAAATCGCCGCCCATGTAACTGCCCTTAACGCCTAGTTCATACTGTTCCCCTTCCCGCGGCGCTAACAAGTCCCCATTCACATCGCTTTCCGTTTGGGGCTTAAATACCTGTGAGTAGCTGGCATACACGGAGTGGTCGTTATCAATATCGAACACCAGCCCCGCATAGGGGGTGATTTCCGTGTCACTACGGTTCTGTTCCGTAACTGCATAGCGGTTCTGGTATTCAAGCTCGTAATGGCTTACCCGCCCACCGGCGATTAACGCTAACGGCTGCACTGGGCGCAGCGTCAGTTTTGCGTAAAGGCCCGTCTCTTCAAGATTAGTCGCTGTATCGGTGTAGCCTGACCCACTGGTACGCGCTGCATCAAGAATGTTGACGTATGCTAAATTGTTCAGTTCCTCTAGGGTCACACGCCCACCCGCCACGCTACGCGAGCTGCCTGACTCCGTTTCGGTATCAAAGCGTTTGTAATCACTACCCACGACGAATTCGCTAACGTTACCAAACGCTGAAAACGGCTGGCTGTAGCTTGCATCCACCGCCAGCGCCTGCTGATCAATAACGCTAGCGGTACCCGCCACCGTGAGGGTATCGTCGGCATCCAGTGCACTTCCACCGAAGGCGTAATTATAGTCAGCATTACGATCCGAATAACGCGCCGCCAAGCGGCCATAGCCGCCGGTATCAAACCGATGGGTTAATTCAGCAATCCAATCATTGGATTGGCTATTAAAATCGTTCCAATCAGCGCCGTAGAAATCAGCGCGCGACCCATAAAGCAGTTCACCATCACTACCGACCGGATGGCCGTTGTTCACCGCTATATCTTTAGTATTATGGATATAGCCAAGACCTAACGTTGTTGCTTCATCCAAATCGATATCGAGCGCTGCATAAATATCATTTTGGTCATTTTCATTGTGGTCGACAAACTGGTTGTGTTCAGTATGGTCAATCACTAATCGCCCACGAACCCGACCTTTCGTAGCAATGGGGCCAGATAAATCTACTTGAGCAGAGCGCTGATGATCGCTTCCCAGGCTACCGTTTACATGGCCCTGAAAATCTTCAGTAGGGCGTTTACGCACCAGATTTACAATGCCACCCATCTCACTGGTGCTATCAAAAAGGCCCGAAGGACCACGCATGATTTCTACACGATCAAAAGCTGCCAGCGTGGGGACGGAGCCGGTAATGCTGGTCATTGGAGCAGGCAGGCCGTCAATGCTGTACTCATCGTACTCGTAGCCACGCGCGTAAATGGATGAACGGCCATTGTCATTTGTGAGCACACGCATCCCAGGCGTCCGGCGCCCCAGCTCATCTAACGTGGTAAAGTTTTGATCTTCAATGGCCTCGTGCGTGACGACGCTAACCGATTGCGGTATATCTCGCAGCGACGCAGGCGTTTTAGTGCCGACAGTGGCGGCGTCGACGCTATAACCGCCGGTGGCTTCAGAGGACAACATTTCATAAAGCCGGTTACCCTCCACCGTCACAGGTTCCAGCCGTGTCACGTCTTCAATCGCTTGAGCCAAAACGCTGGGAGCGAAACTTAACAAAACGGCCGAACCGCCCATCATCACCGCTGAACGTCGGATGAGTTTTTCTTTAGATGCCATGCTGCGTCCCCTTATGTGCCCTGATACCATTGACCAACTTGCGAATGAGAATTCATTGCAATAGAGCTTATGGCAGCGCATTATGGCATCACTTAACCCGCCTCGCCTTTGCGAAAATAGCGGTTTGCTTTGCAAACACAGCAAAATGCTATAACAGATAGCTAGCGAGGATTTAAGCGAACCACTTTCATAAAGGACATGCGTGGGCGAACTGACAACCGAGCAAGAAATTAGCGCCGCCGATTTGCAGCAGCTCTCGGCAACACTGGTCAAACGTCAGCGGCTGGAAGCACCTTGCTGGGACCAACGCTCAGCACCCTTAGCGGGACGTATGTGGGTCAGCGAACTTGAGCCGGGGTTGCAACTACGCCTGGCCGACATCCAAGATCGATTTGGCTTGAAAAGCCAAGCAATATTGCCTGCAGGGATAAAGATCGCCTTGGTAATTGAGGGAACCGTACAGGTGCGCTATGGCGCTTTTGAGGTACAATTAGGGCCTCAAACACTAGGCACACAAACGCCTCATACCGGTCTTTTAGTGGCCCTGCCTTCAGCGACCAGTTTTATGCGCCTTGGCCAAGCAGGTGCGTTTGAGCGCACGCTGACCCTTAGCCTTACGCCACACTGGTTAGCACGCTATGGCCATAGCGATTTAATGGCAGCGCCCAATGGTTTGCCCCACCTTCACTACTGGGCGCCCTCGCCTGGTTTGATCGCTTTAGCATCTCAGCTTTTCACGCCGCAGCAGTTAGCAAAAGAGAACGTTGCTCACCGACTTCAACTCCTGGGCTTTGCAATGACCTTGGCCGGCGAGGCACTAGCCAGCGCGCAACTGTCCTCAACTGAAAATAGCCATTCGCCTACCCCTCCCCATCAGGAGAAGTCAGACCGTCGTTTAGCCACTCTTATGAGCCTCATCGATAACGGTGAGGCGAAACGAATGACTCAAGCAGATTTGGCTAGCTATTTAGGCATGAGCTTAAGCAATCTTCAGCGTCGTTTTTATCGCCAGTATGGGGAATCGTTAGGCAGTTTTTTACGCCATTATCATCTTTCGCTGGCCCGGCACGCTATAGCGCAAGGGGTAAGCATAGAAACAGCAGCCTCGCTTGCTGGCTACGCGAGCGCCGCCAATTTTGCGACTGCCTTCAAGCGCGAATTCAGCACTACACCCAGCCACTTCCGGCAAACGTCACGCTCATCTCAGCGCGTGCCAACGATTAGAAATAAACATTGGTTAAAAAAGTAGCGCTACTTATTTCCTGTGAGCACTCAAAACTCTTTACAGAGCCAAAAATATTAGTTCTCTGCTAAATTTATAGGGCTAACGATTTCTGACGTTAACTTAGCTTTAATGTCAGGCACCTCACTCACACAGAGGCCTTACCGTTATGTTGCCATCCAACTCTTCCAGGGTAGGCGCTATCATTGTTTTGATAGTCTCACTTGCTGGGCTTGCTATTGCGCTTTATGCCTATTTCACACCGTTAACCGGGGTGACAGGAACACTTGGCGCGTTAATCGCTATTGTCGCCTGCCTCGTTCTTGCGGTGTTGGCACTTCTCCTTGCCGTAGTCAAAGGGCGTGGTGCATCCATCGCGCTAAGGGTACTTACCCTGATAGGCCTTGCTGGCACTTTTTTCGCTGCAATGCTGCTACACCAGTGGTGGGTCTGCGTAGCTATGGTGATCGGCCTAATCGGGCTGATCCTCGATATGGTTCGCCCGTCGCATCACGCCCGAGCCACCCATGCCTAAGGAGCCTACCATGCTGACTTTGATCACCACTAAACAACGCTGTACGGCTACTGCACTGGGAATTTGCCTTAGCCCTTTGCCCCTTTTGGCTCAAGAGCAGCCTGGGGAGCAAGAGCAACCCACGGCTCAAGAGCAGTCTGAGGAGCAGGAAAGCAGTGCCCAACAGGAAGAAATTAGCGCTACGCCCATGCCGCTGGTGCCCGATGAACCCACTTGGGATAGCTTCCATGGCCAGCTCAATGCGCAAAAATATAGTCCTCTGAATCAAATCAATGCCGACAATGTAGGTGAGCTGGAGAAAGTGTGGGAAATCCATACGGGCGATGTTGCCGATGGCTCGGGCGAACTACCAGCCACCGTTTGGTCTGCCACACCGGTATTTGCCAATGACACACTCTATATCGGCACCCCTTTTTATCGGGTGCTGGCGCTCAATCCGGCCACGGGTGAAGAGAAGTGGAGTTTTGATACACAATCCTCTCTAGAAGCGTTGACCCAGCCTGTTTTGAAGAATCGGGGCGTTGCCTATTGGCAAGCCGACGATCCTGTGGAGGGCGAGTCCTGCCAAAAAATTATTTATATGGGCACCATGGACGCCCAGCTTTTCGCTCTGGATGCTGATAGCGGCGAACTGTGTGAAAGCTTTGCCAATAATGGCGTGCTCGACGTCAACCAGTGGAACGACACCAACGACAAGTGGCCGCTGTCGCTGTTGCAGCCACCCACCGTGGTTGGTGATCGCCTAATCCTTGGTTGGGCGGGGATGGACTGGGCCTATGAACAAGCGCCGCCCGGCACTGTATTTGCGATCAATGCGCGTACCGGCGAACGAGAATGGACGTTCCAGGCATTGTCAGATGAGGTACGCGAGCAGAGCGGTACCGCCAATGTGTGGACGCACATGTCCGCCGACGAGGAGCTCGGTTTAGTCTATTTACCCGTGTCTTCTCCGTCGCCCAACTTCTGGGGTGGCAATCGTACCGACGACGTACCATTAGTGACTTCGACCACCGCCTTGGATATCGAGACCGGTGAAGTAGCCTGGTCACGTCAGTGGGTGCATCACGATATCTGGGATTACGATATTAACGCCGCCCCAACACTCATGGACATTACCGTGGATGGCGAGGAGATACCGGCGCTCATCCAGGCGACTAAAATGGGTTTTTTGTTTGTCGTCAATCGTGAAACCGGCGAAGACGTATGGCCGATTGAAGAGCGCCCAGTACCCGGCGGCGACGGTAATGTAGAAGGTGAAGTTTATGCGCCTACCCAGCCCTTCCCGACGAAACCAGCGCCGCTGCTGGATCAGTCCGAGAAGCCCGAGGTCTGGGCGTTGGCTGATGCCGTAAGTTTCGGGGAGTGCTCCGCCCTGTGGGACGATCTCTGGTATGAGGGCCTATACACCCCGCCCACCACTGAAGGCGCAGGGACTATGGGTTACCCCATCACAGCCGGTGGTGTGCAGTGGGGTGGCGTGGCGTTTGATCCCGCAAGCCAAACCGCCATCGTTAATACCTCGCACATTGTACAAACCCTGAAGCTCTATGATCGCGAAGCCTATGAATCAGCCAACAGAGCGTCAGGGAATGAGAGTGGCTTTGCCTCTCAAGAAGGGGCTCCCTACGGGATCCTGCTTGAAATCGCTCAGAACTGGCTTGGAATGCCCTGCTGGGAGCCTCCCTTTGGCGAGCTGGTGGCCCTGGATATGACCACTGGCGATGTAAAATGGCGCCGTCCAATGGGTGCATCACAGCAGCATGGGTTCTTTATGCCCGATAGCTGGGGCTCACCCACCATTGGTGGTCCGGCGGTAACGGCGGGCAATATCGTCTTTATCGGCGCATCCATGGATGCCAAGGTCCGTGCCTACTCGCTTGAAACCGGTGAGGAACTCTGGACGGATCAGGTCGAAGCACCTTCTGTCTCCAACCCTGCGGTTTATGAGTATGGGGGACGCCAATACGTCGCCTTTATTGGCGGCGGCAATACTATCCTCAAAGATCAGGTAGGGGATCAGGTCGCGGTTTACGCGCTGCCAGAATAACCCTTAGCGTAGGTAAATGTAGATAAAATGATAAACGGGGCGGCCTCTGAGGCCGCCCCGTTTACGTTAACAGCTACTTTCTCTCCACGCGTCAACCAAGGTCACGGGTCTGAGGCTTGGTACGCCTGGCCAACTGATTATTTGCCGTCCTAAAGCATACCCGCATCAGTGGCACCAGCAGCCACAGTATCGGCGTGAGTAACCAACGGTAGATAAAGCGAGCAATGAAGAGTACTGGCAGTAGCACGACGAGCCAGATAAGAAACTGGCCAAACCAAACTGGCCAGCCAAGCCAGCCAGAGAGGTTAGCGCCAAGTGCGCTCACAAGGCTTGGATGGCGAACCACTACATAGGCAGTACCCGCCACAGCGGCAACTTTGGCCATACGTGGCAACGCCGCAAAACGCCCGCTGCCACTCATTAACGCGCCTTGGCGCAATCCCGTCCGAGCACCCTGCGCTTCCACGCTGCCCACTCGAGCAGCACGAGCCGCCCTGCCTGCTCGCAGCACCTTCACGGTGCTGGCCATCACGAGTAGATCGACACCGGCCCAGCCTAGATCGGCAGCGCCGATGTCGTCACCCCGCCGCCACTGGCTTTCCAAATCGCGTAGCCCACTGGTGAAGAAATCGCCCAGGCCCGCCACCAGACGCTCACCTTGTAGCCACTCCACTTCGCCTTGTTCACTGACCACAAACTGGTTAAGCAGCGCGTGGCCATTGGCATCCAGCAGCGCAATGCCCATCTGCCCGCGACGATAAGGAGTAAACGCTGAATCCGCTTCTCCCTCTTCGTCGCTCCACCAACGACTAACCTGCTGATAGCGCTCGCCGACCCAGTGTTGCGCCCTTAGCGTAGCCACATCGTGGCTACGAAAGTAGCTGATGGGCATTATGGCGTCGGCCCCATAGCGCACCAGTACTCGCTGAAAATCGGGCAGTAAGCCGTACTCCACTAATACATCGCGGGCCCTATCACCGTGGCGCAAAATCGCCAAAGAGGCGCTCATCCACAGCGCCTGATCGTCAGCATAGCTGAGAAACAGCGCATTGAGCTCCGGTGTTTCCTGCTGAAGCGACGCCTCTAGCGAGGGCAATGCCCGCTGAGCTTCCAACCGAACCAGTTTGGACTCAAACGGCTCATGAGAGGCCAATGTTGATGCTAGCCCGGCAACTACTATTGCGGTTACTACTATTATTTGCCAGGGGCGCATCGTAATCCACCTCACTCGGTCGGTAACTGCAGGATTATCCCAACGTCTCCGCCGTCACGTTGGCCGCCGCAGGCTGGGGCGAATGGTGGCGGTTGATGGCGCTCAGCACCCCCTTCATCGACGCGCTGGTAATACTTTCATCGTTACCTACACCGAACACCGCTTTACCGTCGATACGCACTTCTACATAGGCAATCGCTTCAGCATCAGCGCCTTGGCCACGGGAGTGCTCGTGGTAGTCGATAATCTCTACATCGTGCCCAGCCGCTGCCAATGCTTTAATAAAGGCGGCTAACGGGCCGTTGCCCTCGCCCTTTAACGTTTGCCGTGTGCCGTTCTCCTCAATCACGGCGTCCAGCGTCACTTTGGGGCTGCCAGGTTCAGAAGAGAGCCGGTGACTCACCAACCCAAAGGGTGCTCGCTGCTCCAGATACTCATCAGAGAATGCTTGGTAGATCATCTGCGACGTGATCTCGCGCCCGGTCCGCTCAGCGACTTCCTGCACCACCTGGCTGAACTCAATCGAAAGGCGACGCGGCAACTCAATGCCGTGCTCCTGCTCGAGCAGGTAAGAAACGCCGCCTTTACCCGATTGGCTATTAACCCGGATAACAGCTTCGTAGCTGCGCCCCACGTCCAGCGGGTCAATAGGAAGATAGGGCACATCCCACACAGCCTCTGGATTCGCACGGCGATCCGCCATGCCTTTTTTGATCGCATCCTGATGAGAGCCAGAGAACGCGGTGAATACCAAATCGCCCACGTAGGGGTGGCGAGGATGCACTGGCAGCTGATTGCAGTACTCCACCTCGCGCATGATCGGAGTGATATTGGAGAAATCGAGCTGCGGGTGAACGCCCTGGGTGTACATGTTCATCGCCAATGTAACAATATCGACGTTACCGGTACGCTCGCCATTACCAAACAGCGTGCCCTCAACGCGGTCAGCTCCCGCCATTAGCGTCAATTCTGCTGCCGCCACGCCGGTACCGCGGTCGTTATGCGGGTGAACGCTAACAATCAGATAATCCCGATTTTTGACGTTGCGACAGAACCACTCAATTTGGTCGGCATAGTTATTGGGCGTGGCGACTTCTACCGTTGCGGGCAGGTTTACGATCATCGGTTTATCAGTGCTCGCGCCATAGGCTTCCATGACCGCTTCGACGATCTCAACGGCAAAATCCATCTCGGTGGTGGTGAACAGCTCCGGCGAGTACTGAAAGGTCCAGTTAGTTTCTGGCACAGCTTCCATCTGCGCGCGAATCTGTTGAGTAGCCTCTACAGCAATCTGCACACACTCCGCTTTATCAACGTTAAACACTACCCGGCGGAACATTGGGTCAGTGGCGTTATAGACGTGGACGATAGCGTTTTTAGCACCCTGAAGTGCCTCAAAGGTGCGTTCAATCAAGTGCGGGCGCGCCTGGGTCAGCACTTGAATGGTCACATCCTCAGGGATCTTATCGTGCTCGATCAGCGAGCGTACGAAATCAAAATCGGTTTGCGAGGCCGAAGGAAAGCCGACTTCAATCTGCTTAAAGCCAACATTCAACAGCATGTCGAACAAGCGCTGCTTACGCTCCTGGTCCATCGGATCAATCAGCGATTGATTACCGTCGCGCAGATCCACACTGCACCAGACAGGCGCTGCTTCAATGCGCTGGCTCGGCCACTGGCGGTCAGGTAGATCAACGGCTACAAAGGGGCGGTACTTTTTGGCGGGGTCAGACAACATCATGGCGGCTCTCCTAAAATCAGTCAGTGGTGGGCTTGTCGCTGTGCTTACCGCCCGCATCATTCTGGTGTGTTGGGGCTGGCGAGTATGCTTGAGAGAGTGCTGACTCCATACGGTCAAGCTGCGCTTTCAGCCCGCGAACATCATTGCGCAGCGACTGCAGCTCGGCTTCTTCACCTTCGCCGTTGTCCAGCGCCATTTGCGCGCTCTCTTTCTGCATCACATCCAGCACAATACCGATCATCATATTGAGAAAAATAAAGGCATTCAAAAAGATGAAGGTTAAAAAATAGATCCAGGCGTAAGGATAAACCTCCATGGTCGGATAAAGCACCGCCGTGGCCCAGCTCTCGAAGGTCGCCACTTGAAATAGCGTCAACATGGCCAGGGAAATATTGCCCCATAGTCCCTCGTCCACATTGTGGAAAAGGAAGCTCCCAATGGCGGCGTATATGTAGAAGATGATAAACATCAACAGGACGACATACCCCATCCGTGGCACCGACTTGACCAAGGCGCTTAACAGCATTTGTAGCTCGGGAATCATCGAGACCAAGCGCAGCACCCGGAAAATACGCAGTAGCCTAGCCAGCAGCACCATTTCAGAGTCATCCATGGGAATCAGGCTGGCGGTCACGATGAGGAAGTCAAAGACGTTCCACCCTTTCTTGAAGAAACTCAGTAGCGTGCGTTCAGCGGCTATCCTGATTAAAATCTCAATCAGGAAAAATATGGTGACCGCCATATCAAGATAGAGCAGCCACTGCTCCACTTGAGTGGTTTCTTCATAGGTTTTTGCCCCTATCACCAGGGCAGAAATGACGATAATGGCAATCACGACCGCTTCAAAAATCTTATTACTACGCAGCCTTTCAAAACGGGCTTGCCAGGTATTAAAGGGTTCACTCATGGAACGTAAAATCTCTCAACGGTTGACCGGCACACTTTATACTAAAACTACACACCTTCTACACAAGTGATATCCTGTTGTTTCACTTGATGTATCCTACGCCATCAGAACGCCCTCAAAGCGCCCTGTTGGTACTCTTTTGAATTTTTTAACTTTAGCCGCTGGATGATCCCCCATGACACTGCTTTGGATAGCCTTATTGCCTCTGCTAGGCGTACTGGTGCCGGCACTTACCGCACAGCGTGGTCGCAGTTTCTGTTCACTTGCGACGGCAGTGCTGCCAGCGACCGCCTTAGTAATGACGCTACTCAACGTGCCAGCCCTGCTAGACGGTGAGCAACTACGTTTTTCGGCCACCTGGATGCCTGAGCTAGCGCTGGACTTAGCATTCCGCCTCGATGGGCTATCGCTGCTGTTTAATCTGTTGATACTGGGCATTGGCTTACTGATTATTCTGTATGCCCACTACTACTTAGCAAAAGATGAACCCTTTGGCCGATTCTACGCCTTCCTGATGCTTTTTATGGCGTCAATGGTCGGTATTTCAATGTCGGATAACCTGATTCTGCTATGGCTATTCTGGGAGTTAACCAGCCTTTCCTCGTTTTTACTGATCGGTTACTGGTCCTACCGCAGTGATGCGCGCAAAGGCGCCCGTATGGCGTTAACGGTCACCGGCGCGGGTGGCCTTGCGCTACTGGCAGGTTTGCTGCTGCTAGGCGATATGGCGGGCAGCTTCAATATGGGCGATGTGTTAGCCAGCGGAGACGTCATTCTTGCCGACCCGCGCTACCCCCTCATGCTCGGTTTGGTACTGCTGGGGGCCTTTACCAAATCCGCACAGTTTCCTTTCCATTTTTGGTTACCTCATGCGATGGCGGCGCCCACGCCAGTATCGGCATATCTCCACTCGGCGACGATGGTGAAAGCGGGCATTTTCCTGATGGCGCGGTTGCACCCTGCCATCGCTGGCAGTGAGCTGTGGAGCGTGGTCGTTTCACTCGTCGGCATCGTCACCATGCTGTACGGCGCTTGGTTTGCTCTGATGAAAACCGATCTGAAGGGCATTTTAGCGTTCTCCACGGTCAGTCATTTAGGTTTAATCACGGTACTGTTAGGCATTGGCAGTCCCATGGCGATCCTGGCTGCGCTTTTCCATATCCTCAATCACGCTACTTTCAAAGCCGCTCTGTTTATGAGTGCAGGCATTATCGATCATGAGACCGGCACCCGGGAGCTAAAGCAGCTGGGTGGCCTGAAAAAAGCCATGCCTGTCACGGCGCTCTTGACCACGCTGGCGGCTGCCGCCATGGCGGGCGTGCCGCTATTTAATGGCTTTTTATCCAAAGAGATGTTCTTTACCGAGTCGTTAGCAACCCCCGTTTTGGGTGGGGTGAGCTGGCTATTACCCGCGCTAGCGGCCCTCGGCGGCATTCTCTCGGTCGCTTATTCGCTGCGTTTAGTACACGCCGTCTTTTTCAAACCTGCCCGTGAAGAACCGCCCAAAACGCCCCATGAACCGCCGCATTTGATGCGCCTGCCGGTAGAAATATTAGTGGTGCTTTGTGTGGTGGTCGGACTTTTCCCAGCTTTTATGGCCACAGGGTTATTAGAACTTGCCAGCGAAGCGGTGATTGGAAGCCCGCTCGATTTTCATCTGGCTATCTGGCACGGCGTTAATCTACCGCTAATCATGAGCTTGCTGGCCTTTGTCATCGGGATTGCGCTGTATTGGCGCCATGGTGATGTGCGCCGATTTACGCAACAATTTGTAGGCATTGACGCCCGACGCGTTTTTGAACGCATTCTTATCTCAATCGGCTACCGTGCTGAGCAACTGATTGCGGCTCTGGAAGGCAATTCGCTTCAACGCTATGTGGGCTGGCTATGGCTAGCAGCGCTGATAATGGGGGGTATTGGCCTTGTTCAAATCACCAACTTGACCGGCGCGGCAGGAAATCAGCCGCTGGACGGCATCCTTATTCTAGGTGCTGTGATGCTGATGTTTGGTGGTGTGGCGACCGCCGCCACCCATCGCTACCGGTTGATCTCTTTGTTAATGCTGTCGGTAGTTGGGCTGTTCGTTGCACTGACCTTTGCCCGTTTCTCGGCACCCGATCTAGCGCTGACACAGCTTTCAGTGGAAGTTGTGACCATGATTCTGCTGATGCTGGCACTATTTTTCTTACCACAAAAAACGCCGCGCGAATCCAGCCCACTACGCAACGTTCGCGATATGTTACTAGCAGGTTCGCTTGGCCTGGTGATCGCCAGCCTTAACTACGCCGTCATGACGCGCGATACGCTGTCGATTTCCAGCTTCTTTGTGGAAAACAGCAAACCCGGTGGTGGCGGCTACAACGTCGTCAACGTCATTCTGGTCGACTTCCGTGGTTTCGATACCTTAGGGGAAATCACCGTATTGGCCATCGCGGGTCTGGCGATCTTTAAGCTGCTCAACCGATTACGCCTGTTTATGCCACACAGTGACGGTGAGGGACGGGTATGGTCACCCGACCGCTACCCGGCGGTGCTAACGTCGATTTCAATGACACTGCTGCCGCTGGCGCTCCTGGTCTCTGCGTTTATCTTCCTGCGTGGCCACAATCAGCCGGGCGGTGGATTTATTGCCGGCCTGATTACCGCAGTCGCCCTCATTCTGTTGTATATGGCGCGTGGCGTGGAGTGGGCGCAAGAGCGTCTGGATTTCCCCTTCCAACCGGTAGCCGTTATCGGGGTCGCCGTTGCTACGCTCACGGGGCTGGGTAGCTGGCTGTTTGGTCATCCGTTCCTCACCTCTGCCTTTGACTACTTCAGCCTACCGCTGATCGGCACCTTTGAATTGGCCACCGCGCTGCTCTTTGATCTGGGTGTCTACTTAGCGGTGGTGGGCGCCACACTGATGATTCTTGCCAACCTTGGTAAGGTCACCACCGCCCATCGCCCGGTTACTGAAGCCTCAGAAAAAGACACCGATGCCGCTGCTGCAACCTCTTCTGCTAAGGAGCCTCGTTAATGGAACTGCTCTATGCAATGACCACCGGCGTCTTAACCGCCTGTGGTCTCTACTTAACCTTGCGAGGCCGTACCTTTCCCGTGGTAGTAGGCCTAACCCTGCTCTCTTATGCAGTGAATTTGTTTCTGTTTTCAATGGGAGGTCTCACCACTGATGGGCCCGCCATCGTGTCCGAAGGAACGAACTATGCCGACCCACTCCCCCAGGCGCTAGTGCTCACGGCCATTGTCATCGGGTTTGCGATGACCGCATTCGTGGTGATTCTAGCCATGCGGGCGCGCAGTGAAGTGGGTAACGACCATGTCGACGGTAAAAAGGAAGACCGAGAATGATGCAGCACCTGATTGTTTTTCCTGTCGTTTTACCGCTAGTGGCGGGTATATTACTGCTCTACCAACGGCAAGGCTTAGTGCGCTATAAGCGTGCAGTCAGCGTTGCCGCCACCGTGCTATTACTGCTGGTAGCAATCGGCCTTTTGCGCCAAGCCGCGAGTGATCAGGTCACTTATTATGCCCTGGGCGATTGGCAAGCACCGTTCGGCATTGTGCTAGTACTGGATCGCCTATCGGCACTGATGCTGCTGGTCACTGCTGTTTTGGCGGTTGGCGCCGTGGTATTTGCCTGCGCGGGGGATGATGAAAAAGGCAGTAACTTCCATGGTCTTTTTCAGTGGCAACTACTGGGCATCAACGGCGCCTTTTTAACCGGTGATTTGTTTAACCTGTTCGTCTTTTTTGAAGTACTGCTATTGGCCTCTTACGCGCTGCTGTTGCACGGCGGAGGAAAAGCGCGCATTCAAGCCAGCGTCCACTACGTGGTTCTCAACCTGGCAGGCTCGTCGCTGTTTCTGATAGCGGTGGGGATTCTGTATGGCGCCACGGGCACGCTCAATATGGCCGATATGGCGATCCGCGTGGCTGAACTGCCCGCAGAGCGTGAAGGCCTAGTCACCGCTGGCGCATTAATGCTACTGGTGGTGTTTGGGTTAAAAGCCGCCATCCTGCCACTCTACTTCTGGCTACCCAAAGCCTACGCATCCGCGCCTGCGCCGGTAGCAGCGCTGTTTGCCATCATGACCAAGGTAGGTATCTACGCTATTTTGCGTGTCTATTCCCTACTGTTTGGCGATAGCGCTGGTGGGCTGGAAGCACTGGAACAACCTTGGGTTTGGTGGCTATCGCTTGCTACTTTGGCGGCCGCGGGTGTCGGCGTAATGGCCGCACGCGATTTGCGCTTGCTGGTGGCTTATTTGGTGTTGGTATCCGTAGGCACGCTGCTGGCGGGTATCGGAATGCGCTCACCTCAGGCTGTCTCAGCCCTGCTCTATTACCTGATCCACACCACGCTGGTTACCGGTGGTTTATTCCTGCTAGCGGAAATGATCGGCCTGCAGCGTGGTAAAGCAGGTACGCGCCTGGTGAAGGGTCGCCCGATGGCACAGGGCGCAGGGCTCGCCATGCTATTTTTTATTGGCGCCATCGCCGTTGCTGGCGTTCCGCCATTTTCAGGCGCTATCGGCAAGGCATTAATGCTTAATGCCGCCGAAGGTACGCAGCGCCTATGGCTTTGGCCGTTACTGCTGCTGACCAGCCTAGCCTCGCTGATTGCACTTTCCCGTGCAGGTTCTACGCTGTTTTGGCGTAGCCATCGTGGCAACATTAGCGGTACACCGTTACCCCGTCGCCAGTGGTTTGGCGTTATCTGGCTGCTTAGCGCAGCGCCGCTGTTGGTTGCACTGGCAGGGCCCGTGAGCAGCTACACTCAAGCGACGGCTGACCAATTAGCCAACCCTCAGGTGCTGATTCGCACGCTACTACCCAATGCTGCTGGAGATGCCCAATGATCGCCCCGCGTTCCTGGCTACCCACGCCTGTGCTATCAATACTTCTACTCGTCGTGTGGCTGTTGTTAGTACGCAGCTACGCGTTTGGTCATTTCGTGTTAGGCGGCTCGTTAGCTATTTTGATTCCCCTACTGACCCATCGTTTTTGGGATGCACGGCCTCGCATTGCTAAGCCAATCGCCCTGCTGCGTTTTTTCTTCCGTGTGCTGGGCGACATCATCACTGCCAACTTTGAAGTGGCTTATTTAATCGCCAATCCCTGGCGCAAGCTTAAACCACACTTTATTGAATACCCGTTAATGCTAGAGGAGCGGTTCACCATCACGCTGCTCGCCAGCACGATCAGCCTGACACCGGGCACCGTGTCGGCCAATCTGCGTATGGATGGTAAATCACTGCTGATTCACGCCTTGAACGTGGACGATGAGGAAGCGCTGATTAATCAGATTCGCGAGCGCTATGAACGCCCGCTTAAGGAGATCTACGAATGTTAAGCATTGCACTCTATATCACCTTAGCTCTGGTCGTGATGGCGCTGTTGATGAACCTCTACCGCTTGACTATTGGGCCCAGCTTGCCTGATCGCGTACTCGCGTTAGACACCATGTACGTTAACTCCATTGCGCTTATCGTACTGCTGGGACTGTGGCTGAACAGCAAAACCTATTTCGAGTCAGCTCTGTTGATCGCAATGCTAGGTTTTATCAGCACCGTGGCGGTGTGCAAATATATTTTGCGCGGAGACATTATCGAATGATTAACATGAGCTATCGAACGATGAACAAAAGCCAGGGGGATCTATGTCAGTAATCGTTGAAGCGCTTATTTCACTGCTGCTAATCGCTGGCGGGATCTTTGTTTTTATCGGTTCGCTGGGGATGGCGCACCTGCGCGATTTCTATATGCGCCTGCATGGCCCGACCAAGGCCACCACCTTGGGCATCGGCTGTATGCTCATTGCTTCGATGCTGTATTTCTGGAGCGTGGACGGCAAACCGGATATCCAAGAACTGCTGATTACGCTTTTCCTGTTTATCACCGCCCCCGTCAGCGCCCACCTGCTGGCCAAATCTGGCTTACACCTGCGCTTGAAGCATACGGTCAAAACCCAGGGGCATCCGGTTGAGCTAAGGGCTGAAGAAGTCGGCGACAAACCCGTACCGCACCCCGATAAGGGCCATGGCTGAATCGGCATAAAATAAAAAGCGGGTGGTGCTGGAAAGCACCACCCGCTTTTTTACTGCCCACTCTTATACTTCCTACTTTTATACTGCTCTACGGTGTTAAATCCTGCTGCTGATAGCCGAGCAGGTAGAGCACACCGTCAAGACCCGATGTCGAGATCGATTGACACGCTTGGGCACGCACCAACGGCTTGGCCCGAAACGCAATACCCATCCCCGCTTTGGCAAGCATCTTAAGGTCGTTGGCACCATCACCCACGGCTATCGTCTGGTCGAGGCTAAAGCCCTGCCGTAGTGCAATGACTTCGAGCAGTTCGGCTTTGCGCTCAGCATCCACGATTGGCTCGCTTACTTCGCCGGTCACTTTGCCATTCTCGATGATCAGCTCATTGGCATGGATCTCGTCAAAGCCAAGCTTCTTTTGTAAGTGGAGAGCAAAGTAGGTAAAGCCGCCGGAGAGTATGGCCGTGCGATAGCCCAACCGCTTTAGATTGACCATCAGGCGCTCAACGCCCTCCATCAGCGGCAGCTCCTCCGCAATTTCCGCCAGCACCGACTCATCCAAACCGACCAGTTTGCTCATACGCTCGCGAAAGCTCGCCTTGAAATCCAGCTCCCCGCGCATGGCACGCTCGGTGACTTCGGCGACCTCTTCCCCCACGCCATGGCGGCGAGCCAGCTCATCAATCACCTCAGCTTTAATCAACGTGGAGTCCATATCGAAACAGACCAAACGGGGCTGAACGTGATCGCGAGTATCTGGTTGGGCAACGATATCAATACCCAGCGTTTCACTCAGCAAAAGCGCGGCGTCGCGCACTGCTTTGCTATCTGCGTCGCCAGACAAACAGTACTCAACACAGTCGATGCCGTCACCTGGCTGAAATGAGACATCGGCAAGCCGCTGGGTACTCTTCACGTTCAGATTAAACTGCGTAATGAGAGCATCTACCTGAGCTTGAATGTCGGCGGTTAAATCCGACGCTAGTACGGTTAGGATCAAATCACCGCGTGCCATTACTTATTCCCCTGCCTCTAGTCGATCTACTTTCTGGAAGCCGCGGGGCAGCTTGCTACCACGACGACCGCGCTCACCGCGATAATATGCCAAGTCGTCGGCTTTTAGCGTCAGCTTGCGCTTGCCTGCATGGATTAACAGCGCATCACTGGCGGCTAGCACCACAATGCCGGTAACAAACTCCTCCCGGCGGGCGGCTCGTGGGCCTGGGATATCGAGCATTTTATTGCCCTTGCCTTTAGACATCTCGGGCAACTGATCCAAGGGGAACAGCAGCAGTCGGCCCTCATTTGACACCGAAGCCACCCACAGCTCCTCGCCCTCAGGCACTTCCACTGGCGCCATGACATTGCAGCCCTTGGGTAGGCTAAGAACCGCTTTACCGGCTTTGTTTTTACCGGTGAGCGTATCGAGCCGCGCCACAAAGCCATAGCCACCGTCAGTGGCAAGTACGAAGCGCCGCTCCGGTGGCGCAAACATTAGCCCCGCCATTTTTGCTCCGGCGGCCACGTTAGCACGCCCGGTAACCGGCTCACCCTGGCCCCGGGCACTGGGCAGGTTATGTGCAGACAGCGTATAGGCGCGACCGGTGTCATCCAGCAGCACCAGCGGCTGATTGGTTTTACCTTTCGCCGCCAGTTGGAAGCTATCCCCGGCTTTATAGGAGAGCCCCTCGGGGTCGATATCGTGCCCCTTGGCCGCACGAATCCAGCCTTTATCGGAAAGCACCACGGTAATCGGGTCAGCGCCCAGCAGCTCGACTTCTGTCAGCGCCTTGGACTCTTCGCGCTCGACCAGCGGCGAGCGGCGCTCGTCACCATGTTCTTTGCCCGCGGCGCGAATCTCCTTTTCAATCAGCGTAGTGAGCTTGGCTTCGCTGCCTAACAAACCTTCTAAATATTTGCGCTCTTTTTCCAGCTCATCCTGCTCACCGCGAATTTTCATCTCTTCGAGTTTGGCAAGATGACGCAGACGCAGCTCTAAAATAGCTTCCGCTTGACGTTCGGAGAGTCTGAAAGTCGCCATCAGCGAGGCTTTTGGATCGTCTTCCTCACGGATAATACGGATCACTTCGTCCAGGTCGAGGTAGGCGATCAGCAGGCCTTCCAGGATATGCAGGCGATCTTCAACCTTGCCCAGGCGGTGCTCTAAACGACGGCGCACCGTGCTACGCCGAAACTGCAGCCATTCACCCAGCATTTCCGGCAGCGGCATGACCCGTGGTCGGCCGTCCAGGCCGATCACGTTCATATTCACCCGCACGTTCTTTTCCAGATCGGTGGTGGCGAACAGGTGCGCCATCAACGACTCAACGTCGATACGGTTCGAGCGCGGCTCAATCACCAGGCGCGTCGGTTCTTCATGAGTCGACTCATCGCGCAGGTCGGCCACCATGGGCAGCTTTTTGGCCTGCATTTGCGCAGCGATCTGCTCCAGCACCTTGGCGCCACTAACTTGATAGGGCACCGAGGTAATAACGATATTGGCTTCTTCGCGGATGTAGCGCGCGCGTAGCTTTACCGAGCCGCGGCCTGATTCATAGAGCTTACGCAGATCCGCAGGCGGGGTAATAATTTCCGCATCGGTAGGGAAATCCGGTGCAGGCACGAATTCCATTAAATCGGCAGTGGTCGCCTTGGGGTTGCGCAACAGGTGGCAGGTGGCTTCGACGACTTCCGACACATTGTGCGGCGGAATATCGGTGGCCATGCCGACGGCAATCCCGGTACCGCCATTGAGCAGCACATGGGGTAACTTTGCAGGCAGTACCAGCGGCTCCTGCATGGTGCCATCGAAGTTGGGCGCCCAATCGACGGTGCCTTGGCCGAGTTCACCCAGTAGCACTTCGGCAAACTTGGAAAGCTTGGCCTCGGTGTAGCGCATGGCGGCGAAGGATTTGGGATCGTCGGGGCTACCCCAGTTGCCTTGACCATCCACTAGAGGGTAGCGGTAGCTAAACGGCTGCGCCATCAACACCATGGCTTCGTAGCAGGCGCTATCGCCATGGGGGTGAAATTTACCCAGTACGTCACCGACGGTACGCGCCGACTTTTTATACTTGGCGTTGGCATGCAGCGCCAGCTCGCGCATGGCGTAAATAATCCGCCGCTGCACGGGTTTCATACCGTCGCCGATATTGGGTAAGGCGCGGTCGAGAATGACGTACATCGAGTAGTCGAGGTACGCTTTTTCGGTGTAGTCGCGCAGGGAGAGACGTTCGACGTCACCCTCCGCTACTTGAATATCCATGGTCATCGGGGGTTATACCTCAATGTCTGCGAGGTTGCCGTAATCTTCCAGCCACTTTTTGCGGTCACCGGCGCGTTTTTTAGCCAGCAGCATATCCATCATTTCCATGGTGCCGTCGCCCTCCGTCAGGGTGAGCTGCACCAGGCGCCGGGTTTCCGTCGACATGGTGGTTTCACGCAGTTGTAGCGGGCTCATTTCACCCAGGCCTTTAAAGCGCTGAACGTTAGGCGTGCCGCGTTTGTTGGCCAGTTGCTTGAGAATGGCGGCTTTTTCGCTCTCATCCAGGGCGTAGTGCACTTCTTTGCCAAGATCGATGCGGTAAAGCGGTGGCATCGCGACATAGACATGCCCTGCGTCGACCAAGCTCGGGAAGTGGCGCACAAACAGCGCGCACAGCAGCGTAGCGATGTGCAGGCCGTCGGAGTCGGCATCGGCAAGAATACAGATCTTGTGGTAGCGCAGTTTTTCCAGATCGGCGCTGCCGGGGTCGGCGCCAATGGCGACCGCGATATCGTGAACCTCCTGAGAGCCGTAGATATCGTGGGTCTCCACCTCCCAGGTATTCAGGATCTTACCGCGCAGCGGCAATATCGCCTGGGTTTCGCGGTTACGCGCCTGCTTGGCACTGCCGCCCGCCGAGTCTCCTTCGACCAAAAACAGCTCGCTCTGGGCAGGGTCTTGGCCGGAGCAGTCTGCCAGTTTACCGGGCAACGCCGGGCCGGAAGTCACCTTTTTACGGGCGACTTTTTTGGCTTTTTTCTGGCGGTTTTGCGCCGCGCTGATCACCAGCTCGGCAATCGCTTCGGCCTGATCCACGTGGTGGTTCAGCCACAGCGAGAAAGCGTCCTTAACGACGCCAGAAACAAAACCGGCGATGGTTCGAGACGAGAGCCGCTCTTTAGTTTGCCCGGCAAACTGTGGGTCGAGCATTTTGACCGAGAGCACAAAGGAGGTACGCTCCCAGAGGTCATCGGCGGTGAGTTTAATGCCCCGGGGCAACAGGTTGCGGTATTCGCAGAACTCGCGCAGCGCGTCCAGCAATCCGGAACGAAAGCCGTTCACGTGAGTGCCGCCCTGCGGCGTGGGAATCAGGTTAACGTAGCTCTCCAGCAGCGCTTCTCCGCCTTCGGGTAACCACTGAATCGCCCAGTCTACGCCGTGCTCGTCGTCATTGAAGTGGCCGACAAACGGCTCCGCCGGCAGCACTTCGTAACCGTCGGTAGCTTCGACCAGATAGTCGCGCAAACCATCGGCGAACTCCCATTCGGTCGAGGTACCGTCAGGTTCTACCAGCGTGACTTTCAAGCCGGGGCAGAGTACCGCTTTCGCACGTAGCAGGTGTTTGAGCCGGGTTAGCGCGAGCTTGGGACTATCGAAGTAGCTCTCATCTGGCCAGAAGCGCACCAGAGTACCGCTCGCTCGCTTGGGGGCTTTGCCAATCTCATGCAGCTCTTCGACTTTCTCGCCGAATTCGAAGGCCATGGCATGGCGTGCGCCATCGCGGGTGACTTCGACATCTAACCGACGCGACAGCGCGTTAACCACCGACACACCTACCCCATGCAGGCCGCCCGAGAAGCGGTAGCTCGTGGAGGAGAACTTGCCACCCGAGTGTAGCTTGGTAAATATCAGTTCAACGCCTGAGACGCCGTGTTCTGGGTGCAGGTCGATCGGCATCCCCCGGCCGTTGTCCTGCACTTCGATCCCGCCATCGCTATGCAGCACGACGTGGATCTCGGTGGCGTGCCCTGCCAGCGCTTCATCGACGCTGTTATCGATGACTTCCTGGGCTAAGTGATTGGGGCGTGTGGTGTCGGTATACATACCGGGACGCTTACGTACCGGCTCAAGCCCGGACAGGACTTCGATGGAACTCGCGCCGTACTGAGAGGCATCAAACTGGGTCATGTAACGTCGATTCCTGAAAAAATAGTGCTGGCAGCCTCGCTGGGCGTTAAGTCAGTGGTTAAAAGCAGACGTTAAAAATAGAGTTCAGCAGTTTACAAAGAGCCACAGGATAGCGGAAAAGCAAAAAGCTGTATATCTAGCCATGCTTATTATCAGGGGCCTGGGTATGGCCCCCTCTAATGACGACTCTTTATCACTCTTGCTCAGCGGCCCAAAATGCTTCTATCAATCCACGGCTGGAGGCATCCATCCGCGATAGATCGCCCTGATGGTCGATAATCTTTTGGGTGTCCGTGGCGATCTGCTTACCTAGCTCAACGCCCCACTGATCAAACGGGTTGATATCCCAAATCACCGCCTGAACAAACACTTTGTGCTCATATAGCGCGATAAGCGAACCCAGGGTAGCGGGCGTCAATTGGTCAAGCAGCACCGTGGTTGAAGGCTGGTTGCCACGGTAGCGCTTATGCTCGGGCCGCGGGCCGTCATCTTCCAAGGCATCGTCGCCAAGCATAAGAACGCGGGACTGGGCAAAGCAGTTCGCCAGCGACAAGCGGTGCTGGGCTTTAAGGTGGTGACGGGTATCCGCATCTTCTACTTCGTCATAGCGCTTCAGCGGCGCTATAAAATCGCACACGACCGATTGAGTGCCCTGATGCAGTAATTGATAAAACGCATGCTGCGCATTGGGCCCCAGCTGCCCCCAAAGCACCGGGCAGGTAGAGTAGTTAACGGGTTGACCTTGGCGAGTCACTGACTTGCCGTTGGACTCCATCTCCAGTTGTTCAAGGTAAGCGGCAAAATACTCCAAACGCCCATCGTAGGGCAGAATAGAGTGCGCGCGGATATCCAGAAAATTGACGTTCCAGATACCTGCCAAACCAAGCAGAACAGGCAAATTATCTTCCATGGGCGCTTCAGAAAAGTGCCGATCCATGGCGTGGGCGCCCGCCAGGAATTCGCGGAAATTTTTCATCCCCACCACTAACGCAATCGGTAAACCAATCGTGCCCCAAAGCGAGTAGCGACCGCCCACCCACTCCCAGAAGGTTAACTGGTGATCGGGAGTGATGCCCCACTCCGTCATTTTGTCCGGACTAGCCGAAACACCAATGAAATGCTGACGAACCACTAATTCAGCGCTAATCGGCGTCGCGCCATGTTGGGTTAAACGGCTCACCAGCCACTCGCGAGCCGTGTTGGCGTTGGAGAGCGTATCGATAGTCGTAAACGATTTAGACGACAGTACAAAGATGGTCGTTTCAGGGTTTAACCGGCTCAAATAATCCGCTAACTGCGAGCCATCCATGGTCGAGGCAAAGTGCACTTCGACTGGATGAATATCTTTGGGTCGAAAATCGGTTAACGCATGGGTAACCATTAACGGCCCAAGGTCAGAGCCGCCGACACCTAGGTTAACCACATGACGAATTGGCTTGCCGGTGGCCCCGCGCCACTGCCCGGCGTGCAAACGGCTCACCAAGCACTCCATTTGAGCAAGGCTTTCGTGCACGGCGGCGACGATATCTTCTCCCTCAACGTCAAGCGTCGCATCGGCGGGTAAACGCAAAGCGGTGTGTAGCGCTGGGCGGTTTTCGCTGACGTTCACCCGCTTACCGCTCAGCAGTGCCTCAATGGCAGAGGGAACGCCCGCTTCGCTGGCCAGGGTAAACAGATGCTCGAGCGTGTCGTCATCCCAGCGCTGCTTGGAGAGATCCAGCGTTAAGCCTGCCACCTGGCGAGTAAAGCTTTCCCAACGGGAAGGCTCGGTGCCAAACAGCGTTTTCAAGTGAACGTGCTGCAGCGTTTCAGCGTGATGCTTCAACGTCTGCCATGCGGGTAATGTATCGGGGGTAGCGCTTGATGCTGAGGCCATATGGCATCTCCAGTGGCGTCGATCCTTGCAGCAGGAATCTATTCTAACCAGGCCTATCCTAACCAAGACTATTCTAACCAGGCCTGTTCTCGTTAATTCAGGGCGCGTAAACTAATACGCCTTTCCCATGATTCCGGCTTGCCCATGAGTGATGCATCTTACCGTGACGCTATCTTTTCGACACCCCTTGACCGGGTAGCGCGCTTCTCTTTCGATGAAAAAGTGGTTGCGTGCTTCCCTGATATGATTCGCCGCTCGGTGCCTGGTTACGGACAAATTCTGGGCATGCTGAGTCTCATTGCCCAGCGCCATTTGCGCCACGGCGCCCATGTGTATGATTTGGGCTGCTCGCTGGGCGCTTCAGGCCTTGCGCTTGCAGGGGCGTTAGCATCGGATGCCTTTCGCTATACGGGCGTTGATCTCTCCCCGGCCATGGTCACCCAGGCACGACAGACCTTTACTGACGAATGCCCAGCGTACGCTATGCAGGTAGAAGAAGCCGATATCCGTACTCTGGAGTATGCACCTTCGGGCATGATCATTCTCAATTTTACGCTGCAGTTTCTACCCGCCTCGGACCGCGACGCCCTATTGTCGCGGCTCTATGCAGCGCTGGAGCCCGGAGGCGTACTGATTCTCTCTGAAAAAACCGTGGATGCGGATGAGCGCGACAACGCTTGGCGGGTTGAGCGCTACCACGATTTCAAACGCGCCAATGGCTACAGCGACCTGGAAATCAGCCAGAAGCGCACCGCTCTTGAGAATGTGCTAGTGCCAGACACCTTGGACGCACTCCACGTTCGTTTGAAACAGGCGGGGTTTCCCCGCTCGATGACGTGGTTCCAATACTTGAATTTCGCTTCCGTCATTGCCTTTAAGGAGGGGTGAGGTGCCGCTACCCGACGACCAACGCGCCCTCTATCAAGCGTTTCTGGATCAAGCCGTTCTTAACCCATCGCTCACCGTTTGGCTCGCCAGACTTCCCGAGCAGTTAGCCCATGGGCTTGACCGCAATCGCCACGGCGATCTGTCCGCCTGGGAAAAAGCCGTCGCTAAACTGCCCAAGCTACCCGCTGAGCGAAAAGTGGACTTAAACAGCGACACTATTACCGTTGATCTCGACCTTAGCGATAGCCAGCAGCGGCAGTGCTTTAACCTGCTTCGAAAGCTCGCCCCCTGGCGGAAAGGCCCTTTTCAACTAGGCGGCATTCATATTGATACCGAATGGCGCTCGGACTGGAAATGGCAAAGAGTGGCCCCGCACTTGGCACCGCTAAAATATCGTAAGGTGCTCGATGTCGGTGGTGGCAGCGGTTACCACGCCTGGCGGATGACGGGGGCTGAGGCTGCTTTTGTGTTGGTGATCGACCCCTCACCGCGCTTCTACTGGCAGTTTCAGGCGGTACGCCACTTCGTCGGCGATGCCGATGGCGGCAGAACGCAGTTTTTGCCGGTGGGCATTGAGGATGTACCGGAGAACCTCGGTTTTTTCGATACAGTGTTTTCCATGGGCGTGCTCTATCATCGCCCTGCGCCCCTGGAGCATCTTCAACAGTTAAAAGCGGCGCTGGCGCCGGGCGGCGAGCTGGTGCTGGAGACCCTGGTGGTCGAGGGAGACGAGCAGACGGTATTCGTGCCCGGCGAGCGTTACGCCGCCATGCCCAATGTCTACTTCCTGCCCTCTTCCAAAGCGCTCTGCCACTGGCTGGAACGCTGCGGCTTTATCAACGTCCGCGTGGTCGATGAAGCGGTCACCACCCTGGAAGAACAGCGTTCAACAGCGTGGATGGCCTACCAATCACTGGCGGATTTTCTTGATCCTAACAACCGTACGCGCACCATTGAAGGCTACCCCGCACCACGTCGCGCGGTGATTTTGGCCAATAAGCCGGGCTGATTAACATGCTGGTGGGGCTGGTGCTCGGTGGACTGATTCTCCGGGCGCTTCGCCGTACGTTGCGAGAGACGCCATGTATTGCTGATGCGTGTGAGTGCGCCGTTCACTATGCTGTGTAGGAACGGGCGTGCAGCACACGCCACCACCATCCAAGAGGAAAGGACGCCATGTCGGATAACGCAGCGCCACTCTGGGAGCTAAGCCTGAGCGATTTTCGTGACACCGTCGCCCGCGAGCCGATGCCCGGCTGCGGTGCTGTGGCCGTGGTCAGTGCCGACCTGGGCCTGGCACTCGTGCTCAAGGGGCTGCATCTGAGCCAGCATCCTGATGCCACGGCGCCGCGCCAAGCGTTGATCGATGAAGGGGCGTCGCTTAAGCAGCAACTGGCGCCGCTGGCACAGGAAGATGTGGCTGCCTTTGAGGCGTTTATGGCAGCCGTCGGCCGCGATAAGGAGGATGAAGGGCGTCATGACGCTATTCATGCGGCGGCCCAAACTGCCGTCGAAGTGCCGCTGAAAACAGCGCAGCTGTGTGAGGCGGCGCTGGCACTGACGCAGCAGGCGGGGGAACATATCGAGCAGCAGTTTGTTAGTGATGCGCACGCCGGGGCGCGATTGATTCATGCCGCACTGCACAGCGTGCTGCTCAACGTGGATGCTAATGCCGGACAGCTCGGCAGTGATGCCGCCCGCGACCGGGCCAGGCTTTCCCGCGATGGCCTCGCGCAGCGCGCCGATACGCTACTGACGGCCATCACCGACAGTGCCGCCGGACGCGGTCCTGGGTCAGGAGTTTGAATCAGCGTTACAGGAGTAATGAGGAGTATCGTTACCTACCTTCGCAAAATCACCAGCCAACGGCCCAGGTTCATCACGCTAGCGAGTGAGGCGGCCACATAGGTAAACGCGCAGGCGGTGAGTACGTGTCTTGCGCCTGCCATGTCGGCAGGTGGCACGTACTCTTTCAACAGCGGTAGCGCTCGATTGAAACTGGCATCGAACTCCACCGGTAACGTTACTAAGTGCACCACGGCGGCGGTACCAAAGCTGATCACCGCCATGGCAATCACGATTGCCAAGCCTCCCGGCAGGCGTGTTAATAAAAATAGAAACGGCGCGGCCATCATCAGTAGAGCACCAAGTTTTTCGGCTTTTTGAGCCACGCCGACTAACCGGCTGCGCGCTATTAGTGGCGCATACCCCTGAAAATGCTGAATGGCATGCCCCACTTCATGGGCAGCCACGGTGACGGCGGTGAGCGAACGTCCATCGTAGTTATCCGGGGAAAGCCGCACGCAGCGTGTTTCAGGATCGTAATGGTCACCAAACTCCGTGCGCTCCACGCTAGCGCCCTCCACACCCAGGCGGCGTAGCAAATGATCGGCAAGTTCGGCTCCTGTGCCGGGATAATCGTCACGGCCCTTTGTGTAGCGCTTAAGCACCCACTTGGCCCAGATATTAGGGAGCACAAAAACAGCCAGCGCAAAAATGATCAGTAGAATAACCATGGCAGTTCCTGTCTACAAAAAGCTTTGTACGAACAACCGTCTAAAAAAGCCGTCGTTAAACACACTTCTTCGAAGGGTAGCTTTTACCATGGTGGCTGGCTTGGCAACAGCGTTAGGCGGACAGGTTGTTAGGCTGGATGGTTTTTAGGCGGGATTATTGCGGTGTTCTTCCACATCGCGCTTGACTGCCTGCAAACCATGAATGGAAATATCGCCCTGGGCGTGAGCATGTTCAGCAATCAGAATGCTATCTACCGCAAGCACCAAATCACATTGAGTGCCGACCAACTCATCGCGCAGTCGTTGAATAGCCGCTTCCCTTTTAGAATTTTTATCCACTCGCCGAATATAGATAGCTTTAATGCGATTTGGGTAGGCTTTGACGATTTCGATATACACTTCTGGATCGTGCTGGCCGCTATCGCCGATGAGTATACACGGCATATCGTGGTAGAGGGTAAGCATACGGTCGATCAAATCACGCTTATGCTCTTCAGCACGCCGTGGCCAGGGACGACGCCAGGAGATCCCCCATTCGCGCAAGAAGAGTATTGGTCCAACAGGAATACGATTGATCTGAAAAAACGTTTCGAGCATTTCGTAAATCGCCCACGGCCCACGCGAGACATATAAAATAGGCCGTTCTGCACGCTCACTAACGCCTCGGTGCAACGCTTGATAAAGCGATGCGACGCCAGGGAAAGCGGTGCGGCGGTGGGGTTTTTTGACAAATAGGCGATAAAGCATTTTGAGCTTCTCTGCCACACCGGTAAACATAACGGTGTCATCGATATCGCTAATCACCAGCAAATCCGCTTCTGGTGGTGGCACGTAGACTTCTACATGAGTACGCACCGTCGTTTGGTCCGCACGGTGTACCAAAATATCAGCGCGGTGCCAGGAGACATCTATCGGCAAGGTATGACTGATCGGCAAATGGACATCGAAATAGCCATCGCGATCGGTGCTGACACAGAGCTGATTATCACCAATTCGAACCTCTACCTGCGCATCGGCAAGCCCGCGGCGAAAAATGCGCCGCGCGACGTCAGCCGTATCGCGCAACATGCCATGGCGGGGAATCGCGCGACCCAGCGCGGCTTGACGAAAAACCCTGCCCATGACAAATATTTCATTCTGGGAACCATAGCCGCGATAAGGATGGACTACCATCCCCCCACGGCTACTGTCTCCTTTAATGGGTTTGGAAATAACGTGGACAAGCCTTTTGGCAAAGCTTGCCCACTGACGCAATAGCCCCATCAAGCGTGCTGACCGGAGTGACGACCTTCCTGCAATTCTTCGAGTAACTTGGCATTAAAGGCATCCAAGTCTTTTGGCGTACGGCTGGTTACAAGGCCACTGTCGACAACGACGGGCTCATCCACCCATTCAGCGCCAGCATTAAGAAGGTCTTGTGCAACGCTAGGAACAGAAGTCATACGACGCCCTTCAACTACGCCTGCGTTAATTAAAATCCATGGAGCATGGCAAATAGCGGCGACAGGCTTGCCTGCCTGGAAAAACGCTTTTACGAAGCTCAACGCTTCATCGTTAGTGCGCAGTTCGTCGGGATTGAATAAGCCACCGGGCAGAACCAACGCGTGGTAGTCAGATTCATTGACATCGGCAAGGGCTTTATCTGCCTCGTAGGTATCGCCCCACTCGGTTTCCGCCCAAGCACGAATGCCCTTACCATCAGGCGTTACAATGTGAACCTCTACGCCCTCTTTCTGTAAGGCGGCACGCGGCACGCTCAACTCAGACTCTTCAAAACCAGCGGCGGCTAAAATAGCTACTCGTTTACCATTCAGTGCTTGTTTCATCATGCTCTCCTTTTCGTGATGATTTGCGTCAGTAACGCCTCACTATTGTGGCGCATATAGTAACAGCGTCAAGCTACCCTGCTAATCAATCAAGGCTATCGGGGACGCTAGGCGTTATGTACAATCTTGCCTGTCTCAGCAATAGTATAACCACCCAACTGTATTGAACGCTCTGCGAAACGGGCTTGTTGAGCAAACGCCATCAGCTGCTGTACGGCAGGTTCGAAATAGCTGCGCCGCTGCATAATTAAATCAAACGGCTCCTCGCAAAGTGGAATAAAGCCCAGTTGCTGGCGATGGGCGGCGGCTTCCACGCCCAAGCCTACATCCGCTTCGCCCTGACCAATGCTGAGTGCCAAGTCATCTTCACTTAAGGAAGCGTGTGGCGCCCAGTTAAGCGTCGAGCTCTCTACTCCCGCTTGCTGTAGCAAACAGCTCAGCAGTCTTGCTGCTCCCGCGTCGGGTTGGCGATGCGCTACGCGGACATCGGTTCGTTTTAAATCACCCAGCCCGGCAATCTTCAGCGGGTTGTCGGCTGGCAATAGCAGCCCCTGGCGGCGCTTAGCCCAGTGCACTATCAACAGATCACGCATACCGCTTAAACCGAGTGCGCCGGGTTCGTTGTAGCGCTGAGTGGTCGCATCCAGCAGATGAATACCCGCCAGCATCGCCTTGCCATCGAGCAACCGCCGCACACCGTCGCCACTGCCTTGGCAGAGCATTGCCAAATCAGAGCCGCTTTCTCGAATAGCCCACTCAAGCAGTGGATCCTGACTACCCGCGACCACTAGCGGTACTGATAAACGCTGCGCCTGATCCCCTTCCAAATGGTTCAACACCCATAGGTCAATTTGCTGGCGGGGAAACAGCAGCTTTCCCGTGACCCGACTACACGGGATCTGGCCTTGGCGCACCAAGTCATACACCTTGCGCTCTTTTAGGCGCAAGTAGTCGGCGACCTCTGCCGTGGTCAGGTAAGCATGTCGTTCAGACATAGAAAGGAAACCTCACTGCACAAATACAAACGGCAATTTTCGTAGTTTAACTGCATAGAACTGCATCTATTCCAGCACAGAGTGCATTAAGTCACTTTTAGATACATCATGCCAATTCTCGTACAGTCGTTTTCTCACCACAGTTCACATACAAAATGATACCAACGCTCAATGCTGACCAGTGACAACGCCTTTAGTACCGCCCTTACCCTGATCCTGAGCATGGATAGCGCATTAATCGACATCGTGATGCTTTCGCTGCAGGTGTCGCTTATGGCGGTGATGATTGCCAGCCTGATAGCCCTACCATTAGGCGCTGCGCTGGCGCTATGGCGTTTTCCCGGACGTAACGTCGTCATTGTCGCCCTTAATGCGCTCATGGGCTTGCCGCCAGTGGTCGCAGGGCTTTGCGTTTACCTACTGCTTTCACGCGCAGGCCCCCTAGGTGAATGGGGGCTGCTGTTCACCCCTACGGCCATGGTGATCGCTCAAGTGATTTTGGTACTACCGATCATCGCCGCCCTTACCCGCCAGCAGGTGGAAGCGCTTCACGGCGAGTATGCAGAGCAGTTGAACTCACTAGGGCTAACGCGCCTCCGTATGATCCCCACTCTGCTGTGGGATGCGCGTTTTGGACTGTTAACAGTGATACTGGCGGGCTTTGGCCGCGCCAGCGCCGAGGTGGGCGCGGTAATGATTGTGGGTGGCAATATCGATGGTGTGACCCGCGTGATGACCACCAGCATTGTGCTGGAAACCAGCAAGGGCAACCTCCCCATGGCGCTAGGTTTAGGGATCATTTTGCTCGCCCTGGTCACCATGATTAACGCGATTGCCCATATGATCGGCGAAACGGCGAAAAGGCGGTTGGGATGAACGCACATCATATGCCCCCCGTCGCCACTCTCGAGCTCGACAGCGTGGGCTTTATCCATCGTGGCCATACGCTGCTTAAGCCGACGTCGCTGCGCCTAGTAGGCTGCCAGCGTACGCTAATTATGGGCCCTAACGGTGCGGGCAAAAGTCTGCTCATGCGCTTAGCCCACGGCCTGTTAACGCCTACTAGCGGCACCGTTCGCTGGCAAGGCGCACAGCCTGCACAAGCCATGGTTTTCCAGCGTCCCGTGTTACTGCGTCGCTCAGCGCTGGATAACCTGACCTATGTGTTAGCGATCAACAAAGCGGCACGACCAGAACTGAAAGCATTACCTCGAAAAGCTCAGGCGATGAGTGCCCTTGAAAAGTTTGGTTTAGCGCACCTCGCCAAACGGCCTGCGCGAGTGCTTTCCGGCGGTGAGCAGCAGCGCTTAGCGCTGGCGCGAGCATGGCTGCTCAATCCGCAAGTGCTTTTTTTAGACGAACCCACCTCGGCACTCGACCCGGCGGCTATCAAAGCAGTTGAAGATGCGGTTCTTGAGTTCCATCACAGCGGCACCCGTATCGTGATGACTACCCATGATCTTCATCAAGCGCGTCGCTTAGCCAACGACGTGCTGTTTTTGCATAACGGCGAATTACTCGAACATACCCCAGCCAATGATTTTTTTACTGCCCCCTCTTCATCTGAGGCAGGGGCATTTATTCGGGGCGAGCTGGTTTGGTAACTCCGAAAGGCGTGAACTCTGTGACTAATCAAAAAATGAGCAAGGAGCAATAAAATGAAGAAAGCCACCGCATTGATAACGGCAGGCGCCCTGGGTGTGACCTTTAGCGGCATACTGATGGCGGCCGATGATTACATTACCCTGGCGTCCACCACCTCGACTGAAAATTCAGGCTTGTTCGACACGATCATCCCCACCTTCACCGAAGAGACGGGCATTGAGGTTCGCGTGGTGGCTGTCGGTACCGGCCAAGCGTTTGAAATAGGTCGCCGTGGTGATGCCGATAGCCTTTTAGTGCATGACACTGCCGGTGAAGAGAAGTTTGTAGCGGAGGGCTATGCTACTGAACGCCTCAATGTGATGTATAACGATTTCGTTATTGTTGGGCCGAGTGATGACCCGGCGGGTATCAGTGACAGCGAAAACGTAATCGACGCCATGCAGCGTATAGCGGAAAGCGAGTCCCCCTTTGCTTCGCGCGGCGATGACAGTGGCACCAACCGCGCTGAACTCCGTTTGTGGGAAGATGCTGGGGTCACGCCACAGGGTGAGTGGTACCGCGAGCTGGGCAGCGGCATGGGCCCTACGTTGAATACCGCCGCGGGCATGGACGCCTATACGTTTACCGATCGCGCCACCTGGGTCGCCTTTGACAATCCGCAAGACTTAACCCTGCTGTTTGAAGGCGATGAAGCACTGTTTAATCAGTATGGCAGCCTATTGCTCTCGGCAGAGCGTCACCCGCACTTGAAGCACGACCTCGCCGCCCAGTGGCACGAGTGGCTGGTTTCCGATAAAGGCCAGCAAGCGATTGCGGATTTTGAGGTAGATGGCCAGCAGCTGTTTTTCCCTAACGCCGAATAAACTCCACCCCCTGGTCATTGCGAGCGAAGCGAAGCAATCTCATACCGGCGGTGGCACTAACTCTGAGATTGCCGCGCTGCGCTCGCAATGACAAAAGCGAGATTGCCGCGCTGCGCTCAATGAAAGGGACTCCTCCCCTCTCGAAGCTTCAGCGAGCTACATTGATAGTTGAACCACATCAATGCGGAGGGGAAGAGTCATGAACAAGCATAAGATAATCGGTATTGATCTGGCAAAGCGTGTTTTTCAAGTGTGTGTTGTCGACACTCACCGCCCGCGTGTTCAGGTCAACAAAGAGCTTAAACGGCATCAGGTCTTGGATTTTATGCGCCGCCAACCGGCCTGTCGGGTATTTATGGAAGCGTGCGGTGGATCGCATTATTGGGCGCGA